>UQQM01000055.1 GCA_900543205.1 uncultured Bacteroides sp. | reverse complement strand
GACGTGGTCATCGCCATCTCGCAGTCGGGCGAGACCGCCGACACCCTGGCCGCAGTCAACCTCGCAAGGGAGTCCGGAGCCTTCCTCTTCGGAATCTGCAACGTCGTGGGCTCCTCCATAGCCAGGGCCACCGACACCGGGTGCTACACCCACATCGGGCCCGAAATCGGCGTCGCCTCCACCAAGGCGTTCACCGCACAGGTCACCGTCCTGTTCCTCATAGCGCTCAGCATAGCCGAGCAGCTCGGCACCATTTCCGACAGCCGCAGGGCTGAACTCGTCCGGGAGCTCCAGACCATACCCGACAAGATCTCGGCCATCCTCAAGCACGACGAGGAAATCGCGGAGCTGGCCAAGACCTTCACCTACGCGCGCAACTTCCTCTACCTCGGACGCGGATACAACTACCCCGTGGCCATGGAGGGCGCGCTCAAGCTCAAGGAAATCTCCTACATCCATGCCGAGGGATACCCCGCTGCGGAGATGAAGCACGGCCCTATCGCGCTGATTGACGACGAGATGCCCACGGTCGTGATAGCGCCCAGGAACGGCAACTACGACAAGATACTCAGCAACATCCAGGAGATCAAGGCCCGCAGGGGCAGGATCATCAGCATAGTCACCGAGGGCGACACCGACGTGCGCGCGCTCTCCGACTTCTCCCTCGAGATTCCCGACACGGAGGAGTGCTTCGCGCCGCTGCTCTCGTCCATCCCGCTCCAGCTCCTCGCGTACCACATCGCCATCGCCAAGGGGCGCGACGTCGACCAGCCGCGCAACCTCGCCAAATCCGTCACGGTCGAATAGACGGACCGGCATATACTGAAAGACTCCGTCCCTGTTGTGGGGCGGAGTCTTTTCAATGTCCGGGACAGGCTATCGTCTGTCGCTCGCGAGCCCTATATAATAGAACAAGGTAGCAAGCGAGCCTATGGCCGCTATGACGTAGGTATATGCGGCCCACTTGAGCGCATCCACAGCCATGGGCTTGGTCTCGAAATCCACGACCCCGGCTCCGTCAAGCCATTCGACGGCGCGCTGGCTGGCGTTGATCTCCACCGGAAGCGTCACGAGGCTGAAGAGGGTGGTCATCGCGAAAAGGATTATGCCAATCCACAGCAGCGCGGGAAATACATTGAGGAGCAGAACTCCGAGAAGCAGCACCCACTGCACAGTATTGTTGGCGAAGGTCACCACCGGCACCAGGGCCGACCTCAGCCTCAGAGGCGCATATCCCTGGGCATGCTGGATTGCATGGCCGGTTTCGTGGGCTGCCACGGCGCAAGCCGCTATGGAGGCGCTTCCGTAGACGGCCTCGCTCAGGTTCACCGTCTTGTCGGCGGGGTTGTAGTGATCGGTGAGCTTTCCTCCCACCGACTGTACCGTCACGTCATGGATTCCGTTCTGCTGGAGCATGAGCCTGGCGACATCCGCTCCCGTAAGACCATGGGGCGACGGCACCCTGGAGTACTTGTTGAACTTGCTGTTGAGCGTCGACTGGATGATGAAGGAAATCACCATCACGCCGATGATTATAAGCCAAATATTCATATTCTTCTGTAAAATGATTCCAGCCCCAAATATACAAAATCCCCGCCATACGCAAAACTCGCCGGGGAGCGGCCCCGGCGAGTGACAATATTTCAGCAGGAAACCCTACTTCTCTTCTCCGAAATACCTCTTGAGCAGGCCCTGGAATCCGGCGCCGTGACGGGCCTCGTCCTTGGCCATCTCATGTACGGTGTCGTGGATAGCGTCGTAGCCGAGCTGCTTTGCACGGGTGGCGATGGCAAGCTTGCCCTCGCAGGCTCCGCATTCGGCCTCGGCGCGCTTCTCGAGATTGGTCTTGGTATCCCATACCACCTCGCCGAGCAGTTCGGCGAACTTGGCGGCATGCTCGGCCTCCTCGAACGCATAGCGCTTGAAGGCCTCGGCTATCTCGGGATAGCCCTCGCGCTCGGCCTGGCGGCTCATCGCAAGGTACATGCCCACTTCCGTGCACTCGCCGTTGAAATGGTCGTGAAGGCCCTGCATGACCTCGGCATCCTCCACCTTTCCGTCGCCAAGATGATGCTCGCAAGCCCATACAAGCTTGCCCTCATCCTTGATTTCCACGAACTTATCTGACTTCGCGTGGCACTGGGGGCACTCTGCGGGAGGATTCTCACCCTCGTAGACATAGCCGCAGACAAGACATCTGAATTTCTTTTTCATAACGTTGAATTAGTGAGTTATTTTGAATTATTCCAAATTAGTACTGCAAATATAAGAATAATTTCCGCTCCCGCAATGCCTCGCCGCAAAAAAAGAAAGGCCCTAGTCCAGGGCCTTTCCGTTTTCATCACAGATTTCATATTGCAGGATGCTGTGGTCCGTCATTTCGACGACCTTCAGCTTGCACTTGTACTTGCGTTTCCATTTGCGGATATACGAATTCAGGCCCCTTGTCAGGTAGGCCCCGAGTATGGGGCTCAGATGCAGCACGAAGGATTTCATACCCTTCTCCGCATAGAAGGCCAGCTTCCGTTCCACTTCCTCGTCAATTATCACCGTGGAGGCTATCTTGCCCGTACCGTGGCAGAGAGGGCATTTCTCCGTAGTGTTGATTTCAGTAATCGGGCGGATGCGCTGACGGGTGATCTGCATCAGTCCGAATTTAGTGAGCGGCAGCACGTTGTGCTTGGCTCTGTCGCTCTCGAGCAGCTCCCTCATGTAGTTGAACAGCTCATTGCGGTGCTCGACCTTGTCCATGTCGATGAAATCGACTATGATGATGCCGCCCATGTCCCTCAGTCTCATCTGACGGGCAATTTCCTCGGCAGCTATCTTGTTGACCTCGAAGGTGTTCTCCTCCTGGTCGGTCGTTTTGGCGCGTATGCCGCTGTTGACGTCGATTACATTCAGGGCTTCGGTGTGCTCTATGACCAGATATGCACCCTGCTTCATGGGCACCACCTTCCCGAAAGAGCTCTTGATCTGGCGCGTAACCTCAAAATGGTCAAAAATCGGCTCCTTGCCGTCGTAGAACTTCACTATCTTCTCCTGTTCCGGAGATATCAGCGAAATGTAGTTTCTGACCTCGTCGTACACCCGCGTGTCGTTCACGTAGACGTTCGAGAAAGAATCATTGAGGAGATCGCGCAGCACGGCCGTCGTCTTGTCATATTCAGTGAACAGGAGCTTCACACCTTTCGATGAAGCCAGCTTCGTCCACGAGCCCTCCCATTTCTCTATCAGGGACTTCAGCTCCGCGACCAGGACCGCGGCGTTCTTGTTCTCTGCGGCGGTGCGGATTATGGCCCCGTAGTTCCTGGGGAGTATGCTCCTCACAAGAGTCTCAAGCCTTCTTTTTTCCTCGCGCGAGGCGATTTTCTGTGAAACGCTCACCTTCTCTGCAAAAGGCAGCAGTACAATATTGCGTCCTGCCAATGAAATCTCCGCAGACAACCTCGAACCTTTGGTGGAGATCGGCTCCTTGGTAATCTGGACCATGATCATCTGTCCGAGCTTGAGGTACTCCTCTATCCTCCCGTCCTTGGGCAGGACGGGGCCCAGCTTCATGCCAGAGAAAAGCTTTCCAAGCTCCCTGTTGGGATTGCTTTCCTTGACGAAGGTGTCGAATGCGTTGAAATACATTCCCAGGTCAAGGTAATGGACAAACGCCTCCTTGGTGTCGCCGATATCCACGAAAGCGGCGTTCAGGGCGGGGAGCAGCTTCTTGACCTTTCCCAGGTAGACGTCCCCCACCGTGAAGCCATGACTCTTGGTTGACTGCCTGTCAAGCTCGATCAGGCGATGGTTCTCCATCAGCGCTATCCGAACTTCAGAGGCGGTCACGTCGACCACCAGGTCCTTGTCAGTTTTCGCGGTTTCCATTGAACATACGATTAAGAAAAAGCCCGCCGGATCCCCCGTCGGACTTTTCTCGACTACTTCTTCTTATGTCTGTTCAGGCGCAAGCGCTTCTTGCGCTTGTGCGTCGACATCTTATGTCTTTTATGCTTCTTACCGTTTGGCATAATATGAATGGTTATTGTTGATTTTCCTTCTATTCACCCTTGTTCTTCACAGCGTTGACGAAAGACTTGGAAGGCTTGAACGCGGGGATGTCATGCTCGGGAATCGTCATCGTGGTCTTCTTGGTGATGTTGCGGGCAGCCTTCTGCGCGCGGTGCTTCACGATGAAGCTTCCGAAACCGCGGAGGTATACCGGATTGCCCTTGATTATGGATGACTTCACGCTGTCCATCACAGCCTCGACAATATTCTTTACGACCACTTTCTCCACCCCGGTCTTCGAGGCAATCTCGTTGACGAGATCGGCCTTGGTCACGCTGCTGGCCTTGTTTCCTTCTTTTGCCATATTATATATAATTACTTGTCAATAACAATTCAGTGAAAACAGAAGACAAAATTAGGTTAATTTTTTTATTATTCAAAATCATTTGCCAGTTTTTGCGATGGCACGGAGATTGACTATATTCACGGCCTGGATTATCATGTTAATTTTACTGACATTTTGGCAGAACTATGAAATTGGATAAAGAATTCACCTTGCCTTCGGGAGCGGAGGTAAGCATCATTCCGGTGCTTCAGGGCGAAAATGCGATAAAGATAGACGAGTCGGAGCTTCCCGACGTGCTCCCCATCCTGGCGCTGCGCAACGCGGTGCTGTTCCCGGGAGCCATCTTCCCCATAACGATAGGACGCGAAAAGTCCATCAAGCTGATCCACGACGCGGAGAAGGACGGCTTCTTCATCGGAGCCGTGCCGCAGGAGGACGTGATGGTCGAGGAGCCCCAGGAGGAGGATCTCTTCCGCTACGGTTCCGTCTGCAAGATCATCAAGACCCTCGACATGCCGGACGGCACCATCACGGCCATCCTTCAGGCCTTCAAGCGCCTGGAAATCGATGCCGTGATAGCCTACAACCCCTACATCAACGCGCGCGTCCACTATCTTCCCGACATTCTCAGGGAGGACGGGCGCAGCACTGACATAAAGGCAATCAGCGAGGCCATCAAGGACAAGGCCATACAGATTCTCCGCAGCTCCAACATGGGCACGCGCGAGACCATCGGCGCGGTCAAGGCCATCGATGACTTCCGCTTCCTCGTGAACTTCGTGGCCACGACCATCGACGTCGAGAATTTCGAGTCCAGGATGCACCTGCTCGAATACGACGACGTGAAGATACGCGGACTCAAGCTGCTCTCGGTGCTCGACATGCAGATAGAGCTCATGAAGATCAAGCAGGAGATCAACCAGAAGGTCAAGAACGAAATCGACCAACAGCAGAGGGAATACTACCTCAACAACCAGCTGCGCACGATCCAGGAGGAGCTCGGAATGGACGA
>UQQM01000054.1 GCA_900543205.1 uncultured Bacteroides sp. | reverse complement strand
AGTTGAGATAGAAGGACTCGAACCCTCACTGACAGAGCCAGAATCTGTAGTGCTACCATTACACCATATCTCAATGAGTTCCCGTTCCGAAACGGGACTGCAAATGTACAACAGATTTATAAAATTGCAAAAAAAATTCGAGATATTGAAGCTATTCTCTGCTGATGAGCACGCTCGCCCAGACTTCGCAGCCCTCCGCCCTGCCCACGAAGCCCAGCTTTTCGGTGGTCGTGACCTTTACGCTGACCCTCTCCGGGTCGGTCTTCATGACGGCGGCGAGCGAAGAACGCATCCTCCCGATGTACGGAGCGATTTTCGGGGCCTGGAGGGCGATGGTCAGGTCGCAGTTGCCCAGCTCCCAGCCGCGCGAGCGCACCAGCGCCATGACCCTGGAAAGCAGGATGCGGCTGTCGATGCCGGCGAACTCTTCGGAGCTGTCCGGGAAAAGATGTCCGATGTCGCCGAGCGCCAGCGCCCCGAGCAGGGCGTCGCAGAGCGCATGTATGGCCACGTCGCCGTCGGAATGGGCGACAAAGCCCGAATCGCATTCCACCTGCACGCCGCACAGGACCATCTTCAGGCCCTTCCCGATGCGGTGCACGTCATATCCATGTCCTATCCTGAATTCCATCCCTGTCAGGCTGTGATAATTTCCTATGGCCCAAATTTAGAGAAATCCGCTCTGATTACATACAGACTTACGGAGAAAATGACTAAATTTGGCGGATATGGGAATGTTTAATTTTTTCGGGGACAACGAGCACCGGGTATTCAACTATAAACCCATCTACTACAATCCGGAGGAAGAGGAGCGCAAACGCAAGTTCGGCGCCGTGGACGGAACTCTGGAGAAGGAGAAGAAGGAGGGGACATACGTGCCCGGAAGCTACATAAAAGGCTCGCTCAGGGACGGACATTATCAGAAGACCCGGGCGCACATGCGCAAGACCCAGGTAATCATCGGCATCGTCACGATGCTGCTGATCTGCGCGGTGCTCTGGTTCATAGCCAAGTTCTATTCCCTGCTGTAGGCGCCCCCGCGATGAACCAGCTCAGGATTCTGCCCACGCAGCTTGCCAATATGATAGCTGCGGGCGAGGTCGTACAGCGTCCGGCCTCCGTAGTCAAGGAACTTATGGAGAACGCCGTGGACGCCGGAGCATCGCAGGTTTCCGTCATTGTCACGGATGCCGGGCGCACCCTCATCCAGGTGATAGATGACGGCTGCGGAATGAGCGCCTCCGACGCCGTGCTGTGCTTCGAGCGGCACGCGACTTCAAAAATAGCCACGCAGGAGGACCTCAACGGAATATTGACCTACGGCTTCAGAGGCGAGGCCCTGGCCAGCATCGCCGCAGTGGCCGAAGTGACCCTGAAGACCAGGAGGGCCGGCGACGAGACGGCCACGGAAGTGCGCATCGGGGGCGACGGCAAGACCCGCACGGCCTCGGTCGCAGCACCGGCCGGATCGAACTTCGCGGTGCGCAACCTGTTCTACAACACGCCCGCCAGACGCAAGTTCCTGAAGTCCGACAACGTGGAGCTCAAGCACATAATCGAAGAATTCACCAGAGTGGCCATCACCCGGCCAGAAACCGCGTTCACCCTGACTTCCGGCAAGCACGACATCTTCGTGCTCAAGAAGGCCAAGTCCAGAAAGTTCAGAATCCAGGATCTGTTAGGCTCCGGTATAAGCTCCGAGCTGGTGGACATCTCCGCCGAGACTTCGGTGGTCAGCCTGAAAGGCTATATCGGACGCCCTGACACGGCCAGGAAGACGCTGGGGAACCAGTTCCTGTTCGTAAACGGACGCTATTTCCGCAGCCCCTACCTGCACAAGGCCGTGATGAAGGCCTACGAGGGCCTGATTCCCGACGGAGTCACCCCCTCCTATTTCATCTTCCTCGAGACGGACCCCCACAGCATGGACGTGAACATCCACCCCACCAAGACGGAAGTCAAGTTCGAAGACGATTCGGTGATATTCCAGGTGCTCTACGCCTGCATAAAGGAAAGCCTCGGGCGCAACAGTTTCGGGGCCAGCATAGACTTCGAGAATTCGGGCGGAGTGGAGCTCCCGCAGCTCGGAAGGAATTTCGAGCAGTACGCAGGGCTCAGGGAGCCCGAGATAGGCAGGGACCCCGACTACGACCCCTTCAAGAGCAGCGACCCTCTGGAGAAGCCCAACTACGACTTCTCGGAGCAGGACGACATCCCCGCCGGAAGAAGCGCAGGGAACGGTGGATACCGGGGGTACCCGTCATACGTTGACAGACGCGACGACTTCGGCAAGCTCTTCGACGACAACCCCTCCACCACCAGCCGGACGCTGACAGTGCACGGGAAATACATACTCACCCCCGTGGCATCCGGCGTCATGGTGATAAATGTCAGCCGCGCCCGGGAGCGCATCTTCTACGACAGGAACCTCAGGCTGCTGAAAGGCAGCACCCACGCAAGCCAGGCCGCGCTGTTCCCCGTGCAGGTGAAGGTCGGCGCCGCACAGCGGACTCTCTTCGACGACAACGCCGGACTTCTGGGGAAGCTGGGCTTCGACATCACGGCGTTCGGCAGCGACACCGTGGTCGTCAACGGCGTGCCGGAAGGCTTCAGCTGCGAAAGCGGCAGCGTGGAGAAGCTTGTCAATGACATAATGTACATTTTGTCAGAGGACGCCGGCGGGCTCCAGGACATCATGGAGCAGCGTCTGGCAGGCAAAATCGCGGCCCTGGAGGCTTCAGGGGCCCCTGCGCCGGAATCGCCCGCTGAAGCCGGACGCATCATTGACACGCTTTTTGCATGTGAGAGTCCCGAACTTACTCCGAGAGGGCGCCGCATATTGTGCATAATAAGTCTCGGAGACCTTGACAAATTGTTCTGACAACGACATTTTAGAAAGAGAATGCCTTATTACTACGGAAATTACGGAAACAGCGGAGGCGGTTTCCTGAAAGGGACTCCTCCGGTCACGAGGAATCTGATAATCATCAACATCATTGTCTTCATCGCGACCCTCGTCAACAAAGATTTCATGACTGCGCAGTTCGCGCTCTTCTACCCCACGTCGCAGTACTTCCACTGGTGGCAGATTCTGACGCACATGTTCATGCACGGCGGATTCTGGCATATACTGTTCAACATGTACACCCTCTGGCTGTTCGGCAGCGTGGTCGAGAACATCATCGGCTCCAAGAAGTTCGCGCTCTTCTATTTCGTGTGCGGACTCGGCGCGGCCGGCCTGCATCTCGGCGTGGAATGGCTGCAGATGCAGTCCTTCATGGAGGGAGCCGCCCTGGGCAACGGCGTGGCGATGCAGAACATAGCGATAATCAAGCTCACCCCCACGGTCGGAGCCTCCGGAGCCATCTACGGCGCGCTCATAGGCTACGCCATGCTCTTCCCCTCATCCAGGATGACCCTGCTCTTCCCTCCGGTGACTCTGAGCGCCAAATGGATGGTCATCGTGTTCGCCGCCATCGAGCTGCTGACCGGAATCACCGGGACGGTGGCCGGGGTCGCACACTTCGCGCACCTTGGAGGCATGCTTATCGGCTGGCTGATGATATTGTTCTGGAGAAAAAGGGGCACATTGTTCGACAAAAACCATTTCTGACATGAATACAAGCGAAATCATAGACGCGGCCGTAAAGGTGCTGCGCGACGGAGGGGTGATCCTCTATCCTACTGACACGGTCTGGGGCATAGGCTGCGACGCCTGCAACGAAAAGGCCGTGGAAAAGGTGTTCGGCATCAAGAACAGGCCAGGGGCCAAGTCCATGATAGTGCTGGCTTCCGACCTCGACATGGTGGCAAGATATGTCAGGGAGATTCCTTCCATGGCAATAGACCTGGTGGAAGTCAACGATGCACCCATGACCATCATCTATCCCGGTGCGCAGTATCTGGCGCCCAACGTGGTTGCGGACGACGGCTCCGTCGGGATACGCATTCCGCTTGCCCTGTCGGACTCGCCCGAAGAGGACGGAGGCGCATTCTGCCGCGAACTGGTGCGCAGGCTGCGCAAACCTCTCGTAAGCACCTCGGCCAACGTTTCCGGCCAGCCTTCGCCCCTGTCTTTCGATGAGATTCCGGAGGAGGTGGTTTCGGCCGTGGACTACGTGGTGCCTAAGGGATGCGGAAGGAACTCCAGCGGCAGGGCGTCGCAGATCATCAGGCTCGGGCTCAGGGGCGAGGTCGAGATCATCCGCCCGTAACCCCGGGACAATCACATATTGGCGAAATACACGGCGGCCACGGCAGCCAGGGCGGCAGTCTCCGTGCGGAGGCGGCTGGGCCCAAGAGAGACCGGAATCCAGCCGTCGTCGACAGCCAGTTTCAGCTCTTCTTCCGAGAAATCGCCTTCCGGCCCGATGAGGATTATGACCGGAGTATTGGCCGGGGCGGTCCCGAGAGCCTCCCCTATCGTCTTGCGCCCGCCTTCAGGCTCGAAGCAGCAGCATATAAGCCTCAGGCAGCCGGTGACAGCGTCGGAGGTCAGGAAATCCTTGACGCTCACCGAGTCCGCAAGCACGGGCACGGCGGCCTTGAGGGACTGCTTGGCCGCCGAAAGCAGGATGCGCTGCAGTCTCTCGGGCTTGACGACCTTCCTCTCCGAACGGTCGCCGATTACCGGCACGATGGTGTCCAGCCCGAATTCCGTGGCCTTTTCCACGAACCATTCGAAGCGTTCGATGTTCTTGGTGGGGCACACGGCCATGGTCAGGTGATACGGAAGCGCACCGAAGCCGGGAATCTTTTCGATAATCTCGGCTTCCGCCCCTTTCGGGCCGGTCTGGGTCAGACGGCACCTGTAGAGCGTCCCATAGCCGTCAATCACCGATATTTCGTCGCCCGCCCTGTGGCGGAGCACCCTGACGCAATGGGCGGCCTCGTCCTTGTCGAGCCGCAAGGAGCGGCCGTCGATATCCTGTGTGTAGAACAGTTCCATCCTGGAAATCATTTGAACAGTGACCGCACGAGCGCGGGCACATCGGAGACCCTCACGGTCTCAATGCCGTCCGCCGAAGCCTCGGTCTTGGAATATGAAGATATGAATATGCGCCTGAAGCCGAGACGGGCGGCCTCGGAGATACGCCTGTCGGTCTGTGAGACCGGACGTATCTCGCCGCTGAGTCCGACCTCGCCGGCAAAGCAGCTGTCGGAAGGAATCGCAAAGTCGAAGTTGGACGAGAGCACGGCGCAGATTACCGCCAGGTCGCAGGCGGGGTCGCTGACCCTTATGCCTCCTGCCATGTTGAGGAATACGTCCTTGGCGCTCAGCTTGAAGCCCGCGCGTTTCTCCAGTACGGCGAGCAGCATGTTCAGCCTCCTGATGTCGAACCCGGTCGCCGAACGCTGGGCCGTGGCATAGACCGCGGAGCTCACCAGGGCCTGGACTTCGAAGAGGAAAGAGCGGTTGCCGTCGAGCATCGC
>UQQM01000053.1 GCA_900543205.1 uncultured Bacteroides sp. | reverse complement strand
AAAGAAAATATTGCTTATCTTGATTATTTGCAATATTATGATATTATTGCTTATATTAACAATATGTAATATTTTTGTAAAATGGAAAAGAAACAAGAAAGGACTATTATCCACCTTGAACTGCAAGGCAAGCATTTTTATTACGGTAATATCAAAGCACTCTGTGACAGCCATAGTAAAGAGGAAATAGGTGTTGGCTATGGCTATCTGCGTAATTATGGGCTTGCTCCTGACCACCCCTATATTGGAAAGAAATGTATAATCAGAAAAGGGGTCATCGTTACATCTCCGCGAATGGTTGTATCAAAGAATAATACCGGGATATTAGCGAAAAATGACACGACCGACCAATAATTTTATCGTATCGTGCCATTTCATTTTGAGAATCTTTTGGGATTTTTCAACGCGCTTTCATGTACCGATTATTTTATTGTCAGTTAAATAATTAACTCCAAAAATTCGGGACGCGCAGGTATATTGGTTATATACCGGACGTTTCAGCCCAACAGGTCTATGATGCTGACTTTCGCACCCGTAGCTTTGTCCCGGAAATAAATCATCCGGTCTGCTGCGTTGGCGAACATGTCCAAACGGAATTCTTCCATTCCAAGCAGGCCAAGAATATTGCCATGTTCACCTTGCTCCGCAAGCCACCTACCCTGTCTTTCGGAAAATTCACGCACATTGTTATTGTGCAGCGTTACCTCCGCACGGTAAATTTTATCAGTCCTGTCCCACCCGAGCCATTCATGATAGCGGGCTGCCTTCTCGGGAGAATGTTCCATTAACTCTGTTGCCTTGTCATACACCTTAAGGCTCATGTCCGTTGCCTTGCTCTGCTTGAAGTACAGGGTCGGGACACGGGACAATTGCTCCCGGGTGCGCTCGAAAAATTCACCATAATTCTCTAACGGGACTCCGGCCTCGACCTTCCTGCCATTGAGGTACATATCATAGTTTTCGACATCCTTTATCAGCTTGCGCAGTCTGTAGATGATATTAGCTTCCGTATCCAACGCGACCTCCAATTCGGTGATATTGTTGAACGCTAATCCGAGGTCATTGCATATTGGCAATAGAATATCAACCCAATTTGCCTTGTTGCCGTCGGCGGTCACGCCGAAGACAGTGTATAGGGAGGAGTTCTCAAAGGAGAAGAACGCCCGGCCTTGGTATCTGCTCCCCGTCCCATTAAGTTGGAATGTACCAAGGCGCATGAATTCTCCACCGTCAGACAACACATCCAAAGCCACCGACATGGTCAGCTCGTCCTCCTCGACAATGATTAATTTGTATGTATCCTCATCGATGACCCTCTTCCCTTCAGCAGTTGGATAGGAGGTATACTCGTGAATATAATTGAACACCTCCTGCGGTTGTGACAGGCACACCTTGAGCTTGTCCACGCTGACCGCCCATTTAGTTTTCCTTGGCATAGCTGACTCCTCCATTGTCATGATTATTCCTGCTTGGCACTTCCCTCCAATAGTCTTTCATGCCTTGGCTGATATGTTGTTTATGAGAAAAGCTTTTAGGCTTGCCTTTCATCTTCTGACTGATTTTTTGTTTGGTGCTATCATCCATTTCTCGGTATTTTCGTTTATATTCCATAATGCTTATGCTGGCTTTTATGCCTGCCTACATAATAAATAGTCTAATAAGTGAAAAAAGTCAAGAAAGATGTCGAAATCTATAGGAAAATTAAGATGGCACTAACGGAAGCAACTGTATGCTTTACCACACCTACCTCAAGCGCAAGATGGAAACGAGGCGGTTCACACAAACTAACATACCCCGATCCCACCCATCCTGCATGCATGGGGGGGATCCCACCGTTTAAATTACACACAACATCGCAATAATCAATACCTTATAAAGGTTAAAACTATCCATAATATTACGATAACTCAAATTGTAGAACTCGACTGTTATGTGTACTTCTATATCCTCACATCATTTATCTTTTCACAGACCTGCATCAGGCTTATCAACCACGCCTTGTTCGCATCTATGAATTCCACCACTTTTTTGAAATCATTCCAAATGTTCAATATTTCAGGCATATGGGGAGCCAAAGCGGACAAATCTTTAGAAATGAGGGTTTGTCCGTTTTTTGTATACTTGCCGAAAACGGTTGCTGAGACCCCTATAATTTATTGAGATTCTGCAACATTAAGGATTCTGCAATATTCAGGATTCTGCAATATATAGAAACCAGCCGTGAGGCACTGGCGCGGCGATAAGGCATAACGAATTGCAGGCAGCCAAAAGCTTCGCAGCTGTGAGACGTGCCGGTGCAGAACGGCGATTGACTGCCGCCGGATGCGGCACTGCGCCATATTTTGCCGGATGAAATTTCCCGAGAACGCGATTTTTCCGGAGATGCCTTGCTATCAGCTATTTGCAATTGTAACATGTCCGTGGGTCAACGTCCGTGAAGCGACTCGCGGACAGGCGATTCAGAGAAAACCGCCCCACAGCGGCCTCCAAGGCCACTTTTGCAAAAACTGTTGTACTCGGGTATTTACACCTGTCATGCCCGGCCACAAGCGCAAGCCGTTTTGGTCATTGCCACCAGCCGAAAACGACAGTTATGCTGCGGAACGTGATGCAGGCCGATTTGGACGAAAAAGGATTCCAGGACAAAAGAACCGGCCTGCCTTGCCGAGCGGACTGAATTGACGCCGGGCAGACTTTCCCCGTCTGCGAGGCGCAATTGCAGCCGCGAGGCGTCAGCCTGGATAGGGCAGCCGGAGTGCAAATCCGCTTGGACAGACTGGACTGAAGTGCAGATCCGGCCGGGCAGGAACAGTCTCCGACGGTTCGGGCCGCTACTCCGCTTTCGCGAGCTCGATGGTGAAGTGGCGCATGATGGGTAGCTCGTTCACTATCCTGTAGCCCCGGGTGATGGAGTCGCGGCGGTCGAAGACGTTCTTCAGGGCGGCGGCCACATAGTTCATGTGGTTGTCGGTATACACCCTGCGGGCTATGGCGAGACGCAGCAGTTCGAGTCTGGGATAACGGTTCTCCCTGGTGACGGGGTCGCGGTCGGCCATCAGCGCCCCTATCTCCACTCCCCTGACTCCGGCCTCGACATACAGTTCGACGGCAAGGGTCTGGGCGCGGAACTCCTCACGGGGCACCCCGGTCAGTATCTTCCCGGCATCCACGAAGATGGCATGTCCGCCGGCGGGACGCTGGTAAGGCACTCCGTATTCGTCCAGCTTCGAAGCCAGATATGCCACCTGGCGTATTCTGGTGTCGAGGTACTCGAATTCGGTGCTTTCGCGCAAGCCCTGGGCAAGGGCGTTCATGTCCCTTCCAGCCATGCCGCCGTAAGTCAGGAAGCCTTCGAACATGATGCTGAACATCTGGCATCTGCGCATGTCCTCCTCATCGCGGAACGCAAGGAAGCCGCCTATGTTGACCAGACCGTCCTTCTTCGCCGACATGGTCATGTAGTCCGCGTACGAGTAAATCTCCCTTGTGATTTCCAGTATGCTCTTGTCGGCATAGCCAGGCTCGCGCGTCTTGATGAAATAGGCGTTCTCGGCGAAGCGGGCGGAATCGATCAGCAGCTTCACCCCGTATTTCCTGGCGAGCGCGGAGACCCCGCGTATGTTCTCCATGGAAACGGGCTGGCCGCCGGCGGTATTGTTGGTGATGGTCAGGACGATGGCCGGAATCTTCTCCGCCGGGTGCGCCTTCAGCACGTCCTCCAGCTTCTGCAGGTCCATATTCCCCTTGAACGGAATCTCCAGTTCGGTGTCGGCGGCTTCGTCTATGGTGCAGTCCACCGCGTGCGCCTTGCGGTACTCTATATGTCCCTTGGTCGTATCGAAATGAGAATTGCCCGGGAGATAGTCGCCCTCCTTGACTATGGCCGAGAAGAGCACGTTTTCGGCGGCACGTCCCTGGTGCGTCGGCAGCACATGTTCGAGCCCGGTGACCTCCCGTATAGCGTCCTTGAGATTGTAGAACGACGAGGCGCCGGCATAGCTTTCGTCGCCCTCCATGAGCGCGGCCCACTGCCTGTCGCTCATCGCTCCGGTCCCGGAGTCGGTCAGCATATCGATGTAGACATATTCGCTCTTGAGCCTGAAGAGATTGTAGCCGGCTTCGGCTATCCATTTTTCGCGCTCGGCGCGGGTGGAGCGGTGGAGGTTCTCCACCATCTTGATCCTGTAGGATTCAGCGAAAGGAAGTTCCATTTGTCTTGGTGTTATTAATAATGTATGCCTAATTTAAGTAAAATTTCCGATTCTGCAGGGCATCGGTTAACCTGATTGTAATAATTTTTAACCTTTCTGCATATCGCCGTAACATTCTTGAAACCTTCCCGGAATAACTTTGCAGCCGGGACAGTTAGCAAGTATTACCATGAAGTTCAGACTTCTGAATGCAATTTTAATCAGCTTATTCACCTGCAATCTGACCGCCTATGCCGAAGCCGAAGTCAGAGGCAAGATAATCGACGCCCAGACCGGCGAAGAACTCATAGGAGCCGCCGTAGTCATCAAGGAAATGCCAGGAACAGGCGCAATCTCCGGACTCGACGGCAGTTTCATATTCGACTCCCCCATCGGCGAATGCACGCTCGTCTGTTCGTCAATCGGCTACAAGAATCTCGAAATCAAGTTCAGCGACAGCAGCGGAGAAACCCTGATAATCAACCTCGAACCCGACACCGAACTGCTTGACGCAGTGGTGGTGACCGCCGACAACGCCGGAAGGACCGAAATAGCCGCGCGCGGAATAGAAAAAGCGTCCATGAACGTCGTCAACGTCATGAGTGCCAAGGCGATTGAACTCTCTCCCGACATGACTGTCGCAAACGCGGTCAGGAGGATGTCCGGCGTGACCGTCGAAAGAAACAGCAGCGGCGAAGGACGCTATGCGATTCTGCGCGGCATGGACAAGCGCTACAACTACACCCTCGTGAACGGAGTCAAGATTCCCAGCCCCGACAACAAGAACCGCTTCGTGCCCCTCGACATCTTCCCCTCCGAGATGCTGGACCGTCTTGAGGTGACCAAGTCCCTGACCGCCGACATGGAGGGCGACGGAATCGGAGGGGCCGTGAACCTCGTGATGAAGGACGCGCCCGAAAGGCTGGAAGTGAACGCCAACCTCGCCACCGGCTACAGCGCTCTCTTCTTCGACAGGAACTTCGAATCATTCAACCACAGGGCCGGGCAGAAGAGGTCTCCCTACGAGCGGCTCGGCAGACCTGAAGACTACGTGGTCACAATGGACGACTTCACCACCGAGAACCTCCGCATGAACTCATCCCGCCCCCGTCCCGACATCGTCGGAGGCTTCTCATTCGGCGACAGATTCTTCGACCGCAGGCTCGGAGTAATGGCAGCGGTCAGCTACCAGAACCTCTTCAGGGGAAAGGACACCGAAATCTACTACATGCCCGGCTCCTCCGGCAACGGCACCGAAACCAGGACATACTCCGAAGAGCAGAACCGCCTCGGACTCCACACCAAGCTCGACTACAGGCTGGACTACCGCAACAAGCTGATGTTCTATGCCGGCTACATGGACTTCCGCGAGAGCGAGGTCCGCAACGGGCAGAACAGGAAGGACTGGACGGTGAAGATGCAGTGGAACCGCCAGTACATCTTCAACACCACCCTGAAGGGAGAGCACGCATTCCTCGACGGCGACAGGCTCAAGCTCGACTGGTCCGGGGTATTCTCCAAGGCCTACAGCACCTCGCCCGACAACGCCAAGATCTTCATCAACATGCAGGTGCCCCACCTCTACAACACCGACTCCGCTGAAAAGCGCT
>UQQM01000052.1 GCA_900543205.1 uncultured Bacteroides sp. | reverse complement strand
TCCGGTAAGCGTGAAGCGCTTTTTGGCACCGGAATTGGTCTTAAGCTTTGCCATTGTTTTGATAATTAATTGTTAATGAATATCTGACTCCCCTACTTCTTCTTGTTCGGGGCTATCATCATCGTCATTCTCTTCCCTTCGAGCACGGGCATGTTCTCAGGATGTCCGTACTCCTCCAGCTCGACCGCGAACCTGAGGAGCTGCTTCTCCCCCTGGTCCTTGAACATAATCGAACGTCCGCGGAAGAAAATCGAGGCCTTGACCTTGGACCCTTCCTGGAGGAAGCCCATCGCATGCTTCAGCTTGAACTGGAAGTCATGCTCGTCGGTATTGGGCCCGAAACGTATCTCCTTGATGACCACCTTGGCGGCGTTGGACTTCATCTCCTTCGCCTTCTTCTTCTTCTGGTAGAGATACTTCTGGTAGTCCAGTATCTTGCACACCGGAGGATCGGCGTTCGCGCTGATCTCAACGAGGTCGAGCTCCAGCTCGTCGGCAATCTGCAGGGCCCTGGCTATCGGATATACTCCGGGCTCGGGGATATTCTCTCCCACAAGCCTCACCTGCTGAGCCGTAATCTGCTCGTTGATGTTAAGTTCGTTCTCGCCGCGCTTCTGCATCTGGCGAGGGTCCGGTCTGCGACCGCCCGGCTTGAAGCCCGAGGGCTTCGGTCTGTAAGGTCCTGCTATGGTCTGGTCCTCCTAAATCTTTAGTTCGTCAGCAACGACTGACTTTATATAATCTACAAACTGTCCTACACCCATACTGCCCTTGTCGACGCCTTCGTGACGTACGGACACGGCATTCTCGCCGACTTCCTTTTCACCCACTATCGCGAGCAGAGGCACCCTGTAGAGCGCTATGTCGCGGATTCTCTTTCCGAGGGTTTCATTACGGGAATCAACGGAAGCGCGAATTTCGGAATTTTTAAGCAATTCGCAAACTTTTTCCGCATAATCCGCATACTTTTCGCTGATTGGCAGTATCTTAACCTGATCGGGGGCAAGCCATACGGGAAGATGTCCGGCGGTATGTTCGAGCACCACGGCGGTGAATCTCTCAATCGAACCGAAGGGCGCCCTGTGTATCATGACGGGACGCTTGCGGCTTCCGTCGGAGTCGATATACTCGAGCTGGAACCTCTCGGGAAGGTTGTAGTCCACCTGTATGGTTCCGAGCTGCCAGCGGCGTCCGATCGCATCCTTGACCATGAAATCGAGCTTGGGCCCGTAGAATGCGGCCTCGCCCTTGACCACCACGGTCTTCAGCCCCTTCTTCTCGGCGGCCACGATAATCGCGTTCTCCGCCTTCTCCCAGTTCTCGTCGGTTCCGATGTATTTCTCCCTGTTGTCGGGGTCGCGCAGGGACACCTGGGCCATGTAGTCGGTCATCTTCAGCGTCTTGAAGACGTAGAGGATGAGGTCTATGACCTTCTCGAACTCCTCCTGCAGCTGGTCCGGACGGCAGAAAAGGTGGGCGTCATCCTGGGTGAAGCCGCGCACCCTCGTAAGGCCGTGCAGCTCGCCGCTCTGCTCATAGCGGTAGACGGTTCCGAATTCCGCGAAACGGAGGGGCAGGTCCTTGTAGGAGCGCGGTGAACTGCGGTAGATCTCGCAATGGTGAGGGCAGTTCATCGGCTTGAGCATGTATTCTTCCCCCTCCTGGGGAGTATGGATGGGCTGGAACGAATCCTTGCCGTATTTTGCGTAGTGGCCGGACGTCACGTAAAGTTCCTTGGCCCCGATATGCGGAGTCACGACAGGCAGATACCCGAGCTCGGCCTGCTTCTTGCGCAGGAAGTTCTCGAGCACGTTGCGCATCACGGCGCCACGGGGCAGCCACAGGGGAAGTCCGAGGCCGACGCGGCTGGAGAAGGTGAACAGCTCCATTTCCTTGCCGAGCTTGCGGTGGTCCCTCTTCTTGGCCTCCTCCATCATCTGGAGATATTCGTCGAGCATGCTCTTCTTGGGGAAGGTCACGCCATAGATTCTGGTGAGCTGCTCGCGCTCCTGGTCCCCCTTCCAATAGGCGCCGGCGATGGCGGTCAGCTTGATTGCCTTGATGTCATCGACATGCTTGACGTGCGGGCCGCGGCAGAGGTCGGTGAAGTTTCCGTTCGTGTAGAACGTGATGGTCCCGTCCTCAAGCTCGTTTATGAGTTCGCACTTGTACTGGTCGCCCTTCCTGGTGAAATAGTCCAGGGCCTCGGCCTTGGAAACCTTCCTGCATTCGAAAGTCTCCTTGGACTTCGCGAGCTCCTTCATCTTGTCCTCGATCGCCTTCAGGTCGGAATCGGAAATCTGCCTGCCTCCGAGGTCCACATCATAGTAGAACCCCGTTTCGACGGCAGGGCCCACACCGAACTTCACACCCGGGTAGAGAGCCTCCAGCGCCTCCGCCATAAGGTGGGCGGAAGAGTGCCAGAATATCCTTTTCGCCTCGTCGTCGTCCCAGGGACGGACGGTGCCGTCGGTAAATGCAATTGTCAGCATAACATCATTTGTTTTTAAGCGGACAAAGATAGGAATATTTTTCCAACTTGGCTTCTGCTTTTTTATTATCTTTGTCTTCGTTATGGCTGAAAAGAACATATTTCTGAACGGCGCCGCGAAGGCCGGTCTCGTTCTCGGCGGCGTTTCCATCCTATACATGCTGCTCACATGGCTGCTCGGCAAGGCGGACAGCGGCAGCACCGGAGTGATGATGACGATAAGCGTAGCCAACACCCTGCTGTGGGCGGCGAAATTCATCGGCAGCCTGCTGCTGATGCGCCTTTTCATGCGGCGCTTCTCGCAAATGGACCCTGAAGCCGACAATTCGAGGGTATTCCGCTTCGGCATGCTCACGGCCCTGCTTTCCGCACTCGTATACTCGGCATTCTACATGGCGTACATGATGTTCATCGCCCCCGAGACCATCGACATGGCGCTCGACATCATACGGCAGAACCCGATGATGGACAGCGACAGCATCGCGATGGCCGAGGAGATCGCCCCGATGCTCCCGACCTACAGCTTCTTCGGGAACCTCATATACTGCTTCCTCTACGGGACAGTCGTCGCCGCGATCTTCTCGCGCAACATCCCGCCGCGCAACCCTTTCGCCGGCGAAGACTTCAACAGGCAGTAGCAGATGGACATTTCAGTAGTCATACCCGCCTACAACGAGCGCGAATCACTCCCGGAACTCGTGGCCTGGATAGAACGGGTGATGGCCGCGAACTCATATTCCTACGAAATAATAATCATAGACGACGGCAGCACCGACGGATCCTGGCAGACGGTCAGGCAGCTGGCCGCTGAGCATCCCTGCCTGCACGGCATATCCTTCCGCCGCAACTACGGCAAATCGGCAGCGCTCTACTGCGGCTTCGCCAAGGCCTCCGGAGACGTGGTGTTCACTATGGACGCAGACCTGCAGGACTCGCCCGACGAGATTCCGGAGATGTACCGCATGGTCACCGGGCAGGACTACGACCTCGTCTCGGGATGGAAGCAGCACAGGCAGGACAACGCCATCACCAAGAACCTCCCCTCCAAGCTGTACAACGCCACGGCGCGCCGAATCACCGGGATCAGGCTCCACGACATGAACTGCGGGCTCAAGGCCTACCGCAGCGAAGTTGTCAAGAACATCGAGGTTTACGGAGAGATGCACCGCTACATCCCCTATCTGGCGAAGAACGCGGGATTCACCAGGATAGGAGAAAAACCCGTGCATCACCAGAAGCGCAAGTACGGGAAGAGCAAGTTCGGGGCCGAGAGGTTCATCAACGGCTTCCTCGACCTGATGTCGCTGTGGTTCCTCACGAAATTCAGCAAGCAGCCCATGCACTTCTTCGGGTATAGCGGCCTGCTGATGTTCTTCATAGGCTTCGTTATGACTATATGGATCATAGTCGCCAAGCTGGTCAACCAGGCACAGGGACTCAAGTTCAGGCCGGTCACCGACCAGCCGCTGTTCTACCTGGCGCTGGTGGCCGTGATTCTGGGCGTCATTCTCTTCCTGGCGGGTTTCCTCGGGGAAATGATTGCACGCAGTTCGGGCGACAGGAACCGCTACAACATAAAAGACGAACTTTAGCTGATTTTTTCTTCAAAAATCAGCCTCCGGTATATCAACATTCAAAAAATTTGACTACATTTGCAGTCCCATTTGAGGAATCGGGATGTGGCGCAGTTGGCTAGCGCACCACGTTAGGGACGTGGGGGTCGTCTGTTCGAGTCAGATCATCCCGACATAAGAATAAGAAAAAGAGGTTCGGAATCTTCCGGACCTCTTTTCCGTTATCGGCCTGGGTGCCGGCGCTATTTCTCCTTCGTGGTGACGTCTATGCGCCCCTTTCCATCGGGGCCGTCCGGCTTGCTGACCACAATCGACTCGAGATCCTCCGGGGACATTGTCCTGAAAGTATCATAGCCGACCTTCTTCCCGTCAACGTAGTAATCCGGCAGTTCCTCCATCTTGAGCGACAAGTCCTCCTTGCCGGTATCGTCAAGCCGGGCATCATCCGGCAGTGATATGTCAATCGTACCGGAATGGCCTTCGCGCGCAATCCGAACGCTCATCTGATTCTTCTGCCGTCCGTTCTCCTGACCGTTTCCGGTCAGCCCCGGGTCATCCGATGTCTGAATTTTGACATGCAGCTTACTCTCCGAGCTTTCGGGCACCTGGGCGTCCACCGTAAAGATGTGTATCGCGCTTTCCTCACCGTTCTTGATTACGCTCATGGATGCGATCTTCTCAGCGTCTAAAGCCTGCATCTCATCATTGGAGACAAGTTTTCCGTCTATATAGATTTTCACATTGTCCGGAAGGAAATCTGCCACGCTGGCCGAATCTCCGGCCACCTCCACGCTGATGTCGCCGCTGAGCGTGTAGCTCTCGACCACTTTCTCAGGGACTCCATACACAGGACGCGCATTTGCCGCGAGCCCTGCGCATACGAGGGGAAGCACATAAAGGAACTTCAACGCCTTGAAGGCGGATGACTTTTTCATTGACATCATGGTAATTCTTTTTTTGAGTTCTCCGTGATTGAAGTTGTTCGAAACCGACCGGCCGTTCGCCCCGAACGCCTTCTTCACAAGCAACAGTTGATATTGTTTGACATCGATGCCTGATTTGACGACTTCTTCGTCCGCCTGATATTCATGGATTGCGCGCAGGTCGTCGCGCATCATCCAGGCCGCCGGGTTGAACCACTGCAGCGCTGTAAACAGGTCCGCCAGCAGCACGTCCACGGAATGCCCGAGCCGTATGTGGGCCTTCTCATGAACCATTATCGCCTCCGGGTCAGAACTGTAGTCCTCACGGGAGAGGATAATGAACTTCATCCAGCTCATGGGCGCGACGGGCTCATCCACGAGCACGACGACGGTGCCATCGGACTGCCTGAACCTCTCTCCGCGAGATATAATGCGCATGAGGGAGATGACGGATGCTATACCCGAAAGCAGCACGGCTGCGGCACCGACTATGTAGACCGCAAGAAGCAGACTAACCCAGTCGAAACCCGGACCGTCAGAGGAAGGCTCGACCGGTCCGGCAGAGAAAACTGCGGCAGTCAAGGGAGCGGCCTCGACATGAAAGGTAATCACGCACGCAGGAAGAACAGCGGCAATGACAATCGAAAGCAGCACGGCAATTCGGTTGAAGGCGTGCAAAGGCTCCTTGGCCAGGAATATCCGGAAGAATATATAGAGCAGCAGGAATGCCGCTGCAAGCTTGAGCTGATAAATCAGAAAGGGCATGGCGGCACAGGTTTATCGCCCCGAAGCGGAACCGTTCTCAATCTGGTCGATAAGCTGGCGGAGCTCGTCGAGAGTAATCTTCTCTTCACGCACCAGCGTGGAGACAGCGCGGAGATAGGAATTCCCGAAACAGGAAGAAATCACGCCGCTAAGGCTGCTCCGGCTGTACTCCTCCCTGGAAACCAGAGGATAATACTGATAACTCGCACCGAAGGCCTTATGGGAAAGATAGCCGTTCGACTCAAGGATTCTGACCATGGTCGAGAGGGTGTTGACATGGGGGCGCGGTTCAGGATAGAGCTCGCGGAGCTCGCGCACGAACATCGCGCCGTGCTCCCAGAAGAGATTCATTATCTCCGCCTCTTTCTTAGTAAGCTTCTTCATCTGGATAAATCTTGTCTCGAAGCAAAGATAACTAAAATTCCTTTTAATGCAACTAAATTTATTAGTTTATCAACTAATTTTTATAGTTAGAAGTGGATATAAAAAAAGGGAGTCCGGCGCTGGCGACATCTCTGTCGTCCTCGTCGGAC
>UQQM01000051.1 GCA_900543205.1 uncultured Bacteroides sp. | reverse complement strand
TCAGCCTTCCCGCCGTTGAATACAGGGGACTGCATTTCCATATCGGCTCCCAGCTCCTCGACATGATGGATTTCGTGGCTCTGTGCAACCGCATAAACTCGCTCGTGGACGAGCTCTCGAAGACCGGGCTGCCGGTCGGCGACATAAATGTAGGCGGGGGCCTCGGGGTGAGCTACGAGCATCCCAACCTGCTGCCGGTGCCGGATTTCAAGTCATATTTCGACACCTTCAGGCGCCACCTCAGGCTTCCTGCCGGAACTCCGGTGCATTTCGAACTGGGACGGAGCGTAGTCGCCCAGTGCGGCAGCCTGATTTCGCGCGTTCTCTATGTGAAGCAGGGTACTACCAAGCAGTTCGCCGTCATCGACGGCAGCATGACCGAACTCATACGTCCGGCGCTCTACAAAGCCTACCACAGGATAGAGAACCTGAGCTCCAACGAGCCCGAGCAGATATACGACGTTGTCGGCCCGGTCTGCGAGAGCTCCGACGTGTTCCTCAAGGCCGCTCACCTGAACAAATGCCACAGGGGCGACTACCTGGCCATACGCAGCGCGGGTGCCTACGGCGAAGCCATGGCTTCGCATTACAACTGCCGGCCGCTTCCGGAGTCCTTCTACGACAGATAATTCAAAGCTTCCACCAGCTCTCAAGGTCGGAGGGCATGCGCCAGTCGCCTCTGGGAGAGAGGGACACGGAGCCGACCTTCGGGCCGTCTGGCAGGCATGAGCGCTTGAACTGCTGGGTGAAGAAACGTCTCATGAAATTGGAAAGCCAGCGGGCTATGGTATCCTCGTCATAGGTGCCTGCGAAGGCCTTCATGGCGAGGAACAGTATCTTGCGGGGCTGATAGCCGCAGCGGAAGAAGTTGTACAGGAAGAAGTCGTGCAGTTCGTAGGGGCCGACGAGGTCTTCGGTCTTCTGCGCGATGCTGCCGTCATCGGCCACAGGCACCAGTTCCGGACTGATGGGAGTGTCCGCCACATCGAGGAGCACGCTCCGGAGTTCGGGTGAAGCCGCGAACCTGTTGTCGGCAGCCCATACCACGAGTGTGCGGACGAGGGTCTTCGGCACGCTCACGTTCACCCCGTACATCGACATGTGGTCGCCGTTGTAGGTGCACCAGCCGAGCGCAAGTTCCGAAAGGTCGCCGGTGCCTACCACTATGCCGCCCACCTTGCCGGCAAGGTCCATAAGAATCTGCGTGCGCTCGCGGGCCTGGCTGTTCTCGTAGGTGAGGTCATGCACATCCTCGTCCTGGCCTATGTCGGCGAAATGCTGGCGGGTGGCCGGCAGTATCGAGATTTCGCGGTGGTCGGTTCCGAAAAGCTCCATCAGCCGGTCGGAGTTGTCATGGGTGCGTTCGCTCGTGCCGAAGCCGGGCATGGTCACAGTGACGATATTCTTCCTGGGCAGCCCCAGCTCGTCGAACGCAAGGGCGGTCACTATCAGCGCCAGGGTCGAGTCCAGTCCGCCGGAGACGCCTATGACGGCCTTCTTGCAGCCTATATGCTCCAGCCTTGTGCCGAGTCCTGCTATCTGTGATGACAGTATCTCCCGGCAGCGGGCTGCCAGGGCCTCGGGGTCGCCATGGGGGACGAAAGGATGCGCCTCCACATGACGGAGCAGGGAAGCGCCGAAATCGGTGTGCGCGGCCCTTCCCGCATTCCTGGGCTCGAATCGGGGCAGGGGGCCAGCATAGCAGTAGCAGTTCTCCTTGCTCCGCAGGGTGTCGAGACGCTCTATGTCCACATCGCCGCACAGAAGGTTCGAGCTGCGGCGGAAACGTTCGTTCTCGGCTATCGAGGAACCGTTTTCGTATATCAGGGAAGAACCTGCCCAGACGAGATCCTGGGTAGACTCGCCATAGCCGCATGAGCAGTACAGATAGGCGGCGAAAAGGCGGGAAGAGGTGGCCGAGACGAGCAGCTTGCGGTATTCATGCTTCATCAGCACCTCGTTGCTCGCCGAGAGGTTCACGATGAGCTGCGCGCCCGCGAGAGCCGCCCATGAACTCGGCGGAACAGGGGACCAGAGGTCCTGGCATATCTCCACGGCGAAAAGCGCACCTCCCACCTTGAAGAGCTGGCGTGTGCCGAAAGGGATGTCCTTCTGGCCTGCGTACTCGATTCCTATGCATTCCTCCGGAAGCCGTGCGGCCGACTCGAACCAGCGAGGCTCGTAGAATTCGCCGTTGCCGGCGAGGTAGGTTTTGGGGACTATGCCGATGATTCTGCCGCCCCTGGCTATGACGGCGCAGTTGAAAAGGCGTCCGCGGAAGCGTATGGGCGCACCGAAAATCAGGACGCAGTCCATTCCGGCGGAAAGTCTCACCAGGTCGGCGGAAGCCTGTTCGGAACTGTCAGTCAGGGTCTGCTGTCCGAAGAGGTCGGCGCAGGTATAGCCGCAGATGCTCAGTTCGGGGAAGGCGACCACGGACACGCCGCGAATCACCGCATCCCTGACAAGTTCGAGAATTTCCCTGCAATTGGATCCGGGGTCGGCCACATGCACCTTCGGCATGGCCGCCGCCACTCTCAGAAAGCCGTAATTTTCCATAAGTCCTGTTTTCGGGCGCTAATATACAACATACTTGTCGGCAGGCAAAAAATTTTACGCAGGCGTTGCTATAAGAAAATTTTTTTATAAATTCGCCGTCAGAAAGTTATCAGCATGAACGTACGTAGCCAGCAGCAGAGCCAGCAGCAGAGCCAGTCACAGGTTCTGTGCTTTTTTGCGTGCTGACCAGCCGGCACACATGCAGGCAGACATTCATGATGAAGAACAGGCTGGTCCCACACGGGCCGGCCTTTTTTGTTGACAGTTTAATTTAAAAGCCCTATGGATAGATTTGATCTGGTAAAGGAATCCTTCGAAAAGAAGGCTGTGAAAGTGGAGAGTCCTTCGAGAAAGACCTCCGACTATTTCGGAGAGCTCGTGTTCGACCGTCCGAAGATGCACAAGTACCTCGATGCGGAAAGCCTGAAAGGCCTTCTGGAGTGCATTGACAACGGCATCCCCCTCGACCGCAAGACTGCCGACGGCGTAGCGCGCGGCATGAAGGAATGGGCGATGGAAAACGGTGTGACGCATATCACCCACTGGTTCCAGCCCCTCACCGAAGGCACTGCGGAAAAGCATGACTCGCTCATAGACTACGACGGCAAGGGAGGCGTCATCGAGAGTTTCAGCGGCAAGGACCTCGTACAGCAGGAGCCGGACGCGTCTTCTTTCCCCAGCGGAGGCATACGCGCCACCTTCGAGGCCAGGGGGTACACCGCATGGGACCCGACATCGCCCGTATATATCCAGGACGACACGCTCTGCATCCCTACCGTCTTCATTTCCTATACCGGTGAGGCTCTTGACTACAAGACCCCGCTCAAGCGCGCTCTCAAGGCCGTGTCTGAGGCGGCGCTGCCGGTCTGCCACCTTTTCGACCCTTCCGTGCGCAAGGTCTATTCCTATCTCGGCTGGGAGCAGGAGTATTTTCTGGTCGACGAGTCCCTGTATTCCGCAAGGCCCGACCTGATGATTACCGGCCGCACCCTGATGGGGCACAATTCTTCGAAGAACCAGCAGCTTGACGACCATTATTTCGGCTCCATCCCGACCCGCGTGGCGGCGTTCATGAGAGAGCTGGAAATAGCCGGACACCGCCTCGGAATCCCTCTCAAGACCCGTCACAACGAAGTCGCACCCAACCAGTTCGAGCTCGCTCCGATATACGGCGAGACCAACCTCTCGAACGACCAGAACCAGATTGTGATGAACCTCATGAACAAGATAGCCCGCAAGCACGGCTTCGTGGTGGTTTTCCATGAGAAGCCCTTCGAGGGCGTGAACGGTTCGGGCAAGCACAACAACTGGTCGCTCGGCACCGACACCGGAGTACAGCTCTTCGCTCCCGGCAAGGATCCGAACAGCAATCTCCAGTTCATCACCTTTTTCGTGAACGTGCTCGCGGCAGTGCAGAAGCACAACGCACTCCTGAAGGCGTCCATAGCCTCCGCGACCAACGCCCACAGGCTCGGTGCCAACGAGGCTCCTCCCGCTATCGTCTCAGCCTTCCTCGGCTCCACGATGACCAACGTGCTGCGCAAGCTGCTCGAGGTGCCTTCCGACACTCCGATTGAGATTTCCGGCAAGAAGGGGAAGAGCGTGGGGCTGATCGAGATTCCGGAAATATTCGTGGACAACACCGACCGCAACAGGACATCTCCTTTCGCGTTCACGGGCAACCGCTTCGAATTCAGGGCTGTCGGCTCCAGCGCCAACTGCGCCGGGGCGATGACCACGCTCAACGCGGCCGTGGCTGAACAGCTTAAGCTCTTCAAGGCCGGAGTCGACAGGGAGCTCGCCAAGGGCAAAGCGGTAAACGTGGCCGTCATGGACACTCTCAAACCCATCATCGCCTCCGTAATCGACGTAGTCTGCTTCGACGGCAACGGATATTCCGATGAATGGAAGAAAGAGGCCGAACGCCGCGGACTCGACGTCGAGACCAGCGTCCCCGAGATGATCAGGGATTTCGTCAAGCCCGAGTCCATCAGCATGTTCACCTCCACCGGAGTCTACAGCGAGAAGGAACTGGAGGCGCGCAACGAGGTCAAATGGGAGACATACTGCAAGAAGGTACAGATTGAATCCCGCGTGATGGTCAGGATGGCAACGAACCATATCATACCGGCGGTCCTCGAATACAAGACCAAGCTGCTCAAGGACATCGCGCTGAGCAAGGAAATCTTCGGCGATACCTCGAAATGCTCGTATGAGCTGGATCTGCTCGACAAGATCAATTCCTACGTGGAGGAGATTCACCAGAAAGCCGCCGCGATGAAGGAGGCGCGCAAGCGGGCGAACGCAATCGAGGACATCTACGAAAAGGCTGTCGCGTACCACGAGATTGCGGAAAGCCTGAACGACATCCGCATGCCCATCGACAAGCTCGAGGACATTGTGGACAACAAGATGTGGCCGCTGCCCAAGTACCGCGAGCTGCTGTTCATCAGCTAGACAGCAATAGGGACGGCCGATGGCTGACCACTAAGAAAGGGGCTTGACCTTAATATCCGGGTCAGCCCCTTTTGCCATTGTTATTCCGTGTGGTCAAACCCGGCTTTTGGGTCACAAATCCTTATTGTGCGCGGCGCCCTGCCGCCTGCCTACATCAGAATGCCTATGCTCGCCTAGTTGCTGACGGCAGACGCCGGACGCGGCACTGCGGCTCGCGAGGCGAAAAACGGGGGGCTAGCCTCCCTCGCTCGCAGTCCGCAGCCGGCTCCGGTAGTCCGTTAAACATGCCGAATTACGTGGCTCGGTTCTGCAATTCACCTTTTATAGCAATCGTTGTCTGAAGCCCCTGTGAGGGGGTTCACCGTTGGAGGTGGGCACCTTTTCCTTCCACTTCAGTAGAAGATGCGCTCTGTGTGGTCCTGCAACAGGGTTTGCCCGTGAAGGTGGATTGCAGAACTATGTCCCGATTTTCAGCAATTCTTGTCTTGAAGCATGGTACGTTCTCATCAAGCCAACTTGTTTTGTAATCGACAAACGCCGGACGCGGCACTGCGGCTCGCGAGGCGAAAAACGGGGGGCTAGCCTCCCTCGCTCGCAGTCCGCGTCCCGGCTCGGTGACCTAAAGAAACCTGTGATCCTGTCAGCATTGCCAGCTTAACTGGACCTGACGGTTGTTGGCAGCCAATTCCGGAGTAATTTGCATTCTGCCGGGACGTAAGTCCGAAATTAAGCCTGATTGCAAATCATAGCCGAACTGAATCATGTTCAGCACAAAAACATGTGCGTGGAGGAGATATTCAAGTAATTGACAGTCAGAGCGTTTTTAAGATTTGCGCTCGCACATGTCGCCCTTCCAAGGCCGACTTGTGAGCCCGACGGATCGCAAAATCGGCCTTGGACAGCCGTGTAGGTACGATTTCGGGAGGCGTCCCGCTCACAAGTATTTTGATGTCCGGCTAGTTATCCCATCGTTCCCGGGTAGAGCGAACCATTGAATGGTATGAATTCCCCCGATTTTCAGCAATTCCTGTTATAAAGTACGGCTGAATTGTGCAATACATAGAGTGGCAATGGTCTTGCCGAGCGGGCTGAATTGATGTTGAGCAGACTTTTTTCGTCTGCGAGGCGCAATTGCAGCCGCGAGGTGGAAGGACTGCGGAACGTGAAATTCATCAGCTACGGTTAAACCCTCCGCACACGCATGGAAGAGGGGTGATTCGCACAAATGGAACCGAATTCCTTCCATTGGCTACATCGACACTTTCTTGAACGTCCTGGAAACTGCCAAAGTGAAACCGATGAATTTCACGAAACAAAGCGGCGGATAAAAATCCGCCAGAACGAAAGCCGGGGCTGCCAGATTGCAAATCATAGCAGGACTGAATCATGTTCAGCGCAAAAACATGTGCGCTGAGAAAATGGTCAAGTAATTGATAGTCAGAACGTTTTAAGATTTGTGCTCGCACATGTCGCTCTTCCAAGGTCGACTTGTGAGCCCGGCGGATTGCAAAATCAGCCATGGACAGCCGTGTGTGCACGATTTCGGAAAATGTCCCGCTCACAAGTATTTTGATGTCCGGCCAATTTCCCCATCGTTCCCCGGGCAGAGTGAACCATTGAACGGTATGAATTACCCCGATTTTCAGCAATTCCTGTTATAAAGAACGGCTAAAATGTGCAATACAAAGAATAGTAGGACGGGGTTGCCGAGCGGACTGAATTGACGCTGAGCAGACTTTTTTCGTCTGCGAGGCGCAATTG
>UQQM01000050.1 GCA_900543205.1 uncultured Bacteroides sp. | reverse complement strand
CGCTGACCCCCTACGAGCTGGCATCGTTCAACATCGACGCCAACGAGTGGCAGACGGCCGCCGGAAGCTACACCCTGTACTTCGCGAAGAACGCCAACGACACCGCTACCAGCGCGAAGGTCAACGTCCGCAAGGCCAGCAGCTTCGAGGTCACCGATGCTTACGCAGGCATAAAGTGATTTCCAGCGGCGGTTCCGCCGCAGTTCCATACGGATTGGGGCTGGCTCTTCTTGAGCCGGCCTCTTTTCTTTGATTCTGTGGGCTTCTCCGCGTTTTGCGCTGCCTGATTGGCTGACGGTCTGCCATACATGGCCGGTTCTGTAGTTGCGAGACGTACCGGCGTAAGCGGCAATGCCGCCGCGATTTGCGTCCTCGGATGCGGAGCTGCGGCTCGCGAGGCGAAAACGGGGGAATAGCCTCCCTCGCCCGCAGTCCGCATCCGGCTTGCGTTCCAGTGACCTAAAAAAATCAGAGCGCGTTCCGGCATGATTTGTAATCCGCCGGAACCAAGCCTGTAATCCAGCCGGATTGAAAATCCGGCAGGACTGAGCCGGACTCATTACGCAGCCTGCCGTGCCGAGCGGACTGAATTGACGCCGACAGGCTTTTTTCGCCTGCGAGGCGCAATTGCAGCCGCGAGGCGGAAGGACTGCGGAACATGAAATTCATCAGCTACGGCTAAACCATTCGCACACGCATGGAAGAGGGGTGAAGCGCACAAATGGAACCGAATTCCTTCCATTGGCTACATTGACCCTTTCTTGAACGCCCTGAAAACTGCCAAAGTGAAACCGATGAATTTCACGAAACAAAGCGGCGGATAAAAATCTGCCAGAACGAAAGCCGGGGCAGCCAGCTTGCAAATCATAGCTGGACTGAATCATGTTCAGCGCAAAAACATGTGCGCGGAGGAAATATTCAAGTAATTGACAATCAATGCATTTAAAGACTTGTGTCGCGTACAAGTCGCCCTTCCAAGGCCGACTTGTGCGCCCGGCAGATTGCAAAATCGGCCTCTGACAGCCGTGTGTGCCCGATTTCGGGAGATGTCCCGCTCACAAGTATTTTGCTGTCTGCGGATGGATTATTATGACGGCTCCTCACTAAAGGTGATTGGTTCTGCAATTCACCTTTTAGGGCAACTGGCATCAGAAACCCATGAGAGGGTGGTTGCTGTTGGAGGTGGGCACCTTTTCTTTCCACCTCGGTAGCGGATGTGCCCTACATGGCCCTGCAACAGGGTTTGCTCGCGAAGGTGGGTTGCAGAACTGCTATCGACCGTCACCGGATGCGGCACTGCGGCTCGTGAGGCGAGAAACGAGGGACAAGCCTCCCTCACCCGCAGTCCGCATCCGGCTTCAGTACGTAGCTTGCCTTGCCGAGCGGACTGAATTGCGTATGCAGGGCAGTGTCCCACCGAGGAGGCTAGCCGTCCGCGGCTGTGAGCGGGCGATGCGCAGCATCGATGGAGCGCAGCGGAACCTCCGAGGTGGAATACTGCCCTGCATTGCCACAATTATCAATAATTACTGCCGTAAAGCATGACCGGGAAATCGCAGTTGAATCTGTGAGGCGCAATTGCAGCCGCGAGGCGCTGGTGCGGCGATAAGGCATAACGGATTGCAGTCAGCCAAAAGCTTCGCCGCCGCGAGGTCGGGCCAGACAGACGTGAATTGCAGGACAAGACGATTTCGAGCCGGCAAGGGCGATGAAAAACGAACCCCCGGAGTCCGTAGGGCTCCAGGGGGTTCGAACAACACTATAAAGACTGATCTCAGAAAATCTCAGGTGCGAACCAGAGCAGGCTCTTGCGCCAGGTCTGCCATACATGGCCGGTCTCGAGGTCGTTGTAGAAGTCAAAGTCCATGTTTTCGGCCTTGAGGGCATCCACGAGCTCGAGGGAGCCGCGATAGGCAATGTCATTGGGGCCGCAAACAACCATGAAGTTGTTGTAGCCGTCCTTCTTGATGGCCTTTACGGACGCGGCCGCATCACCTCCCATGGCTCCGGAGCTGAACACGCCGACCTCATTGAAATACTCGGGGTGCTCGTGAATCAGCTTCATGGTCATGAATCCTCCCATGGAGAGACCTGCAACTCCGCGATGAGCCTTGTCGCCGACCGTGTTGTAGTGCTGCTCGATATAGGGGATTATGCTGTAGAGGAGGTCGTTGCAGAACTTGTCGCCGGTCTGCATCTCGGGATCCTGAAGATTGAAGATGAACTTGTCCGGCAGAGCGGTCTCGCAGGCTGCAAGCTCGTAGGAGTTGATGTTCGGGGTGACCACGATCATGGGCTTGCAGAGGCCTCTCTCTATCATGTAGTCCATGATTTCGCAGAGCCTTCCGAGAGTGGGCCATGCCTCCTCGTCACCGCCGCCTCCGTGAAGCAGGTAGAGCACGGGATAGGTCTTGCCCTTGTCCGCTGCGTCATATCCGTAGGGAAGATATACGGACATCCTCCTCTGGGTACCGTAGGACTTCGAATCGTACCAGACCTTCTCCAGTACTCCGTGTTTGCTGGATGACTGGGAGAAGTATGGCTCCGACTCGGGTCCTCTGATTATCAGGTTCGAGCGGTAGTTGTACATGTCCCTGGTCTGGCTGTAGTTGCCCGGGTCGAGGACCACCATGCCGTCGATGTCGTAGACGTACTGGTAGATTTCGGGCGGGAGCATGGCTATCTTATAGGTCCATATTCCGTCCTCGCCTCTCTTCATGAGATTCTCGACATAGAAGTTCTCCCAGGAACCGGTGATATAGACGTTCTTCGCCTCGGGGGCGTAGACCTTGAACACTATGCTGTCCCCTTCGAATACGGGAGACTCGGGCTGGGTGAGCGCAAAGGCATAGTTCCTAGTGTTCATGTCAGGCTGGGCCGTGGCTGCAAGCATGCCGCATCCTATGGCCGCCAATGTCAGAATTAACTTTTTCATGATAGTTTATTATTAATAACCGGGATTCTGCTTGATGACCTTGTTGACTCTCATCTCGTCGGCGGGGAAGGGAAGCAGTTCGTGCTTGCCCTGCTTGAAGCCGTATTCGGGATTTCCGAGGTCCACGTATGTGACGCTGCCGTCAAGCTGGAGCATGGGCATCTGGTTGCCGTGGTCCTTGAGCTTGTCGTAGGCTATGCCCCAGCGGACGAGATCCTGCCAGCGGGTGGCTTCGTAGCAAAGTTCGAGCCTCTTTTCCACCTGGATGTCCTCAAGGGTCACTGAACCTACTTCGGGTGCCTGGGCCCTGGTGCGTATCTCGTTGAAATAGCGGGTCGCCTTGGCGTTGTCTATCTCAAGGTTTGCCTCGGCTGCAAGCAGAAGCACCTCGGCATATCTCATCACGGATACGTTGCGGCAGGTCACCCAGGGCATGCCTATGATCTGGTCGGCCTTGAGGCGGCTCTTCCACATGAAGTAGCCCTCGCTGATGATGGGCTCCTTGACGCTTACGCCCATTTCCTGAAGCTGTGCGTAGGTCCTCATGGTCTGGTTCAGACGGTATCCGTCCTCTCCCTCGACCCTGACGAACTCTTCATAGAGGTCCTTGGTCGGAGGATAGAAGCCGTAGCCTGACTGGGCGAGATCTGCAGGAACACCGTTGAGCTTGTCGACTCTCCAGTGGGCCATTCCGTTCAGGAAGTTGGTGGTCTGGTTGTTCAGGTCGTATGGATGGTCGAACTCGAGGATGGACTCCCTGTGGTGCTTGTTGTTGACGTCGAGCATCTCGCCGTAGTCGCCCTGGAACAGGCCGTACTTGCCGCTGTTGATGACCTCGTCGAACATCTTGGCGGCTTCGGAGTCCTTGTCTTGCCAGAGATAGGCCTTGCCGAGCACGGCCTGTGCGAACTGCTTGGTCACCTGCCAGGTCACGTTGTCATCGATGTCGCTCTTCTCAAGAAGGGTTCCGGAATTGATGGCTTCGGTGAGGTCCGTCTCCACCAGACCCCAGAGTTCTTCAGGGGTTGAGTTGCCAATCTGGTATTCATCGGCGTTCAGCACGTGGTCCACAAGGGGAACGTTGCCCCAGAGGGTGATGAGCTCGAAGTAGCAGAATCCCCTGAAAACCTTGGCTTCGTTGTAGACTCTGGCAGCAACGTCGGATTTCTCGGGGTCCACGCGCTGGAGTATGGTGTTGGCGTCGAAGATTACGGTGTAGAGGCCAGAGAAATATCCGGTCACGGTGCTGTTCTCGGCGTCGAAGGTGAATTCGTCAAGCTGTTCCACGATGGTGTTGTCTCCACGTCCGCCTCCGCCTGCATAGAAGTCGTCGTCGAGGGCGTTCTTGAGCATCATCATGCTTTCAGCCTGAGAGCGCATGTCGTAGTACATGGCTGCACCGGCGGATTCGATGTCCGAATCAGTCTGATAGAACTGGTCGGAATTGGTCACGCCATGCTGGGGGATTTCCAACAGGCTGTTGCATGATACTGCCATGGTGCAGGAAACCGCAGCCGCAATGGTCAATATTCTTTTTATGTGTTTCATGGTTATGTGCATGTTAGTGTTAGAAGGTGATATTCAGACCGAATACGACTTTCTTGGCAGTAGGATATGATCCGAAATCCACGCCAAGGGCGTTGCCGGTTCCGGCAATCTCGGGGTCGAATCCGGGATATTTGGTGAAGGTGAAGAAGTCCTCGAGGGACACGTATACCCTGGCGTTGCTCAGCATGACTTTCTCCAGAACGCTCTTGGGGATGGAGTATCCGAGCTGGATCTGCTTGATCTTGAAGTATGATCCGTCGAATACGGATGCGCTTGACTGCATCCAGTCGGTCTGTGAGGATGCACCTGCCTTGGGATTGGTGGCGTTGGTGTGCTCGGGAGTCCAGCGGTCGTCGGTGAATACGGTCAGTTTGTTGACTGCATAGTCCACGCGGTTGAGAGCGCTGAAGATCTGATGCCCGGCAGCACCTGAGCCGAAGATCGCAAAGTCGAAGTTTTTCCAGGCCGCTGTGAACGTGAGACCGTAGGTGACCTTCGGTATACCTGAACCGATGTCGGTCTTGTCGGCTTCGGTCACTTCTCCGTCTCCGTTGACATCGGCGAACATGGCTTCACCGTTCGTAGGGTCGATTCCGGTGAACTGATAGCCGTAGTAGTGCCATGCGGGATAGCCCTTCTCGAAGCGGGTGATAGGGGAGAATCTGTAGGAAACGCCTGAAATACCGTTGCTCAGGGCTTCGTAGAGATAGGTCACCTCATTGTGTAGGGTGGCGGCATTGGCGTTGATTGAATAGTGGAAGTCGCCCACGGTGTCCTGCCATCCGAGCTCGAATTCGAAGCCCCGGTTCTCCACGTCACCGGCGTTGATCGGCGATGCGGTAACTCCGACAACGGTCGAGGGAGTGTAGCTGGAGATCAGCAGGTCCTTGGTCTTCTTGAGGAACCAGTCCATCGTGAAGGTGAGCCTGTCGTCGAGCAGACGAATGTCGGTACCTATGTTGAACTGCTCCGAGGTCTCCCACTTAAGGTCGTTGTTGCCGGTCGAAGTGGGCTTGTAGGCGGGCAGATAGCTGGTGCTGTTGCCCATGGGGTAGATTCCCGAGCTTCCGATTACGCTGGCATAGAGATAGTCGCCGAGGGTCGCGGTGGAACCGTTCTGTCCCCAGCTTGCGCGCAGTTTCCAATAGGGGAGCACGTTCTTGACGCCGCTCATGAAAGGCTCTTCGGAGATGGTCCATCCGAGAGAGACAGCCGGGAAGTAGCCCCACTTGTTGTCGGAAGGGAGGATGGAGCTGTCGGCCGCGTCGGCACGCAGGGACACCTGCATCATGTAGCGGTCCTTGAACGTGTAGCTCAGTCGGCCGTAGTAGGAATTGTTCCTCGTGTAGAGGGCCTCGGCTCCTTCGAGCGTCCTGCTGGCGGTCGCGGTCGCGAACTGGAAGAAGTAATAGAGGGGGTTGTCCTGGATTACACCGAGGTCTCCTTCCGAGCCGCTGTATCCTCCGCTGACGTAGAATTCCTTGTCCTGGCTGTAGGAGGTTCCTATCATGGCGGTGAAGTCATGCTCGCCGAAGGACTTCATGTAGTTGGCGAACGCCTCGACCTGGAAATATGAAGGCGCCTGTATGCCTCCGCTCAGGGTCATGTAGTCCTGGTGCATGTAGGAGTTGGCGTAGTATGCCTTGGTGTAGCCGTAGGTCTGGGATGTGCGGAAGCGGTAGCTGATGCGTCCGGTAACGGTCAGGCCTTTGATGGGAGTGAGATTGAGTCCGGAGGTTCCGCTCAGCGAGATGCTGGACACTTCGGTGTGCCGGCTGTCCCTGAGGATGAACGGGTTGATGTTCTCGCACTGGTTGACTGCGGAGATTCCCCAGTAGTTGCCCTGTCCGTCTCCGAGAAGCTGCGCCTTGGTGGGGTCGTTCAGGATGTCCTGCATGAACTGGGGCAGGTTGTCGGCTGAATATTTCACCGGGGTGAGAGGATCGAGCTGGAGAGTTGCGAGGAAGGTGTTGTTGGATTCGCCGCCTCCGGAGAGCTCCTCGATCCTGGTGTTGTTGAACTGGTTGTTGCTGTAGATTTCAAGCCATGGTGTGATTTTCCAGCTGGCGTTGAGCATTGCGGTGATGCGCTGGAAGGTGTCGCTGTCGCCCACGAACATACCGTTGTTGTTGAGATATGAGAGCGAAGCGTAGATGGATGCCTTGTCGCTGCTGGCGTCGAACTTGATGCTGTGCCTCTGGGAGAAGGAGTTTTCGAATGCGGAGCCGATCCAGTCGGTGTCGGTCACGCCGTCATAGTTCTGGTCGATGTATTCCTGGGTGAAGCGTCCGTCCTCAAGGTAGTACTGGATGTATTCCTGGGCGTTCATGACCTCGGGAACCCTTCCGAGACTCTGAGTGGTGAGCTGCATGTCGTAGGAGATATGGCCCTTGCCGCTTCCCTTCTTGGTCGTGATCAGAATCACGCCGTTACCTGCCCTTGCGCCGTAGATGGCCGCCGAGGCGCCGTCCTTGAGCACTTCCATCGATTCGATGTCGTTAGGGTCGATGTTGCTGATGCTGTTGGTGATCTGGCCGTCGACTACGTAGAGAGGGTCGCTGGAGCCGTTGGAGCTGATACCCCTAATCCTGACGGTGGGGCTGGCTCCCGGAGCGGCGGATGAGCTGAAGAGCTGTACGCCCGCGGTCTTTCCCTGGAGCGCAAGCTCGGGAGAGGTGATGGATCTGGACTGGAAGTCCTCTCCCTTCACGGAAGAAATCGCTCCGGTGAGGTCGCTCTTCTTCTGGATACCGTAGCCGATGACCACGGTCTCATCGAGCATCTGGGTGTCTTCCAGGAGGACCACATTCATCTCCGCCTGGGCGGGAAGCTGCTGCGTAAGGTAGCTTACGTATGAAATCTCAAGGGTCGACCCCTCGGGAACGGTAATGGTGAAGTTGCCGTCCATGTCGGTAATCACACCGTTGGTGGTGCCGACTTGCATGACTCCTGCACCGATCAGCGGAAGACCTGACTGGTCAACCACCTTGCCTCGTACGTTGAGATCCTGGGCGAAGGCAATCGACCCCCCCGCCAAGATCAGACAGAAAGCGCACAATGCTTTCTTCAATACATTTTGCAATTGCATGGTTAAATAGATTAGTGTGTTGTGTATTACAGAGTTACTTCTGCTGTCAGTCTTATGTCGTCGGAAGCCGAGCCGAGCATGAGGTCGAGGGTCCCTCGCTCGATGTCCCATCCGCCGGCCTCCTCGTTCCACCAGCGGAGGTCGTCGAGGC
>UQQM01000049.1 GCA_900543205.1 uncultured Bacteroides sp. | reverse complement strand
CCGCGTCCGGCGTCTGCCGATTACAGGGGATTGCAAATCACGCCGGAACACTGAATCTGACTGCGGGCGGCGAAATACTTGTGAGCGGGATGTTTTCCGAAATCGCACCTGCACGGCTGTCCAAGGCCGATTTTGCAATCCGGCGGGCTCACAAGTCGGGATCGGAAGAGCGACATGTGCGCGGCATAAATCTTGAAATACCCTGATTGTCAATCACTTGAGCTTTTTCACCTTCTCACATGTTTTACTGGCACATGATTCAGTCGCATAAGTCCAGCCGGAACACCTCGCGGCTGCAATTGCGCCTCGCAGACGAAAAAAGTCTGCCCGGCGTCAATTCAGTCCGCTCGGTGAGCTACGTGTTGAGGCCGGATGCGGACTGCAGGCGAGGGAGGCTTGTCCCACGTTTTCGCCTCCCGAGTCGCAGTGCCGCGTCCGGCGCCAATCTGCGGCATCCAGCATCATCAGTGCCGCGTCCGGCGTCTGCCGATTACAGGGGATTGCAAATCACGCCGGAACACTGAAGCCCCGTTCAGCTGGATTTGCATTTGATGAAGATTGTGCGTATATTGAAAACGCAATTTGGCGTTGAAGATTAACCCTAAAACTAATTCAGAATGTCACAAAATCAAACTACCCCCCCCTCCTAAGAAAATGAACAAGGCGAGACGCAGCGGATATCTGTCGTTCGATATCGGCGAGGTGAAGCGTCTCTCGGAAAGCGACAGCCCCAACGCTGAAGCCTACGGCTACCTCTATCAGGCGGTGACTACCAAGCCCGGCACCCCGAAAGGCATCGATGATGCGTATCCCCAGACGGCACAGGAGACCGCCCAGATGCAGGCGCTGCTGCAGAAGGCGAAGGATGCGCGCGCGGACAAGGGTGACAGTTATTTCGACTTCTGCATCGCGGACCTGGAGTCGGTTCTGGACTGGTCTTCGCGCCGTCACTGGAATTTCCAGTGGCAGGTGATTCTTGGCGTAGTGCTTACGCTGCTCTTCCTTTCGTGGAGGGCGGACCGGAAACAGAAGGATGTCGACATGAACCAGGAGCTGGTAACAGCCGTGGAAGCCTGGGCGCCGGCCGACACGACCCTGAACTGGGATGAAACCCCTGTTTACGATTATGACCCCATCAGTGCAGCGATGAGCAGGGACGGACACCTGAGCCCGATTTCATATAAGTTGTACAATCTCTATATGCAGAAGCACAATTATGCCTCTTCGATGGAGTACGCTGAAGGCTATGCCGCCAGAGCGGACACCGCCAGCACCGCGGAGTCCAGGAAGAACCTCGAAAAGCTTGCTGAAGAGTCGCGTGCCAATGCGAGGGAGTACAGGGAGGAGTTCGACAGAATCAACGGGATGGATTTCAAGGAGATACAGGAAATGGCCCTGCACGAATACGGAGTCTGGGTCAAGAGTGCCGACAGGGGCAGGCGTGCGGTCAGAGGCTGGACCATATTCTTCATCATCCTGATACCTTTGTACATTTTTTGCGGAGCGCCCCTACGGCTATACGATAACCCGCACCAGAGCCGAGGCCGAGACTCTGAGCGGCATCAGCAAGCTTGCCTTCGCCCTGGGCGCCATGATGTATGGCAGCGCCAGCGCGATACCCTGGGTCGAGAAAATCGTTACATATAGCAACGGCCATACGGCCAGAGAACAGGATGCCGGAGAAAACGCCCCGGTGATACTGATGAAGATTATTCTCTATGGCGGCGCCTTCGTTTTGATATGCGTGGTGTCCTGCCTGCTCATGATCTATATGACGGCAGTGGGCCTGTGGCGCAACTACGACTGGGCGCAGATGCTAGCCAAGGTGAAGGCTGCCAGGAATGGCTGACGACGCATTCCTGTCCACGGTTTCTGCCAGGTCCTCTACCTTCCTGTCGGCATAGCGCCCGAAGGTGTTGAGGCACAGCGGGCAGGCGGTCACGATTACGTCGGGTGATGCCACCGTAAGGTTGCTCAGGGCATTTTCGGTAATCACCCTGCGTTTCTCCAGACCCAGCGAGAGACTGCCTACGCTTCCTCCGCAGCAGATGCTCTCCTTGCGGTTCTTGGCGGCCTCGACCAGGGTGCCGGCATGGCGCAGCACATTGCGGGGCTGCTCGTATATCCCGCAACCGCGTCCGAGTTCGCACGGGTCATGGTAGACGTACTTCCGGTCTCCCGCGCTGACTCTGAGGCGTCCTTGCGATATCAGTTCGTCTATGAACTCTGTATGGTGGACTATCCGGATTCCGTCGAGCTTGTACCTCTCCTTGAAGATGCGGTAGCATATCGGGCAGGTGAGCAGCAGGGTGTCGGCTCCGGAGCTGAGGATGATTTCCGTGTTCTTCACTATCATCTGCATGGCCTCCTTGATGCGTCCTGCCATCCACATTGGCCGTCCGCAGCAGATGCCTCCGTCCTTGTCCATGAGTTCGTACTCTACTCCGGCCTTGCGCAGCAGCGATTCCATGGCTTTTTTGATCGAGGGCGTGAGGGCGGTCATGCAGCCGGCGTAATAAAGCACCTTGCCTCGGCTGTCCGTGGTCAGAGGTGCCGTGTCGATGGGGGAATAGTCGGGGTTAATGCCATAGCGGCGCACCGACCTCTGGGCTATGCGCAGCCTGTCGCCCTGGACGCCTACGGGGCAGACGGCGGTGCATTTGCCGCAGAGCAGGCATTTGTCGCTGATCTCCTCTATGCGCCTTTCGTTGTTCCGGCGTATCTGCCTGTTCAGGTACACGGTCGTGTCCCTGGTGTTGGCCTTCTGCACGCTCATGGGGCAGGCGTCGATGCAGAGTCCGCAGCCCGGGCAGGAATATACCTGGGCCTTGGCGAGGCCCTTGCGTGCGTTGCGTATCTTGAGCCCTGCGTTGCGCATGGGAATCAGGAGTATCTCCGAGGGGATGTGCATGTAGCGGGTGAACGGCAGCACCACGAAGAAGACGCAGAGGGCGCATGAATACGCCCACCAGCAGGGGAGGATGTTCGTGGTGTCGCTCAGGAACGCCGAGAACAGGTGGTTGAGGGATTTCGTGAGGAAGGAGCCGCCGCTGATGTTGGCGGTGAATCCTTCGGCGAGAAGGCGGAGCGGGAATATCGCCCACAGCGAATACAAGCCTATCATGTCGAGGAAGCTCGGCCTCGTGGTGCGGCGCATGCCGAACAGCCGCGAGCGTATTCTCTTGATTATCGCGAGGGTGATGCCGCTGAGGACCATGAGAAGGAAGAAGTCCATCAGGAAGAAGAGCACGGCGCCTTCCATCGTGCTTTCGGTCTCGGCCACGAAATATCTGAAGAATATCGGGTAGTAGAGCAGCTTCGCCCTGTGCGGCGTGTAGAGCAGCACCTCGATGTGTCCGATGACTATCAGCATGAACCAGCCGAAGGCTATGCTGGAGTGCATGTAGCCCAGGAGCTTGTTGCGCTTCCATATCTTCACGTGCAGAAGGCAGTCGCAGAAGATGTCCTTGAAGTTCTTCAGCATGGTCTTCGGGGTGATCAGGGATTTCAGGAAGCGCCTCCTGTCCTCGGCGGGCAGCTGGAGAAGTATTCTTGCCAGCGCGACGAGGCAGTATGTGATGACGAACGCCATCCCTATCAGGAACGGCAGCACGAAGTTGTTGTAGCCGGATGCAAATCTTTCGCTCACCTCAGTCCTCCTTATACAGTTTGCAGATTGAGAGTATCAGATGCCGGGTGTTGATTCCGCGCGGGCAGACTATGGAGCATTTCCCGCAGAGCATGCAGCAGCGGAGCATTTTCACGGCTTCTTTCTCCCTGCCTCTCTGGAGACAGTGGAGCACTTTCCTCAGGCTCATCCCGCTGAAGGTCCCTGCCGGGCATGTGGCGCTGCAGGAGCCGCACGACATGCATTTCCACGCATCCGGTTCGAGCTCGTGCAGCCTGTCGAACAGGGTGAAGTCCACCTTGTCCATGTTGACCGTCGAGCTGGGGGAGATGCCGAATCCGAAAATGTTTCCCATGGTCAGCCGTTATGTTTTTTAAGGAACGTGTCGATTTCCAGGGCGGCCGAATCGGCCTCGGCGAGGGTTTCCGGTATGGTTTTCGGCCCGGTGCACGCCCCGGCGTAGAAGATTCCGTCACGAGGGGAGGGTGACTGGGCGATGCCGCTGATGTTGTTCCTGCTCTTGAAGAAGCCGTCGGAGTCGACGGGTATCCGGAGCATCGATGCGAGGGAGGCCGTGTCGCCGCCGCTGACCATGCCGGCCATCAGCACCAGCAGGTCGAGGGTGACCTTTATCGGCCTGCCGGCCAGGGTGTCCTCGGCCTTCACGACGACCTGCCCGTCGATGTTCTCGCTGACCTCGGAGACCCTGCCCCGGATGAAACGTACTCCGTAGTCCCTCTGGGCGGAGATGTAGAAGTCCTCGAACTTCTTGCCGAACATCCTGAGGTCCATGTAGAAGCAGTACACGGCCGCGTCAGGGAACCTCTTCTTCATCTCTATGGCCTGCTTGACGGCGGTGATGCAGCATACCTTGGAGCACTGCGGGTTGCGGGCCTTCTCGTCGCGGGAGCCCACGCAATGCACGAAGCCGACGGCCTTCATGTCGGAGCTGTCGATGCGCATGTCCTGCCCCTCGTTGAACCAGTGTTCGAGGTCGCTGTTGGTGATTACCCTGTCGTAGATGCCGTAGCCGTATTCTTCTTTCCTGGAGGCGTCGAAGAGCGAGAATCCGGTGGTGAAGAGTATGGCCCTGGCGATGACCGAGACTCCGTTGGAGAGCATGATGTTGTAGCTGTCGCGGAGCCTGTTCATGAACGAGATTTCGGTGTCGAGGAAAATGTTGGCGTCGGAGGAGTCCTCGATGAGGCCCGAAACGATTTCCTGTGCGGGTGTCATGTCGGGGAAGAGGCGGTGCCATCCGGCCACATGCCCGCCCAGACGGTTCTGCTTTTCCACTATGATGGGGCTGTATCCCAGCCTCAGGAGCCTCTTGGCCGCCTCGAGTCCTGCGATTCCTCCGCCTATTATGACTATGTTCTGTTTCATCCTGTAGTCGTTGAAGTTCTCAGCAGCATTTCAGGACGCCGGGGAGTTCCGGCTTCATGATGTCTTTCCTGTCGACGCCCTTGTATTTGTCTTCGGGACTGTAGGGTATACCTATCTTGTCGAGCAGCGGCTCCACGGCGACCTGGTGCAGCTGCAGTCCGAGATCCCACGGGTCGTAGCCCAGCAGCATGCCGGCGACTTCCTCGTAGGTGAACACTGGGATGCCGTATCCGTTCTCCCCGTATGTCTTGCCCTCGGTCTCGGCTATCACGTATTGCCAGCGGTCGAGGAAGTACGGGCACCCCGGGCAGTTGGTGATGATCATGTCGGGATGGTACGGCTCCATGGACTCGAATTTCTTGTAGGTGTTGGAGAGGGAATATCCCCGGTTGGCCTTGACGTGGTACTGCCTGAAGCCGTAGCCGCAGCAGTGGCGGCGTTCGGGATAGTCGATGACGCTGCCTCCCCAGGATTCCACCATGCCGCACAACACGTAGGGGTATTCGGCTCCGCCTATTCCCTTCGAAGGGAACATCTTGGAATAGTGGCAGCCTATGTGTTCGACGACCTTCAGCGGTTCGCCGGTCTGCCTGTTGACGAGACGGTAGGCGGCCTTTTCCGCGATGAGGTTCCTGTACTTGTATATGAGGTCGCTTGCGTGTGCGACGTATCTGGGTTTCTTGAATTCCCTGCGGCAGGCTTTCCAGAGCAGCTCGCGTATCTTCGCTTCGAGTTCGGGGAACTCGTTCCAGGTTTCGAGTATCTCGATGTAGTTGCCGAACGAGGTGATGCAGGATGTCACATAGTTTTCGTAGCCCGCCTCGGTCATCAGGGCGAACTGCCTTGCGACTATCGTCATCGCGGTCTCCTGGGGGATGGTGTCGCAGTGGTAGGCGATGCCCCCGCAGGTCGTGTGGCTCGCGGTTTCGTGGAAGTCCCTGCCGAGAACGCCCCGGCATATCTCGAGGAACATCCTTTCCGCACCCGGGAAGAAATTCTGCCTGATGCAGCTCCTCACATAGAACCAATGGTCATCGGGGATCTCTTTCTGGTAGTCGGCCCATATTTTCTGTTTTCCTTGGTATATCATATCCGGTGTGTGTTGTCTTATTCATCGTTGAGATGGCCAGGAGAGTTCTTCTCGAAGGCTATTCTCTCATACTCGTCCATGCTGACGCCCATCTCCTCGGCCTTCATCCTGGAGTAACGCTCGACCGTTTCGATCCTTTCGGTCCCTCCGGTGACGTCGAAGATGCTTTTCAGTTCGTCGAGGGCTTCCTGGGGGATTTTCCTCAGCACTCCCGGGCCTTCGCCCTGGTAATTGGCGCCGAGACGCTCCATGTTGTCCCGGAGGTGTTCCGTATGCCATTTCCATACCGGTCCGGACTCGACGTGGTCCTCCCAGCGGAAAGTTTCGGGGTATATGCAGTAGCCGTATTTCAGGATGTTGCCGGTCAGCATGCGTGTGAGGGGGAGCAGCTGGCGTCCCTTTTCGGAGCAGGTGAAGTACCCGAGCTTGGCCGAAAGGTTCCGGAGCGCCATTATGACCAGGCCCGGGCCGTTCTTGCGGGGGCATCTCGTCACGCAGGACATGCATTCTCCGCAGTACCAGATGGTATCGCTCTTCAGCAGTTTCTCTATTTCAGCCTCGTTCTTGCTCTGGACGGTGTCCACTATCTTGCGCGGGTCGTAGCGGTAGAACTCGGCCGCAGGGCAGATGGCGGTGCAGGTCCCGCAGTTGATGCAGGTCTTCAGCCCTTCCTTGACCCTGTAGTCCTTGGTCAGTTCGTCGTAGAGTTTACCCATAATCCGAATGAATCTGTTGCGCTTTGCGCATGTGGCAAAACGTACAAATTTAGGATTATATTTTCAGACATCAGCATGGGCCGCCGGAAAATGGTGCGAAAAGAGGGGAAATGCCTGTGGGGAGCATGGCATGAAGGTCATCGCCGACGACGCCCTGATATGCGTGGTGTCCTGCCTGCTCATGGTGTATATGATGGCGGTAGGCCTGTGGCGCAACTACGACTGGGGCCGGTGCTGGCCAGGGCGAAGGCTGCCGCATCGGCAACCGGGAAGGACTGAAGCGTTTTCAATTTGATATTCCGGAATTCTGATTGCCCGGGGCCCGGAAGTTTAGCCGCACTTTTCACTTGAATGAACCAACGGGAAAAAGGAGTTTTCCCGTCCGAAGTCACCTGTTTTCTTCCGATGCGGAGGTACGAAAGATGTTGTAATTTTCAACAACACAAGTCAACTAAACATCATAGACAGTCACGAATTAGAGTAATGCTGCGAAATCATGCATAGTCAATCGTTTTTATACAAGTTGTACATATCTGACACACATCCTTTCAATGTCTTTCTTAAAGATACCGGAGAAATGACTTCTATCATGGCTCCTGCGCTAAGTAATCTCATTATAAAATCGAATGTAGGAGCAAGGAATAACTCAAAGTCGGCATATTCACCGTTATCTTCCAGCAACCTCTGGCTATGATGCAAGGGAAGCGAATTCATATAGGGAATATGGTTACGGTAGGCTCTGATAACCATCCGTTCGGACTTTATATTGCTGTCGGATATAATTCCGTAATAATTTGAGAAATAATCTGATGCTGAAAAATCTTTTGGAAGTTTGAATGTGTCCGTTGTTATTTCCAAATCTTCTATACGGTCCAATCCGTAAATTCGATAATCATCATAATGAATGTTGTGAGCCAAGACATACCATCGGTTTTCAAACAGTTTTACACAGTAAGGCTCGATCGGGAATGTGTGGCTACCGGACTTGTTGAACCCGCAATAAGTGATTGTCACTACACGGTTTTCCCTCATCGCTTCAAGCAAGCTTGTCAAGTAATCACGGGCAG
>UQQM01000048.1 GCA_900543205.1 uncultured Bacteroides sp. | reverse complement strand
GGGCGAGGGAGGCTTGTCCCCCGTTTTCGCCTCGCGAGCCGCAGTGCCGCGTCCGGCGTCTTCCGATTACAAAACAATTGTTTTGATGAGAACGTACCGTGCTTCAAGACAGGAATTCTGAAAATCGAGACGAGATATAGTTCTGCAATCCACCTTCACGAGCAAACCCTGTTGTAGGGCCATACAGGGCATATCTTCTACCGAGGTGGAAGGAAAAGGTGCCCACCTCCAACAGCTAGTGCCCTCACAGGGGCTTCAGACGGCGATTGCCAAAAAAGGTGAATTGCAGAACCGCCTGTCTCGCCATAGCCGCAGTGCCGCATCCGGCGCGGCGTTGGCCGAATGCAGTGCCGCACCGGGCGTCGGTGTCGGCCGACCGCAATACAAGTCGGGCGCTTCAGCCGCTGATTTTTAATTTAATAAGGAGTTTCTTAACTTTGTAGGTTTCAATATGGAAGGATGATACCTGTAATCAGAATAGAAGATTATACATACGAGCTTCCGGAAGAGCGTATAGCCAAGTATCCACTCGCTGAGAGGGATGCTTCCAAACTGCTGATATACAAGGACGGAGAGATCCGCGACAGCGTATTCCGCAATATATCGGCCGAACTGCCTTCGGACTCCGTAATGATATTCAACGACACCAAGGTGGTGCCGGCGAGGCTCTTTTTCCGCCGCGCGACCGGTGCGCACATCGAGATTTTCTGCCTCGAGCCCGACACGCCAGCCGAGTATGACCGCAATTTCGCTTCCACGGGCAGCTGCCGCTGGAAATGCGTTATCGGCAATGCGAAACGCTGGAAGGACGATGAACTGGACTTCGACGCAGGCGGGACGGAGGCTGCCAGGCTGGGACTGAGGGCGCGTCCGGTCTCCAGGGACGGGCGGACCGGCGTCGTGGAGTTCGTCTGGGACGGCGGCATTCCTTTCTCGCGTGTGCTCGAGCTCTGCGGCCAGGTGCCCATCCCCCCGTATCTCAACAGGAAGACCGAGGACATCGACCTGGAGCGCTACCAGACCCTCTATGCGAAATACAGAGGTTCGGTGGCCGCCCCGACGGCAGGCCTGCATTTCACGCGGCGCGTGCTTGATGACATAAAGGCTAAGGGGGTCGATATTGAGGATGTATGCCTGCATGTGGGTGCGGGCACCTTCCTTCCGGTCAAGAGCTCCCTAATTTCGGAGCATCCCATGCACCGGGAACCGTTTTCCGTGAGCCTGGACCTGCTGCGACTGCTGCGCGACAGCAACCGTCCGGTGGTCGCCGTCGGCACCACCTCGGTGCGCACCCTCGAATCCCTTTATTATGAGGGAGTGTCCCTGCTGCAGACCGGAAAACCTTCCGAAATCGCGCAGTGGGCGCCATATACCGAAGAGTATCCCTACAGCCGCGCGGAGGCGTTCGACGCTGTGGTCCGCTATCTGGAAGAGCGCGGGCTCGACCGCCTCGTGACCGGAACCCGTATCATCATAGTCCCCGGCTTCCGCTTCCGCGTGACCGACATGATGGTGACGAATTTCCACCAGCCGCAGAGCACCCTTCTGCTGCTGATTTCCGCATTTGTCGGAGGCGACTGGAGGAATATCTACCGCCATGCCCTTGACGGGGGCTATCGTTTCCTGAGCTACGGCGACAGCTCGCTGCTTTTCCGCCGCGACGCTTGACTTCAACCGCATTTATTATGACAGACAAGGAGTTTGAAAGCATAATCCCGTATACCGACGAAGAGGTCGTGGAAGTCCTGGGGCGGATGGCGAAAAGCCCGATGCTCCCGGTGATATCGAAGTTCTTCTTCCCCGACGAGCCTCTGAACACCCTGAGGAAGCTGCTCAAGGGCGTGCATTCCATCGACGAATTCCAGGAGGTAGTCATGTACAAGGTGGTGGCCGCCATCATCGAGCGCAGCACCGCCGGTTTCAGCTGCGACGGCCTTGAGAACATCGACCGCAGCAGCACCTTCCTGGCGGTCTCCAACCACCGCGACATCATACTTGACCCTGCGCTGGTGCAGTGGACCCTGTATGCCAACAAGATGCCGATGACGGAGATATGCGTGGGCAGCAACCTGCTCGAAGGCAACAGACTGGTTGCCGACCTGCTGCGCTCCAACCGCATGATCAAGGTCATCAGGGGCATTTCCGCGAGGGAGCTCTACCTTTCCTCACAGCTGCTCTCGAAATACATCAGGGAGACCGTCACCTCCGGGAAGAGCGCAATCTGGATAGCCCAGAGGGAAGGGCGGACGAAGGACGGCCTCGACACGACCGAGCAGGGACTTCTGAAGATGTTCGACATGAGCGGAACGGGGAGCTTCCTGGACAATTTCGACGCCTTGCACATCACCCCGATGAGCATATCCTACGAATACGAACCCTGCGACATACGCAAGGCGCGCGAGCTGCTGATTTCCCGCAGCCGCAAATACGTGAAGAAGAAGATGGAGGACACCCACAGCATAATGCTCGGCATCAAGCAGTGGAAGGGCGGCGTGCACCTCAACATCGACAAGCCCCTGACGCGCGGGGAGATAGAGATGGCGTCCGCCTGCGACCGCAACGACCGCTACCAGGCGATACGCCGCACCCTTGACCTCCGCATCATACGCGGCTACAAGCTCTGGAAGACCAACTACATGGGCTACGACCTCATGAACGGCGGCAGCAAGTACCGGGGAATCTACAGCGAAGCCGAACTGGAGGCTTTCAAGGACTACACCGAGCGCAAGCTCAACAAGGTGGAGCGCAGCCTCGACCGCGACGAGCTCAGGAAGATATTCTGGCAGATTTACGGCAATCCCGTGGCCGCCAGGGAACGGGACCTCGAATAGAAGAAACACCAATGAGACAAGCAAGACTTACGAAAAGTCGGTTAATATTGTTATCTTTATATGTTCAAACATCAAATAAAAATTTTTACTCTATGAGAAATCATGTGCTGTATTCCGCAGTGGGGATGGCGTTGCTGTTCCTTGCGGGCGGATGCCAGAAGCCGGTGGTGGAGCCTCCGGTTCTTACGATGAGCACCACGGAGTACACGGCGCCTGCTGCGGGCGGAAACGTTACCGTAGCATACAAGGTAGCCAACCCTGTAGAAGGTACGACGGTGAAAGTTGTTGGTGCTGAGGAGTATTCATGGGTTAAAGTCACCGGCGTGAGCCCGAACGTGGTTCTTGCGGTGGAGGCGAATGACACTGAGGCGGAGCGCACGGCGGAGTTCACGCTGTCGTATGCCGGAGCCGCGGATAAGTGCGAGTTCACGCTCGTGCAGGCAGCGGGCGAGGGCGGCGATGAGCCGGGCTCTGACGCCGAGCGTCTCGAGATGTCATACTCCACGCTTTATGTGTACACGGCAGAGGGCCCCGGAGGGGAGGACAACTACTTCCTGTCGTTTTCCGACATGCCTTTCAATGCCGACGGCTATCCTTCCGAGGGGGCCACGGTGGTGCTTTTCGACATCTATGCGACGGCTGGCACCAACGGCGCCCTTCCTACCGGAACATACGTCTATGATGGAGAGGACAGCTACGGGCCGATGACTTTCACGAGCATATCCAATATCTTGACCGCCGAGGGTGAGAACGTATATTTCAGCGAGGGAACGATTGAAGTTTCCGACCCCGAGAGTGACGGTTTCTATGACCTTATGGCAACTGTGACCGGCAGGGACGGAGCCGCCTACAGCATCGTATATTCCGGAATCATCTCCGAAGAAGGCGGTGACGTACCCGGAGCAGGCCACGACTATGTGCTGACCGAGTTCGAAGGAATAGTCGATGAGGGCTATGGAGTCAACGGAGAGGACTGCTACTATATGGTTCTGTCCGATCTTCCGCTGATTGACGGCGAAATGCCCCAGCCTGGCGGAGTGTACTACTCTCTTGAGTTCTATGCTGAAGCGGGAAGCGGTTACAACATGCCCGAGGGAACTTACACGTTCGGAGCTGAAGGAGCCACCGATCCCATGACCCTGGCAAATGACTGGAACACCTACTTCATGGCTTATTACGAGGATGGAACTTATGAAGAACTGACCTTCACCGGCGGAGAAGTCACCTTGACGAAGGATGGCGACATCTACAATTTCGAGGGAAATCTGACCGATGAGAACGGAGACGCCCATCATTTCGTATATTCAGGCCCTGCCTACTCATCTGAACCCGAACCGACCCCGGACGCGATAGAGATTGAAGCCACCCTGGCTACTGCACTCTATTATTCCGACAGCGACGGAGTGATGAACATCACCATGCAGTTCACTGACATGACTCCCGATGCTGAAGGCTATGTGTACCCTCCGGGCTCCCTGCTCCAGCTGGATGTCTATATGCCGTATAATGAGGACGGAAGGATTGCGACAGGTATATACGACGTCACTGAAATGGGAGGAGAGTAATATACCGTGGCCACCTATTACAGCAGTCTCACATATTCCCCTGACGCAAATACTGATTTTTCTGAATATGGCCTCAGAAGCGGAGGCACCGTCGAGATTTCGGGCAGCCCCGACTTCGGCCTCTACAACGTGACCTGCGACCTCGTGACAGAGGATGGCATTCCCGTAAAGTGCACGTATGAGGGCTATCTGGAGGTTTCCGGAATGTCCATGACCACGTTGACCGGAGACTATGAGCTCGACCTTGAAGGAGCGACCGGAATGGCTGCGTACTATGGAGACGCCTATGGGACCGGAGGCGCCAACTGGATGTTCATCCTCAGTTCCACTTCAGGTGGCGACGGAGTCCAGGTGGAGCTTGTCGGAGAGGCGGCCGACTTCGAGGCGGGCATCCCTTCCGGAGAATACAAGCCCATGGCGTCAGACCTTCCCTCTCCCGGGGAATACGTTCCAGGCTTTATATTCGATAACACTTTATACGGAAGCTGGTATATCTGCACTGATGCGCAAGATCGGCCTGTTGGCTACGCTCCCGCCGTTGACGGAACCGTCAAAGTCGTGAACAACGGCGACGGAACCTACGACATCACTTTCGACTGCGTGGATGACGCAGGCAACGTGTGGGACGGAAGCTGGACAGGAGAGATAGAGACTCTCGATAATTCCCAGGCGTCTTCATACTCAGTGAAGTCCGCGAAGCCTGCCGGGAAGACGCTTGACGCAAAAGAGCTCATGCCCGTGGAGGAAAAGTCCGAATTCATGAAGTCCAACGGACTTAAGCTGGCGAAAGTCCAGGCCAAGCCCCTGAAGGAAAGCTTCAGGCTCAGCAGGATGGGAAGATAATCTCAATCCCGATATCCTAGAGGGGGACCTTCTTAGGGAGGCCTCCCTTTTTTGTAGGAAATAATTCACTATATTAACCCGCTAACATTTTTTTCTATATGAAAAACAAGACAATTGATATCCTTTTGTCCCTGGCTCTGCTGGCGTTGGCCGCCGGATGCCAGAAACCTGTCCAGCCTGGTCCCGGACCAGAACCCGACCCCGAACCTGTTCCGGAGGTGGAGGCGGACTATGAGTATGAACTTACGGAGTTTTCTGGGGAATACACTTCCGGTTACGGCAATTCCGGAGAAGACAATTACTATGTGATACTGTCGGACCGGCCGGTAGTGGACAACAGTTTCGAGGAGGGCGGAGCATACTATCTGCTCGAACTCTATGCCGAAGCCGGCTCCGGACAGGAGCTTCCTGCGGGGACATATACGCTCGGAGTTCTCGGAGAGACCCTCCCGATGACGTTCAGCGTCGAATATTCGGGCTTCATCCTTCCGCCCGCTCCAATGGTCGCTTTCAGTGAAGGCACGCTGGAAGTGGCGAAGGCCGGCGAGGCCTATGTCATTGAAGGGAATCTTTCAGACACCGACGGTGCGACCCATCATTTCGTCTATTCCGGAAACTGCTTCCCTCCGCTTCCGGAATCCCTCGAGTGCGTCGCCGTGACTGCCGGAGCAGGCTATCTCGACCGTTCGGGTTCCGTCATGGAAGTCGCGATGCAGTTCACCGACATGTCTCTCGGAGAGGACGGAATTGTCGCGCCTCCAGGGACATTGATGGATCTCGACATCTTCATGCCCTTCGACGCTGATGGCGGCATAGCCACGGGAACCTACGAAGTCAGCGCACATGCCGGAGCAGCGTTCACCGTCGCGGCCGGCTACGACCTGCTGGGTACTGAGATGGGCAGCTATCTGTCGTATTCTCCTTCCGAAGAGCTGAGCTTCATGACATATTACATCAGCTCCGGCACGGTGGAGATTTCCGGCGGCCAGGATTCATATTCTGTCAGCTGCGAGCTGATGACGGCCGAAGGGATACCGGTGACATGCAGTTATGAGGGCCCTCTCGCCGTGAGCGGCGTTCCCGGCCCTATGTCGACCCTGACCGGTGACTGCACTGTCAATCTGACTGGTGCGGAGGGCCTTGCCTACTATTACGGAGACTATTTCGGCACCGGAGGCAACTGGGTGTTCCTCATCGGATCCGAGAGAGCGGGCGACAGGGTGCGGGCCGAGATTGTGGCGGAAACGTCTGATTTTTCCGCCGGCATTCCTTCCGGAACCTACAGGGTCTCCGTTTCCGATGAGCCGGCGGCAGGGGAGTTCGTGGCGGGACGCCTCAATGATTTCGGCAGTTTCTCCGGGACCTGGTACACTTCGTGGGACGAAGCGGAGGTTTGCACTGCCAGCGCTCCTGCGGTCGGAGGAACCGTCGAGGTGGTGAACCATGGAGACAGAAGCTACGACATTGTCTTCGACTGTACGGACGACAGGGGATATGTCTGGAGCGGAAGCTGGTCGGGTGAGGTGGATGCGGCGGACTATTCTTATCCTATGACAGCGTCTACCAAATCCGGCGGTTCAGTCAAGGCCTATGCCGCTTACCCGGCAAAGGGAGCCAAGACTGTCGAAGAGAAAGCCGAGATTGTCAAGTCCAACGGATTCAAACTTGCGCACCCTGTCGCTCATAAGACAATCAAAGCAGCCAGATAATCCGAACTGACATTGAGAATGGAGAGGTCTTCTGCAAGGGAGATCTCTCTGTTTTTTAGGGCGGAATAGTCAACGTCCCTGATATTTTTCTTACTTTTATCACCGGAAACAATTTAATAATGTTATGAAAAAGACAATTTATCCTATGTTCGGCCTGGCCGTCCTGCTCCTCGCATACAGCTGCGAGAAGCCTTTGGAGGACCCCGGGCTGACTTTGAGCCAGACGGAGGTCAATGTCCCTGCAGACGGAGGCACATTTTCGGTCGCCTTCCAGGTTTCAAACCCCCGGGAAGGAGCCGAGGTTTCGGCAGACGCCGGAGCAAACGACTGGGTGACCGGTCTTGAGGTCGTCGGGAACAACATCAACTTCGATGTGGCCGTCAACGAGGCCACGGAGACGAGGTCGGTCGATGTGACCGTAAGCTATCCCGGAGCGGCCGACAAGGTGTTCTCCATCGCCCAGGATGCCGGAGCCCCCGCACCCTTCACCATCATTCTCAAGGAAGTGGGAGCCACTTCCTACGTGGTCGACATCATTCCGGAAGACAAGGAGATGGACTATATCTGCATAGGAAGGACGCAGGCTTATCTTGACGAGAACAACCTTACGACTGACGAGGCTCTGTTCCAGGACGATCTGACATATCTGGAGCCCTACGTGGAGGATTATGCTTTTTCAGGTGACCTGCTCGATGTGACGTTCAGCACCTTGCCCAAGACCGAGAACGTGCTTTATGTCTACGGAATCGACACCGCCACCTCCGAGAGGCTGACGGACATCGTCTACCTCAGGTTCACAAGCGGGGAGGTGCCGAAGATTGAAGCAGACTTCACTATCACCGCCACCGTGAACGGACCTCAGGTTACCGCGCACGTCACACCCGTCGACTATGACGGATATTATTATTGCGAGGCGTATCATACTGCATCCCTTACACCCGACACCGATCTCTATGAGCTCTGCTACAACAATTTCCTGGCGAAGCTTTCTCTCTATCAGTCGTTCGGAATGGGGGCGGAAGAAGTGCTCTATGTCTTCTGCCGTCAGGGTGAGGACGACTGGGTGTTCTCATTCGAACCCTCCACGGACTATACCATCGTGGCGTTCGCAATCAGCGACGAGGCCGTGGTCTGCTCCGATCCCGTCTCCATGGAGGTCAGCTCAGAGGCGCTTGAGCCTTCCGACAACCAGCTCTCCATAAGCGTGACCGACATCGGCTCGAGGACCGCGACGCTCAATGTCAGCGCAACCAATGACGATCCCTACGGCATATTCATAGTACCTTCGGCCGAGCTCGCCGACTATTCTGCGGACAGCGAGATCTTGGACTATCTCCTTTATTGGTACAATCCTATAGCTGCGAGCGGAGATTTTTCCGAACCGGTCTCCGGGCTCAACCCTGAAACGGAGTATTCAGTCTGCGCTTTCGGCCAGATTTCAGGCTATGCCACGACGGGCCTGTTCCGTACGGATTTCATGACCACCGAAGCGGTAGTCGGCGATGCGACCATAGAAGTCGGTTTCGAGGAATATTTCGACATTGCGGCTTCACTCGACGTGCTCAGCGAGATCGATCCCGGATCGGCGGCCGAGTTTGAAAGCCTTCTTGAGGAGGGCATTGAGGTCCTGCTTCCTTGCTACGCGAAGACCGAGCCGTCCGACGTCGAGCTTTACTACTATTCCCTGTATTCATATACCGACGACATGTTCGACGGCGTTTCCGACGATGATGTCATAGAAATCCTGATGATGGACTATCCCGGGGAGCCTTCCATCCTCTTCCTGGCCAACTACAACTATCCTATGATATTGCTCGGAGTGGCGGTTGACGAGAACGGCAACCCCGGTCCTCTCTTCAAGAGCGAACCTTTCACGCTGACTCCCGAAGGAGCGGCGGATCCCGAAAGGCTCAAGGACCTGTTCGGAGTGACCTCTGCGGCGAAGGTGTCCGAGGCGGCCGGACTGCCGGCAGTTCACAAGGACATGTCAGTTTCGGTTTCGGTCCGCAAGGATGTTGAAGCGCCTGCAGCCAAAGCGTATGCGGCACCTGTAGCCGTCACCTCTTCGAGCATCGTCATGCCAGATGAAAATGCGATGCGGAATGCAGTCGCGCCCCTGCCTGTCAATGTAAGGTAAGCGATTCGATTACTGTAAATCAGTCGGACCGGCACCATGCCGGTCCGATTTTTTTTTGCGCAGCTTCGGAAAACGGACGAATCGCATTGAATTTTTTTGCTTTACATCCAATTGATAATTACTTTATTTAATCATAAATTGTTAACGAATTCATGGTATTGACATCGAAATAAAACTTTTTTAAATTTTTAATTATGATTTGAAGTCTTCCATTTTGGAATATTTATAAATT
>UQQM01000047.1 GCA_900543205.1 uncultured Bacteroides sp. | reverse complement strand
CGCTGACCCCCTACGAGCTGGCATCGTTCAACATCGACGCCAACGAGTGGCAGACCGCAGCCGGAAGCTACACCCTGTATTTCGCGAAGAACGCCAACGACACCGCTACCAGCGCCAAGGTCAACGTCCGCAAGGCCAGCAGCTTCGAGGTCACCGACGCATTCGCACATATAAAATAAACTGCAAGCCGAGCGCAGAACCGAATGGATTCGGGTATGCCGAGGCGCAGCGTGATTGTAAACGAAGTTTAAAATAAATCAGGATGAAGAAAGTCATTTCCCTTTTTTCAGCGCTGCTGCTGTCCGTATTAGCATTCGGACAGCAGGCGCTGTACAGTTCAGCCACCGTCGTATCCCCGCAAATCAACGATGACAACAGCGTGACCTTCAGGCTCAACGTGCCCAAGGCGATCACGGTGAGCGTCGCCGGAGACTTCGAGGGCAACGACGCCAATGTCGAATACCCGCTCGTACAGGGAGAGGACGGAATCTGGACCTACACCACCAAGCCTCTGGAGCCCGAGCTCTACAGCTACTACTTCATCGTGAACGGCACACGCTATCTCGACCCGTCCAACATCTACCAGAACCGCGACATCTCCACCTGGACCAACATCTTCATCATCTCCGGGGAGGAAGGTGACAAGGGCTGGCTGTACGAGGTTCAGGACGTTCCCCACGGCAACCTTTCGAAGGTGTGGTACGACAGCCCGACTCTCGGACTCACCCGCCGCATGACCATCTACACCCCTCCCGGATACGAAGAAGGCAGGACACGCTATCCGGTGCTCTACCTCTGCCATGGAGCCGGCGGCGACGAGAACGCATGGTCGGAGCTCGGAAGGGCGGCGCAGATTCTCGACAACCTGATTTCCCTCGGAAAAGTCAAGCCCATGATAGTGGTGATGCCCAACGGCAACGTGGACACCGAGGCCGCACCCGGAGAATGGTCTGCCGGAATGTACCAGCCCACCTTCCTGGGAGGCGGATTCGGCGAGCCCAAGTCCACCATGCAGGAAAGCTTCCCCGACATCATGAAGTATGTGGAGAGCCACTACCGCGTGCTCAAGGGGGCGAAGAACACCGCAATGTGCGGACTCTCCATGGGCGGCGGCCACACTTTCCTGACCACCAAGCTCTATCCCGGAACCTTCGGCTACATCGGACTCTTCTCCGCAGCCATCTTCATGGACCTCGACACCATGCACTCCGATGCGGAATACCAGGCCCAGATGAAGGCCCTGTTCGGTGCCGAGCCCGAGCTCTACTACATCGGAATGGGCAAGACCGACTTCCTCTACCAGTCATGCGTCGACCTCAGGGCTTTCCTCGACGAGAACAACTATCCCTATCAGTACGAGGAGACCGACGGCGGACACATCTGGCGGAATTGGAGAATCTATCTGACCCACTTCACCGAGCAGCTGTTCAAATAGACACTTCTATAGTTGAAAGAGAGGGCGTCGACCGACTGGCCGACGCCCTCTCTTTCATTGGAATCTGACAATTATTCTTCCGTCGTTTCGGCAACCTTGCCCACACGGGTGAGGTCGATGTCGAAAATCAGGGTCGAGCTGGGACCGATGAGGCCGGATCCGCGCTTGCCGTAGCCGAGTTCTGCGGGAACATAGAGCTCTATCTTTCCGCCCTCACCTACGAGCTGCATGCCTTCCTGCCAGCCCTTGATCACCCTGTCGAGGGTCAGGCGCACTGAATCGGCGCCCTCTGCGGTCTGGTCGAATACCGTTCCGTCGAGCAGGGTTCCCTTGTAGCGTACCCATACTGTGTCCTTGGGGCCGGGCTTCACTTCGTTGCCCTGAGCTATCACTTTGTACTGCAGACCGCTTTCGGTGGTCTTGACACCTTCCTTTTTCGCGTTGGCGGCGAGGAACTTCTGACCCTCCTCCTCGTTTACTGCGGAGAGGTAGTTCTGCCTCTTCTCAAGGAAGGAGTTGAAGGCGTTGTTGATTGACTGCGGGCTGTACTTCAGCTGGGCGGCGAACTCGGGAGAACGCATGTCACCCTCGGCTGCCACGAAGTCCTTCATGCCCTTTATAATCTGGGCATAGTTCAGGTCCTCCCCGAAGTTGTATCCTTTGAGGAAGCTGCCGAAATTGACTCCGAGCAGGTAGCTCACGGAATCCACCTCCGCCTTCGAAGGCACGAAGTCGGCAGCTTTGAGCTCGGTGCCGGCAGTCGCTCCGGCACCTTCAGATGCAGGAGCGGCGTTGTTGCTGCAGGCCACGGCTGCGAGTCCCACCAGGGACAGAAGAAAAATTGACTTGTTCATCTTTAAGTTTAACTATTTTATTACAGCTCCCAGGCAAGCGCGGAGGCGCCGAGGATGGCGGCGTCCGACTCCTTGAGCTGGGAGAATACTATCTTGACCTTGTCCCTCCACTGGTGCATGAGGTTCTCGTTCATCGCATTGACCATGGGTTCGTAGAAGAACTCCTTGGCCCTTGCCAGTCCGCCGAAGAGAACTATGGCCTCAGGGGAGCTGAACGCGACAAAGTCAGCAAAACTCCTGCCAAGCATCTGTCCGGTGTACACGAAAATCCTCTTGGCGAGGGCGTCTCCCTCGGCGGCAGCCTCATACACGGCCTTGGAGCTCAGGTCCTCGACGCCGCGAAGCAGCGAAGGCTCGTCGGAAAGCTCCAGCATCTCGCGTGCGGTCCTGGCGACTCCGATAGCCGAGCAGTATGCCTCGAGGCATCCGGTCTTGCCGCATCCGCAGGGCCTGCCGTTGTAGCGTACCGCGCAGGTGTGGCCGAGCTCGCCGGCATTGCCGTCATGCCCGTAGACAACCTTTCCGTCGATTACGATTCCGCTCCCTACCCCTGTGCCGAGGGTTATCATGATGAAATTCTTCATCCCCCGGGCGACACCGTAGGTCATCTCGCCTATGGCGGCGGCGTTGGCGTCGTTGGTCAGTGAGACCGCTATTCCGCCGAGATTCTCGGAGAGTATCTTGGAGAACTCGACGGTCCCTTCGGCCGCCCAGAGGAGGTTGGGGGCGCAGGAGATCTGGCCGGTATAATAGTTGGAATTGGGAGCGCCGACTCCCACTCCGCGGATTTCTCCGGTCTTGCCGCATTCGGTCACGCATGAGCGTATAGCCTCGGCGAGAGCTGAAAGATATGCATTGGCGTCGGTACCGTAAGTGTCCGAACGGATTACAAGGCGGGAAAGAATCTCTCCGCGAGCATTCACCACGCCGATCTTGGAGGTCTGTCCACCGACATCGACTCCTACTACAAATTGTTTTTCCATAATCTTATCAACAGGTTATACAGGTATGTCCTTATTTACGTTCTTGCATCCCCAGAGGGCATAGTAGAGCAGATATACGAGCATGGCGATGATGAGCCAATAGCTCTGGATATATCCGACTGCGGGTACGAGCAGGTTGTTCTGGATCAGGGGCATCACGCCGCCGCCGACCACGAGCATCATGAAGATTCCGGAAGCCTGCTCGGTATACTTGCCGAGACCCTCGACGCAGAGGTTGAAGATGGCTCCCCACATGATGGAGGTGCAGATACCGCAGAGGGCTATGAAGAGGCACTTGACGGGGATGTTGGCTCCCTTATAGGTCATGGACACGGTGTCGGGCAGCAGCACGGCCACGAGAAGCAGCACGATGGCGAGCGAGGTGGCGAAAATCATCTGGGTGCGGGTTGAGACCTTACCGCTGATGACGCCGCTGAGCGCACGTCCGATGAGCATGAGCAGGAAGAAGAGAGCCGAGAGCGCACCTGCGATGGCCGCCGACCCCTCGAAGCCTATGCCGCCCTTCTCGACGGGCTGGCTGAGGTAGAAGTTGAGCTCGTAGGGTATGCCGTTCTCAAGTCCGACATAGAAGAAGATGGCCACGGCTCCGAGCACGAAGTGACGGAATGACCATGCGCTGTACTTGTCCTTCACCTTGGTCTGGCCGGCCAGTCCCTCTGCACGGGCACGCTCGAGAGCGGGCTCGGGAACGTTCACGCGGCTGATGATAAGGAATGCGACCACGAACACGCCCATGCCGATGAAGAGCAGAGGGGTCACGTCGTTCATTGAAGTCCTGGCGTCCACGGTGCCGATGAGCACGCCAACGAGAAGAGGGGTCAGAGTCGCGGTCAGGGAATTCAGGGAGCCGCCGGTCTGAACGAGCTGGTTGCCCTTGTTGCCGCCACCGCCGAGGGTGTTCAGCATGGGATTGACCACGGTGTTCAGCATGCAGACGCAGAATCCGCTGACGAAGGCGCCGAGCAGGTAGATGATGTAATTCAGGGCCACGACATCGCCGCCGACGGTGAACACTGCGACGTCAGCTCCCACGAGGCTGCTGATGTACTGCACGAGGAGGCCGACGAATCCGACAGCGAGCGCGATTAGAGAAGTCTTCTTGTAGCCCACGGTGGTCAGCATCCTTCCGGCGGGTATGCCCATGAAGAGATAGGCTGCGAAATTCATCATGTTACCCATCATTCCGGCCCAGGAGTACTTGTACCCCCAGATATTGCCGAAAGGTGCGGCAAGATTGGTGACGAATGCTACCATCGCGAAGAGGAAGAACATCGTCACGATTGCGACTACGTTTGTCTTTTTACTACTCATAAATCATAATTTTTGGTTATTGTTTCAGTTCTTGAGGGCCTCGAGGTTCTTCTCGTTGAAGAGCTGCTTACCCTCCGGGGTCATCGCATATTCTATCCTGTCGGCATAGAACTGCTCGACCTTTCCACGCACCATCTTCATCGTGGTGTTGAGCATGCCGTTCTGCTCCGTGAAAGGGGTCTCGCCCACTATGATGGCTGCGGGCAGCCATTTCTCCGGGAACATTCCGGCGTGCTTTCCGCCGGGACGGTAGGAATCGACCTCCTCCTGTATTATCCTGAGCATCGCCCTGCGCCCCTCGTCGGAGGCGGGGTCCTTGCCTTCTTTCTTCACCGCATCGGCCAGAGCGTTCTTGTCGGGTATCACAAGCACCACGGTGTAGGGGCTCTGGTTGTTGTAGAGCACGGACGCGTCGATATAGCGCGAGCCGTCCGCAAGGCTATCCTCGTAGCCCTCAGGCGAATATTTCTCGCCGTCAGACGCGATGAGCAGGCTCTTGAAGCGGCCGGTCACATAAAGATAGCGCGGGTCCTCGCGGCAGAGGTAGCCACGGTCGCCGGTATGGAGCCAGCCGTCGACTATGGTCTTCGCGGTGGCTTCGGGATTCTTCCAGTATCCGGCCATGACATTCTCTCCGCGGATGACTATCTCACCCGTCTCTCCGGCGGGAAGGGCGTTGCCCTCCTCGTCGCATATCTTGATGTCCATGGGCTCGACGGTGCGTCCGGACGAACCGAAGCGCGCGTGGCCTGCCGAATTGGCGCAGATCACAGGGGTCGCCTCCGACAGTCCGTAGCCCTGGAAGATGGGCATGCCTATGGCGTTGAAATATTTCTGGAGCTCGATGTCGAGCAGGGCGCCGCCGCCCACGAAGAACTGCATGCGTCCGCCGAAGCTCTCGCGTATCTTGGAGAACACGAGCTTGTCGACCAATGCAATCAGGGGCTTGCGCCAGAACTGCTTCAGCACGGGCCGGCCGGCGTTGTAGTATTCCCTGTTGTAGGCTATGGCCTGCCTGAGGCCGAACTCGTAGAGCCATTCCACGAAGGCGCCCTTCTGCCTTATGGCCTTCTCGAAATTCTTCTTGAAGTTCTTGGACAGGGTGGGCACTGAAAGCATCACGTGCGGACGAACCTCGCTGATGGCCACAGGGATGTTCTTCAGCAGGGAGACGGTGCTCTTGCCGCACGGGACGGTGGCTATGCTTCCGCCGTAGCTCATCATCACGTAGAATCCGGCCACGTGGGCGAAGCAGTGGTCGAGCGGCAGTATTATGAGCATCACCGAACCTTCGTCGACTCCGATGATGGAGCGCGCCTGCTCCACGTTCGCCGTGTAGTTGCGGTGGGTGAGCAGTATGCCCTTGGGGTCTGCCGTGGTCCCGGAGGTGTAGCTGATGTTGGCGTAGTCGTCAGGCTTCACCGAGGCTATGCGCTGCTCAAGCAGGTCCTGATGCTCTACGGAGAACTTCAGTCCGGCCTCGCGCACGTCCTCGAGATATATCTCATTCTCCAGAAGGGGAATCCTGTCCATCACGATGACCTTTTCGATAGCCGGGCAGCGGTCTATCACCCTGCGGACCTTCGCGATCTGACTCTGCGAGGCCACGATGAAGCGGGAATCGGAATGGTTGATGCGGAAAAGCAGGTCCTGGTCGGACTCGAGCTTGAAAGAGAGGGGGACGTTGACGGCTCCGGCGTAGAGTATGCCGAGCTCGGTGAATATCCACTGGTTACGTCCCTCGGATATCATAGCCACCTTCTCGCCCTTCTGCAGTCCGAGCGACATGAAGCCTGCGGCCAGTATGCGGCCCTCGGCCCGGGTCTCCCTGAATGAAGTCTCCGTCCACTTGCCGTCAACCTTTTCCCTGAGGAAGGTCTTGTCGGCGTAGATGGAGGTGTACTTCTCGACGAAGTCAATGATGGTCGGTCTCTTGTTGTCCATATCGGTTATTGGTTTAGTGCGTGGCGGCTGCGGGTCAGTCTCCGGCAGTCGGGAAAAGTCCGTAGAGCTCGGCGTCAATCAGGTCCGTGACTTTCTCGAAGTCCTCCGGCCTGTCACCGAACTTTATCTTGTCGGCGTCGATGACCAGCAGCCTGCCCTTGTATCCGGATATCCATTTCTCGTACTTTTCGTTCAGCCCCGTCAGATAGTCGATGCGTATGGTCTTCTCATAGTCACGTCCGCGCTTCTGTATCTGGGCTATGAGGTTGGGGATCGTGAACCTGAGGTAAATCAGCAGGTCGGGGGTGCCGACAAGCGACATCATGAGGTCGAAGAGGTCGGAATAGTTCTCGAAGTCCCTGCTGCTCATCAGTCCCATATCGTGCAGGTTGGGGGCGAATATGCGCGCGTCCTCATAGATGGTACGGTCCTGGACGATGACTTCGTTCGAACGGGAAATCTCCACCACGTCCTTGAACCTCTTGTTCAGGAAATAGACCTGGAGGTTGAACGACCACCTCGCCATGTCCTGGTAGAAGTCGGCGAGATAGGGGTTGAAGTCAACGGATTCATACTTCGGCGTCCAGCCGTAATGCGCGGCCAGAAGTCTGGTCAGGGTCGTCTTGCCGCTCCCTATATTTCCTGCTATCGCTATATGCATACTCAAAAAACTTCTAAAGATACGAATTATTTGAAGAGTCCGTACAATCGGGAGTCAATCTTGTCGATTATGGCCTCAAAATCATCGGGATTGTTCTCGAAATCGAGGTTGTCGGCGTCGATAATCAGCAGGTTCCCCCCGTACGAGGCTATCCATTCCTCGTAGCGCCGGTTGAGTCCCCCGAGATATTCCAGGCTGATGCTCTGCTCGTAGTCGCGCCCGCGTTTCTGTATGCTCTCCACCAGATGCGGCACCGAGGCGCGGAGATATATCAGGAGATCCGGAAGCCTGACCATGGACATCATGAGGTTGTAGAGCATCATGTAGGTGTCGTAGTCCCTCTGCGAGAGATTGCCAAGTTCGAGGTTGTTGGCCACGAAGATATGGACGCCCTCGAGTATGGTCCTGTCCTGGATTATCACGTCATCCGACATGGAAATCTCCAGCACGTCCTTGAAGCGCTGGGCGAGGAAGTAGGTCTCCAGATTGTATGACCAGCGGGGAATGTCCTTGTAGTAGTCGTCCAGATACGGATTATAGGTCACTGACTCGTATTTCGGGGTCCATCCGTAGTGCCTGGCCAGAAGTCTGGTCAGGGTCGTCTTGCCGCTTCCTATATTTCCCGCTACTCCAATATGCATCGGATTCGTCATTTAAATCTTACAAATATACGCAGAAGCCGAGTGCAGAACAAATTTATTTGTTATGCCGAGGCGCAACAGTATAAATGACGCGCAGTCGGCAAATATACGCATTTTCTCCGAAAATCTCCGTTTACGCGCCGGGCCGGCACCTCCGGCACCGCTCCTTTTCGTCTTCGCCCTTCGATTATTTGGCAAAAAGGCGTACATTTACGGGACGGATAAACGATTCGTGACATGAAACTGTATTCGCGCACATACAACCTGTTCGAGGAACAGACATACGTGATAAGCGGGGCGGAGGGCCGCTGCGCCGTGGTCGACCCCGGCTTCTGCAACGAGGCCGAGCGTGAGGATTTCTTCAGCCTGCTCGAAGAGGAGCGGCTGGTTCCGGAAGCGGTGCTCCTGACCCACGGGCATTTCGACCACATCGGAGGGGCGGCGGAGCTGCAGAGAAGGTACGGCATCCCCGTCTACATGAACGGAGCCGACAGGAAGGTCATCGAGAGCCCCGACACGAAGCTCGCCCGGCTCTGGAAGAGATACCCGGACCATGATTTCACCACAACGGATGCCAGCGACGGCGACAAGGTAGAGGCCGCAGGACTGGATTTCGAGGCCATAGCCACGCCCGGGCACACTCCCGGAGGCCTGTGCTGGCTGGTGCGGGACGAGAAGCTCATGTTCACCGGGGACACCCTCTTCGCCGGAGCGATAGGGCGGACCGACCTCAAATACGGCGAATACGACGATGAGATACGCTCGATAATGGAGAAGCTGATGCTGCTCGACGGAGACATCCGCATCTTCCCCGGGCACGGACCGTCTTCCAGCATCGCTGACGAGCGCACGGGGAATCCCTTCCTCGAGCCCTTCAACGAGCCCGAAGAGGAGGCCGACCCCGACCAGCCGCCCATAATCATCCGCCCCGACGCCTGACGGCGGCGTGTTGCCAATAGCGCGCCAGGCGGACGGTGCTCCGCACGACAGATTTCGGGAGCCTGACGGCCAGGGGTGGAATTATCGAAAATTCGTTTAACTTTGTATTTCTGTTAGTAAGTGTAACGTTAATTATTGTTGAAAATGAAAAAGAAAATTTTTGCTCTCATAGCAATCGCGGCATTCGGCTTCGCTTCATGCCAGAAGCCCGAGAACCCCAATAACGAGCCCGAACCCGAGCCCACACCCGAACCTACTCCCGCCGAACTTGTAGCAGGAGTCTACGACGGACAGCTTTCCATCCTGCTCGGTGATCTTCCCTTCGGCGACCCGACCGACCAGCAGGTTGAGCTCATCGCAGGAGAAGACGGGACAGTCACCCTTTCCATCACCGACCTTTCTGTCATGAACGGCGCGTTCACCTTCGACCAGATTTCACCGGAAGGCTGCCCCGCAACCGAAAATGAGGACGGAAGCATCAGCGTATCTACCGAAGGGACAGTGACCCTTACCTTCGAGAGCGTAGGCAACTGCGACATCGACATGACCGGAAGCATCAAGGACGGAGAGGCCGTACTCGACCTCGATATCGCTCCTGAAATGCTGGACGGGACAATAGTCACAGCACATTTCGAGGGAACCCGTTCCGAGACCGCAGCAGAATAAAGTTTTCCGGACAGTCCGGAATAAAGTACAAAGACACTAACAGATACTTGATCCGCCGCAGGGGCATCGCGCCTACTGCGGCGTTTTTTGTCTGGTCGGCAGATGCCGCCTGCCTTGCCGAGCGGTCTGAATTGACGCCGAGCAGACTTTTTTCGTCTGCGAGGCGCAATTGCAGCCGCGAGGC
>UQQM01000046.1 GCA_900543205.1 uncultured Bacteroides sp. | reverse complement strand
TCAGCACGAACAGCAGCACCAGCTCTTCCGAATTCAGGATATAGTCGTTGATGACCGAGGATATTTCCTCGCGCCCCTTCTTGTCTGTCTTGGCGTAGCCGTAGCCCGGCAGGTCGACAAGATACCAGCTGTCGTTTATCAGGAAATGATTGACCAGTTTCGTCTTGCCCGGAGTCGAGGAGGTCATCGCGAGCTTGCTGTTGCCGCAAAGGGCGTTGATCAGCGATGACTTGCCCACGTTGGACCGCCCGATGAACGCGAATTCCGGCAACTTTCTCCGCGGCTTCTGACTGACCCTCGTGCTGCTGCCTGCGAACTTGGCCTCGGAGATTCTCATAACAATCGATAACTACTAAATCGGGGGCAAATATACGAATCTTTTCTTAATTTTGTCGGGTATGAGAGACTCTGCCGTAGATTTGTTCGAGCTTCAGCGAATGGTGCGCGAGGGTATCGAGGACGCCCTCCCCGCCCGCGTGTGGGTGCGCGCCGAGGTGGCTTCGGTCCAGGTGAAGACCAACGGCCACTGCTACATCGAACTCTGCCGCAACAAGGAGGGCCGCACCGTCGCCCGTGCGAAGGCGGTGATATGGAGGAACGTCTACGGCCCGCTGAGCGTCTTCTTCAGGGAGACGGCGGGCGAGGATATCCGCGCCGGGATGGAGATACTGGCGGCCGTGCAGGTCAGCTACAGCGAGCTCTACGGGCTCACGCTCTCCATCTACGAGATCGAGCCGGCGTTCACGCTCGGAGCCGCCGAGCTCCAGCGCAGGCAGACCATAGAGAGGCTGGAGAAGGAGGGGCTGATGGACAGGCAGAAGGAGCTCGTCCCCACGGCGGTGCCCTACCGCCTCGCGGTGATCTCGGCGCAGAGCGCCGCCGGTTTCGGGGATTTCCGCCGGCATCTGGAGGAGAACGAATACGGTTTCGTGTTCTGCGTGCGGCTCTTCGAGGCAGCGATGCAGGGGGAGTCCGCCCCGGAATCGATAAGCGACGCGATAGCTGCGGTGGAGTCCGCTCCGGAGCAATACGACGCCGTCCTGATAATGCGCGGAGGAGGTTCGGCCCTCGACCTCGCATGCTTCGACGACTACGGGCTGTGCTTCACCATCGCGAACTGCCGCATACCGGTATATACCGCCATCGGGCATGACCGCGACAGCCATGTGGCCGACATGGTCGCCTACTGTAGCGTGAAGACCCCGACCGCGCTGGCCGACGTGTTCGTCGATGCGCTGGCAGCCGAGGACGAGAGGATAAGCTCGTTCGGCACGCGGCTGCGCCTGGCCTTCGCCTCGCGTCTGTCGTCGATGGACGCCGCTCTTGACCTGCTCGCCGGCCGGATCCGGTCCGCCGACCCCCGGAACGTGCTCGCGAGGGGCTATACCCTGGTCGCCGACGCTTCCGGCCACGTGCTCAAGTCGGCAGGCTCGCTGCATTCCGGCGACCGCATACGGGTGCTCTTCGGAGACGGCTCGCGCGAGGCCGAGGTGCTATAATTCCGGGAATTTTTGCGCCACAATCTTGGGAATTTTCGAGCATTTCGTTAATTTTATGGTTGCTGTTCATGAAAATTCGGCCTTATGAAAAAAACATCGTTCATTCTGATGATGCTGGCATCGGTGCTCATCCTGACTTCGATGTCGCAATGCAACCGTGACAACAGGCTGCTCAGGTACTCTCCGGTGGCCGCCGAAATCGACGGAGTCCTGTACTACAGCGGCGAATATGAGTACGACAGGATAATAATCCAGGACAATCCCTATTCCCTGGAGCTCATCAACCGGGATTCATGTTTCGCCATGTCCATCGACCGGAGAATCTTCTCGGACGGAGGGGACGGTGCGGACCTGCATATCAGCGTGGATGAGAAAGTGCCGCTTGAGCTGCACAGGAAATATCCCCTCGGGGTTGAAGGCGGCAGCATGGCATATGTCATGGATGCGGCTTCGACCGGCGGGTATGTGCTGTTCACCGAGCTCAAGCCTGAAGGCGTGTCCGGTGTGTTCGAGTTCACGGCCGAGGATGAGGCCGGCGCCGTCGTGCGCGTGACTAACGGAACCTTCGAGAATATCCTGACATCAATCTATTGAAAAACGCGGAGGCATTATGAAACGCGGAGTATTTCTTTTCCTTATGGCGGCGGTTCTGGTGTCCGGATGCCGTCCCATGCACTACGACGATACCCTTAAGGTGAAGGCCCTGGTGGACGGGACCCTGTATTTCTCGTCCTACGATTCGTACGATACCTATTTCCCGTTCCATCTTGCGGAGACCGACACCAGCTTCACGTTCAGCTTCAGCCACTATGTGTCTTCGTACGATGGCGACAAGCTGGATTTCGTGCTCAGGCTCGATGAGGATGAGCCGTTCGAGCTCTATAGGGAGTACCCGCTCGACGGCGGCGCGGTCGAGGGCGGCAGCTATGCCATTGTGGACTGGGTCTACAAGTCGACCGGAGGCAGCGTGACGTTCACCGACCGGTTTGACGACTGGAAGGACTCGTATCTGAGCGGCGAATTTGAAATCACGGCGGAGAACGGGGAGACCGGCGAGGTCGTCAGCATCACTGCCGGAACCTTCGAGAACTACCACACCGCGAGATAGCCGGGGTTATTTTCCAAGAACTTCCCAGCTGCCGCCCCTGTCAGGCCCGATCCTGCGTATCTGGCCCTCGGCTTTCAGCTTTGCGAGCTGTTTTTCGACGGCTTTCGGAGTTATGCCTGTACGCTCCGCAAGTGCCGTGGCGCTCAAGCTGCCGTCCTGGGAGAGAAGCGAGATGATTTTCTCCCTACTTTTTGGCTTTTTCTCCCTACTTTTCGGCGTTTTCTCCCTACTTTCTTCGGTTGATTTGCAGAAAACGTCTATGTCGTGGGCCAGATTCCTGACCATGCAGGAGAACATGAACCGTCTGAAAATATTCAGGTCGTCATTTTCGCGGGTTGCCACCAGGGTTTTGATATACTCTTCCTTGTCCTCTTTCAGAATCTTTGTCGGAATCAGGCCGAATTCGAATTGGATGAGATTCATCAGCAGCCTTGCCATTCTTCCGTTGCCGTCGGCCCACGGATGGATGGTGACAAGTTCGTAGTGGGCATCGAAGCTCAGTTCGTATGACTGCATTATGTCCTCCCTTGTGCATAGCTTTCGTCTTTTGTTCAGCCGACTGCAGAATTCCGACAATCTCATCGGCACTTTGTTGTAGCTCATATAGGATTTGCCTCCGATTCCGGCTGTTGCGTTCAGGAGTCCGTCTTGTAATCCCGGCCTGTGTTCTTCATGACGAGAGCTGATAGCTCTTTGAGCAGTTCGACCGTTATTTCAGCGTGGGAGCTGGCAAGCTCGATTGCCCGCTCGTATGCGGCTTTAAGGTCCAGGTTCATGTTCTGCTCTTCAATGCTCTTGCCTTTCAGGCTGATACCCTGGTCGAACATGATCTGGTTCTCCAGCTCGGTGATAGTAGAGCCTTCAATCGCCGTGGAATGCGTAATGATGGAGTACAGATAGAACTTGTCGTAGTCTATCTGGCTGTCTATCCCCAGCTCTTTGTAACGTTGCACCAATTTCTCGAGTTCTGTCTGCATGGCCACCTCCGTTTATTGCAAAGGTAGTGCAATATTTCATTAACTTTATGCCAAAATTGACTTATGAAAGAATATCTTTTGGCCGGAGCCGTGCTGCTGGTGCTTGCTTCCTGCGGCGGGAACAGGAGTCTGGAGAGCCTGGCGGAGGTGGAGGGCTATATTTCCGACGAGCCGGAGAGGGCCTTGGCCGTGCTTGATTCATTGGAAGGGACAGGGTTGCGAGGCGGAGAAGCGGAGGCGAAATTCGCATTGCTGTACTCGATGGCCCTGGACAAGAACTGGATAGACGTAGCGGACGACAGCTTGATTAATGTGGCTGTGAGGCGGTATTCCCGCAGGGGGAGTGCGGACGAGAGGCTGAAGGCGTATTATTATCAGGGCCGTGTCTACCAGAACGGAGGGGACGACGAAGCTGCGATGGAGAGTTTCGTGAAGGCGGAGGCTTCGGCGCCGGATGCGGAGGACGGAGTGGCGAAGGGGATGCTGTACCGCGCGATGGCTTACATCTACGCGAGCATCTTCGACCTTGAGCGTGGTGAGGAATATGCTGGATATGCGGCGGAGTGCTACCGGAAGGCGGGTGATATTGATAAATATGCGGAAACGTTGACGTTTCTGTCTAGCATTTTCTATGCTCTGGGGGAGAGGGAAGAGGCGCTTGCAAGACTGGACACGGTGAAAGCCATGATGCCGGACCTGACAGAATCAGTCCGGAACGAATACTATACTATGGCCATGAGCATGAAGGCCTGGTCTGATGACGACACGGGTCTTTCTGAAGTGCTGGCAGAGTATCTTCGCGAGTTTGGCGAACATGGTGTTTCGTGGCTCGACGTGGCAGAGTCTTACACCACGCTCGGTCGCTTCGACGATGCGGAGGAGATGCTCCGCCGGTATCGGGAGAATAATCCGGATTATATGAATGCTGCGGAATACTTTTTAAACCTCTATTATCTATATGAGTCGTCTGAAGATTATAAGAAGGCTTTCAATGCGTTGAAGCGCTATTCGCGGCTCTCGGATTCGTTGAGTGTTGAGGTTGCCGCACATGACACGGGCTTCATGAAGGAGCGCTATGAAAAGGAGCTACGGCTGGAGAAGGCCAGAAGTTCGAGAACCGTGATTGTGTTCGTGGCAGCGTTCGGCATGTTGCTGCTGTCGTATGTGGTATATATGCTGTGGGGAAGGCTTCGCCGGAAGAATGCCGAGGCGGCGAGCTACAGGGAGAATCTTGCGCGGCTGAATCAGGAGAAGGAGGAGCTGTCGGCGATGATTGCGGACAATCCTCCGGTGGACAGGCAGTCTATGAAGGTGCTGCGCGGCAGGCTGGAGCTGCTGAACAGGATTCTGGCCGCCGAAATCAGCCCCGGCTCCGAAAGGGACCGGAAGGTGGGCAAGGAGCTGGAACAGCTGGTTGCGAATCGGGAGGAGTTCCTCTATGCCACTAGGATGATCTTCGCCGCAGCTCATCCCGGGTTCATCACCGCCCTTGAGAGCAGCGGCCTGACCGAAGCGGAGGTGGAATACTGCTGTCTTTACGCCATAGGCCTGCGCGGCAAGGACATAAGCGCCTATGTCGGCCACGGCGGCCATTACAATGAGAGCAGCGCCATCCGCTCCAAGCTGGGACTCGGACCTCACGACACGAACCTGGGCAATTATCTCAGGTCGATGCTCTGACGGTTCCTTTAGAATAATCTTCCATACTCTCCGGCCGGGCTTTCCCTGGCCGGTTTCCATGTCGTGCCGTGCCGGATTAAACTTTTCCCGGGAGGGAATTTCAATATTTACCCCCCCCTATTGATTATCAATGGTTTGCGATGGGATATGTTGAACTTTTAATTTCCGGATTAAACTTTATACGGGTAACTTTGAGGTATGGAATTTGAGATTTGAAAGATTTTGGAGACAGGAAACAACCATAGGCAATATCGCATTGGATGGAGAAAATAATTATGAGATTTGTTTGCTTATTGTTTTTTCTGCTGTTGCCTTGCAGAGCATTATGTCAAACAGAGGATGGTTTCAAGTCATCTGGTACCGCCGTCGACTTGTTGGCGGAAGTTGATTCGATAGCAAGTGCGATTCGTTGTAATTATGTAGACCCTTTGCGCGGGACTACGCGGGAGCAGTGGGACAGCGTGCTGACTGCCATCAAGACGAACATTTCGAACGGACATAGATTCAAGGAGGATTATTTATGGCAACTGAGGAACTTCAGCATCGTAATCAATGACGGGCATCTGTGGTTCCCTGATGGTGGTTTTTTTAATAGGGAAGGGTATTTTTCGAAGGAAGACCCTGTTTTCCCGGTATGGACTAAGGCGTGGAAGGATAATCGCGTTTTCGTGGTGAAGGATTATTCAGGCGTGCTGCCGGAGAACGCTGAAATTCTAGCGATAAACGGGCTTCCTGCCGACTCTCTGGAAAAGCGCTCTCTTGACTTGTGCTACGGCGAGAGAGAATATGCGCGCTTTGTTCAGAATATTGAATCCGGAAAGCCATTGAGTTGGAATACCTTTGCCAACCTGCTTTATATGGAAGGGATAGGGCCGCCTTATGTTGTTGACTACAGGGTGTTTGGGGAAGATTCGACCAGGACATGCACGATTTCGGCAATGGAGAGGGTGAAGTTGCTCAGGAGGTATAGAAAAGACTGCGGTCGGGCCGAGAAGGCGGTGAGCTACAGGAGCCTTGGTGAAGAAATAGGTTGTCTTCGGATAAGTTCATTCTTCGGAGGCAACAACCTCGCGATAGCTCAGATACTTCTTTTTGGAATGGACGGAATATATCCCCGTCTTTTCAGGCAGGCGGTCAGGCGGCTGGAGAAGGACTCACCGGAGAACCTGATAATAGACATAAGGGGAAATCAGGGAGGGGCTGCCGACTTCATGCTGCAGGCGCTTTCTTGCCTGACCGATGAACCTCTGTCTCTGACGGAGTATGTGTATGTGCCCTTGGGTGACAGGAGCCGTGTCCGTGAGCTGATAGGCGTGAGGATGGAGAGGCTGCTTGACGACAGTCAACTGGACAGCTTGCTTGAGGTCTATGATTCTGCCGAGCCCGGAGGATATATCGTGATGCCGGGCGAGTCATATCAGAAGAAAGAGGGCGGATACACTTACGATGGGAATGTATATGTGCTGATTGACGAGGGAATCTATTCTGCGGCAGTTCTGTTTGCGGACATGATTCAGCGGAAAGGTCTCGGTGTCGTCGCAGGTACGAGATCCGGTGCTTACCGCCAGGTGTCTTCCGGAAATAAAGTTAGAATCAACCTGCCGCTTGTGTGGTGGCTTCCTCTGGAAATCCCTTATGGGATGTACTACAAGCCCGAGAAGAACCAGGAATATGATTATATCGAACCGGATATTCTGCTGGAACCATCGCTTGAGTCGTGGTTGACTGGTCGGGACGAGGTGCTGGAGAGACTGGTAAAGAGGATACAATAAAATAGGATAGGAATGTTGGCATGCGTGGCAATCATGATGTCTGTTATGATGTCTGCTCAAAGCGATACTCTTTTGTATGAAAGAGTATCTGGAAGCAGTATGGAAATGTTCGATTTTGAGTATGTACGCTCGGAAGGATGGGATTGTTCATATCCGGTAGAGGAGCATCCGGCATTTGACAGACTGATGAATAACGAAATCGAGGACAGTCTGCTTGCGGAAATTAATTCCAGGAAGACTATGATCGGTGATACATTGCTTACATCTGACATTTTTTTATATCTGGAAGCCGTATTTTGAATGGTTGAGGGGAATAGACCCTCATTATACGGTTACCTATGTGGTTCCCTCGTCGTTTCCATATTATTGCGTGACGGACGCAAAGGCGCTACGGAAGTCAACAAGAGAGCAGAATGAGTTGTTGAGAGAAAAAGCAACTATCCTTCCAGTTCATGGGATTTATATCAATGATACGCTAGTGGTGGGCTCGTCAAACACATCCCTGATACATAAAGGGGATATGTTGGTGTCCATCAATGAAGTACCTATTGGGGAGATTATGAAATACAGTCTGGATGAACGACGAATCGCACTGTATATCGCTCTTCAGAATTATTATTACCACGGGTTTGATGAAGAATACATTGTAAGACTGGTAAGAGCCGGACAGGAACTTGAAGTCAAGGTTCCGGGGTTTACGTATGCATATCGGCAGAGGGCTGATTTGTTGGATAAAGATACAACCCCGGGAAAACAGTATTTTAAGGATGCTCAAACCGGGTATATACGGATTCCGACATTCTTCCCGGATAACAGCCGTTTAGTAAGGTTGTTGCATAAGGACATTCTTAAGTATAAGAGTCTTGGCTGTAAGAACATCATTATTGATCTTCGGGGCAATCCAGGCGGCAGCGGTTCTTGTTTCGACAAACTGCTGGCCATTTTCATTGACAGGCAGGAGATTTTATATTCCAAAGGTGAAAAGCTTAAGGTGAGCGAACGGACGCGACATGATTACAAGTTTATAAGAGACGAGATGATTGGCCGGTTGGTCGATATTCCTGAAGAATATGTGTGGCGAACGTTTCCATTGAAGGAAAAATATAATATTTCCGGGCTTGATTATTATGTCTTAATGGATCGGGGCACGATGTCTACGGCGGCGGCGTTGTGCAATATCCTGCAGTATAACGGCGGTGCGGTGCTTGTCGGCGAGCCTCTTATGCGCAATTCATTCGTGTTCGGCGATGTCCTGGAAAAGCGCGGGCTCCCGATATTCCTCGGGTGGCTCAACGATGGTTGTATTTCTACGACGGAGTCGGATCTCTATACAAATGCCGTTGACGGGATATTGCAGCCCGATATCGCGATTCCGTATGTCGCTAAAGAATATATGACAGGGGAAGATGCGATGCTGGAGAAGTTGCTGGAAATAATAGAAAACAAGAAAATATAAGTGTAAAACAGAAATTTTTCTTTATTTTTAAAGGACATTTAAACTTATGAAAAGATGGAAAAGACTTTGATTCCGGCTTCCCGCACGGGAAGAAGATTCTTCAGCGGAATGGCATTTCTTCTGCTGGCGCTGTGTTCGACCACATTCACCGCAAGGGCCCAGGGCGGATCGTTCGCCAGCCGGCTCGGGTATTCGGCCGCGCTGATGGCCGAGGGCTTCGGGGAGGACCATTCCTTCGCGACCCTTGACCTGAGGATAAAGTACGCGGTCAGCCCGTCTTTCTCTGTGTTCGTCCCTCTCGACTGCTCGGAGCTGCTGTACAACAAGAGCACGACGAAGAATTTCGACTTCGCGGTGAGGAGCGGAGCCGGAGTGCGTGCGGGCCATGAGTTCGCGTCGGGCGACGAGCTCGCCGTTTCGCTGGCGGGCCTGTCCACGATAGGCAAGTCGGACGGGAACTACTGGCAGGTGAGGTTGATGGGGGAATGGGTGATGCCGTCATCGCTCGGCTGGAGGACGTTCGTCGGGATAGGAGTGGAGTATCTGGCTCCGTACAAAGGTTCGTCGCATCTCGGCGGATTCTATCCCGTGGTTTCGGTAGGACTTTCGCTGTAGCCGTCCGGCCGTACCTCTTCATTTTCGAAAAAATTGCTAATTTTACGGATGCGGGATTCCGCACCCGTAAATGTTGCTTTTATGACGGACGGTATGGAAGAATTCGACTACGCAAAGGCTCTGGAAGAGCTTGAAGGCATAGCACGGAAGGTCGAGGACCCCTCGACGGCTCTGGACGACATCGACAGGTATATACGTCGTTCGGACGAGCTTATCGGCAGATGCCGCGAATATCTGAGGACACTAAGAACTAAAGCTGATAACTTATGACTAAGAAAATCTATGTCACCGACCCCTGGCTGAAACCGTACGAGACTGCCATAGACGCGCGTCATGAGCGCATCCTGGCCGACAGGAAGAAGCTTGCGGGCGAAGGGCCGCTGTCTGCGGCGGTCAACAACCACATCTATTATCCTCTGCACCGCGAAGGCGGCGAATGGGTGATCCGCGAATGGGCTCCCAATGCGACCCGCATATACCTTACAGGCGACTGCAACAACTGGAAGCGCACCGAGGCCTACGCCTTCAAGCCCGTGGGGCAGGGCAACTGGGAGCTCCGGCTGCCCTCCATCTTCCTTCACCACGGCGAACTCTACAAGCTCTGGATAGAGTGGCCCGGAGGCGGCGGCGAAAGGCTCCCCTCATACGTGACCAGGGTGGTGCAGGATCCCGAGACCAAGGTCTTCTCCGCCCAGGTATGGGATCCCGAACCCTACGTATGGAAGCACCGCAGGCCCGGAAAGCGCCCTCATCCGCTGATTTACGAATGCCATATAGGCATGAGCTCCGAGGAGGAGAAGGTCTCCAGCTTCGACGAGTTCCGCCGCAACGTGCTCCCGAGGGTCAAGGCCCTGGGATACAACGTGCTGCAGATAATGGCTCTGCAGGAGCATCCCTACTACGGCTCCTTCGGCTACCAGGTGTCCAACTTCTTCGCGCTGAGCTCCCGCTTCGGCACCCCGGAGGAGTTCAAGGCCCTGGTCGACGACGCCCACAGGATGGGCATGGCTGTGATCATGGACATAGTCCACTCGCACGCCGTGGGCAACGAGAACGAGGGCCTCAGCAAGCTGGACGGCCATGACGACCTCTACTTCTACAAGGGAGGCGCGGGCTATCATCCGGCCTGGGGCACGCGCTGCTTCGACTACGGCAAGGACGAAGTCAAGTACTTCCTGCTCTCCAACTGCAAATACTGGATGGAGGAGTACCACCTCGACGGCTTCCGTTTCGACGGGGTCACCAGCATGCTGTACTGGGACCACGGCCTCGGGCGCGACTTCGGCAGCTATGACGCGTACTTCGACGCCGGGGTGGACGAGAACGCGGTGAGCTATCTCGCGCTGGCCAACATGCTCATACACGAGCTGAACCCCAATGCCATTACCATAGCCGAGGACGTGAGCGGAATGGCGGGGCTGGCCGCCCCCTTCGAGGCCGGAGGAGTGGGCTTCGACTTCCGCATGGCCATGGGCATCGCCGACCACTGGATAAAGTGGATAAAGGAGCTCAGCGACGAGCAGTGGAGCATGGGCGCGATATGGTGGGAGCTCACCAACAAGCGCGTGGACGAGAAGACCATCTCCTACGCCGAGTGCCACGACCAGGC
>UQQM01000045.1 GCA_900543205.1 uncultured Bacteroides sp. | reverse complement strand
TTTGTTCTGCGCTCGGCTTCTGCGTATATTTGCGGCCATTATGAGAAAGACGATATTCTGCGCTGCGGCGGCCGCACTCGCGCTGCTCACAGGCACCGGAGCGAAAGCCCAGACCAACCTCCAGATACAGTACGACTTCGGTTCAGACCGCCAGCACATCACCACCACGCTCGAAGGATTCTACAGCGACAGCTGGGGCAACACCTTCTTCTTCATCGACCACGACTTCAACTCCAGGAACGCGGCCGGACAGGTCATTGCGCCCAGCGGCACCTATCTCGAGATTGCACGCTGCCTGAACTTCTGGCAGAACACGGCGCTGGCACCACTGAGCCTCCACATCGAATATGACGGAGGCGTCTACCAGGGATATACCATAAACAACGCCCTCCTTGCTGGAATCGACTGGTTCATCCACAGCAAGGACTTCCGCAACACACTCAACTTCAAGCTACTATATAAATACATAGCCTACACCGACATCGAGTTCAGAAGCCGGGTTCCGCTGCAGTTCACCGCCGCCTGGACAATGAAAAACCTGTTCGGTCTCGGCGGACTGACGTTCACCGGCTTCGCGGACTTCTGGTGGGAGGACCACACCCTGCTCAGCGACCGCTACGGAGAGATTCTTCCACAGACCTCGCACTGCGTCTTCATCAGCGAGCCCCAGCTCTGGTACAACGTGGGCAGGCACTTCGGCTGCGAGAACCTCAACGTCGGCGGAGAACTCGAACTCTCCTACGATTTCGGCACGTTCCGGGGCTTCCGCTGCCGTCCCTGCGCCGGACTCAAGTGGGTGTTCTGAGCAGTTCGTCTGCAGGTGCAACCCGGGCCACCGGAGACTGCATGGCTCCACTCCTCATCATGAGTAATGTCACTGGCCGGTGACAGGTGAAAAGATTACTGTGCGGCGGTTTTCAAAAAATCAGCCCTGTAGTTGACTGTATGGCAGATTTTGCTGAAAAGCTTGCACACGCATCAATGTTTTTGAGACGACCTGTGGGCAGGCTGAATTCACAAACGTTTCATAGCTAGGTATTTACGTAAAGACTCCACACGCTGTTTTTTCATTGGTCCGGGCAGTCGACTTGACTGTGGCGGTCTCGAGCGAGGAGAGCCTTCGGCGATGCTCCCCACAGAGCGTGTCCGCCGCCCTGACACCATCTTGTCGCCGACGGGGATGCGGCACTGCGGCTCGCGAGGCGAAAACGAGGGACAAGCCTCCCTCGCCCGTAGTCCGCATCCGGCTCCATTGCGCAACTTGCCTTGCCGAGCGGACTGAATGGACGCCGAGCAGACTTTTCCCGTCTGCGAGACGCAATTGCAGACGCGCGGCTATATGGCAACGTGAAACTTGAAACCGCATTGCAGCCGCGAGGCGGAAGGACTGCGGAACATGAAATTCATCGGCTACGGCTAAACCCTCCGCACACGCATGGAAGAGGGCAGAAGCGCACAAATGGAACCGGATTCCTTCCATTTGCTACATTGACCCCTTCTTGAACGCCGTGGAAACTGCCAAGGTGAAGCCGATGAATTTCACGAAACATAGCGGCGGATAAAAATCTGCCTGAATGAAAGCCGGGACAATCAGATTGCAAATCATGCCGAACCGAACTGGACAACCGGAGCCGGGTTCCAGTTCGACTGGCGCGCAAAAGTATTTTTCATCCGCCGCTGCGGAGTCGGCCTGCCGGCAGTATAGGGTTGTGCGGGAGGTCTTACTGCCGGAGGCCGAGCTCCTGCTGCGGCAGCAGGGGGGGGGTGGATTGCAAATCCTGCCGAACGGGGCAACCAGATTGCAAATCTGGTCGGACAAAAGCTGAACTGCAAATCTGATTAGACAGGGGGACTGCTGCGACAGGCGAAGGCGTCGAGGTTGGCCTCACGGAAAACAATGAAGAAGGGGATGGCCCAAAATGTGGAGCCATCCCCTTCATTATCGCTTTTCCGTCGGGCCGGAAAGCCCGGCGGAAAATATGCTAAAGCTTGTCGAACCTGACGATCTCGATTCCTTCAGACTCGGCTTTCGTAAGGTCGATGGTGAGCCTGTAGGTGGCACCAAGCTCCAGATTTTCAGCGAGCTCGATGTTATTGCTGCTGCTCAGTTTCACATACTCCGCAGCATTTCCTTCCACCTCGATTGTGCTCTCGGAACCGAAAATCTTTCCGGCCTCGTTGCCCCACGCGTTCTGCGCGAAGTACTTGGCGGAAATATAGTCATACCTGAAGCGTCCTCCCAGTGTGGTTCCGTCGGTCTCCTCAACAGCGATTCCAGTGAACTGGAATACGAGAGGCTCAACCTCTGCAAGACACCAAGCCGTCTTCTCATCGAAGCCTATCTGACTGGTCATCACAGGATTGGCGACTCCCCATCCGAGCATCCAAAGCGCACCCTCGGCGAGAGTGGCATCAGAACCGTCCTCCTTTACCTTGGTGAACTTCACGGTCTTGGCGGAAGTGCTGAGGTCGATGCGGTACTTGCCGCTGGTGGCGTTGAACGAAGCTCCGGTGCCGCCGACGGTCAGGTAGTCGGGATCAAGATAGTATGAAGACACGAACTCCATCAGGTCGATTCCGGTCACGGTAAGCGCACCGTGCTGCTCGAGGTCGAGGGTTACGGTGTAGTTGCCTGCGGTAACCATCTCCATCGGCTGTCCGTTGACGGTGATGTTCTCGGTGGGAATCTCCTGCTCGCCTACCTTCTCGAGAGAGAGCACGGCACCATTCATGACCATGTTGCTGCCGCTGTTGTCTACGGTGGTGTTGGTCAGGTCGAGGGTGAATCTGTAGACTCCGCCGTTCTCGAGCTCAACGCCTTCGGCAAGGTGGATGTTTCCGTCAGACTCTCCGATGGTCAGCAGAGGACTGTCGGTGGTGATGGTGCCGCCGCCGAACTCACCGCCCCAGGTCTTCTGGTGGAAGAACTTGAAGTCCACATTCGTGGTCGTCAGCTGGACGCCGGCGACGAGGGTAATCTGATGGACTCCCTTCTCAACCTGGGCGAGAGAGTATCCTGCAGCCTCGGGGTTCCATGAAGCGCTCTGCGCAAGGGTCGGCTTGCCGACGCAGGTTCCTCCGATGAGCCATACGGCTCCGGTACCGTCCTCATTCAGGGTCGCGTACTCGGTCTGGCTCTTCATGGCCTCGAAGAGGAAGTACTTGTTGGCCATATCCAGGGTAATCTTGTAGAGACCGTCCATGGGAAGGAAGGTGAACACGTTCGGGTTGTCAGTAGCCTCGATGTAGTCGGGATCGAGGTTCCAGTCGGCGAAGCCCTGCTCGTAGCCCGAGAATTCAATTGTACCGCCCTTGGTGAGACTTACGACAGCCTGGTAGTTGCCGCTGTCGGTCATAGTGGTGGTAGTACCGTTGACTTCAATGGTCACGAAAGGAGACGCCTCGAAGGTCATGGTGTTGAAGGTAATCGTGTAGCCTCTCTGGCTGTAGGAGAAGGGAATCTCTCCGGTGGCGTCGAGAGCCACGGCTCCGCTGGCCCAGCCGAAATTCAGGACATTGTCGGTATCGGGAACCGGCGTGGTCTTGATGGTGGCGTTGCACTGTGCGGGGAAGTCATCCTCTACGGCATAGGTATGCTTCTCTCCCGTGGGCATCATCCTATATTCGGTGCCGTCGGTAGTGGTGAGGGTGAGATATTCGAACTCGGGCCTGGTCACCGCCACATATACGGTGTCGGCGGTAATCGCCTGGCCGACATTCTGGGCGAGGAACACGAGAGAGGCGTTTCCGTCAGGGATATCCTTGAGGAAAGGCACGTTGAGCCATCCTTCGTATGTTCCGTTGGTCTTGGTCCTGATGGTTGTGTCAGCCACGACGTCCTTATCGAACAGGAGCTGGGCCTTCAGGGTGGACAGGTCGAAATCGCTGTCGCTGACGTTCACGGAGAAAGTGAGCCTTCCTCCCATGTATGCGGCTTCGCTGGAGCTCTCCACGGTCATATCCGGTCCTTCCTCGGCGAAGACATACTCGAACTCTTTCTGGCAGGACACCAGGGCGGATGCCGCTGCGAGAGAGACTATAGCTGTTTTAATTATCTTTTTCATTTCTGTTCAGTTTAATCAAGTTAATCCTGCCAAAGCAGTGAAACCAGAGACTTCGCAGGAGCGGTGCACCTTACGGTATAGTCACCTCCGGTCGTGAACACCAGGCTCTGCTCCTCGGAATTCTTGTTGAGTATGATGACTCCGATAGAACCGTCGGGGTTCTCAAAGGCGAGATACTCCACATTGTCGGACTCATATCCGGAAGTGCCTATGCGCACGGCACCGGGCCTGATGACCCTGGATGCGTGGGCAATCTGATAATAATGAGTCCTGTAGGTGATGGTCTTGTAGTCGGCAGACGAGATGTCCACGGCACCGAAGCAGGTCTTGCAGGAGCCGGGAGCGGGGCTGAAAGGCCCTTTGTTCTCATCCAGCATCAGATTCCAGAGGGTCACACCCTTGCCCATGCGGGACAGGGTTCCGATGAAGATTGAGGAGAAATCGTTGATGAGACAGCCGTCGAAGGAATAGTTCCACTCTCCGATTGACGCCTCGGTAAAATAAATCTCTTTGTCGGGATAGTTGGCGACTATGCGGTCGAGCTCGGTAACGCTTCCGCCGTAGTTGTGCCATGCGGAGCCGGCGACATATTTCGAAGCCTCGGCATCCTCATATATACGCATGGGATAGCCGTCCTGACCGTTCGCATTGTCGTAGTTGAAGTTGTGGTCGAACACCAGAATCTTGGTGTCGAGGCCGGCAGCTTCAAGCGCGGGGCCGAGACCCTCCTTGATGAAGTCGCGCTGCTCGTCCCAGTTCATGTGCATGGACATGGAGTTGCCGTAATTCAGAGGCTCGTTCTGCGGAGTCACCGCATAGATGTCGAAGCCCTGACCCTCCATATACTGAATCCACTTCACGAAATACTCTCCATAGACCTCGTAGCAGTCTTCCCTGAGCGAAGAATTGGTCCAGCTCTCGGGAGTCTTCATCCACAGAGGGGCAGACCAGGGAGAGCCGATAATCTTCACATCGGGGTTGATGGCGTAGATTTCCTTCAGCACGGGAATCAGATACTTCACATCGTCCTCATGGGGCGCGAAGTTCTTCAGAGGGTCGTCGGCAGGGCCCTCGGTATCGCACCAGGTGAACTCGGCTCCGCTAGCCGGGAAATCGGAAGCTCCGATGGATACGCGGATCAGGCTGGAGCCTATCCTGTCCTTGGAGAAGAGCTCTGTCAGGAAAGCCGTGCGGTCCTCCTGGGACATGTGCATCAGGTTGTAGCTCGTGGCTCCGGTAATCGCAGCGCCGAAACCGTCCACGGTCTGATACTTCTGGCCCTTGTCGATGTTCACGACATAAGGGGACATGCTGCCGGCCTCACCGAACTCGAGGCCTTCGGCCTTGAACAGACGGGACTGGTCGGCAGTCGTGGTCCAGCTCAGGACATCGCCCGTCACCTCCACGGGAGGTTCGGGCTCGGAACCGCCTCCGCCGTTGTTGTTCTTGCCGCCTTCGGAAGGATTGCAAGCCGCGAACACTGGCAGCAGGGCTGCCAGTATCGCGATGTACTTTTTATTCATGTTCATGGATAATCAATCTGCTAATAACCGGGATTCTGCTCCAGGTTGGGGTTGTTGTCCATCTGGGTCGTAGGAATAGGCATCAGGATGGTCTCCTCGGTCAGAGGATACCTGGTCTGCCAGTATGAGTCCTCGAGAGGCATCGCATCGTGAACCTCGGCGGCCTTTCCGTGCCTTACGAGGTCGAAGAAGCGGAAGCCCTCGAACGCGAGCTCGAGACGGCGCTCATCGAGCACGGCGTCAATCATGGCATCCTGGCCTGCAGGAGCGCTAATGGGAGCAAGCTTTGCTCTTGTCCTGGTCTTGTTGACATATTCCGTCGCGCCCGCAAGGTCGCCGGTCATCGCAAGAGCCTCTGCATGGAGAAGATAGATCTCACCGAGACGCATCAGGATGATGCTGCTGGCGTTGGTCGGGCACTTGTGCATGAAAGCATAGTTGTCTTTAGGATAGTAGTTGCTCCATGTGCACTCGTCCCAGATGATGCTGGCGTTCATTCTCTCGGTGTCGCCGGCTTCCTCGTAGGCCGCAATCAAATCCCTTGAAGGGGTGATCCACTTGGCCCAGGTGTAGCTGTCATCAGGGTTGTAGTAGTTGCGGTGGAACATCATCCATACCCAGTTTCCGCTCTCACGGCTATAGGGAACCTCGAAGATTGACTCGGAAGTATGGTGAACGGCATTGTTGTCATCGTAGGCCCAAAGGTCACCGTAGTTCTCGCAGAGTGAGTAGGCGGTGAAGGCCTCCACTGCGGCGCAGCACTCGGCAACCTTCGCCCAGTCCTGCCTGGGAGCCTCGGCATATACCCTGGCAAGCAGGCCGTAAGCGAAACCCTTGGAGAACACGCCCTTGTTTGCGGGATCGGGATCCGGGGCATACTGGCAGGCGTAGGTGAGGTCTTCGATTATCTGGTCGTAAACCTCAGCCCTGGGAGTCCTTGCAGGGAAATATTCGTCATAGACATCCTCAATGTTCTCTGCTGTGATTGCGGGAGGAATCGTGGTGACCACGGGGATGTCGCCCCAGAGCTGGCTCATGCAGTAGAGGTTGTATGCCCTCCAGCAGAGAGCCTCGGACTTCCACTGGTCATGCTCGGTCTGGGTCATCGACGCATCGGTCTCCTTGATTCTGTCAATGTTGCAGATAATCTGGTTGGCGTTGCTGACCTGGTTCAGGAAATAGGTCCAGTCCCTGGTCACGTTCTTGTTCTCGCCGTCGACGTTATTGCCCTCGATTGCGGCTATTTCACCTGTACTGGGAGAGCCGCAGTAGGCGTTGTCGGCACGGCACTCGGAATATACCAGCCAGTCCTGATAGCCGGCCTCCTGGATATTCCTCACATAGTTGTTGTAGATAGCGTCGCGCAGACCGAGCATGTCAGCCCTCGAGGTGTACTGGCTCTCGGAAGTCTCCTCGTCGTCGCTCACGGTCACATTGCCCTCATTGAACGAAGTGCGCGGATAGAGGTCAAGGACGCATGAAGACATTGAGGCAAGACATGCGGCGGCAGCTATATAGAAAATTATCTTTTTCATTTCTGTCTCTGTTTAGTTTATTAGAAATCCACGTTTACGCCGAAGGTCACGGTCTTCACGTTAGGATAGGTACCCCAGTCGATTCCCATGCTGGTGGCGCTGGTGTACTGGCTCATCTCAGGGTCGTAGCCCGAGTAGTTGGTGAAGGTGATCATGTTGTTGAGGGTGATATAAGGCTGGATTCTGGAGATGTTGAGCTTCTCCTTCAGCCAGGGGCCCGAGAAGTCGTAGGACAGGGTGATGTTCTTGATCTTCAGATAAGAACCGTCCTCGACCCAACGGGTGGAAGCGCGGAGGTTGTCAAGCTCGCCGGCCTTGGGGATGTCGGTCACCTGTCCGGGAACCTTCCAGCGGCGGAGCACGTCGGTAATCTGGTTTGCACCGTTGTACATTCCGACCATCTCGATCTTGGAGGCGTTGTAGATGTCATTTCCTACGGAGCCCGTGATCAGGAAGCTGAGGTTGAAGCCCTTCCATGAGAGGGTGTTGGTCATACCGAAGGTGAACAGAGGGTTGGCGTTGCCGATATACTGCTTGTCGCTGGAGTTGATCTTGCCGTCGCCGTTGAGGTCCTCATAGATCATCATACCGGTCTCGGGATCCACGCCCTCGGCCTTGTAGCCCCAGAACATTGACAGAGGCTGTCCGGGAGTCATCCTGACAACGTACTCGCTCAGGGCCTCGGAGGTCTGGGTGTAATAGTAGACCTGCTGCAGCTGGAGCTTCTCCAGACGGTTGCGGTTCAGGGAGATGTTGAAATCGGTGTTCCAGGTGAAGTCCGGACGGTCGAAATTGACTGAAGAGACCGCGAACTCGAGACCCCAGTTGGACATCTCTCCCTCATTGCGGTAGATGCTAGGATAAGGTGAAGGCAGAGGCACGTTCATGAGCATGTCCTTCGTGTACTTGTAGTATCCGTCGAGGGTGAAGGTCACCCTGTTGTCGAGAATCGCGAAGTCGATACCTACATTGGTCTGGGTAGTGGTCTCCCAGGTGAGATCCTTGTTTCCGATGTTGGACTTGCCGCCGAGCGTAGGAACAGCCTCGGCATAACCGTCAGCAGTCCAGTCATAATAGTTGGTGCTGTACTCCTGAACCCAGGCGTAGTCTGCAAGACCTGACTGGTTACCTGACTGGCCCCAGCCTGCACGCAGCTTCAGGTCGCTGATCCAGCTGATGTCCTCCATCCAGGGCTCGGCAGAGATACGCCATGCCGCTGAAACTGAAGGGAAGTAGCCCCACTTGTTGCCGGGAGCCAGCTTTGAAGAACCGTCGGCACGTACATTGGCCGTGATGTAGTACTTGCTGTCGTAGTTGTAGGATACACGGGCGAGGTAGGACATGATGGCCCATTCGGCATAGCCCTGTGACTGGCCGCGCAGGCCGCCCTTGTTACCTCCGTTTAGACCCCAGATCACGTTATTGTAATCAGGAGAGAAATAGCTCCTGGAGCCGCTGAGGTTCTCCCATCTTGAGGTGGTCGCGGAAGTACCGCCCATGGCCTCGAAGTTGTGGACTCCGTTCCAGCTGTTGTTGTAGGTAAGGATGTTGTCGTATACCATCCTCATGTCGTCAGCCCTGGTGGAGCTGGCGGTACCGTGCTGGGTGCGTCCGTAGGAAGTGTGGATGGGGTCAAGGAAAGAATAGTCGTGGGTCCACCTGCGGTCCATCGTTACGGTGGACTTGAAGTTCAGGTTCTTGGTGAACTTGATGGTGGCATAGCCCGTAAGCAGCAGACGGTCGGTCTGGTTGTAGTTGTTCTCGGTCCTGGCCTTGTTCTCGGCAGGAGTGGTGAGGTTGGCACCATAGAAGGTGTTCCAGTACCAGTCGGGGTTCTCCTCGCTCCAGATTTTTGCGTAGGTAGGGGTGTTGATTACAGAAAGCACGACGCCGGCGCGGTTGGAACCGGTTCCGGAGATGATGCCGTTGCTCTTGTAGGAAGAGTAGGCCATGTTGGTGCCGACTGAAATCCAGTCGAAGAGGTCGGAATCCACGCTCGCCTTGAAGTTGTATCTTCTGTTGTAGGCCACGTCGATGATACCTTCCTCATCGGAATATCCGCCGCTCAGATAATAGCGGATCTTGTCGTTTCCGTTGGAAACGGAGAGCTGGTAGTTCTGGGTGATACCGGTCTGGTAGGTCTCCTTGAACCAGTCGGTCTCATCCTTGAGTCCGTCGGGCAGGGTCGCCGCTCCGATTTCGTCCATCAGGTCCTTGTACTGCTCGACGTTCAGCACATCGTAGGTCTTTGTCACATTGGAGAGTCCTACATAGCCGCTGAAGTTGATCTGGGGACCGGCGCTGATCTTGCCCTGCTTGGTGGTGATGAGAACGACACCGTTCGCTGCGCGTGAACCGTAGATGGCGGCCGATGACGCATCCTTGAGGATGGACATGCTCTCGATGTCGTTAGGAGAAAGGTATGCGATCGCATAGCTTCCTTCTCCGACGGGCACGCCGTCAACAACATAAAGAGGGTCGTTGCTGGAAGCGATTGAAGATGCACCTCGGATTCTGACCGTCATGCCTCCCCCGGGGAGACCGCTGGTCTGCTGAACCTGGACGCCGGCCACCTTTCCCTGGATGAATCCGGAGGCCTCGGATACCGGACGGAGCTTCATGTCCTCGTTGGAGACGACTGAAACCGCCGTTGTCAGGTCCTGCTTCTTCACGGTACCGTAACCGATGGCCACGGCGCCTTCAAGAGCTGTAGCCTCCTCACCGGAGACCACGTCGATGACGGCTCTGCCGCGCACCGCTTCGGTAACCGTCTCATAGCCCAGCGAGTAGAACTCGAGAGTCACATCGGGGCCCGATACGGTAATGGAATATTCTCCATTCTCGTCAGTGACCACACCGTTCGTGGTGCCTTGCTCCATCACCGCCATACCGATGACAGGAAGGCCGTTCTGGTCGGTCACTGTACCTTTGACAGAATGCTGCTGGGCGAAAACTGATACGCTCAAAAACAGCAACGCAAGAGTTAGAATCTTCCTCATACAGTCTTACATTAGTGTTATCAAGTTTAATTTTTAAAAAATTTTACGTATCAAACGCAAATTCACGCCAAATTTACAAAAATTATCTGGATTTTGAACTTTTTTTGTAAGCAATTTGAACATATTGCAAAAACGGCCGGACGGTTTGAGCCGTCCGACCGTTAGGATTTCGAGTCCGGATGGAGCAGGAGTTCCCGCTTCCGGAGTACTATATCAGAGGCTCCGCAGTCATTGCGGCGGGCTGCGGTATGCCCATGAGTTTCAGAATCGTAGGAGCGACATTGCAGAGAGCTCCGTCCCTGACCGTCTTCACCTCGTCGCCCGCACCTATCACGATGAACTGCACGGGATTCAGGGAATGTGCGGTATTCGGGGTGCCGTCATCGTTGACCGCATGGTCGGCGTTGCCGTGGTCGGCGGTAAGCAGAACCACATATCCGTGGGCGAGCGCCGTGGTGACAACCGCCTCCACGCAGCCGTCAATGCATCCGACCGCGTTGCAGATGGCACCGTAGACTCCGGTGTGCCCCACCATGTCGCCGTTGGCGAAATTGAGGATGACCATGTCCTCCTTCTCCTCGCGCAGCGCGGCGCAGAGCTTGTCGGCAACCTCAATCGCGCTCATCTCGGGCTGGAGGTCGTAGGTGGCGACCTTCGGGGAGTTCACAAGTATGCGGTCCTCGTTCTCGAACGGGGTCTCGCGGCCGCCGTTGAAGAAGAAGGTCACATGCGCATATTTCTCGGTCTCGGCAATGCGGAGCTGGCGCTTCCCGGCCTTTGCGATGGTCTCCCCGAGGGTATCGGTCACCTCCTCCTTGTCGAAGAGGATGTGGTCGTAGCTGATATTGGACTCACGCTGGGTGTTGAACGGCGTGATACGATAGGCCAATCCCTCCTGTACGAAGTTATCGCTGAGGTTCATGAAGTTCTCCTTGCCCACGGTCGTGGCCACATAGAGCGGTCGCGTCCAGTTGCAGTTGGCAATCAGCTCGAGCATCATCAAGTCGCTCTTGGTGAGTCCGGTCTTGCCGGCAAGGGAAATAGCCATCCTGTCGGGGATGCTGTCGCCAGGGAGAATCATACCCGATCGGCGAACGGCCTGCTTGTCAATGGTGACATAGACCGTATCGGTCGGTATGACATGGGCCTGCTCGTCACGAGAGCGTACCCAGTACTTCATGATGTTCTTCAACTCAAACGGGTCGTCACCATACTGTGCGCGTGCCTCCTCGGGATGAGTTTTATAGTAATCAAGCACCTGCGACTTGAAGTCGGGGTTGATACGAATAT
>UQQM01000044.1 GCA_900543205.1 uncultured Bacteroides sp. | reverse complement strand
AACTCCTATTGCAAGAATGAAAATCTTGAGTACTAGCCGTTATACGAACCCACCAAACTCATCCCTGACGGAATCTACCCGAGCAGGGAGTGCAAATATAGGAAGATTTTTGGATATGGCAAATTAATTTTGCTCCTTTTCGTCTTTTTGGGCCCATTCCCATGAGTAGAGCAGGGCCTCCGCCTGAAGCATGTAGAGGCGCTTGTCGTATCTGGGGGCATAGACGAAGGCTTCCGTCACTATCATGTCCTTGCCGTCCTGGCTGTAGAAGGAGTGCGCCACGAACGGACCGCCCATGTAGTCGTTCTCCACCTCCCAGAGTCCCCTGGTCTGCATGAAGTCAAGGTTCCTGTACCTGACATGCTCCACGAGGGGCTGGAGTACCGGGCTGGTGGTCATGTAGGAGTTCTCGAACATGCCGGGGACGTTCTCCTTCATGGCTTCGTTGCGGCGGGCGATGATGTTCTCCGCAGAGAAGGGGTCCTTTTCGGTGATGGTGTACTTGTAGATCAGTATGTCCTGGTAGACATATTCCCTGTCGTAGGCTATCCATGCGAAATCGTCGGTGGCCATGCGCAGCTTGTAGCCCTGGGGGAAGTGGAGGGACCCGCCGAAAATGGCGGAGACGGTGTCCGCTATGCTGTGGTCTTCATAGAGAAGCGCGTTGCCTATGACCCTGTCGCGCTCGGCCTGCTCGAAGTAGGAGACTATCAGCGGCGCATTGTCCTTGATGAGCTCTATCGCCTCATCGGAAGTGTAGGAGCTTACCTGGACCACGCTCTGGGGCGACGCCCATACATCCTTGTGGAAGAATATGCCGACGCTGTCAATCTGGGGATCCACCTGGAGCAGCATGATGTTGCGGTGCACCCTGAACAGGTCGGAGAAGCCCGAAAGGGGGACATTGCTCAGGTTGAAGAGCGGCTCTTTTTGGGGAAGATAGGGGACTTCGTCCGCGAGCACCAGCCTCACCTCGTCGCCGAGGGGGCCCTCCCAGTAGTCCTTGTCGATTACCACCATGATTTCGCAGGCCTTGCCGCTGACGTTGGGCAGCAGGGCCTTGGTGCCCTTGCAGCCCGAAGCGAAAATCACCGAAGCCAGCAGCACCAGCAGTCCGGAACTAAGAATCTTTTTCATATCTGTCGTTTTATTCGTTTTCGTCAAATCACCCTTCCTATGTCGTTGCCTATGGCGAGAATCATCAGGCCGAAGATAAGTATCATGCCGAGCATCTGCGCTGCGACCAGGAACCTCTCGCTGGGCTTGCGGCCTGAAATCATTTCATAGAGAGTGAAGAGTATGTGGCCTCCGTCCAGCCCTGGGATGGGCACCAGGTTGATTACTCCGAGCATTATCGAGAGCAGGGCGAGGATGTTGAGGAAGCGGTACCAGTCCCAGGTCGCCGGGAAGACCTGCCCGATGGCTATGAAGCTGCCGACCGACTTGTAGGCGCCCGTGGAGGGCTGGACCAGCAGTTTCAGGTCGCGGAGATAGCCTCCTATGGTCTCTCCGGTATATTTGAGCCCGGCGGGCACCGCGCTCAGGATGTCGTAGCGCTCCACCTTCACTCCGGGCATCTGCATGTAGACGCCTATCCTTCCGGCGCTGTCCACCTTGACCGGAACCTCCAGGGTGTCGCCGGCCCTGACGACGGAGGCGGTGACTTCGCTGTTGCACAGCCCGGCGAGTATGGGCCTCGAATCCTGCACGAAGCTGACCTCGCGGCCGTCGAGCGCGACTATCCTGTCGCCGTGCCTGAGCCCTGCGGATGCGTTGGGGCTTCCGGCGGCCACGGAGTCGATGACGAAGGGCACGGCTAGGTCGAACATCAGCGGCGAGTTCAGCACCTGCTCCGTCATGGCCTGGTCGATGTAGATTTCAAGCGTATCCCCGCCCCGGAGCACTTTCGCGCTATGGACGTCCCTGCGTGCGAGGTCGGCCTGCAGCATGCCGAAGTTCTCGGGTTCGTAGTCATCGAAGCTGAGTATCCTGTCGCCGTTCCTGAAGCCCATCTCGTATGCCAGGTCGTTGACGTAGATGCTGCTGTCCTTGTTGTCGATGTAGGCTTGCCCCCAGATGGCCATTATGGCTATGTATGCGAGTATCGCGAAGATGAAGTTGTTCACCACTCCTCCGGCCATCACGAAGAGCCTCTTCCATGCCGGCTTGGTGCGGAACTCCCATTCCTTCGGCTCTGACTTCAGCTGCTCGGTGTCCAGGGATTCGTCCACCATCCCGGCTATCTTGCAATATCCTCCGAACGGCAGCCAGCCTATTCCGAATTCGGTCTCTCCCCATTTCCAGCGGGCGATGGCCTTGCCTCCAACATCGAAGAACAGATAGAATTTGTCCACCCGTATCCCGAAGATGCGGGCCCAGATGTAATGTCCGAACTCATGTACGATAATGAGCAGGGACAGGGCGAGGATGACCTGAAGCGTCTTAATCAATATAACCATCGGCGATTGCTGCGATTTCCCTGTTAGTCTCGAATATGTCGTCGAGGGTCGGTTCCGCTACAAAATTCAGACCTGCGAGGCACCTTTCGTTTATCTTGGCTATGTCGTAGAAAGAGATGAGGTCCTTGAGGTAGGCTGCCACCGCAATCTCGTTCGCCGCGTTCAGTGCGCACGGGGCGTTGCCTCCGCGCCTGAGGGCCTCGTACGCGAGCTCGAGGCAGGGGAAGCGCCTGAGGTCCGGAGCCTCGAAGCTCAGGCTGCCCACGGTGGCGAAGTCGAGCTTCCTGCCTCCGGTCGTGAGCCGTTCCGGGAAGCCCAGGGCGAAGGCTATAGGCTCCCTCATGTCGGGATACCCGAGCTGGGCTATCACGGCGCCGTCGGTGAACTCCACCATCGAGTGTACGAGCGATTCGGGGTGCACCACCACGTTTATGCGCTCTGCGGGGATGTCGAAAAGCCAGCGCGCCTCCATGACCTCGAAGCCCTTGTTCATCATCGTGGCGGAATCTATGGTGACCTTGGCCCCCATGTTCCAGTTGGGGTGCTTGAGTGCCTGCGCCGCCTTGGCGGTGGCTATGCTGTTCCTGTCCCATTCGCGGAAAGGCCCGCCGGATGCCGTGAGGTGTATTTTCTCGACCTCGTTGCCGTTCGCGGCGAGCAGACACTGGAAGATCGCCGAGTGCTCGGAGTCCACGGGAAGGATTGCGGCTCCGTGCTCCCGCATCGTGCGCGTGACTATGCCTCCGGCGGCCACGAGGGTCTCCTTGTTTGCGAGCGCGACTATCTTGCCGGCTTCGAGCGCCGCGAGCGTGGGCCGCAGTCCGCTGAATCCCACCATCGCGCCGACCACCATGTCCACCTGGGGCTGCCGGACGAGTTCGCAGAGGCTGTCGATGCCGGACCATACCTTGACGCCCCTGGGCTGGAGGGTCTCGGCGAGGTCGGCGTAGCGCGATTCGTCGCATATCACCACGTTGGCCGCGTTGAACTCGATGGCCTGGCTTGCCAGCAGGTCCGCGCTGCGCCTGGCGGAGAGAAGCTCCACCTCGAACATCTCGGGATGCCTGCGTATCACATCGAGGGTCTGGGTGCCGATTGACCCGGTGGATCCCAGTATTGCAATTCTACGTTTCTTCACTTCAGAAATTTATGTAATCGGACGGGTCGAGCGGCTGCCCTCCGTGCCAGAGTTCGAAATGCAGGTAGTGGCGCCCCGGCTCTCCCGGTCTGCTGCCGACTACGGCTATCGGGGTTCCCGCCTCCACGGTTTCGCCCGCAGCCGCAAGGGATTCGGAGTTGTTGGCGTATATGCTGACCACGTTGTCGTCATGCTGGAGTATTATGACCTGCCCGAGCATCTCGCTGTTGCCGGAATATATCACGCTGCCGTCGAGTACGGCGCTGACAAGGGCTCCGGCCTCGGCGTCGATATCCACCCCCGGGTGGTCCGCACGGTCATAGCCGGCAGCCATCACTCCCTTGACGGGCAGGAAGAAGTGCATGCCCTCGATCGGGAGGATGCGGTGCCCGGCCGCGCTGAGTCCGAAGCGCTCCTCTCCGATCACCATCTCGCGGAGCAGGGAGTCCTGCCTGCGCAGCTCGTCCTCGGACTTGTCGGACAGGTAGCGGACGCCGCCGGTCTGGCGCATCAGGCTGTCGAAATCCACCGTTTCCTCTCCAGAGAGCACGCGGCTGAGGTTCGTGGCGTAGAGGTTCCATCGCAGCATCGCGTTCTCCAGAGAGTCTATCTTTATCGCGTTTTCTATGGCCACCTTCTTCGAATGCTCGTTCGGGTAGCCCGGTATGCTCTTGCGCAGCGGGGTGAAGGCTATCAGGCAGTAGAGCAGTAAGACGAAGAGGACCGGCGAGGCTGTGGCGGCTATTACGGCCTGGGTCCGGGTGAAGCGTATGGACTTCAGGCTGCGGTGGGTGCTGTTGTCCACCAGGGAGAGCCTGTAGGTCTTCTGCTTGGCCGGCTTATTTTGTCTTACCATATTTTTCCTTAACTTTGCGGACTATGAACAGAATCGTCGGCATTGACTACGGCAGGGCAAGAGTCGGGGTTGCGGTCAGCGACCCTCTGAAGATTTTTGCTTCTCCCGTCGAGACTGTTCCTTCCGCAAAGATAATAGAATATCTGCAAAAATACGCCCTCTCGGAGACCATAGAACGCTTCGTGGTGGGCTGGCCGCTCAACCTGAACGGCGCTCCCGCCCAGGCCGCCCCGGACGTGGAGGCGTTCCTGAAACGGCTCAGGAAGGCATTCCCCGAAGTGCCGGTGACGCTGGAGGACGAACGCTTCACCTCGGTGCTGGCCCACAGGGCGATGATAGACGGAGGCATGAAGAAAAGCGAGCGCCGCGACAAGGCCTCCGTCGACAGAATCAGCGCGGCGATAATACTTCAAGCTTATCTCGACAAGAACAAAGATGGTTAGACCGATTTATCTCTATGGCTCGGAGGTGCTGCGCGAGACCGCGAAGCCTGCCGACCTCGAAAGGAAAGAAGAAATAAGCAGCCTGATCGGGGATCTCTGGGAGACTCTCAAGGCTGCGGACGGCTGCGGGCTCGCGGCTCCGCAGATAGGAGTGAGCCTCAGGGTGGTCGTGGTTGACGGCGACGTCATGTCCGACGTATATCCCTATCTGAAGGGCTTCCGCCGCGCGTTCGTGAACCCGGTGGTGGTCGCCGAGAGCGAGAAGACCTGCGAGTACAACGAAGGCTGCCTCAGCGTGCCCGGAATCTACGCCGACGTGCGCAGGCCGGAGTCCATCGAGGTCGAGTACTACGACGAGAACCTGGAGAAGAAGCGCGAACGCTTCGACAAGTTCGCCGCCAGGATGGTACAGCACGAGCTCTCCCATCTGGACGGAGTGCTGTTCACCGACATGGTAGCCCCTATACGCCGCAAGATGCTGGCGCGCAAGTTGCAGAGCATCGCCCACGGCAAGGTACACCCCGCCTACAAAACCAAACAATAGTTCATTATGGGAGCATTTCACGCATACGACATCAGGGGAGTCTACGGAGAAGACTTCACCCGCGACACCGTCTACAAGGTCGGCTATTTCCTGCCTGCCCTTCTCGGCGTCGACAAGGTCCTGGTGGGACGCGACTGCCGCGTTTCCTCACCCGAGATACATGACGCCCTGATAGAGGGGATACGCGATGCCGGTGCCGATGTCTGGGACATAGGCCTGAGCAGCACTCCTATGGTATATTTCAGCACCGTCAACTACGGTTTCGGCGCCTCCGTGCAGATTACCGCGAGCCACAACCCGGCGCGGTACAACGGCATGAAGGTCAGCCGAGAGAACGCCCTGCCCGTGGGTCTCGACGCCGGACTCGGCCAAATACGTGATTGGATTGACGAAGGCCGGCCGACCCCCGTCGCCCCGAAGAGGGGAGAGGTGCACGAACTCGACATCCATAAGGACTATATGGATTTCATGCGCCGCTTCAAGGGTGACTACTCCGACCTCAGGATAGCCTTCGACCTCTCGAATGGAATGTCGTGCCTTTTCGCGCATGAGATGTTCGGCGAGGAGCCTTCATATATCTTCGACACGATAGACGGACGCTTCCCCAACCATGAGCCCAACCCCCTGGTTCCGAAGAACGTGGAGCCGCTGAAGGAGCTCGTGCGCAAGACCGGCGCCGACATCGGCGTGATCTATGACGGCGATGCCGACAGGGTGATGTTCGTCGATGACAAGGCGCGTTTCGTGGCCCCTGACCTCATAATCGCGCTCATGGCCCTTTATTTCTGCGATGAGAGGGGAGAGAAGAATCCACGCGTGCTTCAGGAGATACGCAGCTCCAAGGCTGTAGGCGAGTTCCTGGAGAAGTACGGCGCCGAGCTGCATACCTGGAAGGTGGGCCGTGCGTTCGCGGCTCCGAAGCTCCGTGAAATCGACGGCCTCTGGGGTGGCGAGCTTGCCGGACATTATTATTTCAAGGATTTCTTCTATTCCGACAGCGGCCTGCTCTCCTCTATGATAGTGCTGCGCATAGTCTCCGCCCTGAAGAAGAAGGGCGTGAGGTTCAGCGAACAGATAGATTCGATGACCGGGTACTGCAATTCCGGAGAGATCAATTTCAGGCTTGAGGACAAGCCTGCCGCGATGAGGGCCGTGTGCGAGCATTTCAGCGCTTCGGAGAAGCCTCTCAAGATGATGGATTTCGACGGCTACAGGATGGAATTCAAGGACTGGTGGTTCAACATCCGCCCTTCGAACACAGAACCTTATCTTCGCTTCATCTGCGAGGCACATACCATGGAGCAGCTGGAGCAGAAGGTCAGGGAGACCCGGGAACTGCTCGAGAGCCGTTTCGGTGCCGTGCAATCATGATGGCGGCAGGTAGTGTAAATTATTGTTGGAAATGAAAATATTCAGTGCAATGGCGGTCTGCCTTGCGGCTTCCGTTCTTTCCGGAGCGGAGCTGCATGGCGGCACGCCGGACGACAGGGCCCTGCCTCCTGCGGAGAAGGTGACCGTCGACATCCCTGACATCCCTCCGGTATCCGCTTCGCTGGTTCCCGATGGTTTCGTGTCCGAACCCTCTTTTTTCAAGACCGGGAGCGGGGTCGGCGTGGACACTCTCGACATAGGCGACGGCTATCTCCAGATAGTGCTCAAGGATGACCATACATGGACTTACGTCAAGAACTTCAGCAAGATGGCCGCGGCCGACGTGTTCACCGGCCATTGGTCGGAGGTGCAGGTGAATCCCTATGGCGATGTCAAGGAGGCCGATCTGCCTTACCGCAGCTCCATCTGCCTCGTGGATCCCGTGAGCAGTTTCGTGTGCCCGTATGTGACCAGGGTTTATTCTACCTACGGCTACCGTCACGGGCGCAGGCATCAGGGAGTTGACCTTCCTCTGGCTATGGGCACACCCGTGAAGGCGGCTTTTGACGGCCGCGTAAGGCTTTCACGCTATGTGTCCGGCTATGGCAACCTTGTGATAATCAGGCATGAAAACGGACTCGAGACTTTCTACGGGCATCTTTCGAAGCGCCTCGTGAAGCCGGGAGACTGGGTGAGCGCCGGAGAGGAGATAGGTCTCGGTGGCTCCACAGGCCGTTCTTCCGGCCCCCATCTGCATTTCGAGACCCGTTACCTGGGTTTCGCCTTCGATCCCCAGAGAATCTTCGATTTCGAGACCGGAGAGCTCCGCTCCAGCGTCCTGGTCCTGCGGCGCAGCCATCTCGACCCCGGCTCGCGTTATGTGCCCACTTCCATTGATGAGGAAGAGGACGTATATGCGACCGATGAGCAGATAATCGCCGAGGAGATGAGGATAGCCGCCGAGAAGGCCGCCATGAAGTGGCATACGGTTCGTTCCGGCGATACCGTTTCGGGCATAGCTGCCAAATACGGCAAGTCCCAGCGGCAGATTGTCTCGCTGAACCCCGGCCTGAACGTCAACAGGATACGCATCGGCCAGAAAATCCGGGTGAACTAGCTTCATTGTTCATCCGGATCTGCTATCCGCCACCTGCCCCTGGCAGAACTTTGCCGCCTGCGGCCATAAGCATCCCTCGCAGGCGGGAAAAGCCTGCTCGTGGAAGATATAGCCATGCGGCAATGTTGCTTTGCCAGCCGCGGCGGATGAAAATAAGCGTGTGCAGGAGTATTTGGAAAATCGGCGCTGGAGTGGCCTGTAAGGCGGATTGTGCTGAAGGGCTTGCACACGCATCAATTTTTTTGAGGCGATTCACGGGTAGACGTAATTTGTAAACGTTTAATGACCAGATATTTACGTAATGATTCTGCACGCGGTTATTTCGTCTGTCAGCGCCGGCTTCTTTGTTCCGGTATGATTTGCAATCTGCAAAAACGGAAACGACGGGGGGACCCAAAAGGTTTAATATTTCTTTGAGAATAGAATATTCGAAAGAGGATCTGAGGTTGACCTCACGGAAAAACGATGAAAAAGGGGATGACTTTCACTTTTGAGTCACCCCCTGCCGTATGTCTCAGCCGTTATTATTTCTGCCTGCTGATCTGGTGCAGCACGTTGCCGTGAGCGTCGAGCATGTAGAGGTCAAGTTCATCGGGCCCTACGGTCACCAGCGAGTATCCTTCCTCGGAGCTGCAGAATACAGTGCCCTCTATGGGTTCCACCTCCCGGCTCAGAGAGCCTGAACTGTTCACGACATAGTCGATGTCGCAGCCTTCCATCCGGATGTGCTGGAAGTTGTGGATGTGGCCGCAGACATACATGTCCACATTGTCGTGCTTCAGCAGAATCGAGTTGACTCTATTCTGCATGTCGGTGCGTTCGCTCTCGTCCTTCTCGGTGTAGGCGTAGATCGGATGGTGACCGACCACGACCACCCAGTCCTCGTCGGCGGCGGCAAGGGTCTCGTTGAGCCACGCCAGCTCGGCTTCCATGTCGGCCTTGGCGGCGTCGGGATATTTCTCGGTGTCATCGCGGTACTTGTCGAGCAGGGGAGAGGTGTCGATCATCACGAGGCGTATCGTGGTGCCGTCCTCCTCGGCCGTGAAGCTGTAGTACTTCGCGGGCATCTGCCAGCGGGCGCTCACGTCGGAATACTCCACCACGGCGTCGGTGTTTCCGCGGTACTCGTGGTTTCCGCAGACCGGATACCAGGGAATCATGAGGTCGGGGTGACTGTAGATGAGCTCGTAGTTGGTCATCCAGAGCGGGTCCGAGGTGCTCTGGACGCCCTCGAAGTGATGGACGTCGCCGGCTGCGACCACGAACTCGATGTCTATGGCCTCGGCCATGCTGCCCATCGTGGCTGCCACGGTCTTCTGCTCATAGTAGCCGTTGCGTCCGAGGTCGTTGGCGATGTAGAAGTTCAGAGGCTGCTCGAGAGCCTTCCATGAATCCGCGGGGTCTGCTGCCGTCTGCTGGCTTCCCGTTCCGGCGCACGCCGTGAACGCAGCCGCGAGCGAAAGTATGAGAATCAGTTTTTTCATTTCATCAAAGTTTACTCAGCACCATATGCACCGAACCAGGGCTGCACTGCGGGAGAGGTGTAGGTCTGTCCGTTCACGGTCAGGCCGGCAGCGGCAAAGAAAGGCTGCCTTGAAGCGTCGGAGGGAGTGTAGGCTCCTTCAAGCACCGGTGAATCTGCCTGTACGTGGAAGTCCCAGCTGTCGTTCCAGCTGTAGTTTGCGGGGTCAGAGTCGAGACTGTAGTTCACGAACATCGGGTCGAGCGCGGCTGCTTCCTCGGAGGTGGTGGCTACGATGCTGTGGGTGTCGGCCGAGGGGTCGTACTCTTCATGCTCGTAGGCATAGCCCTCGTAGGCATAGCTGGCTCCTGAGTAGTATAGGATCTCTCCATCGTCCTCATAGTCGCCTTCCCAGACGATGGAGCTCTCGGTGTTGCCGGAAGCGTAGTAGTTGTAGTCGATCATGGAGTGTTCGCCGTCGTAGCAGTCCTCGCTGCCCGGCTCGTCCCATGCGGGGGTGATTGCCTTGAACTTGCAGTTCACGAGAAGGTTGTTGAACACGCTCACGTTGGCCATCTCCTCGACGTATATTCCGCCGCCCTTTTCGCCGTCACGCCTCCATCCGGAGTTGATGATGGTGTTGTTGTAGGCCTGGATGAGAGCCTGATGCCTCAGCTCGCTCTGGTCTGAGCTCGAGAGCTTGAGTCCGTTGGTGTTGGGGCTGAACATGATGTTGCCGGCCACGTCGACCTTGCACCCGGACTTCACGTTCACGGCCTCGGCTCCGTCGAATCCGGTGGCGCTGAAGATGTTGTGGGCGATGATGGCGTTGCCTCCCATCATGTAGATGCCGTCGGACCAGCCGTTGCGGATGATGCTGTTGGTGATTACGTAGTTGCCGTCGGGATTGTTGGTGGTGATCTGAGGATAGGCGTCGTCGCCGGCGGTGTAGTAGCGGTTCTCGGCGGCGGGTGAGCCTTCGACCACCTGTCCTCCGGTGTACTCGATGATGGTGTGGTCGATTATCATTTCTTCGCAGTCGGCTCCGGCGACGATTCCGCCCCAGAGTCCGGCGAAGGTGTTGTCTGAGGTCCTGAGATCTTCAGCCACGGTCAGGCGTACGGGTGCCTCCTCGGTGCCGAGACAGTAGAGACTGCCGTCCACTGAAAATTCGATGGCTGCATGGTTGACTCCGACTCCTGCATCGCTGAAGATCACGGTCACGCCCTCCTCGATGGTCAGGCTTTCGCCCGCAGGAACTACGATGTGCCCGCTGACGTAGATTGTCTTTCCTGCCTCCCAGATTCCGCTGACTTCGCCTGAAACCGTCTGCTCGGGGACGGGATCGGGATCAGGGTCGGGGGTGGGGTCCGGATCGGGGTCGGGAGTGATCTTGTTGCATGATGCCGCAATCGCGAGGACTGCCATCGCTGCTGCTGCGAGTAAGGATTTCTTGTTCATTTGTATTGAAGTTGTTTTGGTTTTAATTGTCTAAAGGGAGAATCTGATTCCGACAACCATCGAGATGTCGTGCCATTCCTTGCGTTCGATGACTGCTCCGCGCCAGGTGGGGTAGTCTTTCAGCGATTCGGTCAGGCTGTTGGGGTTGATGTACCTTATGGTGGGGGAGTCGAGGAGGTTGGTGGCCTTGGCGAATATCGACAGGCCGGACTTGAAACTCTTTTCGAGAGAGGCGTCCAGTTCGACGTATCCGGCTTCCCAGATGTCGTTGTTGAACCAGTTGGATATCTCGCTGAGCCTCTTGCCGGTGTAGGATCCGGAAAGCTGGGCCTCGATGCCGTATTTGGGGAAGTTGAACAGCAGGGAGAGGTTGGCCACGTGGGCTGCCTGGCCGTAGAGGGGCCGGGTCTGGTCCACGGTCTTGACCTCGGTGCCTTCCCTGAGTCGCTTGTTGGTCGTTATGCTGGAGTGCGTGTAGGTGTAGTTGGCCTTGATTCCGAACCAGTTGAAGTATTTCATGAGGTCCACCTCCACTCCGGCGTTGGTGGCGTCTCCGAAGTTCATCGGGGTGATGAAGGTCGACTGCCCCTCGTTGATGAGTCCGGTTTCGATGGGGTTCTGGAGCTTCTTCCAGAAGAGGCCAACCATGAACTGCTCCGATGACCTCGGGAAGAACTCGTATCTCAGGTCGAGGTTGTCGGCCACCGTGTGCTCTAGGCCGGGGTTTCCCTTCTCGTCGTAGTCTTCGTTGAGGATAGTGTAGGGCACTATCTCGAAGAACCCGGGACGGTTGATGGAGCGGCCATAGGAGAAGCGCAGGTTGGCGTCCTCGTGTACCTGGTATTTTATGTGTATACTCGGCAGTATGTCGACGTAGTTCTGGCTGCCCTCGGACTCCGTCTGCCTCGGGAAGTCGAGTCTGTAGCCCTGGTCGGTGTGCTCGGCCCTCACGCCGGCGATGAGCTCGAGCTTATCCCACTCGTATTTTGCCATGAGGTAGCCTGCGGCGATGTTCTCCCAGGCGTCGTAGTTGAGAGGGTCGCCGATGTTGCCGTAGCGGCGCG
>UQQM01000043.1 GCA_900543205.1 uncultured Bacteroides sp. | reverse complement strand
CGGGGAGGTCTATGTTCTCGCGGTCGCTGCCCTCGGACTCGATGGACTTGTTGGTTCCGGAGAAGAATATCACGACGTCGGCTTCGGCGGCGTTCTTCAGGGCCTCGTCGAGCAGCTCGGGGTTGGGAGCCTCGTCAATCTCGAGGGCTATGTTGGGATCGTTTGCACCGAACCAGCGTCCGAACATTCCCATGTAGTTCTTGTAAGCCTGGGCGTAGCTGACCTCGCCTCCGGCGTGGCTGGCGATGCCGTCGAAGGGTGAAACCTCGTAGAGGGTCTTGACGCCGGCGCCCATGCCGCCGGCGGCGGTGGATGCCTTGGCGTTGAGTCCGATGACGGCGATTCTGGGGGTGTCCTTGTCAAGCGGGAGGATGCCGTCGTTCTGGAGAAGCACGACGGACCTCTGCGCCACTTCGTAAGCGATCTGCTGCTGTGGCTTCTGGGAGGTCATCTGGGTGTTGGCCACGTCCTCGGGCACGGGCTCGATGGCATAGCGCACGCGGAGGATTTCGCGCACCTTGTCGTCGATCAGGCTTTCGGGCACCTTTCCGGCCTTCACTGAATCAATCAGCGCGGGGCCGAAGAAGGAGTCGCCGGTCATCTGGACGTTGAGTCCTCCGAAAGCTGCGCCCACGGTGCTGTGGGTTCCTCCCCAGTCGGACACCTCGAATCCCTTGAATCCCCAGTCACCGCGCAGGATGTCGTTGTTGAGGTGGCTGTTCTCGGAGCAGTAGAAGCCGTTGACCTTGTTGTAGGCTGGCATGACAACCATGGCTCCGCCTTCGCGTACGGCGGCCTCGAAGGGTCTGAGGTAGAGCTCGCGCATGGTGCGCTCGTCAACGACGACGTTGACTGTGCCCCGGTTGGTCTCCTGGCTGTTGAGGGCGAAGTGCTTGATGCAGGCGGCGGTGCCGGCGTCCTGCACGCCCTTCACATATTCAGCTGCGAGGTCCGCGCTGAGGATGGGGTCCTCGGAGAGGTACTCGTATGAGCGGCCACCGACAGGAAGCCTCTGGATGTTGATTGCGGGTCCGAGGATGACGTCCTTGCCCCGGAGGCGGGCCTCACGTCCCATTCCGGTGCCGTACTTGTAGGCGAGTTCGGGCGACCATGTCGCTGCGAGGGCGGAGCCTGTGGGGAAGTAGGTGGCGGAGTCGAGCTGCCAGCCGGCGGACTGGAACCCTGTGGGGACGCCCTCCTCGCGGATGCCGAAGGGCCCGTCGGTGTACTTGATGTCGGGGATGCCCTGGGAGGGGACGCCCTCAGAGGACATGTTGGTCTTGCTGTGGAGCATCTCGACCTTCTCCTCGAGGGTCATCCTGGCGATGACCTCGTTGATTTCGGCATCGTGCTCCAGAAGCCTGTCCTGAAGGTTGACAGTCTGCTGCGAGCAGGCTGCGGAGGCCAGTGCGATTGCGGTCAGTATCAGTTGGCTGACGACTTTCATGATTTCAGGGCTTTTGGATTATTTGAATATTCTCTGTGCGAAGTCCTCGAGGTAGATTCTCCAGTTGCGCCAGATGTGTCCGCCGGGAGTCTCGACATAGACGAAAGGATATCCCTTGGCCTCAAGTTTCTCGCGCAGCTCCTTGTTGGAGTCGTAGAGGAAGTCGGTCTCGCCGATGGCGATGTAGTAGAGCCTGGGGTCGTTGGCGAAGAGTCTGTCGATCTTCTCGTCGATGTTCTCATAGAACTCGGGGGCGATCTGTCCCATGCCGTTGTCCTGCACTATGCCGAGTCCGGCTGAGAACAGGCCCACGTAGTCGAAAGTGTTGGGGTAGTTGAGGGAAATGTTGAAGGAGTGTCCGCCGCCCATTGAGAGTCCGGCGATGGCGCGTCCCTCAGCCTTCCTGATGGTGCGGTACCTTGAGTCCACGAAAGAGATTACGTCCTTGAAGTGGGCCTCGAAGGAAGTGTCGAACGAACCGCAGTTGTAGGGCTTGTACATTCCCTCATCGGATTCTCCGGGAGCGGCCTTGTGGAGGGTGTTGCCGTTGGTCATGACCACAATCATGGGCACCGCCTTGCCTTCAGCGATCAGGTTGTCCATAATCTGGGCTGCACGTCCGGTGCAGAGCCATGCCTCCTCGTCTCCGCCCATGCCGTGGAGGAGATAGAGTACGGGATACCTCTGCTTGCTGGTCTCATATCCTGCAGGGGTGTAGACTGCCATCCTGCGGTCCTTGTCGAGCACGTCGGAATGGTACCATACCCTTGAGACGGTTCCGTGGGGCACGTCCTTCACGAAATAGTTGTCTGCCCTCTCGCCGGGAATGATGAAATAGTTCATCAGATTGGCGATGTCCCTCTGGATATAGACGTTGTTGGGGTCTTTCACTGAAAGTCCGTCAACGATGAAGTTGTAGTTGTAGAGCTCGCTTTCGAGAACATCGGTGGTGTATTCCCATATTCCGTTCTCGCCTTCCGTGAGGTCTGCGACTCCGGGAACGTCAAAGGTTCCGAAGCCGGGAACTTCCATCTTGGTGGGCTCGAGGAAGTCGCCGGTGACCTGGACCCTGATGGCCTTGGGGGCTTGGAAACGGAATGTCACCGTGTTGTCTTCATGGATTTCGGGAGAGATGATCTGCTGTCCTCCGTAGAGTGACTGCTGCGCCGCACATGCAAATGAGACTGCAAATGCCGCGAATACTGTAAGTGCTAGTTTGCGCATGGTTTTATAGAAAATTGGTTGTAGTCAGTGTCTGTTCCGTTACAGAATACAAATGTCGCTTATTTGATTCTTTCCGCATTTCATCTTCGTACAATATTTTGTTATTTTGTCCAATGTTTGCGGACAGGCCCCGGATTTGCGGTTCTCCGGCCCGTTGGTTCCGCTTCCCGGCGGCACTGCCACGGGATGGCCGGAAGGCTCCGTCTTCCCGCCGTTGCGGCGTGAATGTCGCCACCCGGCGGTGAAATATGAACAATTTGTAAAATTTCTGAACATGAAGGAAAAAATATTACGCGATAAGTGATGAAATTTGTTGTTGCGTTATAATGACATTAAAACTGAGACCTGATGATAAAGAAAATTCTGCTTGCATCTGCCGCCCTTCTGGCGGGCCTGACCCTTTCGGCCCAGTGGCAGAGAACCCCTAATGACACGCTGCGGAGCGTGCGCGTGCTGTCTGACGGCAAGGTGATGTTCAGCATCTATGCCCCCGAAGCGGAGCAGGTCGGCCTTGCGGGAGACATTGTCCCCTGGGGAACAAGGCTGGAACCCGTGAAACAGGACAACGGAGTCTGGACCGTCACCGTTCCCGATGTGCGGCCCGGATTGTACAGGTATCACTTCGTGGTGGACGGCGTCCAGGTCTACGACCCCAGGAGCGAGACCACGACCCAGAACTCCGCGCTTGCCGTGGTGGAGCCTGACGGGACGGAGTTCTTTTCCTACGACCGCGACATACCCCACGGCTCCGTGGCCGTCAGGAGCTACTACAGCACGGTAATAGGCGAGGTCCGCACCATGCGCGTATGGACTCCGGCCGGATATGAGAAGCACTGCCCGAAGCTGCCCGTGCTCTATCTCGTGCACGGCGGAGGCGACACTGACACCTCATGGCCGACGGTCGGTGCAGCAGGCGAGATTCTCGACAGGCTCCTCGCCGAAGGGAAGATGGAGCCCATGATAGTGGTGATGCCCAACGGGACCATACATACGGAAGACCTCCAGGGCGAAGTCCCCATCTTTGCGGAGGACATGACCGAATGCATAATCCCTTTCGTGGAGAACAGCTACAATGTCTACACGGACAAGGACCACCGTGCGATGGCCGGTCTTTCGATGGGCGGAATGGAGACCCTTGAGACGGCGTTCAGGAACATCGAACTCTTCAGCTACGTATACGTGCTGTCCTCCAGCTTCGCTCCCGGTCGGGATCCTGTAGCCGAAGCCGCACGTCTCGGCGTGCCCGGAAACGTGGACAGGATAAACGCCAGCTTCAGGCAGTTCGTGTTCACCCAGGGCGGACCGACGGACATCGCATATCAGAACGGCATCGACACCCGCAACGAGCTTGAAAGGCTCGGCGTCAGGTTCGATTACAATGAGGTCGAGGGCGGCCATTCCTGGATTGCATGGCGCCAGAACCTCTACGACCTTGCACAGCGTATTTTCAAATAAACCATAGCATCATGAATTTCAAGAGCCTTATTGCATCCGCCGCCGGACTCATGGCGTTCTGCGGCGTCGTATCCGCCCAGGATACATTCACTGTCAAGGTCGTGCAGCCCGAACACGGCAAGGTGACCGTGACTCCCGCCGTCCCCGAGGACGGAGTGGTGAAGGCCGGTACCGTGCTCGACGTGAAGGTCGAGGTCACCGACCCCGACTGGGTCTTCGACAGCGGCTATTGGCTGTCCATAGACAAGGGGATGTTCTATCCCGTCTACAAGGAGTCCATGGTCCCCGAGTTCAAGGTGACCGTAGATAACAACATCATGGGCCTGGGCGCCTCCATCATGGAGAAATGGCGCCTCGACGGCTACAGCGTGATTCAGGACGTGGTGTATGCCCGGCCCGGCGTGAAGCCCCTCAAGTACGATGTGTTCATCCCTGACGGAGCCAGGAACCTTCCCTGCATAATCATAATCCATGGCGGCGGATGGTCATCCAACACCGAGGACATCATGCGCGGCCTCGCCCGCGAGCTCATAAAGGACGGCAAATATGTGGTCTGCAGCATAGATTACAGGTGGATGGGCAACCTCGACGGTGACGAGACCCCCAACACCATGCCCGACCTGATCGAGGACTGCTTCGGCGCCGTCCTCCACATTCAGGAGCATGCCGAGGAGTACGGGGCCGACCCCGACAGGATCGCGATTACCGGCGACAGCGCCGGCGGACACCTTTCAGCCTGCATGGGAACCCTCATCGAGAGAATAGGTGACGGCGGCTTCGGCGAGAAGGAGGGAGTGTATGAATATCTTCCCACCTACATGCCCGAGGGCATGAACGCCAAGAAGGCGCGCAAGAGCCTGCTCAAGGCAGTCAAGGCGGTCGCTCCCAGCTACGGAGTGTTCGACAGGGAGAACCTTGTCCGCTTCATGCCTGACGGACCGCTTGAGGCCCAGATGGCCATCGCGCCGGACGACAACATCCCTTCCGTGAAGGAGCGCGCAATCCCCCAGTACCTGGTGCTCGGCACCCTTGACAGGACCGTGAAGCGCGAGCCTATCGAGGAATACGTTGAGCATCTCCACGAGGCCGGCCAGACCGCCGAGCTTGTGATTGTCGAAGGGGCGGGACACGCGTTCTTCGACTGGAAACCCGACCAGCGCACCAAGGACACCTTCGCGAAGTACGGAGTCCCCTATGCCGCCGACATGCAGCGCTTCTTCGATGAAGTCTTCTATAAGTGAAATCCAACCAAGCAACAATAACACTCAGATGAAAAAATTGATTTCAATCATCGCCGGACTCGCCCTCGTCGCCGGTTCGGCTTCAGCCCAGGAGCTCGCCAACTTCGCGTTCGGCGGCCCCAGGGTCGTTTCCCCTGAAATCCAGGGAGACAGCGTGACTTTCCGCCTCTCGGCGAACTATGCCACGGTCGTGAACCTTTCCGGAAGCTGGATGCCCAACCCCTGGGGTGACAGCATCCCTATGCAGAAGGGCGCCGACGGAGTATGGTCAGTGAAAATCGCCCTGCCTTCGCCTGAAATCTACACCTACAATTTCGTGGTTGACGGCGTATCGGTGAACGACCCCCAGAACTACATGGTGCAGAGGGACGGCACCCGCTACCTGAACATGCTCATGGTTCCCGGCGAGCGCACCGAGAACTATTTCCCTGCAGAGCACAGGGGAACCGTTTCATATAAGTGGTACGACAGCGAGATTCTCGGGATGAACCGCCGTCTGACGGTCTACACACCCTACGGCTATGAGGCCAATCCCAGGCAGAAATATCCCGTGCTCTATCTGCTCCACGGAGCCGGCGGAGACGAGGAGGCCTGGACTTCCATGGGCCGCGCCGCGCAGATTCTCGACAACCTCATCGAGAAGGGTCTTGCCGAGCCCATGATAGTGGTGATGCCCAACGGCAACCCCAACCAGCAGGCCGCCTGCACCATGGGCATTGCCAACAAGGACATGGACTGGCGTGACCCTGCGTTCCGCGACGCATACGTAAGGAGTCTCTGCGAAGAGATCGTGCCCTTCATCGAGAAGGAGTACAGGGCGATAGCCAAGCCCGCATCACGTGCAATCGCCGGACTCTCAATGGGCGGCGGACACACTATCACCGCATCCATACTCTATCCCGAGATGTTCGACTACATCTGCCCCCTGTCAGCCGCAGGTGCTGCCACTCCCGAGCAGGTCAAGGCCCTCAAGGACGCCGGCGTGAAGCTCTACTTCCTTGCATGCGGCACCACCGACTTCCTCTATGAAGGCTCCCAGGCTCTTGACAAGACTCTCACCGAGCAGGGTCTCGAACATATCTTCTACGAGTCCGACGGCGGCCACGTATGGTCCAACTGGAGACTTTATCTGAACACTTTCGCACCCCTGCTCTTCAAGTAGCGGCGCAAAAGGATGTAATCAAAGGGCCGGTTCCCGCCAAGGAGCCGGCCCTTTTTCCGTCATGCATGGCAGTCATGCCGGATCTACGTCGGGGTAGCAGTCCCGGGGCAGGTCCGCGAGAATCCTGCGCTTGTTCCGCCCCAGCTGCGCATCCCTTTTCAGGAAATGCCTCGCCCTGGCCTCCCCGTCGGCTTCCGACCTGATTTCCACCATCCGGCTGAAGGGAGGGAAGTTGAATTCCCTGCGTTCGGCGAGAAGAGATTCCAGGGTCTTGCTCCCGTCGAATCTCTCGCTCACGGCGGTCTGGATTATGAGCTCGGGCACGAGGGCGCGCAGGGTCTCGACCAGCTGGAGGGCCTTTTCATCGCAGCGGAAGCTCCTGTCGTCCACGAGCGCATCGGCCTGCAATATCGCGAGCAGTCGGGTGCCTTCGCATCCTCGGCTCTTCAGCTCGCCGGGGCTGAGCACTTCCGGCGCGTTTTCCGGGAACAGGGTCGAAATCTCCATGTTCAGGGTCTCCGGCTTCTCCCAGCCCCGTATCAGGGTCACCTTGCCCCTGCAGCCACGGATTGCCGCGACGAGCTTGCGGGAGAAGTATCCGCTCATCCCGTTCTTCTTCCTTTCCGCCTTCACGTCGATTACGGACAGCCGTCCGGCGCTTTCCGGGAGCCGGAGCTGCACGAATTTCCCGGTCATGCAGTTGTAGGCGGTTTCGAGCGACGGTGACGGGCTGCCGAGCAGCACCCTGGCCGAATGGAGTTCGGCAAGCATCAGCGCCGAATCCCTGCCGTTGTAGCGCGGTGCGCTGTCGTTCTGCTTGTACAGGCTGTCCTGCTCCTCATCGATGATTATCAGCGAGAGCCTGCTGAAGGGGAGGAATATCCCGTTCTTCGTGCTGACGACGGCGATGCCGGCGCCCTGCTGCAGGGCGATTGCAGTGCGTCCGCGTCTAGCGGGGGAACCTGCCGTATGCAGGCGGCTTCCCAGACGTTGGCTGAAAAAGGTCTCAAGACGTTCGCAGAATGCAGTCTCCGGGGTCAGTATCAGAACCTGTCCGCCTGCGTCAAGCGCTTCGGTGACGGCTTCCAGATAGGTCTGGAGACGTTGCGTCCCATGTACTACGAGCGGCCGCCCGGTGTTGGCCGCAGGTGCCGGGGCGGGGATGTCCTCCCGGCCTAAAAGTGCGGCGGCGGCCTTGCGCTTCTCTTCCAGTTGCGCGAGTATTCTCTCTTTCCTGGAGACGAGTCCGGAAACCACGGCTTCCGAGCGGTGGGGTGACGAAATCTTCTCTTCCAGCGCCGCGAGCCTGAGTTCGAGCCTGGCGACCGCCGAATCCAGGGCATCCTTGCGGGCGAGCCTGGCCCTCTCCGTCCTTTTTATCCGGTCGAGCTCGACCTGCACCGCGCGCAACAGCTGTGCCGGACGTGCGGCCTTGTAGACTTCTCCCAGGGAGCAGAGATAATATTCGGACAGGAATGCCCAGAACTTCATTTCCTTCTCCGAGGCTGCCGGGATTCCTTCGGCTGCCGAAAGGACGGGGAGAATCCGTCCGGAAGATATGTCCGGAACCGCGTCGCATTCCCAGACGACCCCGATATAGTTCCGGCCCGACAGGGCGACATTGACATAATCTCCGCGTTTCAGTGGGAGTTCCGTACGGTAGACGGGAATCCAGTCCAGCCTGAGCGGGACGAGAACGCGGACATAATGCTCCTGCATGTCAGTCGCTTGAACTTTCCGATGCGGTCCTGGCGAATTCCATCAGCGAGTCGGAAATGTGGCAGTAGGCTCCGGGATGCTTCCCGAGGTAGTCCTGGTGCTCCTCCTCGGCCCGGTAGAAATTCTTCAGCGGCTTGACTTCCACTGCGAGCGGCTGCCTGACTTCGCCGCGCACCCTGTCGTAGATTTTCCTGATGGCGGGCAGGTCTTCCTCGTCAGTGTACCAGATGCCGGTGCGGTAGCGCGTCCCGGTGTCGTTTCCCTGGCGGTTGATGCTGACGGGGTCGATGGCGTGGAAATATATCTGGAGTATGCGTTCCAGGCCTATGACCTCGGTGTCATACTTCACATGCACGGTCTCGGCGTAGCCTGTGACGTCGGTGCTGACTTCCCTGTAGGTGGGATGGTAGATGTTGCCGTTGGCGTAGCCCACCTCGGTCGACACCACCCCGTGAATCTGCCGGAGGTATTTCTCCGCGCCCCAGAAGCAGCCCGCTGCCAGGTATATATCCTTTATCATGGTCTGTTTATTTAGAATCTGCCTTCGCCTGGAACCTGGCGTTGTCTATGATGAACCTCTCGTGCATCCCTTCGCCTATCAGGCCCCTTTCGTCGTATGCGGCGACCTTGAAGACCAGTCTCCTGCGGTCTATCTCCACAAGCTCGGTCTCGGCGTGCACCTTCATCCCGAGCGGAGTGGCGGAGCAATGGCTCACGTTGACCAGAGTTCCTACGGAGCCCTGTCCCTGCTCAAGATATGGTTCTACGGAAAGTACGGCGGCTTTTTCGATAAGGGCTATCATCATCGCGGTCGAGTAGACTTTCACGAGGCCGCTTCCTACATTGGATGCCAGCATGTCTTCAGTGACAACCGCCTCTTCGTGCCCTTTTATGCCGATCTGAATCATTTCGTGGAGCATAGCGGAATCGAACCGCTGACCTTTTGAATGCCATTCAAACGCTCTACCAACTGAGCTAATACCCCGTTTGAGATTGCAAATATATGAAAAAATTTTTAAACTTGAAGTAAATTTGCGTTTATGAAGTACGAACTTGTGATTTTTGACCTGGACGGCACTCTTGTGGACACCATAGATGACCTTGGAACCGCGGTCAATCATGCCCTGGCCCTCAACGGGCTGCCGCTCCACGATATGGAGGAGTACAGGCTCATGGTCGGCAACGGAGTGCGCAAGCTGGTCCACAGGGCGATGCCGGAAGCGCTCAAGGATGACCCGGAGCTGCTCGACCGGCTGCTCGCCGAGTTCATCGCATACTATTCGGAGCATCTGGACGTCCGCTCCCGCCCGTATCCCGGCGTCCCCGAACTGCTCGGACGGCTTCAGTCCGCAGGCGTCAGGCTGGCCGTCGCGTCGAACAAGTTCCAGGCGGGCACCGACAGGATCATTGCGAGATTCTTTCCCGGCATAGCTTTCGGCTGCGTCCTCGGCGGGCGCGACGGCGTCCCCCTGAAGCCCGACCCTTCGGTCGTGCATGAAATCCGCTCGGCCTGCGGTATCCTTCCGGAGAAGACTGCGATGGTGGGGGATTCGGCGACCGACATGCTGACCGCTAAGGCGGCGGGGATATGCGGAATCGCCGTGACCTGGGGCTTCCGGCCCGCCGAGGCTCTTGCCGAATGCTCCTTCCACGCCGGCACGGCAGGTGAACTGGAGGCGCTGCTGACGGTCTGAACCGGAACGGAGAGCCCTGCTCTCCTTTTTTTGTATTGAAATTGTCCAAATATTTGCTTTATTGTAAAGCCGGCGCCTGTCAGGACCATATTATTATGTATATTGTACTATACTCTAATAACCAAAAAATGAAAAAAATCATGCTTATAATTGCCGGACTCGCCATGGTGGCGGTTTCGGCAGGTGCGCAGGAGTTGAGGAACTTCAACTTCGGAGGAGCGCGCCAGATCGTCTCTCCCGAGATCAAGGGTGATTCCACCACTTTCAGGCTGTCCGCTGACTACGCGACCGTCGTGACCCTCTACGGAAGCTGGCTGCCCGGCTACGGAGACAGAATCCCCATGACCAAGGGCGAAGGCGGAGTCTGGAGCGTGACCGTTGAGACCCCCTCCCCTGAAATCTACACATATAATTTCTTCGTTGACGGTGTTTCCGTGAACGACCCGCAGAACTACATGGTACAGAGGGACGGAACCCGCTACCTGAACATGCTTATGGTGCCCGGCGAGCGCTCGGAGAACTATTTCGAGACCGACAAGAGGGGAACCGTGAGCTACAGGTGGTATGACAGCGAGATTCTTGGACTCAACCGCCGACTGACCGTCTACACCCCCTACGGCTATGAGGAGAATCCCAGGCAGAAATATCCCGTGCTCTATCTGCTGCACGGCGGCGGAGGCGACGAGGAGGCCTGGACTTCCATGGGACGTGCCGCCCAGATTCTCGACAACCTCATCGAGAAGGGACTTGCCGAGCCCATGATAGTGGTGATGCCCAACGGAAACCCCGGACAGCAGGCCGCCTGCACCATGGGCCTGCCTGTCAAGCAGATAGACATGAGGGCTCCCGAGAACGCCAATCTCTATGTGACCAGCCTCGTGAAGGAGATCATCCCCTTCGTGGAGGACAACTACCGCGCAATCTCCAAGCCTTCCGCACGTGCGATCGCAGGTCTGTCCATGGGTGGCGGACATACCCTCTCGGCGACGAGGCTCTTCCCCGGAACCTTCGAATATATTTGCCCCATGAGCTGCGGAGCCCAGGCCAGCGCCGAGCTTGACGCCGACCTCCAGGCCATCAAGAAGGCCGGCTACAAGCTCTACTGGATTGGCTGCGGTACCGCAGACTTCGCGATGCCCGGCTCCGAGGTTCTCGACGAGGCTCTGACCCGCAACGGTCTCGAGCACACTTTCTACACGAGCGACGGAGGTCACGAGTGGAAGAACTGGAGGCTTTATCTGAACACTTTCGCACAGTTGCTTTTCAAATAGCCGATTATGAACAGGTTTTATATCGCAGCCGCTGCGCTTCTCGTTTCCGCAGCGGCTTTCGCCCAGCAGGCGCTGGGCCCCGGGACAGGTCTCGTGTCCCCTGAAATCAATCCTGACCACAGCGTGACATTCAGGCTCTACAGCCCCAAGGCCATCACCGTGTCCGTGACCGGAGACTGCCTGCCCCCGCGCACGGTCGAGTTCGAGCGTGACGGCCAGAAGGTCAGCATGCAGATCGACGGCGTCGCCGAGATGACCCAGGACAAGAACGGAGTATGGACCTATACCACCGCCCCGCTCGAGGGAGAGCTCTATTCCTATAATTTCCTCGTGAACGGCGAGAAGATGCTCGACCCCTCGAATGTCTATATGAAGAGGGATGTCGCCACCTGGGTGAGCTATTTCACCATCAGCGCCGAGGACGGGGACAAGGGTTACTATTATGAGACCCACGATACGCCCCACGGCACCGTGAGCAAACAGTGGTATGACAGCCCGACCCTCGGGGCGGACCGCCGTCTGACCGTCTACACTCCCGCAGGCTACGAGGACAGCAGGGCGAAATATCCCGTGCTCTACCTCCTCCACGGCTCCGGCGGTGACGAGGACGCATGGTCCGACCTCGGACGCGTGGCCCAGATCATGGACAACCTGATCGCTGAAGGAAAGGCCGAGCCCATGATAATCGTGATGCCCAACGGAGTCTATTTCAACCAGGCAGCACCCGGATACGAGGTGAACATGTTCCAGCCTACGATGACCAATTCACGTTCCGATTCCACCAAGGAGATCGAGGAGAGCTTCCCCGACGTGATGAAGTTCGTGGAGTCCCACTACAGGGTGGCCAAGGGCCGCGAGAACACTGCGGTCGCAGGTCTCTCGATGGGCGGACGCCAGTCCTGCGCCCTCTCCATGAGGTATCCTGACAAGTTCGGCTACGTGGGCATGTTCTCCGGAGTCGTTCCTCCGACCGATCAGGCGCATTTCGACGGCCTCGACGGCGTGTTCAAGGTAGGGCCGGAGCTCTACTGGATAGGCTGCGGCACGGCAGACGGAGTCATGGCCAACTGCGACAAGCTGATGTCCTACCTGGACGAGAAGGGCTATCCCTACGAGTTCTATGAGTCCGACGGAGGCCACACCTGGCGCAACTGGAGAGTCTATCTGACGATTTTCACGCAGAAAATCTTCAAATGACATATCAGCAACACTATAAAGCAATATGAAGAAATCACTACTTATGCTCGGCGCTGCATTCTGCGCCGTACAGCTTTCCGCACAGCCCAAGCTGACAGCGGACAACATCGACGAGGTGCTTGAGGCGATGACCCTCGAGGAGAAGGCCGCTCTCTGCGTCGGAAGCGGCTGGGATTCAATGCTCGGCATCACCTCCAGCAGCGACGTGCTCGTGTCCGGCGCCGCCGGAACCACCAGGGCCATCGAGCGTCTCGGCATACCTATGACGGTAAATGCCGACGGCCCTGCCGGAGTCCGCATCAATCCTACCCGCGAGGGCGACAGCCGCACCTATTATGCGACCGGCTTCCCCGTGGGCACCGCAATCGCCTCATCATGGGACACCGAGCTCGTGGAGCACATGACCTCCGCAATGGGCAACGAGG
>UQQM01000042.1 GCA_900543205.1 uncultured Bacteroides sp. | reverse complement strand
CGTTGAAGTCGCGGATACGGGGAAGGGCCACCCTGATGAGCTTCTCGAGGAACTCATACATCTTGACGTTGCGGAGGGTCACCTTGGTTCCGATGGGCATGCCCTTGCGGAGCTTGAAGTTGGAGACGTCCTTCCTTGAGGTGGTGATGACCGCCTTCTGTCCGGTAATCAGGGAGAGTTCGGCTGCGGCCTCCTCGACAATCTTCTTGTCCTGGGTTCCGGCTCCGATGCCCTCGTTGATGGTGATCTTGACCAGACGGGGAACCTGCATCACTGAAGTGTAGGAGAACTGCTTCTCGAGAGCGGGAACGATCTTCTCCTTGTAGGCTTTCTTGAGGTCAGGAACATATCCTGCAGGCAGTGTCTGAACTGCAGCTGCCGGTGCGTTTTTCTTTGCCATAATTATTTGATTTCCTCCCCTGATTTTTTAGCGTAACGGATTTTCTTGTCTCCCTCCATCCTGTGGCCGACGCGGGTAGGCTTGCCGGACTTGGGATCTATGAGGTTGAGATTTGAAACATGAATCGGAGCCTCCTGCTTGATGATTCCGCCCTGAGGCTGCTTTGAATTCGGTTTGGTGTGCTTGCTTACCATGTTGATGCCTTCCACGAGGGCGCGGTCCTTTGAGGGATCGACTGAGAGGACCTTTCCGGTCTTGCCCTTGTCGTTGCCGGCATTCACATATACGGTGTCACCTTTCTTGATATGTAGCTTCTTCATAATTCTGATGGATTAAAGTACCTCAGGTGCCAGTGAAACTATTTTCATGAAATTCGCACGGAGCTCCCTGGCCACGGGGCCGAAGATACGGGTGCCGCGGAGTTCACCTGCGTTGTTGAGAAGTACGCAGGCATTGTCGTCGAAGCGGATGTATGATCCGTCGGCGCGGCGGACCTCCTTCTTGGTGCGCACCACAACCGCCTTGGAAACCGTACCCTTCTTGGCGTCACCGCCGGGAATGGCACTCTTTATTGCTACGACGATCGTGTCTCCGACTGTCGCATAACGATGATGGGTGCCGCCAAGCACGCGGATGCAGAGGACTTCCTTCGCTCCGCTGTTGTCAGCAACCTGTAAACGTGTTTCCTGCTGTATCATAATGTACTATTTTGCTTTTTCTACGATTTCAACCAATCTCCAGTTCTTTGTCTTGCTCAGGGGACGGGTCTCCATGATGCGGACGGTATCGCCCTCATTGCACTCGTTCTTGTCGTCCTGGGCGACAAACTTCGTGGTCTTCTTCACGAACTTGCCGTAAAGGGGGTGCTTTTCCTTATACTTGACGGCAACGATGATGGTCTTGTCCATCTTGTTGCTGACCACAACCCCAACTCTTTCCTTACGAAGATTCCTTTCCATAAGTTTCTACGATTTAGTTCTGTCTTTCTTTTTCAGCCAGGATAGTGATCATGAGAGCTATATCCTTTCTGGTCTTCCTTATCTTGGAGGTGTCCTCCAGAGGAGAAATCGCGTGATTAATCTTCATTGTGTCGAGATTGCTCTTCTCGGCTGCAATACGGTCGCGCAGGTCTGCTACAGACATTTCGCGTGCTTCTGATGCTTTCATTGGACTCTTTCTCCTTTTTACTGTTCAACATAATCCCTGCGCACTACAAACTTGGTCGCGATGGGGAGCTTGTTGGCCCCGAGACGCATGGCCTCCTTTGCCACTGCGAGAGGAACGCCCTCCGCCTCGAAGATGATGCGGCCGGGAGTGATGGGAGCGACGAATGCATAGGGGTCGCCCTTACCTTTACCCATACGGGTGTCGAGAGGCTTCTTGGTGATGGGCTTCACGGGGAATACCCTGATCCAGATCTGGCCCTCACGGTTCATATAACGCGAGATCGCCTGACGCGCAGCCTCAATCTGCTGCGCCGTAAGCCAGCAATTTTCAAGGGTCTTGATGCCGAAGGAGCCGAAAGCAAGCTGATTGCCTCTCTGGGCGTTTCCCTTCATCCGGTTTTTCTGTTCCCTTCTAAATTTTGTTCTCTTCGGTTGTAACATCTCAGTATTACTTTAAAAATTTAATCTACGAAAGCCCTGAAAATCAACCACTTGGATCACAAGATGCCGATTTTTGGGACTGCAAAGATAGTAAAAAAAATCGAATTACCATTGACTCCGCCAATTTTTTTGAAATATTTTCGACGCGCAATCTTTGCAGTCAAACTTCGTATTTTCAAGCATTTACAGAAACGGAGACAAAAAATTTCCGTATGGTTTCGACAGAGGATGGACGGCCTTTGCGGGAGGCGTCCGGGACCGCCCGGCGGCAGGGCTTTTGTAAATCCCGAATTAATGCGATAATTTTGTCCGAATGTCATGAAAAGATTCTGCATCATACTGCTGGCCCTGCTGGCCTGCCTCCAGAGCGCGGACGCGCAGAAGGTGCGCAAGCTCAGCGGCACCCCGATGGAATACAGGGTGGAGAACGGAAGCGACACCGTCTTCCGCGACACCATCGACCCCGCCTGGGTGCTGCCGAAGGACAGCCGGATGAGCAACAGGGACTGGCGCCGCTACTACCGTCTTGTCTACAATTTCAACAAGGTATACCCCTACGCCCTGGTCGGCAGGGACATGATGCGCCAGGTCGACAGCACCATAGCCGCCGATGTGACCAAGCGGTCGCAGCGCACCCGCTACATCAACGATGTGGAAAAGGAGCTCTTCAGGCTCTTCGAAAAGGACATACGCTCCATGACCGTGACCCAAGGCCTCGTGCTGCTGCGGCTGGTCGACAGGGAGTGCGGCCTAAGCGCCTATGAGATCATACGCACCTATGAAAGCGGATTCGCGGCGAATTTCTGGCAGCTTGTGGCAAGACTCTTCTCCCAGAACCTGAAGATGCGGTACGACCCCGCCAAGGGAGGGGAAGACGCCCAGATTGAGGAACTCTGCCGGATCTGGGATTCCGGTCAGTGGGACAGCTTCTATTACTCGATATTCATGGAATATCCGCCGAAAACGGACATCAGGACGCGGACCCTGGAGAGTGAAGTTCGAAAGAGGAACCGTTGAAACGCCCGTACGGCACACCGCCGTCTATCCAGTCCTTGAGCACGATGAGACGGGAGCCGCCAGGCAGTTCCATGTCCACGCTGTCGTGGAAATGCCCGAACACGAAATAGTCCACATGCCGGCTCTCCGACGCCCCCAGGGCGAAACGGTAGAGGGGCTCGTCCTTCCCCCGGAAGCGGTAGGGCTTCCTGGACTCCCTGTTGGACCTTGACCAGCCCAGACCGAGACCGAAAGCAATCCTCGGATGCAGGGAGCCGAACAGAGCCCTCAGGAAGCGGCTGTTGAACAGTGCCATCATCAGCCTGTAGTTCCAGGTGGTGCCTCCGAGCACATCCCCGTGGCCAAGGCAGAAGACCTTGCCGTCCAGTTCGACATAATACGGCTGCACGAACTTGCGCATGCCCAGCTCCTCGAAATAGGAGAAAGTCCACATGTCGTGGTTCCCGGCGCAGAACCAGACCTCGACTCCGGAGTCCATCAGCTCGATCAGCGCGGCCACGACCCTGGCCCCGCAGCGAGGCACGACGTCGCGGTACTCGAACCAGAAGTCCCAGATATCCCCGAGAAGGTACAGCGCCCTGGTCCTGTCGCGGGGTATCGACCGGAGGAAAGCGGTGAACCGGGCCTCCCTCTCGGCCGGGTCGCCCATCTTCAGCCCGAGATGGACATCCGAAGCGAAGTATACTTCCCTGCGCTCAGGCATCGGCTACGACAAGACGAAAATCAGGACGGCCACGACCAGGCAGTAGAGCGCGAACCATGAGAGCTTCGCCCTGCGCACCAGGGCGACCATGGCCTTGCACGCCGCAAGACCTGCGATGAAAGCCCCTACAAAGCCCGCGATAAGAGGAAGGGCGCCAAGGCCTCCGCCGAAACTCCCGCCTCCGGTCGCCATGTCAAGCAGGCCGAGCAGCTGCTCGCCGACTATGGGAATCAGGACCATCAGGAACGAGAACTGCGCCATGTTCTCTCTTTTCACTCCGCAGAGCAGACCGGTGGCGATGGTGGTTCCGGAACGGGAAAGTCCGGGCGCCACCGCGCAGGCCTGACCCAGTCCCACGACGAAAGCCTGCCACCATGAAATGCCGTTGCGCGCATGGTTCCTGCCGCCTACCTTGTCGGCGAACCTGTCGGACAGGAAGAGCAGCAGCGCGGTCAGGCACAGGAAGATTCCCACCACGTGTATGTCCTCGCCGAAAAGCGACTCCACCGCGTCCTTGAAGAAGAAACCTACCACGGCCACGGGAATCATGGACACGCAGATCTTCAGGAAATAGTCGGTCTCGTCATTGTATCTGAACTTGAAGAGCCCCTTGAGTATCTTCCATATCGCCGCCCAGAACACCACCACGGTGCTGAGGACGGTCGCGAAATGCACCGTCACCGTGAAATCGAGGAACCCGTCGGCTTCGACCCCGAGGAGCTCCCTGAAAATCATCAGATGTCCGCTGCTGCTGACCGGAAGAAACTCGGTCAGTCCCTGTACCACGCCCATCAGAAGGGCTTCCCACCATTCCATATAGCTTTACTTTTTTTCGTCAAAGTTTCCCATTATGCCGACTATGACAGTCACTATGCCGGCGATTATGACTACAGGCGCAAGGGTGAGCCTGCGAAAATTGAACATCGCATAGTTGAAGACCTCGGGGTCGTCGGAACCTCCGCCGGTCATCAGAATATAGCCGGCAACCATCACGATAAGACCGGCGAGAACAAGTTTGAGCCCCTTGGGCGTTACGGCCATTCTGTCCATAAATCAATAGTAAAGTTCATCTTTAGCCGCGCTGACCAGCTTCCCCACCACGAAGTAGGTGCTCAGCACGCATATCAGCACTCCGCACACGAACATGATTCCGGTGGTTTCCGCCAGGGCGGCGAGGTCGAAAATCTCGAAAAGCTCCCCGAAGGAGTTGCGGGCGGCATAGTAGAGCGCCCACAGCGCGGCCGATGCCAGCAGCGCGGCCACGAGGCCCTGCACCAGGGCGCTCCGCAGGAAGGGGGCGCGGATGAAGGACTTGGTGGCTCCGACGAGCTTCATCGTATGTATGGTGAAACGGCGTGCGAACACGCTCAGCCTGACCATGTTGTTGATGAGCACGAAGGAGATGAACAGCAGCAGGACTATGAACACGCCGAAAACCACGGAAATCTTCGCGAGGTTGTCGTTGAGCATCTCCACCAGCGGCTGCTGGCTGTCAATCTCGTCGACAAGAGGAGAGGCGGACAGGATTCCGCTGACCAGAGCCAGGCTGTCGGGGACCACATATTCGGCATTCAGCGCCACATCCACCGAAATCGGCACCGGAGAAGTCTCGAACACATCGAGGAAATCCTCTCCGAGCATGTCCGCCAGCTCCTTCTCGCCCTCCTCCCTGGTCACCAGGTGCGTATCCTTCACATAAGGGAGGGAGCTTACCGAACTGATGTATTCCTGCGCATCCTCCTCGTCGGCGTTCTGGACCAGGAGCACGGAGATCTTCATGTTCTCCTTGAGATAGCGCACCACGCTGCCGGAATTGATGAGCACCAGCGAGGCGACGCCGACAAGCAGCAGCACCAGCGTGATGCTGATGACGCTCGAAAGATAGGCGTTCGCCAGACGGCGCCTTATCATTTTGGATTCAGCCTTCGGCATACTCCTCTCAAATTAAAATTCAAAGATAATCAAATATCGAAAAATCATAAAAAATTTCGTATCTTTGTAAACATGAGCGACGTCAAGAAGAAAATACTTTTCGTCAACTCCGAGATTTTTCCCTATCTCCCGGAGTCGCATATCTCAAAGATTGGACGGGCTCTTCCGCAGGGGGTGCAGGAACGCAAGCGGGAAATCCGCTCCTTCATGCCCAAGTACGGCTGCATAAACGAGCGCAAGAACCAGCTCCACGAAGTCATCCGCCTGTCGGGCATGAACATAATCATAGACGACCTCGACCGTCCTCTGATAATCAAGGTCGCTTCAATCTCCTCTGCCAGGATACAGGTCTACTTCATAGACAACGACGACTATTTCCGCCGCAAGCAGACGTTCTGCGATGAAGAAGGGAATTTCTTCCCCGACAACGACGAGAGGGCCGTCTTCTTCGCCAGGGGCGTGCTGGAGACCGCGAAGAAGCTGCGCTGGGCCCCGGACATCATACACTGCCAGGGCTGGATTTCGCAGCTCGTGCCCGTATACCTGAAGAAGGCCTACAAGGACGACCCCATCTTCACCGACAGCAAGGTCGTGCTTTCGCTATATGACGACACCCCCGCGACTGACTTCTCCGAAGGCTTCGCAGCCAAGGCATGTTTCGGAGGCGTCACTCTTGAAGACCTGCCCCTGCTAGCCGAGCGGCCCGATGGCATAAATCTTGCTCGAACCGCCGCGCAGTATTCCGACGGCATCATATTCGGCTCCGGAAACGTGGACGAAAGGCTCGGAAGCTTCTGCTCCGGTCTGGGGATGCCCGTGCTCGGATATGACGCGGCTTCCTACGAAGACGGAAGCTACATCGATGACTACTGCGGCTTTTATGATGAACTTTAGAATGAAAAAGAGCTTCCTTGCCCTGGCGGCGACCGCGTGCTGCTGCCTTTCCTGCATCGAAATCAACTACGGCATAGGTGCGGACCTTATGCCCCAGAATCAGATATACACGATTCACACCAGCACCATCCCCATAGAGGACATAAGCATGGAGATGGCCGACAGCCTCTCCGGATACTCCACCAAGAGGATTACTGTGGGAGCGGTAAGGGACGAGACCTTCGGCCTCACCACCAGAGCCTGCGCGCTCACCCTGATTCCCATGTTCCAGGACACGCTGGACCTCGGAAGGAACCCCAGGTTCCAGAGTTTCCACTTCTCCGCCACCAAGGACACAGTCTCCTTCGCACGCCCTGACCAGGAGCGCATCTTCCAGACGCTGAGGGTGTACGAGCTCGCCGAGCCGCTTGACGCCAGCGTGAATTTCGACTGCAACCTCCCGGTGGACCACCTCGACGGCAGCATAACCAAGAGCTCCGTGGTCTATACCGGCGACGACTCCCTGTCGTTCAACTTCACCACCGAATTCGGGCAGAAGTACCTTGACGCCCTGTACGGTGGGGCCGCTGCAGACGACTTGGACAGCTACCTGGAGAAATGCCCCGGAATCTACATAGAAGCCGACGAGCCTTCCGGCAACGGCGGACGCATCAACCTCTTCGAGCTGCAGCTGGGCTACGATCTCGACAACTACCTGATCACCGGCAACTACGCCCGCATGCGCTTCTCTTCCGAATTCGACGGGGAGAGGAAGGATACGACCCTGCTCTTCTACTATGGGGCGCAGGACTTCTACGACATAGATTCGCTGCTGACCAATTCGAGCACCGGAAGCTATCCGCAGTACAGCCTCAACCTGACCTCACAGGAGACAAGGGCCCTCGAAGGCCGCGCCACGGACAAGATATACGTGGAAGGAGGAGGCGGACTCAAGCCCAAGATTTCCGGAAAGACGCTCAAGCAGATGGCGGAGAACGCAATCGTCGAGGCCGGAGGAAACCCCGCGACGGCGGTGATCAACAAGGCCTCCATCGTACTCCCGTTCAAGTTCCCCGACGACTACACCGAAATGGACCGCTGGCCCCAGATACTGTCGCCCACATGCAGGATCATCTACGACGACGAAGGCGAGGAGCAGGGCGGTGCAAGCTTCGTCAGCCTCACCGACTCCAGCGACGAATCCGCCAACCAGGGGGACGTAAACCGCTCGACGCTGCGCTATGCGCCCGACATAACCTACCACATGCAGTCGCTCATGAAGATAGACGAAGATGACAAGTCGAGCGAGCAGACCAAGATGCTGGAGGAAGGTTCCTACGACGTATGGTTCCTGATAATGGCGAACGAGGTGACCGTGACCACCGAGGCGGGTTCCGACGAGCTGAGCGAGCTGTACAACTATCTGGCCTACCAGAGCTACTACAACGACATGTACGGCTACGGCTATGGCAGCGGATACTCCAACTACTACAGCAACTACTACACCTACGCGATGATGGCCTCGATGTACGGGAGTTCAAACACCACCGAGAGCATAACCGTCCAGCTGGACAAGGACCGCTACTACAGCGCAGTGCTCAACGGGCCCGAGAGCACCGGAGGCGAAGTGCCGACACTGGAGCTCACGTTCTCGATTCCGGTAGAGGAACCCGAAGAATGACATCGGGCGCGGCACTGGCCTCACACAATGAAACGGAAAAGGGATCGAGTCGAACTCGGTCCCCTTTCTGTTTCATTGCTTGGACAAGTCTTATTTATGCGAGCTTCTCGGCTACCTTGTCGACTGCATCCTTGACAGTTGCGATTGAGCTGGTCTCCTCATCGGGAATCTTGATGCCGAAAACCTTCTCGAACTCCATGAGGAGCTCAACGGTATCGAGAGAGTCAGCTCCGAGATCGTTGGTGAAATTTGCGGCCTCGGTAACCTCTGAAGGCTCAACGCCGAGCTTGTCTACGATAATTCCTTTTACTTTTTCCAGAATTTCTGCGCGATCCATAACTTTTAGTATTTAGTTTATTAGTACAAAGTCTTCTGCAAAAACTTCGCAAAGTAACGAAAAATTTTTCTTTTATCCAAAAATCAGGGCAAATCATTGGCCTGCCGGCAATTACATCAGCTTCCAGCCTTCTCCCGTGAGGGTTCTCCGCCTCCGGGGCGGCTCAGGTTGAGCCATATCCGCAGGCCGTTGAGCGAATTGAGCAGATAGAAGGCGTACTTCAGAAGGTATATCAGCGCATACGAGTCGGCCTCGTCGCCGGAAGCGAGGGTCACGGTCCACATCGCCACGGAGGCGACATTGACACCTATCCAGAACACCCACTGCTCCATATAGGCCATCGACATCAGCAGTTGTCCGAAGATATTGCAGACCGTCGAGAACGCATCGGCGAGTATGCCGAGCTTGAGCACCTTCACTGCCCCGGAACCGTCGACGGGAGAGGCCGACCCGGACACTTTCCAGAGAATGAAATAGCAGACCGCCAGTCCCGCGAGGAAGGCAATGGAAGACAGGACACGCCCCGACCCTCCGAGCCTGCGGGCCTTGGGCCTGTCATGGGAGCCGGCACCCCTGCGCCTCCACTGCCAGAAGCCTATGAACTGCATGGGAAGGAAATAGACCAGATGCAGGGCTCCGTTGCCGTAATTATGGCTCATCAGACACATCACCCCGTAGATGGTCACGTCGAAGAAGCCGAACAGGAAGGTCAGAATCCTGGCGTTGGCCGAGAAGACCATGCTAAGCACGCCCATCAGGGAGCCGAACGCTGCCACCAGCAGCATCACCGTCCCTGACTCGCCCTGCGCGAGCTGGATTGCCGTGGTCGCCACCATGGCCAGCGTCATACCTCCAAGGATGAAGAGGTTGAAGCGGCGGTTGAACTTTTCTTCGTTAATCTTTGTCATCTTTATCTTCATTGAGGTCATGGAGTATTCTGGCCGCGAGGACCGGACCCACCAGCCTTGCCAGCTCTTCTTCGGAAGCCGAGGCTATCCTGGCCACGCTGCCGAAATGCATCAGCAGCCGCTGCTCGGTCTGTCCGCCCACGCCCTTTATCTCGCGCAGCGCCGAATGCACGGCCCCCTTGCTGCGCAGCGAACGGTGGAAGGTGATTCCGAAGCGGTGAGCCTCGTCCCTTATGCGCTGGAGGAGTTTCAGAGCCTGGGAGTTGCGGTCTATGAACATGGGATACGGATCGCCCACCCTTATGACTTCTTCGAGCCGTTTCGCAAGGCCGATCACGGTCAGCCTGTCCTGTATGCCGAGTTCGCACAGAGCCTGCCAGGCGAACTCCAGCTGGCCCTTGCCCCCGTCTATGACCACGAGCTGCGGAAGGTCGTCGGGATTCTCCTCGAGCATCCGGGAATAGCGGCGGTTCACGACCTCCTTCATCGAGGCGTAGTCGTTGGCCCCGACCACCGTCTTTATCTTGAACTTGCGGTAGTCCTTCTTCGACGGCTCGCCATTGCGGAACACGACGCAGGAGGCCACGGGATAGGTGCCCTGTATGTTGGAATTGTCGAAGCATTCCATGTGGATCGGGAGCTCCTTCATCCCTATGGCCTTGCGGAGTTCCTCCAGCACCGCCGCCCGGTATTCATCGGGGTTCGTATGCTCCCTCTGCCTGAGGGAATTGAAACGGTACTCCCTGGCATTCTTCGCGCTGAGCTCGAGCAGTGCAAGCTTGTCGCCGCGCACGGGGATGCGGAACTCCACGCCGTCCATGCTGACATCCGGGAGGAAGGGCACTATGACTTCCCTGCCGAGCGCCCCGAACTTGGAGCTGATTTCGGCTATGAACTCGCTGAGCACCGAGGCCCGGTCTTCCTCTATGTTCATGCGGAAGCCAAGATTGAGCGACTGGATTATCGCCCCGCCCCGGATGCGGAGGAAGTTCCCGAAGGCTTCCGGACCGTCGAAAACGAGGGAGAACACGTCCACGTCCCTGTCACCGGCGGATGTTATGATGGATTTCGCGTAATGCTGCCGGAGCGAATCCATGCGGTCCTTGTAGAGCTGTGCCGTCTCGAAGTCCAGCCGGTCGGCGGCTTCGGTCATGGCTGCCTTGTACTTGCGCAGTATTTCATTGACCCCGCCGCTCAGCAACCGGACTATCTCCTCGATATAGGCCGAGTACTCCTGCTGCGAGATTGCGCCTATGCAGCAGCCCCGGCAGCGGCCGAGGTGAAGGTCAAGGCACGGGCGGAACTTGTGCCTGAGCACCGCATCCGACGTTATCCTGTACTTGCAGGAGCGCAGGGGGTAGTTCGCCCTGAAGAATTCCAGCAGGGCCTTGGCGTGCATCACGGAGCTGTAGGGCCCGAAATAGCGCGAACCGTTGCGCACGAGCCTGCGGGTGAGGAAGACCTTGGGGAACTCGTCGGAGGTCACGCATATCCAGGGATAGGTCTTGGAGTCCTTCAGCAGGATGTTGTAGCGCGGCTTGTACTGCTTGATCAGATTGTTCTCCAGAAGCAGGGCGTCGGCCTCCGTGTCCACGACCGAATACTGGATGTCGGCAATCTTCGAGACCAGTATCCTGGTCTTGGCCGTGAGCCTGTCCGGATCCACGAAATACTGCGCGACCCTCTTGTTGAGGTCCTTGGCCTTGCCTACATAAATCACCGTTCCCTCGGAGTCATAGTATCTGTAGACCCCGGGGGAATGCGGCAACAATGATATTTTCTCTCTAACGTCCAAGAGCCTCAGCCACTGCGGACTCTATGTCCTCTCCCCGGAGGTTGCGCTTGAGGATGGTTCCGTCAGGGCCGAAAAGAATGATGTGGGGAATACCCTCGATGCCGTAGAGGTCGGTGGGAACCTGCTGGGCGTTGATGATCTGGTTCCATACGACTCCATGCTCCTTGGCGGAAACCTTGGTGTCTGCGGGGTCGTCCCATACGGCGATGCTGAGCACGTCGAAGTCCTCGCCCTTGTATTTCTCATATACCGCAGCGATGTTGGGAATCTCCGCCTTGCAGGATCCGCACCAGCTCGCCCAGAAATCCACGAGCACATACTTGCCCTTGCCCACGAAGTCGGAAAGGCTGACCTTGCTTCCGAGGGAGTCGGCGGGGTCCTGGACCACGGTGAAGTCAGTGAACATCTTGCCTTCGGCGGTAGCCTGCTTCGCGTCGTTGAGCGCCACGAGGCTCTTCACGTAATCGTCCTCGAGGGCCGCTCCTTCAAGCATGCCGAGAGCTTCGGCGAGCTGATTCTCCTCCATCACGCTGGCGACATTCTGGAGCACGGTGACGGCAAGGGTACCGGAAGGGTACTTGCGTATCATCTCAAGGCCGTCGCTGACAAGCTCGGCTGAAACTGCATCGTATGCCTCCTGCATCTTCGCGGACATCTCCTCGGCGGAGAGGGTGCTGTCGGCCTGCAGTGCGGCTACCTGCGAATTGAAATCCTCCACCAGGGCGGTGGTACGGGTGTTGTATTCCTCAAGAGCCTGCTCCTCAGGAACATTCGCGCATCCGACTGCCGCTGCAAGCAGCAGGGACGCGGCAATAAACATGATTTTGTTCATAATGGTATGATTTTGAATTTTCCAACAATGCCAGGCCGCAACCAACCGTAAAAACCGGCCTGAACCAAAAAACCGGTTCCGCATTCACGGAACCGGTCGTAAATATAGCAATTTTCTGCAAATTACTTCTGGTTGTCGTTTCTGCGGGGGCGGCGGTCATCCCTGCGGCGACGGTCTCCACGACCGCCTCCACGGTTCTGTCCGGCTGCCTGCGCATTCGCGGCGGAAAGGGCCGCAGGAGTGAGATCCTGCTTGCCGTAGCGCTCGCCCTTGCAGATCCAAACCTTGATTCCGAGGGCTCCCACCTTGGTATGGGCCACTGCGAGAGCGTAGTCGATGTCCGCACGGAAAGTATGGAGAGGAGTACGTCCTTCCTTGAACATTTCGTTGCGTGCCATCTCGGCGCCACCCACACGACCGCTGATCTGAATCTTGATGCCTTCGGCGCCCACCCTCATGGTGTTTGCCACGGCCATCTTGATAGCCCTGCGGTAAGAGACGCGGCCCTCAATCTGACGGGCGATGCTGTCAGCCACGATATGGGCATCGAGCTCGGGACGCTTCACCTCGTAGATGTTGATCTGGACATCCTTGCTGGTCACCTTCTTGAGCTCTTCCTTGAGCTTGTCGACCTCGGTGCCTCCCTTTCCGATGATGAAACCGGGACGGGCGGCATAGATGGTCACGGTGATGAGCTTGAGTGTCCTCTCGATAACTATTCTGCTGAGGCTTGCCTTTGCAAGACGGTTGTTGAGATATTTGCGGATCTCGTAGTCCTCGGCTATCTTCTCCGCATAGTTACCACCGCACCAGTTAGAGTCCCAACCACGGGTGATACCGATTCTGTTGC
>UQQM01000041.1 GCA_900543205.1 uncultured Bacteroides sp. | reverse complement strand
TAGCACTACAGATTCTGGCTCTGTCAGTGAGGGTTCGAGTCCTTCTATCTCAACTACCCCTTCGGGGGTTATGAGGCGAGGTAGCTCAGCTGGTTAGAGCGTCGGATTCATAATCCGGAGGTCGTGGGATCATGCCCCACTCTCGCTACGCCGCTGAAAACATCAATGACAGGCCTGAAAGCCTGTCATTTTTCGTATTTTTGCATCCATGAAGAAGATTCTTGCCATTGTCGCGCTGCTCCTTGTGGCGGCGTGCCAGCTTGCGGCCCGCGAATGGGCCGTGGTCAATGTGTCCTCGTGCTTCATGAGGGCGAGGCCCGACTACGAATCCGGCAACGAGACCCAGTGCCTGATGGGCACGGTGCTCGAGGTGACCGGCCGCGACAGGTACTGGCTGCACGTCGACGCCCCCGACTACCGTAACTGCTGGACCAACGAGCTCTCCGTCACCATGATGGACGAGGCCGCGAAAAACGCGTATATCGCCGCCCCGAAGCTGATATGCACGGCGGAGTACACCCACGTCTACAGCGAGGCCCGGGAGACGTCCGAAAGAATCTGCGACTTCATAATGGGCGACATCGTCAGGGTTTCCGGCACTGCGGGCCGGGATGGCTGGACGGCTGTGCTGCTCCCTTCCGGCCGTGAAGGCTGGGTGCGCAGCGGCGAGGTCGAGGATTTCGGAAGCTGGGCGGAATCCGGACATGCCGACGGGGCGTCCCTGACCGCGCTGGCGCGGCGCTTCCTGGGCGTACCCTATCTGTGGGGCGGCAATACGGTCAAGCATTTCGACTGCAGCGGACTTACGAAGTTCGTCTACATGATGAACCGCATAGTCCTTCCGCGCAACGCAAGGGAGCAGATTCATTGCGGCGTCGAGGTGCCTTTCGATTTTTCCGAGATGCAGTCGGGAGACCTCGTGTTCTTCGGCTCGCTGAAGGCGGACGGCAGCATCGCTTCGGTGACGCATGTCGCCATGTACATAGGCGGCGGCCGCATAATCCACTCCTCGCAGCTCGTGCGCATAAACTCCCTGAAGGACGGACTGCCCGACTCCTACGGGCGCAAGCCCATAGCGGTGAGGCGTATACTGGGCCATGTGGACTGCGGCCTTGGGGTCGTGAGCGCAGCCGCCGCACCGTGGTATTTCAGCAAGTGAGAAAAAATCATTATATTTGCGAGTTATAAACTTTTAAGCCATGAATTTAAGGGACATCAAGAAAGACATCGAATATGTTCTCGGAGCTTTCCTCGAGGATTGCTCGGTGGTAGCGACATCCAATTCCAAGGTTTCCGACGGAAAGGTCGCAGAGCTTATGGAAGAGGCCGTGAACCTCTACAACGAGCTCATGGACAAGGTCTACACCAAGGAGGAGAACAAAAAGGCCTACTATGCGGGGCTCCGCAAGGAAATCGTCGCCAAGACGGACGCACTCTACGAGAAGCTCAGCGCAGCCGTGAAAGAGGCTGTCAAATGACAAGGCCCGCATTCGTTGCGGCAGTCGCGCTCCTTCTTTGCGGATGGAGCGCGACTGCTGATGTAGGGCGTACGCTCGACGAGGTCATAGCCGAAGTCTGCCGCAAGGAGGCTCTCGCCTCTTCGGGAGTCGGGCTGCTGGCGGTTACTGCCGGCGGGGACACCCTCGCTGCGGTCAACCCTGACATGAAGCTCGTGCCGGCATCCAACGTCAAGCTCATAACCACGGGGCTCGCCCTGCGCTCGCTCGGAGCGGACTTCAGATTCGGCACTTCGCTAGGATACAGCGGTGAAGTCACCGGCGGCACGCTCCACGGCGACCTCTACATCGTAGGGGGCGGAGACCCCACCACCGGTTCGCGGAGCACGGTCGCGGAACCTCTGGAGTCGCTGTTCGGCGATTGGGCGGCCCTGCTGGAAGAAGCCGGAATCAGCAGGATAGACGGCCGCATAGTCGGTGACGCGCGCTTTTTCGACAGCCCCACGCCCGAGAACCTCGGCTGGTCGTTCGACGACCTCGGAACCAACTACGGAGCCGGCCCGACCGGACTGAACTTCTTCGAGAACGCCCAGAATTTTCTGATAACCCCGGGACATGTTCCCGGAAGCAAGCCGAACATAAGCCCCAGGTATCCGGAGACCCCGTGGATGCGCTATGAAATCAGCGCCGCCACCGGAGGGCGCGGCACCGCGAACACCGTGTTCTATGTGAACACCTCGCTGGGCCCGTTCGGCGAATTCGGCGGCTCCTTCCCGGTGGACCGCAGGGGCTACACCTTCGAAGGTTCCAACCGTTTCGGGGCCTACACCTGCGCCTGGTATTTCATGAACTATCTTTCGTCACACGGAATCGAGGCTGGACGCGGCTGCGCGGACATCTCGTCCGACGGCAATCTGCGCGACGAGCCTTCGTTCGGCGACAGCGGAATCCCAGCCGCATCACCTTCGGAGCTGAAAATAATCGGCGGCACCAGTTCCGCCAAGCTCTCCGCAATTGCGGCCGAGACCAATCATGAGAGCGACAACTTCTACGCCGAGACCATGCTGAAGCTGCTCGCCATCCGCAACGGATATCCCTGCGGCGGAGACGGCCCGGCGGACGCTGCGGAATACCTGCTGCGCTCAATGGGGCTCGAGACCGCCGGACGCTGCCGCTTGGTCGACGGAAGCGGGCTCTCCCGCAAGAATTATGTCTCCGCCGGCTTCTTCGTCGACTTCCTTTCGCGTATGATGGACGAACCCTGCTTCGGGACATATCTGAAGACCCTGCCGGTGCCCGGAGGCAAGGGCACGCTCGAATTCAAGTTCGGCGACAGGGACGAGGCTTTCCGTTCCCGCATACACATGAAGAGCGGCTCGATGAACGGTGTACTCTGCTACAGCGGCTACATCCTGCCTTCTGCCGAAGGCGGCGAGACCATAGTGTTCTCCCTGCTCACCAATAACGTCACGGCTTCCGTCTGGTCCGTAAGCCCCTTGGTGGACAGAATAATCGCGGCGCTGGCGGCAGAGAATTGACGGATTATTTTTAATTTTGCCGATATGCGTGATTTACTGCATTTCCCGGCGGTTGCATTCCTGCTCCTGCTGACGGCCGTCTCCTGCGAGATGGCCTCATCTCTGGTGCATGACGACCAGCCGGTCGCCAGGGTCGGGAAGGAGAACCTGTACCGTTCCGAAATCGAAGGCAGGATTCCCGGCATGATGTCGCCGGAGGACAGCGCCGGTTTCGCCGAAAGGTACATACGCCTCTGGGCCATGGACAGGCTCTATGCCGACGTCGCGGAAAAGCAGCTCTCGAAGTCCGAGCTCGACATGTCCGCAGAGCTGGAGTCCTACAGACGCTCTCTGCTCAGGTACCGCTATGAGCAGCGCTACCTCAACGACAGGCTGGACACCCTGATAAGCGACAGGCAGATCAGTGACTACTATGAGGCGCATGAAGCCGATTTCACCCTCAGGGAACCGCTGATGAAGGTACGTTTCGTGGACATCATGAAGGATTCTCCCGACCTGGATGAAATCCTCGCGCTGATGTCGTCCGACGAGTACGGAGACCTCGTGCGGGCGGATTCCCTCGCCAGGGTTTCGGCCCTCCGCTATTTCGACAATTCAGATTCTTGGATGTCCGCCTCCGACCTCGCGCGCTATTTCGGCACTAGCGCTTCGGAGATGATGGACGCCATGGACGAGGACATGATAATAATCGAGCCCGAGAACCGGGGCGACATTCTGGCGGCGTACGTCTGCGACATGGTCGAATCCGGCACGGCCCCGCTGGAATACTGCACCCCCGTCATACGCGACATAATTTTGAGCAACAGAAAACACGAACTGCTGGCGGCTTTGGAACGCGACTTGCTTGATGAGGCGCTTGACAGTAAACAATTCGTTATCTTTTGACATGAGCAACAAGTTGAAATTTTCCGCATTCATCGCATTTTCTCTGGTGTGCCTGCCTCTTTCCGCCCAGAAATACAACGGGATAGTCGACAAGACCGTGGCCATCGTGGGCAACGAGATGATAAGGCTCTCCGACCTCGAGTCGGAAGTCCAGATGCTGAACGCCCAGGGCTATTCTTCCGACAAGAACATACGTTGCGACATCCTGGAGAGGATGATGGAGTCCAAGCTCTTCCTGATGCAGGCCAGGGTCGACTCCCTCACGGTGAACAACGACATGGTGACGGCATCGCTCAACCAGCGTCTCGACCAGGTCCGCACGGCTCTGGGAGGTGACGACGAGGTGGAGGAGTATTTCGGCATGCCCCTCTACAAGCTCCGCCAGGAATGGCAGTCGCAGCTTGAGGAGCAGAGCCTCACCCAGAGCGAGCAGCAGCAGATCGCATCGAAGATACCGACGCTCACACCCTACGACGTCAAGCAGTATCTCGACACTGCCGACGTCTCCTCCCTCCCGGTGGTGCCCATCAAGTATCAGATGAGCCAGATATGCATCTATCCCGACCGTGAGGCCGCAGCGCTAGCCGTCAAGGAGAGGCTGCTGTCGCTCCGCGAGCGCATCATCAACGGCGAGAAGTTCTCCACCCTCGCCCGCCTGTATTCCGAGGATCCCGGCAGCGCGATGAAAGGAGGTGAGCTCGGAATGGCGTCGAAGTCGATTTTCTGGCCCGCGTTCTCGGATGCCGCCATGTCCCTGAAGCCCGGAGTCATATCCCAGATTGTCGAGACCCCGGACGGATTCCACATAATCGAGGTGCTGGAGAAGAACGGCGACATGTTCAACGCCCGTCATATCCTCATAAAGCCTCAATACACGCAGGAAGACCAGGACAAGGCCTTCGAGCGTCTGGACAGCCTCCGCAACATGATAGTGGTCGACAGCACCATGACCTTCGACCTTGCGGCGCGCTTCTATTCCGAGGACCCCGCGACCAGGACCAACGGCGGCCAGATGGCCGACCCCTACACCGGTTCCTCCTATTTCGAGATTGACCAGCTGAAGCCCCAGGACTATGAGGCCATAAAGAACCTCAAGGTGGGAGAGGTCTCGCAGCCCATAGCCTCTCTGGACAACGAAGGCCGGAACGGCAACCTCGTCTACAAGATCATCAGGCTCGACAAGATAGTCCCGGCCCACACGGCGGACTTTTCCTCCGACTATACCGAACTGCTCTCGCTCGTCACGCAGCAGAAGCAGACCGAAGCCATAGACGATTTCCTTGAAGAAAAGCTCAAGAGTACATACATAGTCATAGACCCCCTGTTCGGGGACTGTGATTTCACCCGCGAAGGATGGGCACAAAAAGTCAGAGAAGACGACTGATACTTGCCGCTCTGTTTCTGATTGCGGCGCCTCTTTTCCTTTCTGCCCAGGACAGCACCGGGCAGAAGGATTCCCTCGTGCGCCTCATCAGCGCCAAGTCGCTGGAGCAGCAGGAGACCCCGGAAGGGCTTGTGCGCAAGGCCATGGGCGCCACCTTCCTGCATAACGGGACCTACCTTATCAGCGACAGCTCCATGTGGTATCTCGACAGCAGCATAATCAAATGCCGGGGCAACGTGCGCCTGCTGCAGGGAGAGACCGAGCTGACCAGCGAAAGGCTGGACTATCTGATTGACGAGGACCTCGCCCAGTTCCGGGGCGCGGTCGTGCAGCTGCGCAACAAGCAGGAGAACATACTGCGCACAAACATACTTGACTACAACACGCGCGACAGCATGGCGGTATTCTCCGGCGGAGCGTCGATGAAGAGCGAGAACGGCCAAATTATCGAGAGCGACAACGGGCGCTACCTGAACCCCGACGAATATTTCTTCTTCGACGGCAACGTGAACATGTTCACCGACTCCGTGTTCGTCAAGACCACCGCCCTCGAATACGATTCGACCATCGAGAAGGCGTGGTTCACCGCGTACATCGACTTCTGGAACGAAGGCAACATGCTTTCGGCGGACGGCGGCTGGTATGAGAGCCAGCCCGACATATTCTTCTTCGACGGAGACGTACACGCACTTTCGGAGGCGCAGGAGAGCTGGAGCGACACGCTCTACTATTACCGGAAGCCGGGAGACGTGCTGATGCTGGGGTCAGCCCAGCTCCAGGATACCACCCGCAGCGTCGCGTCCGTGTCCGACTACCTTTTCTATGAGGATTCCCTTGCCCGGGTCACATTGAAGAAACAGGCGGCGGTGGCCCTTTGGACCGAAGAGGAAGGGCAGCTTGACACCACATATTTCGGGGCCGACACCCTCGTCTACTATACCGTGCGGCGCTGCGACATACCGGAGGCTGAGGTAGAGGCTGCCCGGGCCCGTCTGGAGACCATACTTGCCGACCCGGTGGCCGACTACAGGAAGAGGGCCGCCGAGGAGGCCGCCGCCGCGAAGGAGGAGGCCGAACGGAAAAAGGAGGAGCAGATGTTCGGGCCGAGGTCTGCGGCCCGGGGGCAGGCTTCCGCTTCCGAAGAAAAGGCGCCGCCGGAAGAGAAGGCCGCTCCTGCGGATTCCCTGTCGGCTCCGGCCGATTCCCTGTCCGTCAGCCGGGATTCGCTCTCGGTTGCAGCCAATTCCCTGTCCGTCGGCCGGGATTCGCTCTCGGTTGCTGCCGATTCTCTGTCCGCAGCCGTGGATTCTCTCTCGGCAATGCGCGATTCGCTTGCAATTGGCCTCGATTCTCTGGCGACCGGCCTTGATTCGCTGGCCGTCGGCGCCGACTCTCTGGCTGTGGCGGATTCGCTCGCCGCGCCTCTCGACACCACCAGGGTCGGCTATCTGATGGGAATAGGCAACGCCCGCATCTTCCGGCGGGACATGCAGGTCCGCAGCGACTCCGTGCGCTTCTGCGAACTGGATTCGATAGCCCGGTTCTACAAGAATCCGATAGTCTGGAACGAAGGCAACAGGCAATACACCTCCGACAGCCTTTTCGTGCTGATACGCAACAATGCCGCCGACCGGGCGAGCCTGATGTCCAACGCCTTCATCACGGTGGAGGAAGATACCGTGCATTACGACCAGATACGCAGCACGGAGGTGATGGCATATTTCAACGAAGACGCGGCGTTGAGGCGTTTTGATGCTCTCGGCGGCGTCTCGGCGCTTTTCTATCTTGAGGAGAACGACGAGATAGCCACGGTCAACAAGGTCGAAAGCACCATGCTCTCCGCCAATTTCGCCGACGGCGAGCTGGAGAGCGTATATTATTTCGAGGCGCCCAAGAGTGACGCCTATCCCGTGGTGCAGCTGCCTCCGGAGGACAGCCGTCTCAGGGGGTTCAACTGGCAGCCCGACCTTCGTCCCGCCAGTCCCGAGGACATCACCACCCTGAAAGTGAGGCGCTCCGAACGGCGGCATTATGAGTCCATACCCCGCCCGGAGTTCATACAGACGGAACGTTTCTTTCCGGGCATGATGCAGAACCTGTATGACGGCCTTGAAGCTGCGGAAAGGCGGAAACGCCTGGCGGAACAGCGCCGCAGGGAGGCCGAACAGGCGGAAGAGATGATGGCGGATTCGCTGGCGATGTCCGATTCTCTCGCCGTAGGCGTTGACTCCCTTGCGCTCGCCGACAGCCTGGCCGCATCCGATTCATTGGCCGTTGCCGACAGTCTTGCCGCTTCCGTCTCCGAGGAGGAATTCATGAGCGAGGCGGAACTCCGCAGGGCCGCGCGCATAGCCCGCCGGGACGCCCGCTGGGCGGAACTTGACGCGAGGGATGCCGAGAAGGCTGCGCTGAAGCAGCGCCGCAGGGAGGAGAGGCTGAAGAAGAAGGAGGAACGCAAGGCCCGCATACGCGCGAGGCAGGAGGCCCGCGATGCAAGGCTGCTCCAGAAATACATAGAGAAATTCGAAAAACAGAAAGAAAGAGATGAAAGAGAACAAGAACCTGAGCCTGCCGGAGAACGCTCACCGGGAATTGAAGTCCGGGGAGAGCTATCGGCCGCTCCTCGGACCTGAAGAAAAACCTTTGGAAGTAACCCCGTATTCGGTCACCCTCGGACTGCTGATGACCGTCCTGTTTTCGGCTGCGGCGGCCTATCTGGGCCTTAAGGTCGGACAGGTGTTCGAGGCGGCGATCCCCATCGCCATCATCGCCGTCGGTGTGACCGGAGCCTTGAAGAAGAAGGGCGGACTCGGCCAGAACGTGATAATCCAGAGCATTGGCGCCTGTTCGGGCGTCGTGGTCGCGGGGGCCATCTTCACGCTGCCTGCCATCTATATCCTGGGTCTCGAGGTGAATTTCTGGCAGATGTTCCTGAGCTCCATGCTCGGCGGCTTCCTGGGAATACTCTTCCTTGTTCCGTTCCGCAAATATTTCGTCAAGGACATGCACGGGAAGTATCCCTTCCCCGAGGCCACTGCCACCACTCAGGTGCTCGTCAGCGGCGAGAGCGGGGGCAAGAGCGCCAAGACCCTGCTCACAGCCGGCCTTATCGGAGGAATATATGATTTCGTGATAGCGACCTTCGGCGCCTGGGCCGACACGATAAGCACGACCTTCGTGCATTTCGGCCAGGTGATAGCCGACAAGGCCAAGCTGGTGCTCAAGCTCAATACCGGAGCCGCCGTGCTGGGCCTCGGCTATATCGTAGGCCTGAAATATGCGTTCATAATCTGCTGCGGCTCCTTCCTCGTATGGCTGGTGATTATCCCTCTGATGAACCTCATCTGGGGCGGGCAGGTCATCGACCTTATGGGCACGGGCATCACTCAGACCGTCTCGGAGATGTCGGCCGATCAGATTTTCAGTGAATATGCACGCCATATAGGAATCGGAGGCATCGCCGTGGCCGGAATCATCGGCATAATCAAAAGCGCCGGCGTGATCAAGAGCGCGGTGGGCCTTGCAGCCGGAGAATTCAGGCGGAAGCCGGGCGCCGCAGCCGTTGAGGTGGAGCGCACCCAGCAGGACATCCCGATGAACAAGGTCGTATGGGGCATAGCGATTTCATTGCTTGCGGTGTTCGCCTTCTTCGCGCTCGGCGGCGTGGTCAATACCGTATGGCAGGCTCTGATAGGTCTGCTGATAGTCGCTGTCATCTCCTTCCTCTTCACCACCGTGGCAGCCAACGCAATCGCCATCGTGGGCACCAACCCGGTGAGCGGAATGACCATCATGACCCTGATAATCACGGCCCTCGTGCTGGTGGTCACCGGCCTGAAGGGCAATGCCGGCATGGTCGCCGCGATGGTCATCGGCGGAGTGGTGTGCACGGCGCTTTCCACTGCTGGAGGGCTCATAACCGATTTCAAGATTGGCTACTGGATAGGCACCACCCCTCGGAAGCAGGAAATATGGAAATTCGTGGGCGTGGCGGTCGCCGCCGCTACTGTGGGCGGGGTCATGCTGGTGCTCAACAAGACCTTCGGCTTCTCCGGCGATGGTGCCCTTGTGGCTCCCCAGGCGAATGCGATGGCCGCAGTCATCCAGCCCATGATGAACGGAGGCAATGCGCCCTGGCTGCTCTATGGCATAGGTGCGGTGATAGCGGTCCTGCTGACCTTGTTCAAACTGCCCGCGCTGGCTTTCTGCCTCGGTATGTTCATCCCCATCGACCTGAACCTTCCCCTTCTGCTCGGTGGCGCGATTTCGTGGTTCGTGGGCACGCGCAGCAAGAACGCCGAGGTGAATGCCGCCCGTCAGGAGAAAGGCACCCTGATAGCCAGCGGCTTCATTGCCGGCGGTGCGCTGATGGGAGTGCTTTCGGCGATTCTCAAATATGCGAACGTCGACTGGTTCATGTATGGCTGGAACACGGTGCAGCCCGGAGCATATGCTTCCGGCGCGCAGCTGGTGGCCATCGTGCCTCTCGTGGCCATCTGCGCCTATATGATATGGGCGGTGCTGCGCAAGGAAAAGTAGCGCCTAGGGCTCTGCGTAGAGTCTGATGATGTTGAGAATCACGGCGCTGGCCTTCTCCATGCTTTGGACTGAAACCCATTCATATTTGCCGTGGAAATTGAGTCCGCCGGCGAAGATGTTGGGACAGGGCAATCCCTTGAACGAGAGGTTGGCGCCGTCGGTACCGCCCCGGATGGGCTGGATATGCGGTTTCACGCCGGCCATTTCCATGGCCTTCACCGCCTTCTCCACCACATGGTAGTGCGGCTCCACCTGCTCGCGCATGTTGTAGTACTGGTCCTTGAGCGTGACCTCCACGGTCTTTGCGCCGTAGCGGCCGTTGACGAAGTCCGCGCAGCGCAGCATTTCGTCCTTCTTCTTCTCGAAGAGCGCGCGGTCGTGATCCCTTATTATATAGGTGAGGGTGCTTTCCTCCACCGTGCCCTTGCAGCCTACGATGTGGATGAAACCTTCGTAGCCTTCCGTGTGTTCCGGTCTCTGCTCCATGGGCAGCAGGGCGTTGAATTCCTGGGCGATGAGCAGTGAGTTCAGCATCTTGCCCTTGGCGTAGCCGGGATGCACGTTGCGGCCTTGTATGTGTACGGTGGCTGAAGCCGCGTTGAAATTCTCGAACTCAAGCTCTCCGACCTCGCCTCCGTCCATGGTGTAGGCGTAGTCGGCGCCGAATTTCTTCACGTCGAATTTCACGACTCCGCGTCCGATTTCCTCGTCGGGGGTGAAGCCTATCTTGATTTCGCCGTGCCTGAATTCGGGATGGTTTACGATATACTGCACCGCGTCCATGATTTCGGCCACTCCGGCCTTGTCGTCGGCACCCAGCAGGGTTGTCCCGTCGGTGGTTATTATGGTCTCTCCCTTGTGCTTCAGGATTTCAGGGAAGTCGGCGGTCTTGAGGCTCATGCCTTCAACTCCCTTCAAGGGGATGTCCGAGCCGTCGTAGTTTTCGATAATCTGGGGTCTGATGCCGTTGCCGGGGGCGTCGGGAGAGGTGTCCACGTGGGCGATGAAGCCTACAGCCGGGACTTTGGCGTCAGTGTTGGAGGGTATGGAGGCCATCACATAGCCCCACTGGTCGAGCTCGGCTTCGACGCCCATGGCCCTGAGCTCGTCCCTTAGCATTTCAAGAAGTATGAGTTCCTTCTTCGCCGAAGGCTGGCTGTCGCTCGTTTCGTCGGACTGTGTGTCAACGGCGACGTATCTCAAGAATCTGTCCTTAATGTTTTCCATAGCCGTAAAATTACCTTTTATATTTATCTTTTACAAGTCCCCGAAGGGCTGTGCAACTTCAGGTAAAAATGGTAATATATAAGGTAAAATTGGTTGTACGTGGCAGGAGAATAGAGAGTAAATTTGTATCACCGATAATTGTGTCAAACCAAATCTTCAGAGATATGAAAAGGATTTTTCTGTTTGCAATGATGCTGGGGCTGGCTGCCGCCTGCTCCGGCAAGGCCGCAGAACCCCAGCGGCCCGTGGTCTACATGACCACCGAAATCAGCCCCGACGCCCTGGTGCGCATCTATGAGGCCCTTGACAGGCCTGCCGAAGGCCGTGTCGCCGTCAAAATCAGCACCGGCGAACCCGGAGGCCACAATTTCCTCCAGCCTTCGCTGATCGGAGACCTCGTCCGCAAGGTTGACGGGACCATAGTCGAATGCAATACGGCGTATGCCGGAAGGCGCTCTTCCACCGAGGAGCACATCAAGGCGGCCCGCGAGCACGGCTTCTTCGACATCGCCGACGTGGACATCATGGACTCCGAAGGCGAATTCACCATCCCCGTCAGGGACACCACCCACATCAAATACGACATAGTGGGCACTCACCTGAAGAACTACGACTTCATGATAAACCTGGCCCATTTCAAGGGACATGCGATGGCAGGCTTCGGAGGAGTCATCAAGAACCAGTCCATAGGAGTGGCGTCCGCCAACGGAAAGGCGTATATCCATTCGGCCGGCGCTACCGAGGATGCGGCCCAGATGTGGCAGAACATCAGGGAGGACAACCAGGACGCCTTCCTCGAGTCGATGGCCGCCGCAGCCCAGGGAGTGGCCGACTACTTCGGAGACAACATCCTCTACATCAATGTGATGAACAATCTTTCGGTGGATTGCGACTGCGACTCCCATCCGGCGGATCCCCTGATGCTCGACGTGGGCATCTTCGCCTCTCTCGACCCCGTGGCCCTCGATGAGGCCTGCCTCGACTATGTGTTCGGCATGGAGCCGACCGAAGGCAACGACAACCGTCCTCTGATGGAGCGCGTCACCAGCCGCAATGGCAGACATACCGTGGATTACGCCGAGCAGATAGGCCTCGGAAGCAAGGACTATGAGCTCGTGAGCATCGACTGACGGGCATCCGAGAAAAAATCTGAAAATTTTTTAAAATTAATTTGCAGATAAAAAAAAAGTGTGTACCTTTGCATCCCCTCCGATGAGGGGACAACAAAAAGATCATTGACAATACTGAGAGAGAACGAGGTAAAGAGAAGAAATTAGATACAGTCTGTGAGACGCGGCGGCCGGGAGGCGGGCCGCGGAGAACAGAGGGTAGCAATTTCTACGAGCAAGAAGAATAGGCAAAGAGTGATTCGAAAGTTACTCGAGACGAGAGAAAGAGGAGAAGGGCGAACGGGGGATGCCTAGGCTTCCGGAAGCGAGGAAGGACGCGGTAAGCTGCGAAAATCCACGGGGATCCGCAAACAGGAATTGATCCGTGGGTATCCGAATGGGGCAACCCGCACGGCCGAATGCCGTGCACCGGCTGCGAAGCCGGGGCGAACGCAGGGAACTGAAACATCTTAGTACCTGCAGGAGAAGAAAGAAAGAATCGATTCCCTGAGTAGTGGCGAGCGAAAGGGGAGGAGCCCAAACCGCCGGCGTCGAGGCGCAGGCGGGGTAGTAGGGGCGTCCGCGAAGGCACAGCCAGGAACCGGAACCGTCTGGAAAGTCGGTCCGCAGAGGGTGAGAGGCCCGTACGGGTAACGGGGCTGTGTTTAGGGCGTTTCCTGAGTAGGGCGGGACACGAGGAATCCTGTCCGAAGCAGCGGGGACCATCCCGCAAGGCTAAATATGACCGGAAGACCGATAGCGAACCAGTACCGTGAGGGAAAGGTGGGAAGCACCCCGGGCAGGGGAGTGAAATAGAACCTGAAACCGTTCGTCTACAAGCGGTCGGAGCCGAGAGGCGACGGCGTGCCTTTTGCATAATGAGCCTACG
>UQQM01000040.1 GCA_900543205.1 uncultured Bacteroides sp. | reverse complement strand
AGCTCACCAGGGCCTGGACTTCGAAGAGGAAAGAGCGGTTGCCGTCGAGCATCGCGGCGACTGCGGTGCCGCTCAGGCCCGCCTCGTGGGCCGGAATCAGCATCTCCGAAGGATTGGTGACCTCCCGCAGTCCGCTTCCTGTCATCTCGAACACGGCGAGCTCGGAGGTCGAGCCGAAACGGTTCTTTATGCTTCGCATTATGCGGTAGGCCCCCCGGTTGTCGCCCTCGAACTGCAGGACCACGTCCACGATGTGCTCCAGAATCTTCGGGCCGGCTATATATCCCTCCTTGGTGATATGCCCTATCAGGATTACGGGAATCCCGCTTTCCTTGGCGAAGCGCAGCAGCAGGGCCGCCACCTCCTTCACCTGGCTGACGGAGCCTGGCGCCGATTCTATGCTGTCGGTGTACATGGTCTGCACGGAATCGACTATCATCAGTCCCGGACGCATGGCCTCGGCTTCGGAGAGGACGTCCTCCATCCTCGTCTCGCAGAGTATGTAGCACGAGGAGTCGTCGCCGCCCAGCCTTTCCGCGCGCATCTTGACCTGCCTTGCGCTCTCCTCTCCGCTCACATAGAGGGTCGGGACATCCTTGCAGCACAGCGGAATCTGAAGGCTCAGCGTGGACTTGCCTATTCCCGGTTCGCCTCCTATGAGCACGAGGGATCCGGGCACTATGCCGCCGCCCAGCAGCCGGTCGAGCTCGGATATTCCAAGCTGCATGCGGACATTCTCGGAGGAGTCTATCTCCCCGAGCCTGCGGGGTCTCGACGCAGGACGGGCCGAAGCTCCGGCCGCCGCACGGTCCCCCTTGGGCCGCCGCGCCTCCGCCGGCGCCTCGACCATGGTGTTCCATTCGCCGCACGCCGGGCAGCGCCCCATCCACTTGGGGCTCTCGTTGCCGCACGCGGTGCAGTACCAAAGAGTTCTCGCAGTCTTCGCCATAAGCGCAAAGTTAGAAACGGTTTGAAGTTTTCATCCCCCGGCGGCGCGGGGAATCCGGCAGAGCTCCATGTCGTGGAACCTGCCTCCGTCGAGCCTGACGCGCAAGGCGGTACGCTCCACATGCCAGCCCTGGATTCCGGCAGCACCGGGATTGATATAGAACATGCCACGGCTGCTGTCGTTCATGACCTTGAGTATATGCGAATGCCCGCAGACGAACACATCGGGGCGATATGCGTCAAGCAGCACCCTGGCGTCCTTGTCGTAATGGCCGGGCGAACCTCCTATATGCTTCAGCAATATGCGCAGGCCCTGTTCTTCGATGAATTTCGATTCCGGATATTCGCTGCGTATGTCCTGCCCGTCACAGTTGCCATAGACCCCGACAAGAGGCTTGAACGCCGCCAGTTCCTCGGCGAATCCTATTCCTCCGCCGAAGTCGCCCGCATGCCAGATGACGTCTACCGGCTCCAGGAAATTCCTGAAGCCCGGGCTGAACACGCCATGGGTGTCGCTGATTATCCCGATATACATCCCGTCCGGAAGCTACTGAATCCCGGCCAGGTGCTTCTCCCACGCCCATGCGGCCGCCAGGGTCTCGTCCACGCTGCGCTCCGCCTTCCAGCCGAGCTCCCTGTTGGCGAGGGTGGTGTCAGCCCAGATCGCAGGGACGTCGCCGGCCCTTCGGGGCGCGAATTTCCAGTTGAGCTTGAGATGATTGACTTTCTCGAAGGAGTTCACGAGCTCCAGTACCGACACGGGACGGCCGGTGCCTATGTTGAATATTTCGTAGTCCTCCTTCATGCCGCCGCCGACCATCCTCGAAACCGCGCAGACATGGGCCTTCGCGAGATCCACCACGTCGATATAGTCGCGCAGGCAGGTTCCGTCGGGAGTATCGTAGTCGTTGCCGAACACCGAGAGGCATTCGCGCTTCCCTATCGCGGTCTGGGTGATGAAGGGCACGAGATTGTTGGGCACTCCCCGGGGAAGCTCCCCTATGAGGGCGGAGGGGTGCGCGCCTATGGGATTGAAATAGCGGAGGGCTATGCCCTTCACGCCTTTATAGGCATGTACGCAATCCCTCAGGATGTCCTCGCAGACCTGCTTGGTGTTGCCGTAGGGCGAGGTCGCCGGCTGGCGCGGGGTCTGTTCCGTCACGGGCAGCCTGTCGGCGACGCCGTAGACCGTCGCGGAAGAGGAGAAAAGTATGTTGCACCCTCCCTGCCGCCTTGAGGCCTCGACGATGTTCATGAACGAATCCAGGTTGTTGCGGTAGTACTTCAGCGGCTCGTCCACCGACTCCCCCACGGCCTTGAACGCCGCGAAATGGATGACAGCGTCGATATGATGGTCGGCAAAGAGCCTTTCGACGGCATCCATGTCGCAGAAGTCCATCTTCACGAGAGGCGGGCGCCTGCCCAATATCCGGCAGACGCCTTCATAGTTGGTCTCGTCGCAATTTGACATGTTGTCGGCGATGACAACCTCGTAGCCGGCCTGGGAAAGCTCCACGGTCACGTGGCTGCCGATGAATCCGGCACCGCCGGAAACTAATACGGTCTTTGGCATAATCCTGTCTGTTGTCACGGCGCACCGTGCGTCCGCTCTGAAACTGACTCCAAAGTTACAAAATAATTCGCGACTATAGGCAAAGCTTCAGGCCTGCGGTCAGAATTCCCTGGCAGCCGAAGCCCGCCTCGAGAAAGCCCCGGAACATGCCGGTACCGAAGTCGATGCCCACCGGAGAGGCATGGAACGCGAACGCTGCGGCAGTGTCGCCATCGGACAGGCCCAGCATCGCACCGACGGCGACCCGGGAATACATGCTCAGGCTTGGAAGGCTGAACCACTTGAACGTGGCCGACGGCATGAATTCGATAAAGGAGAACCTGCCCGAATCTTCCGTCCCGGAAGGAGTCGAGAACCTCATGGTTCCGCCTTCATAGCCGAGAACCGCTCCCACGGCTATGCTGCGATGCACGTAGCGGTGATACGCGACTCCTATGGCCCCGGTGGTGTGGAGGTCTTCAAGACGGGCCGCGCCGAAAGTGAAGACAGTGCCGAGGGCTCCTCCCAGAGCCATCGCAAGCTGCGTGTAGGAACCCTGGCCGTAATAGACTGATATTTCATTGTCCGGAAGGGCATAGCCCTGCCTGGAGCTGTAGGTCTGCGCGGCCGCAGCTGTCGTGACGGCCAGCAGAAGAATCGCGGCAAAAAGCTTTTTCATGTCATAGAGGTCTGATTCCACGGCAATATAGCAATTCCGCCGGCGACAAGCAAGTTCAGAAGACTATGTCCTCTCCCTTGTAGAAGTCGAGCAGCCTCGTCTGGAACAGGCATTCGTACTTCGAGCGCACGAAATCGGACTCGGAGCTGAGCCAGCTGTTCTTGGCGTCGTTGTAGTCCGCAATGTCGGCCTTGCCGGCGCGGTATTTCTCTTCCGTCAGCTCATAATGCTTCCTTGCGCTTTCCGCAGACTCCATGCTGCTCACATATTTGCTCTGGGCAGCCACGGCGTTGTAGTAGGCCTGCTGGATCTCCTTATAAAGGGATTTCTTGATGTTCTCCAGCTGAAGCTGCTGGCTCTCGTAGTTGAGTTCAGCGTTCCTCACGGAATTCCTGGTGGAGAAGCGGGAGAATATGGGGATGCTCAGCGAGAGTCCGACATACTGGCTGAAGTTGTTCTTCATCTGATCCGCGAAGCTGGAGGAGCTCATGCGGGAAGTCGTATAGTAGTTGGTTCCCAATCCGCCCGTGAGCATGAGGGTCGGGAGATAGGCTCCCTTCGCCCTTGTGATGCTGACCTCGGCGGACTCCAGATTGAGCATCGCCGACTTCACTGCGGGCTTGATTGCCTCGGCCTGCGCGTAGATGGTTTCGGGGTTCTCCAGCAGCTTCATCTCGAAGCTCTCCATGGAAGGAATCTCGATTTCGAAGCCTTCGGGCGAAGGGAGTTCCAGCAGTTGGGTGAGCGTGAGCACCGAAAGCTGGAGGTTGTTGGAAGCCTGGGTGGCGGAAAGCCTGCTCTGGGCAAGCGCCGCCTCCTGTGCGGAGACTTCCGCATCGCTCGCCTTTCCTGCGGCCCTGCGCGTCACGACCTGTTCAAGAAGCTGCCCGTCATGTTCAAGCTGGCTCTGGGCCACCTTCAGCATCTCCTGATTGTAGAGTATGTCCACGTAGGCCTGGGCGACGTTCACGCGTATGTCGTCCTTGGCCTTCTCCAGGTCCTCGACTGCGGCTTCGAGGCCGAGCTTGCCGAGCTTGATGCCGTTGTTGATGTCGAAACCCTGGAAAATCGGGATGTCTGCCCCGAGGGAGAACGACGTTGAGGTCGTATTGGAGTTCGTGTAGGTGTTGTCAGCGGTCAGACCGCGTCCGAACGAGAGGTTCTCCGAAACGGAGGCGTTCAGTCCGGGCAGACGGCGGTTCTTTGCGGTGTTCAGCTCGATTTCCTTCTGCTCCAGGGTGACTTCGCTCTGGCGGACCGTGATATTGTGCTCGAGCGCATAGTCCACGCAGTCCTGAAGGCTCCAGGGTCCTTGTCCCTCCTGGGCGGATGACAGGGGTCCAGCGAGACAGAATATTGCTATCAGATATTTTTTCATGGCTATTACTCGTTGATTATACGGATTCCGCGCACCTTGTCGCCGGCCTTGAGGCCGGACTTGATTTCGATGTTGATGCCGTCGCTGAGGCCGGTCGTGACGGGTGTGCGCACGTAGCTTCCGTCGGCCTGGAAAAGCTGTACGAAGCATTCGTCGCCTTCGAATTCGAGGGCGCTCTCAGGCACCGACACGACGTCCTTGACCTCCTGGAGCACGATTTCGGCGTTGGCGCTGTAGCCCGAACGCATGGTGTAGTCGCCGTTGACCTCAACTGCGGCCTTGATCTCGAACTGGTTGGCTCCGTTGTTTTCGACCGCCTTGGGCGCTATGTATTCAAGGGTCGCGGATGAGCTGTAGCCGCTGAGCGCCCCCACGCTTATCACCATGGGCATGCCCTCGCGGAGCGCCCCGACTTCGGTCTCGTCGATGTTGCCGTCGAAGATGAGGTCGTTCATGTCTGCGACGGTTGCGACGGTGGTGCCGTCATTCATCGTGTTGGCCTGGATCACGGAATTGCCGACCTTGACCGGGATGTCGAGGATGAGTCCGGTTATGGTGGAGCGAATCAGGGTAGAGCTTTCGGTGGCGTTGGTCGATGAGACACCGTCCCTGATGACCTCGAGGTTCTCCTGGGCGGCCGCGCGCTCCTCCTTGGCCTGTTCGAGGGCCTGCACCACCTGGTCGTATTCCTCTGCGCTTACGAGATCCTTGTCATAGAGAATTTTCTCCCTCTCATAATTGGTCTGCGCCTGCTTGAGGTTGATGTCGGCAAGACGCACGCGGGACTCGGCCGAGCTCAGCGACCCCATGTCGGGAATCACCTTGAGCTTCGCGATGATTTCGTTCTCCATGACCTGTTCTCCGGCCTCCTTGTAGATTTCGGATATGATGCCGTTGATCTGGGGCTTCACCTCGACCTCGTTGCGCGGCTCTATCTTGCCGGTCACCACGGTGGTCTTCTGGATGTCCATCACCATGGCCTCCAGCTGCTGCCAGCTGACGACTTCGGGACGGGACTTCTTGTAGAGCGACACGAAGGTGCCGATGATGACCGCCGCCACGATGGCGAGGATAATGTACTTGATTGCTTTTTTCATTGTTATCTCATGTTTATATTATTCGTCTCTCATTGCATCCACGGGTTTTATGTTCATTGCGCGGGATGCGGGCGCAAGGCCGGCGAGCACGCCGAGAAGCGCAAGGAAGGCCATTGCCGCAACTGCGGTCCAGAAGCCCACCTGGAAGGAGGTGCCGTCTCCGTTGATCATTTCGAGGATGTTCAGCATGAAGACCGAGAACACTATTCCGAGGCTGCCCGCCAGCAGGGTCAGCGATATGCTCTCCATGATTATCTGGCCGAGTATGTCGCGGGGAGTGGCGCCGATTGCGCGGCGGATGCCGATTTCGGTGGTGCGCTCCTTGACCGTGACCATCATGATGTTGCTGACTCCGATGGCTCCGGCGAGTATTGTCCCGAGGCCGATGAGCAGAATCAGGAAGTTGATTCCGATGAACAGATTGTCCACCAGCGAGAACATCTCCTCGGTGTTTAGCACGAACATGGCCTGCTTGTCATCGGGGTTGAACTTGTGCTCGCGGGCCATGACTTCGCGCAGTATGGGTTCGACCGCAGTCATGCTGACTCCGGATTTTCCGGTCAGGCAGATCAGATCCACCACGTCGCCACGGCCATATACTTTCTGGACCACGGGGAGCGGCACGGAGACCGCCATGTCGGCGGAGCCGTTGATGCTGATGTTGCCGGCATTGAAATCCACCCCGACTATCTGGTAGTAGACGGGCCCGACCTTGATTCTCCGGCCGCAGGGGTCGCCGCCTTCGGGGAAGAGGGCCTCGTAGATGCGCTTTCCTATCACGCAGACCTTGCGCTCCTGGCGTACGTCGGCATCGTTGAGATAGCGTCCGTACTTGATTTTGGGAGTCTCTATCATCGAGTAGTCGGCATAGATGCCCCTGACGTTCGCCTCGACGCTGTTCTCTCCGAAGACCGCGTCCTGACCCCAGTTGGAGACCTGCGGCGTCACGGTCTCAAGTCCGGGGACCATGGCCTTGATTCGGTCCACGTCATTGTAGTTCAGGCTCCAGTAGCGTCCGCGCTGGAAACCGGCGTAGGGCTCGGAGGTCCTGTCGGAGACGATGATGGTGGTATTGGTCGCGAAGCCCTCGAAGTTACGGTAGAGCATGTCCTTGACCCCCTGTCCGCCTCCCATCAGGAAGAGCAGCATGAAGATGCCCCAGAATATGCCGAACCCCGTGAGGAAGCTGCGGCTCTTGTTACGGGTCAGCGAATCCGTAATCTCGGTGAATGTGTCTATATCGAATCTCATTCTGCTCTAAGTGCTTCTATGGGTCTTACTTTGGCGGCGCGGCGCGCGGGGAAGAGTCCGGCTATCGTGCCGGCGATTATCAGCAGCAATGTGGCTTCGAGGGCCACGTCAAGCCCGACGGTGGGATTGACGAATACCGAAACCTGGGTTCCGAGGACGGTCGAGGACGACTGTCCGAGGGTCTTGTCAAGCAGCTCGCAGGTGAACATGCCCAACGCCATGCCTATGTAGCCGAAGAAGGCCGTTATGCTGACGCTTTCCGCGATGATCAGCTTGGTGAGGCTCCAGGGGCTTGCGCCTATGGCCTTGCGTATGCCGAATTCATGGGTGCGCTCCTTGACGGTGATCAGCATGATGTTGCTGACTCCCACGACTCCGCTCAGCAGGGTGAACAGGCCGACTATCCAGAGCGCGGTCGTCAGGATGTTGCGCCCTTTCTCCATCTGCATGTTCTGCATGACGCGGTTACTGATCCAGACCGCGCTTTCGTCATCCGGAGCCGCCTGGTGGTTGAGGTTTATCGCGGCCTGGTAATCCGCTTCGAAGGCTTCGTTGTCCTCCTCGGTCTCGAGTCCGTGGAAGCTGAAGGTGAGGTTGCTTATGTCCTCGCCCGGCAGCCAGATGCCGCGCACCGTGGGGAAGGGGGCGTAGACCGAGTTGCTGTTGGTCATCATGTCCGCCTCGGTGATGCCCACGACCCTGAACACGAGGTCCTCCACCTTGATGTAGGCGCCCACGAGTCCCGGGACTTCGTCAGCATCGGACACCAGGCGCTCCGCCAGGGTCTCGGGCAGCACGGCCACCTTGCGCACCCCGGCTATGTCGTTCGGATTGATGAAGCGTCCGTGCAGCACCTGTATCTTCTCCATCTCCGCACGCTCCGGATAGACGCCCTGGATGGTGCAGCTGCTGTACTTGTCGCCGTAGTTCACGGTGACGCCCGTGGAGACGGTGGCCGTCACGTCGTCGACATAGCTGGAGAAGAAGTCTCCGGCGGTGAGGTCGATGTCGCTCTCGTCGAGGGTGATCAGGCGGCCCTGCTGGAAGCCGGCGTAGGGCTTGGTGGTGAATCCGCCGCTCACGCTCATCGTGTTGGTGGAAAGCGTGCTGCTGCCGACCGTGAACGCGTTGAGCACCCCGTTGCCGGCGCCGAGCAGCACTATGAGCATGAAGATGCCCCAGGCCACCGCGAAACCGGTCAGGCAGGTACGCAGCTTGTTGCGGCGTATGCTCTCATATATTTCAACGAAAAGGTCTCTCATTTCATTATGGTGTCTGCGCCGAAGCGGGATGCGTGATGCTCGCGGTTGTCCTCGATCTTTCCGATGAGTCCGTCCTTGATGTGGATGATGCGGTCGGTACAGTTGGCGACCCCGCTCTCATGGGTCACGACTATCACGGTGACTCCGTCCTTGCGGTTGAGGTCGGCGAGCAGCTGCATCACCTCTTCGGAGGTCTTGGAGTCGAGGGCTCCGGTAGGTTCGTCGGCGAGGATGATCTTCGGGTTGGTGATCAGCGCACGGACTATCGCAACGCGCTGCTTCTGCCCTCCGGACATCTCGTTGGGATAGTGGGAGGCCCAGTTCGCGAGGCCCAGACGGTCCAGGTACTCCATCGCCAGGTCGCGGCGCTTGCGGCGGCTGACCCCCTGATAGAACAGAGGCAGCTCGACGTTCTCGACCGCCGTCTTGAACGAAATCAGGTTGAACGACTGGAACACGAAACCTATCAGCCTGTTGCGGTACTCCGCCGCCTTCTTCTCGCTGAGGTTCCATATCAGCTTGCCGTCAATCCTATATTCGCCGGAATCGTAGTTGTCGAGGATTCCGAGAATGTTCAGGAGCGTGGACTTGCCCGAACCGGAAGCGCCCATTATGGATACGAACTCGCCTTTGTCCACGTTCAGGTCTATGCCCTTGAGCACATGGAGAGGCTGCCCGTTGTTGTAGGTCTTGTTGACGCCTTTGACTTCTATCAGCATATATCCTTCAATGTTTTGTCCGTTTGTTGTCGATGTCTTATTAAACTAATACACTGCAAAGGTAATACATTTTTATATATATGCAAACATCAGGCTGAAATTTTTTATCTTTGTCATTGACTAACCGCTTTTCGCATGAAAAAACTGCTGTTTCTTACTCTCGCCGCACTGCTTGTCTCCGCGCCATACGCCGGAGGATATGCCGGGCCTGCGCCCCGGGATGGCGGCAATCTCCCGAAAAACGAAGTCTCGGTGTCGTATGGCTGGGGCTCGGCCTACTATCTGACGGGAGTGCTTTTCAGGAACGTACTCTACTCTTTCCGGCTGGACGTGGACAGGTTGGAAAGCATGGGAACAGCCGCCGTCGATTACCGGCACTACTTCAACAGCCGCTGGGCGGTCGGAGGTACCGTGTGCTATGAAGCCAGCACCCTGCCTGTCGCACGGCTCATCCTTCCCGGCACAGGCATCGAAGCTGTCGTGGACGGAACCATGTACAGAAACATCTCCATAATGCCGGCAGTAACCCTCAGATGGCTTCAGGACAGTCACGTCAGCATATACTCCAAGCTAGCCCTCGGAGTAATGCTCCTGATCGATCCTGAAGGCCCCACCAGCGCGGCCCCCTGCACCTGCCTGACGCCCGTGGGCATGGACTTCGGAGGAAGGAACGTCAGGGGTTTCCTGGAAATGAATGTCGGCACCCAGGGCTTACTTTCCGCCGGAGTGAAGTTCCGTTTCTGAGACCCGCCTTGAAAATTCGCAGCCGCACCAGGTCTGGTTGTAGAAATTCTGCTCGAGGATGATTTCGCCGCGGCGGGGCTGAAGGCCGCCCTTACGCCAATTCATAGGCCAGAATACCGGAACGCCCGCCAGTTCGGCGCATGCCCACTCCCCCGCCGCATTGACCTGGTCAAGATTCTTCCATCGCGAGGACGCCAGCGTCGTGGTCAGCACCGCGAAACCGTTCCGGGCGGCATAACGGGCCGCGCGCAGGAGTCTGAAACGGAAACATTCGGTGCAGCGCGGGCCTCTCTCCGGACTGTTTTCCAGACCGCGCACCGCAGAAAGCCAGGCGCCATGGTCGTATTCATCATCCACGGCCCCGACTCCGAGGAAATCGCAATAGCGCCGCAGCTCGGACTTGCGCAGCTCGTATTCCTCCCTCGGGACTATGTTCGAATTGCTGAAGAAGACGGTCGGGCGGAGACCGTTCTGCACCATGCACTCCAGCACCGCACCCGAGCAGGGGGCGCAGCAGGAATGAAGAAGTATTCTTCCCGGAACCGGGGGATTCAGCACCAGGGCCATGATTCGGCAAAAACAGTTTTACACTGCTTCAAATATAGCACAAGCCCGATTCTTATCCAAGACCCTGCTCCACATCCTTGATGTCTATGAGCCCGTTCAGAATCGCATAGACCGTAAGACCGGGGATGGAGCGGATTCCGATTTTGCGCGTGATGTTGCGGCGGTGCGTAATCACCGTGTTGATGGAGATGTTCAGCGAATCGGCTATCTCCTTGTTTATCATGCCTCTGGCCACGCATATCAGAATCTCCTTCTCCCTCTCGGAGAGCTCGGTCTCATCATCCTCCTCGACATGCGCCTCCTCATGCCGGGCGCCGGAACCCCTCGTCCCTTCCAGAAGCCTGGCGACGGGCACCAGAATATGGTCCTCTATGCAGGTATGCGAACGGAGGTCGTCCTGAAGGGCGTAAAGGTCCTGAAGCAGGTTAAGGCGCAGGGAATCATCGCATTCGTGCGGAAGCGACTTCATCACGATGTTCTTGAGGTCGGACAGCTTCTCGTCTATGTTGGTGTGGTTCTCCTCGAAATAATGTATGCTGAACGCCGGGTTCCTGCGGCCCTCGAGAAGTTCGTCCACGTACGGTATCACCTCTTCCTCCTCGAACGCGAAATGCCTGAGCAGCTCCTCCTTATAGCCCGAGAAGAAATCCCATATCACCTGCTGCTGCGCAGGCCGGCAAGGCTCGATGAGCCTTTCTATGGAAGCGGCTATGGACTCGATGGCGTTGCGAAGGTAGAAATCGTGCGACCGCCTGACATAGCGCACGACGTCCTCCGCCCGGCAGCGCCGCACCTCCCTCATCGAAGGCCGGTAATCCGAAGAAGAATATACCCGGCAGATGAGCAGGACCGTATCTGTGTCGAGCCCCGCCCTGGAGCAGACCTCGGCAAGCGTCTTCTCGCCGAAACTTCCCGAAATCCCCAGCCGGGAAAGGACAAGCAGCAGCCGGCAGTTGCAGTCCGCCAGCTCCGACACCTTCATGTTTCCTGAAAAAATCTCCATGTCACATCTGTTTTTTTCCGTCCGAATCCCGGTCCCCGCCGTCTCCGGCGGAAGAGCAGCCGTCCTTTCTGCCGCACGAGGCACACGCTCCGTCGCATCCGTCAGTCTGCGGATGCTTTTTCAGATACCTCAGCGCCACGGCGAGCGCCGCAATCACGACCACCAGTATTATTATGTCGGCTATGCTCATATTCCCGTCAGATGAACAGACCCGCGACCAGATACGCCAGCAGTGCGCACAACCATGCGACCAGACACTGGAACACCACCATGAATACCGCCCACCTGCCGCCAAGCTCCCTGCGCACCGCCGCCACCGCCGCCACACAGGGAGTGTACAGCAGGCAGAAAGCCAGCATGGGAATCGCGGTCAGGGTCGTGAGCACGGCCGTCGCGTCCAGCACCTGCAGGGTGGAGACCACGCTCTCCTTCGCGAGGAAACCGCTTATCAGGGCTGTCACTATGCGCCAGTCCCCGAGGCCGAGCGGGGCGAAGACCGGGGCGACGGCTCCGGCCATGAGCGCCAGCATGCTGTCCTGGCTACCGACGAGGTTGAGCCTGAAATCGAAGGACTGGAGGAACCAGATTACGATGGAGGCCACGAAAATCACCGTGAACGCCCTCTGCAGGAAGTCCTTGGTCTTATCCCACATGAGCCGCAGCACATTCCGGGCTCCGGGCGGACGGTAGTTCGGAAGCTCCATGACGAAAGGGGCCGGCCTTGCATGCGAAACCGCCTTTGAGCACAGGGCCACCGCCAGACCCACAAGAATCGCCGACAGATACAATATCACAAGCACCAGTCCGCCGTGTCCGGGGAAGAACATGTTCGTCAGGAAGGCATAGATGGGAATCTTCGCCGAACAGCTGATGAACGGGGTCAGCAGGATCGTCATCTTCCTGTCCCTCGCGGACGGCAGCGTCCTTGTGGACATCACCGCAGGCACGGTGCATCCGAAGCCCACGAGCAGTGGGACGATGCTGCGCCCGCTGAGCCCGAGCCTGCGGAAAAGCTTGTCGAACACGAACGCCACCCTGGCCATGTAGCCGCTGTCCTCGAGCATCGACAGAAAGAAATACATGAACACGATTATCGGGACGAAGCTGACCACGGTGCCCACGCCGCCGAAAATGCCGACGCTGACCAGGGAGCGCAACGCCGGGGACACGCCCCAGCGGCCCAGTGCGCCATCGCACACGCCCGTGAGCCAGTTCATTCCGGATTCTATCCATCCCTGCACCGGAGCACCCAGCACGTCAATCGACAGCCAGATGACCAGAGAGATGACCACGGCGAAAATCGGCAGGGCCGTATACTTCCCCGTCAGCACGCTGTCCATGCTGAGACTGCGGCGGTATTCCCGGCTCTCCCGGGGCTTGACCACGGTCCGGGCGCAAAGACGCTTGATGAAGGTGAAGCGCATGTCGGCCATGGCAGCACACCTGTCGAGACCGCGCTCATCCTCCATCTGGCGGATTATGTGCTCGACCATTTCCTTCTCGTTCTCAGAGAGGTCCAGCTTCGCAGTCACCTCGGCGTCGCCTTCTATCAGTCTGCTCGCGGCGAAGCGGATGGGCAGCCCGGCGCGTCTGGCATGGTCCTCGACAAGGTGCATTATGCCGTGGATGCAGCGGTGGACGGCTCCGCCGTAGTCATTCTTGCCGCAGAAATCCTGACGCTGCGGCTGCTCCTGATATTTTGCGATGTGCACGGCGTGCTGGACAAGTTCGTCCACGCCTTCGTTCTTCGCTGCTGATATGGGCACCACGGGTATGCCGAGCAACCTTTCCATATCGTTCACACGAACGGAACCGCCATTGCCCTCAACCTCATCCATCATATTGAGCGCCAGCACCATGGGGACGTTCAGCTCCAGCAGCTGCATGGTCAGATAGAGATTCCTCTCGATATTGCCGGCATCGACTATGTTGATTATCGCCCTGGGCTTCTCCTCCAGGATGAAATTCCTGGACACTATCTCCTCGGAGGTGTAGGGGGAAAGCGAATAGATTCCCGGCAGGTCGGTCACCAGCGTATCCTGATGGCCGCGGATAACTCCGTCCTTGCGGTCGACGGTGACCCCGGGGAAGTTCCCCACATGCTGGTTCGCCCCCGTGAGCTGGTTGAACAGGGTGGTCTTGCCGCAGTTCTGGTTGCCGGCCAGGGCAAAGGTGAGCACCGTCCCCTTGGGGAGAGGGTTCTCGTCTTTCCTGGAATGGAAGCGGCCCTCTTCTCCGAAGCCGGGATGCTCGTCCTCATCTTCTATCGGAGCCCCGGCGTCGGCGTCAAGGCCCGGGACGACGTCCAGTTTTTCTATCTCGATTTCAGCTGCGTCCGCAAGACGCAGAGTCAAGGAATAACCGTTAATGAGCAGCTCCATCGGATCGCCGAGCGGAGCGAACTTGGTCAATGTCAGGGTCTGTCCGGGAATGACTCCCATGTCAAGGAAATGCTGCCTCAGCTCGCCTTGTCCTCCGACTTTCACGATTACGGCAGACTCGCCCTTTCCCAGTTTATCCAGAGTCATAGATGTTGCAATTAATCCTGCAAATATCATCATTTATGCACTTTCTGTCAATCATAATAAATGATGATTGCGGAGCCCCGCTCGATTTTTTCAAAAAATTTTGTGTTTTCCAGAATATTGCATACATTTGCAGTCCCAAAGTATGCGGACGTGGTGAAATGGTAGACACGCTACTTTGAGG
>UQQM01000039.1 GCA_900543205.1 uncultured Bacteroides sp. | reverse complement strand
CGCGCTACGCGCTCATCCCGCCGCTGACGCGGCACCCGCTATCGGCCGCGGGTGGCCAGCCCCCTCCCGAGGGATAGCACAGCCCGGCGTCGGAACATTTGAAATAAAGAAACTATAAAAGCAGGATATGAAGAAAAAAGTTCTAGTAGTGGGCGGCGGAGGACGTTGCCATGCGATAGTCGATGCGCTGAGCCGTTCGGAACAGGTGGAAAAGATATGGTGCGCCCCGGGCAACGCCGGAATCGCCGCGCAGGCGGAATGCGTTCCGATTGCCGACACCGATGTGGCAGCATTGAAGGGATTTGCCCTGGAGAACGGCGTTGACCTGACCGTGGTCGGGCCCGAGGCTGCTCTGGCAGCCGGAATCGTCGACGAGTTCCGCTCCGCCGGACTGAAGATCTTCGGCCACACCCTCGCCGCGACCCGCATCGAAAGCAGCAAGGAGTTCGCCAAGGAGCTCATGGAGAAATACGGCATCCCTACAGCCGGATACCGCAGCTTCACCCGCTACGAGGAGGCTCTGGACTATGTCAGCTCGCGTCCTTTCCCGGCCGTCCTGAAATATGACGGGCTTGCTGCCGGAAAGGGAGTGGTCATAGCCGCCGACCTGGTCGAGGCCGAGGCCGCCCTAAAGAACATGCTGCTCGACAGCGCCTTCGGCAAAGGCAAGGTGGTAGTGGAGGATTATCTTGAAGGCCCCGAGTTCTCGTTCATGTGCTTCGTGGACGGCAAAAAGGTCTACCCGATGCCGCTCTCCCAGGACCACAAGCGCGCCTTCGACGGAGACAAGGGGCCGAACACAGGAGGCATGGGAGCCTACACGGGGCTGCCATTCATCACTGACGAGGACAGGGATTTCGCCTACAGGAACATAATGTGCCGCACAGCCGAGGCCATGGCTGCTGAGGGATGCCCTCTTTCGGGCGTGCTTTACGGCGGACTGATGAAGACCGCCGAGGGCATAAAGGTCATAGAGTTCAACGCACGTTTCGGCGACCCCGAGACCGAGGTCGTGCTGCCGTTGCTCAAGAGCGACATCTGCGACATATTCGACGCTGTGGCTTCCTCACGTGAGGCGGAGCCTCTCAAATGGGAGAAGGCGGTGACGCTCGGAGTGGTCCTGGCTTCGGAGGGCTATCCCGGCAAATACGGGAAGGGCAGCCCTATTGAACTCGGCGACATGTCGGGAGTCAGGCTCTACCACATGGGCACCGCTCTCAAGGACGGGAAGCTGGTGACTGCAGGAGGCCGCGTTATGATGGTCGTGGCCGAAGGTGTGGACCTTCATGTCGCGCACGACAAGGCATACGAGGCCGTGGGGCGCGTGCATTGCGGCAATCTCTTCCATCGCGGTGACATAGGGCACTGTGCGCTCGACATGGGCATCGCGCGCATAATAGACGGCAACGCGGTTTCCGCCGCTGTCAAGGACAGGGTGAAGGCGAGAGTGCCCGAGCTTGAGGCGCAGTATGGACGCAAACCCTGCCTCGCCGTGATTATCGTGGGCGAGAATCCTGCGAGCCAGGTCTATGTGCGCAACAAGGTCAAGGCGGCTGCCTATACCGGCATGGATTCCCGCCTGATAGAGCTGGACGCATCCATTTCCGAGCAGGAGCTGCTCGGCAGGATACGGGAGCTTAACGAAGACGATGCGGTCGACGGAATCCTGGTGCAGCTGCCTCTGCCGAAACATATCGACGAATCCAAGGTCATCTATTCGATTGCGAAGGAGAAGGACGTGGACGGTTTCCACATCCTCAATGTCGGTTCGCTCTGGGTGGGCACGGACTGCATCAGGCCCTGCACCCCCAAGGGAATCATCGAGCTCATCAAGAGCACCGGAACCGGCATCAGGGGCAAGATGGCCGTCGTCGTGGGCCGCAGCAACATAGTGGGGAAGCCGGTGGCCAAACTGCTGCTCGACGAGAACGCGACGGTCACCATAGCCCATTCCAGGACCGCCGACCTCAAGGCTGTGACCAGGCTGGCCGACATCCTGGTAGTTGCGGTCGGACATGAGAACACCGTGACCGGCGACATGGTCAAGCCCGGAGCCGTGGTCATCGATGTGGGCATGAACCGCAACGCCGCCGGCAAGCTGGTGGGCGACGTGGATTTCGCGTCTGTCTCCCGCGTGGCGTCGTGGATCACCCCCGTGCCCGGCGGAGTCGGCCCCATGACCATCGCGATGCTGATGGAGAACACCATCGACTGTTTCCTCGCGCGCGAAAGGCGCTGACAGGCAATGTCCACATACAGATACACTTTCGCCAAGTTCATCAGGGACTGGGTGCTGATTTTCGCGATGCTGGCCGGCGTCTTCGCCTATCTCCTGTACATGGAGATTCCGGCCCTGCATCCGGCCGGGCCGGTGCTCGAGAAGATTGTCGGCTTCGTGCAGCCCCTGCTGATCATGGTGATGCTGTTCCTGAGCTTCTGCAAGATCGAGCCTCATCAGATGCGCCCGCACAAATGGATGCTCTGGCTGCTGCTGGTGCAGTGCGGCTCATTCGCGGGGCTTGCGCTGCTGCTGGCTTTCGTACCCGAGCTGCCGCTCCGCGACGCTTTCGAGGCCGCGATGCTTTGCATGATTTGCCCGACCGCCACGGCCTGCGCAGTTGTGACAGGCAAGCTCGGAGGCAATATGGCCGGCGCCGTCACCTACACGGTTCTGATCAACTGCGCGGTGGCGCTGGTGGTTCCGGTAGTGGTGCCGATGGTCCATCCTTCCGCCGGCATGTCGTTCCACAGTTCGTTCCTGACCATATTGGGGAAGGTCTTCCCTATGCTCGTGTTGCCCTGCATCGCGGCATGGCTGGTGCGTTATCTGCTGCCTGCCTTCCACCGCCGGCTGCTGCGCTATGCCGGCGTGTCGTTCTACCTCTGGGCTGTGTCGCTCTCGCTGGCTATTCTGATGAGCACGCGTTCGCTGGTCCATAACGACTCCGGCCTCATCGTGCTGCTGGAGGTCGGTGTGGCTTCGCTGCTGTGCTGCGTCCTGCAGTTCTGGCTCGGCAAGGTCATAGGCGCCCGTTACGGCAGCCGTGTCACCGCCGGCCAGGCCCTTGGCCAGAAGAACACCGTGTTCGGCATCTGGATGGGCTACACTTTCCTGACTCCGGTCGTTTCGGTCGCCGGCGGCTTCTACAGCATCTGGCACAACTGCTACAACACCTGGCAGATGTACCGCAAGCGCAAGGCGGACGAAGCACGCAAGGCGGGGAAATGACCTGTCTATTCCGTTTTCAGCCGCGCCCGGTATGCGGAAGGGGAGACTCCGAAACGGCGTCGGAAACTGCGGTTGAAATGAGGTATGTCGTTGAATCCCGATTCGTAGCAGACGTCGGAGACTTGAAGAGACGGATCCTTCAGCAGCCGGCAGGCCGTCTCAAGCCTGTGCCTTGTCACGAAACTCATGAAAGTCTCTCCCGTCTCCCGCTTCCAGAACGAGCAGCGGATTTCCTGAACCTCCCGGCCACCGTTCCGTCCCTGCCGCTGCCAATCATCGAAAGGATGCGCAGGGCGCTTGCAGTTCGTCCGGCGCGGTCTTCGTCCTGCATCTGCAACAGCAGTCCTGCGATGTCCGACCTGGTCCCGCCCGTTATCTCCACGGATTCCGTCATGCCGTTCAGCCTCTCCGCGACCTCTCCGAAGCCTGGCAGCGCGGCGGCTCTGTCGAGGAAGTCACGCCCGAACGTCAGGGTGATGTTCCTGATTCCGCTTCCGGGGGATTCCTCGAATCTCCAGCAGTGCGGCATTTCGGGAATTACGAGCACCATGTCTCCCTCCGCGAATGGCGATTCCGTGTCGCCGACGGTCCTGATGCCCCGGCCTTCCAGTATATAGGAAAGCTCCCAGCCCGGCTGGGAGTGCAGGCCTATCTGTTCGGAAGGGCTCAAGTTTACGCAATCGTATATCATCCTGCGAATATCCGACAAGCAAAAATTACGAAAAGACAAATATCTGACAAGGATTCGGACTATCTTTGCGTGCTGAAAACCACTGATATGACACACGACAACGTATATCTCGCATCAAAGCCGCGCTATGAGATTCTGGACGGGCTCAGGGGCGTGGCCGCTCTCATGGTCATCGTGTTCCACTGTTTCGAGACCTACATCCCCTATATCGGCACGCAGATTGTCAACCACGGATACCTCGCGGTGGACTTCTTCTTTGTGCTCAGCGGCTTCGTGATAGGCTATGCCTACGATGACCGCTGGAACCGCATGACCACCTGGGGCTTCTTCAAGCGGCGCCTCGTGCGTCTGCACCCGATGGTGATTGCCGGAACCGTGACGGGCGCCTGCCTGTTCTTCTTCGGCCAGAGCGCAGGCTTCCCGTTCATAATGGAATGCAGCGGCTGGATGTTCGCGCTCTGTTTCTTGATGGGCCTGCTGATGATTCCCTGCGGCCCGCGCATGGACATCCGCGGCTGGGGCGAGATGAATTCGTTCAACGGCCCCAACTGGTCGCTGACCTTCGAATATGTGGGGAACATCCTGTACGCCCTGATTTTCCGCAGGCTGCCCAAGTTCGCGCTCGGGCTGCTCTGCCTCTGCGCCGCTTTCCTCACTCTCGACCTCACACTCGGATGGAACGTGTTCGGCCTTTTCGCCGAACCCAAATACAACGTAATAGGCGGATGGAGCCTCACGGCGGACCAGATATACATAGGTTTCTCGCGCCTGCTCTATCCTTTCCTCTGCGGACTTCTGATCAGCCGCATCCTGCCTTCCCACAGGACGGACGCCAATCCGAGCGGAAGCCCGATACGTCTCAAGGGAGGATTCTGGTGGTGCTCGCTGGCGCTCATCGTAATCTTCGCCGTACCGCAGATAGGAGGCAAGGCCGGAGTGCCCGACGGCCTGTATCAGGCTGTGTCGATACTGCTGCTTTTCCCTCTCATCGTGCTTGCAGGCGCAGGCAGCCGCACCACCGATGCGAAGAGCACCAAGGTCTGCAATTTCCTCGGAAATCTCTCATATCCGCTCTATATCACCCACTATCCCGTGATGTATATGCAGATGGCATGGGTGGAACGCAACCCCGATGCGCCGCTGTGGATGCACATCGTGCTGAATGCGGGAGTGGTTCTCGTCTCCGTCGGCGCCGCCTGGGCATGGCTGAAGCTCTATGACGAGCCTGTCCGCCGCTGGCTTACCGAACATTGGCTCAAGAGGGTGCGCAAGTAGACATGCTCTCGGAAAGGAGTTCACGGGCGCTGGCAGGCATCAGGTTCCCGCTGGTGCTCATGGTTCTCGCGATGCATGTGCATCCCGAAGCCCTGCATGCCGGTCCCGTGTTCTCTCCGGCGGTGACCGCGCTCACCCAGCTCGGATTCATGGCGGTCCCCTGCTTTTTCCTGATGTCGGGCTCCCTTTTTTTCCGGGGCCTGGAGGACTGGGACTGGAAGGCCTGCGGCAGGAAGCTGCGGAGCCGCGTGCATACCTTGCTGATACCGTATCTGATATTCAATATGCTGTGTATCGCGGCGCCGCTGGCCGGAGTGGATAATCCTGCGCGCAATCCCGATGCGCTTCCGGTGCTCGGCTGGTTCTGGGACAGCGTAACCTACAATGCCGGCGCGGAGAACTGGTTGGGTTTCAGCCTGCAGCTTTTCTATCCCGAGAACGTGCCGCTGTGGTATGTGCGCGACCTAATGCTGATGTGCGTGATTTCGCCGCTCGTCTTCGTGGCTGTCAGGAGGGTGCCGGCCCTCGTTCTGCCCGTGCTCGCGCTGCTGTTCGTGCTCGGGATAGGCAACGGCTGGCGCGGTTTCTCCAACTCGGCCCTGCTGTTCTTCTCGCTCGGCGGCTTTTTCGCCGTCAGGAGAATCGACCTTCCGCTCTGGGCCTACATGCGCAGGGGAGTTTTGATTCCGGCGGCTTTAGCGTTGTGAGTGGCGGTCGTGTGGCTTGCGGACGCTCCGTCCGTGCTCGCCGTCCTCACCGGAGGCCGGCTGAACGGCTCCCGCCGCTGATTCTCTCGTTGCGGCATGATTTGCAATCCAGCGGATTGCAAATCATGCCGAACACAGAAAACTGCCGCTGTGGAGTCGGCCTCCGGCAGTATGGGGTCGTGCGGTGGTTCTTACTGCCGGAGGCCGAGCTCCGTCAGCGGCAAGCTTTTCCCGCCTGCCGCGCCAATTATGCTAATTCTGCATTTGGATGCCAGCGGAACTGCCGGATTGTGACCGAACAGGCTTTTCCCGCCTGTGAGGCGCAATTGCGGCAGTCCGCGCAGCTGACACCAAGCCGAAACCAGGCAACGACAATAAAAAATAATACAAAAAAAATTGCTAACTTTGCAGGCTAATAAAAGTTAGCGCCAAATGTCATTTGTAGAAGAAAGAATCGCTCTCGAAGGCCTTACTTTCGATGACGTCCTCCTCATCCCGTCATACTCGGAAGTCCTCCCGAAAGAAGTCGACCTGAGCTGCCGCTTTTCGCGGAACATCACCCTCAACATCCCCATCGTGTCCGCCGCAATGGACACAGTAACCGAAGCGCCGATGGCCATTGCACTCGCAAGAGAAGGTGGAATCGGCGTCATTCATAAGAACATGGGCATCGAAGCCCAGGCTGCCGAAGTGCGCAAGGTCAAGCGCTCCGAGAACGGAATGATCAACGACCCCGTGACCATCAACCAGGACCAGACCGTCGGAGACGCCCTCAGGCTCATGAAGGAGAACCACATCGGAGGAATTCCGGTCACCGACGGCGAAGGCCATCTGGTGGGAATCGTGACCAACCGCGACGTCCGGTTCCAGGACGACATGGGAGTGCTGGTAAGGGACATCATGACATCCGAGAACCTGGTGACCATCCCCGACTCCCGCACCAACAGGGACTATGTCCGCCAGGTGCTGCAGAAATACAAGGTCGAGAAACTGCCGGTCGTGGACAGCGAAGGACATATTGTCGGACTCATCACCTACAAGGACATTCTCAAGGAGCGCCTGCATCCGAATGCCTGCAAGGACGCCAGGGGAAGGCTTCGCGTCGCCGCCGGAATAGGAATAACCCGGGATTCGCTTGACCGCGTGGCCGCACTTGCCGCCGAAGGGGTGGATGCGGTGGTGCTCGATTCCGCCCACGGACACAGCAAGGGCGTCATTGACCTTCTGCGCAAGGTGAAGGCCGCATATCCTTCCCTTGACGTGGTGGTCGGCAATGTCGCCACCGAGGAAGGCGCAAGGGCCCTCGTCGAGGCCGGAGCCGACGGAGTGAAGGTCGGCATAGGCCCCGGATCAATCTGCACGACGCGCATCGTGGCCGGAGTGGGAGTGCCCCAGCTGACAGCAATCTTCAACGCATACAAGGCCATCAAGGGCAGCGGAGCATCACTGATAGCTGACGGAGGTCTCAGGTATTCCGGCGACATTGTCAAGGCCCTTGCCGCCGGAGGAGACTGCGTGATGTGCGGCTCCATGTTCGCCGGCACCGAGGAGTCTCCCGGGGAGACCATCATCTACAACGGGCGCAAGTTCAAGTCCTACAGGGGTATGGGCTCCATCGACGCGATGGCCGCAGGCTCCAAGGACCGCTATTTCCAGGACGACAAGACCGACCTCAACAAACTCGTCCCCGAAGGGATCGTGGGCCGCGTGCCCTACAAGGGGACCCTCTCCGAAACCGTATACCAGCTTGTGGGCGGCATACGTTCGGGCATGGGCTACTGCGGCGCGAAGGACATCGACGCCCTGAAGAACGCCAGGTTCACCCGCGTGACCGCAAGCGGAATGGCCGAGAGCCATCCCCACGACGTGACCATCACCAAGGAAACCCCTAACTATTCAAGAGGTGAATAAGATACTCATACTCGATTTCGGTTCGCAATACACCCAGCTCATAGCCCGCAAGGTGCGCGAAGCGGGAGTATACTGCGAAATACATCCGTTCAACAAAATACCCGCCCGCGACCCTGAACTCAAGGGGGTGATACTCTCGGGAAGCCCCGCTTCCGTGACTGCGGACGACGCGCCCCGGCCGGATCTCGGCGGCCTCAGGGGAGAACTTCCGCTGCTGGGAATATGCTACGGGGCACAATGGCTGGCGCAGGACGGCGGCGGCGAGGTGAAGCCTGCAGGTACCCGTGAATACGGCCGCGCAACGCTCGGCGTGCTTGACGCCGCCGACCCTCTCTTCGAAGGGGTTCCGCAGCAGTCGACGGTCTGGATGTCGCACGGCGACACGATTACCCGGCTTCCGGCGCGTGCGCGGGTGCTGGCGTCCACCGACACGGTCGACAACGCCGCATTCAGGCTGGACGGGGAGCCGACCTGGGGCATACAGTTCCATCCGGAAGTGCATCACAGCGAATACGGTTCGCTGATTCTGAAGAATTTCGTCATCGGCATCTGCGGATGCAGCGGCGACTGGACTCCCGAGAACTTCATAGAGTCCACGGTCGCCTCCTTGAGGAGCCGGCTCGGCGATGACCGGGTCATACTCGGACTTTCCGGAGGTGTGGATTCCAGCGTGGCGGCCCTGCTGCTCCACAGGGCGATAGGCCGTAACCTTCACTGCATATTCGTGGATTCCGGACTGCTTCGCAAGAATGAGTTCGAGGACGTGCTCCGTTCCTACGAAGGCATGGGACTCAACGTGCGCGGAGTCAGGGCCGGCGGACGTTTCCTCGAGGACCTGAAAGGTGTGGACGACCCTGAACGGAAGCGCAAGATAATAGGCAGGGACTTCGTCGAGGTGTTCAATGCCGAGGCGAAGAAGATAGAGAACGCAAGATGGCTGGCCCAGGGTACCATATACCCCGATGTCATCGAGTCAAGTTCGGTGAAGGGGCCTTCGGCCACCATAAAGAGCCATCACAACGTGGGAGGGCTTCCCAAGGAGATGAACCTGCAGGTCGTCGAGCCTCTCAGGCTGCTGTTCAAGGATGAAGTCCGCCGTGTGGGCGCGGCGCTGGGCCTCGATCCGGACATCCTCGGACGCCATCCCTTCCCAGGCCCCGGTCTGGGCATAAGGATACTCGGAGAAGTGACTCCGGAGAAGGTGCGCATACTCCAGGAGGCCGATGCCATCTATATGGACAAGCTCCGCGAGTACGGGCTCTATGACTCAATATGGCAGGCCGGTACCATACTGCTGCCTGTCAGGAGCGTGGGAGTGATGGGCGACGAACGCACCTATGAGAGCACCGTGGCGCTGCGCGCCGTGACCTCGGTCGACGGCATGACGGCCGACTGGGTGCATCTGCCCTACGACTTCCTTGCCGATGTTTCCAATGAAATCATACGCAAGGTGCGCGGAATAAACCGAGTGGTCTACGACATATCGTCCAAACCGCCCGCAACCATAGAATGGGAATAGCGGACGGCTTTGAGATTTGAGAAGGCGGACCTAGAGCGACAGAAGCTGCAGCTCGTGGTCCGCCTTTATCTTGTCTATGATTGCGCAGACCACCCTGTAGGCTTCGGAATCGGCGGTGTATGTGGCCGGAAGGGCGAAGCTGACGCGGCCCTGGCGCTTGAGCTTCCTCGCGGCTGCCTTCTTGTGGGAGTTGTCCGGATTGTAGACCGCGATGGAGTGCCCGCCGAACATGCCGACAATCTTCATGCAGGGGACGTCGGTGTCGCCGTCTCCGAAATATATCATGTTCGTGAAGGGGATGCGCTTCCTGTCCTCGGCCATGGAGGCGTTCACGAGCTTGTTGTCCCTTGCGCTGAAGATGCCCTTGCTGATCTTGAATATGAACTGGGTCTTGGCGGTGTAGTCCACGGCTATGCCCGGCCACACGGCTTCCCCGTTCTCGTCGTAGATGAAGGTACCGGCGAAGATATGCTTGAATTCGGAGGCTATGGGCGTGCCCTCGATGATCTCCTTGAGCCCTGAGGAGTTGATGTAGTGCTCCACAGTCACGCCCCTGGCCCTGCCGTAGGCGTTCACGAGCCCGAACCACTGCTCGACCCCCTCGAAGAGCCTGACGTCCTTGCCGAAGCTCTTGAAGTTGTCGCGCATGAGCCTGATGCCGGAGTTCTTAGCCTCGTCATACATCAGCTTCATGTAGGAGAGTACGTTGGATGCGTCCTGGCCCTTGGCTATGTCGTCGCTCATGGTCCAGAACTCCTCGGCTGTCTTTCCGACGGCCTGTATGAATCCGAATTCCTGCATGTTCCCGGGGGAGAGGGTCCCGTCGAAATCGTAGATAAGTGCGGCTATGGGTTTCTTTCTCATCGGCATTTCACCACAAAATGGACATTCCGGCCACAAATATACGCAGAAGCCGAGCGCAATGCAAATCGAACTTGTTCGGATTTCATTGCCGAGGCGCCACAGTATAAATGGCGCGTCAGCGGCAAATATCGGAAATATTCGCGATAACTTTGCCCTGCAACTTGATAGAATTGAGAGGTATAAGTATATTTGAGGAAATTGACAAGAAAAACCATGAAGCACTATCTCGCAACTCTCGAAAACAGCATGAAGTCCGGTTGGGAAAGGCCCGCGCTATGCAATTACCGCGGAGAGGTCTTCACCAATGCGGCCCTGGCGGCTGAAATAGTAAAATTCGACATCGTATTCTCTGAATTCGGCATCAGGAAGGGCGACAAGATAGCCCTTTGCGCGAAGAACGTGGCCCGTTGGGCCGTCTCCTTCCTGGCGGTGAACGCCTACGGGGCGGTGATCGTGCCCATCCTCGCCGACTTCCATCCCGACAGCATAAGCCATCTGGTGGACCATTCCGACAGTGTCCTGCTGTTCACCGACAAGGAGATCTGGGACAAGCTCGACAAGTCCGCCATGCCCGGGCTGAAGGCTGCCGTGAACATAGACGATTTCTCCGTGCTCTATTCGGCGACAGCCAGCTTCACCACGCTGATGGCCAAACGCAACGAGATTTTCGCCGACCGGTATCCTTCGGGGCTGACGGCCGGAACCTTCTCGTTCAAGTCCTTCGACAACCTCGACGACATAGCGGTCATCAACTACACCTCCGGCACCACCAGCGACCCCAAGGGCGTGATGCTGACCTACGGCAACCTCAGCGCTTCGATACAGTTCGGCCACGACAACATAAAGATCTTCCCCGGTGACACCATAGTGTCCATGCTTCCTATGGCGCATGTCTACGGAATGGCATACGAATTCCTCTATCCGCTGTCGGGCGGGTGCGCCGTCTACTATCTTGGCAAGACCCCGGCCCCGTCCCTGCTGCTCAAGGCGATGCAGGATGTCCGTCCGTACATGGTCTGCACCGTGCCGCTCGTGATGGAGAAAATCTACAAGTCGTCGCTGAAGCCCGTGCTGTCCAAGCCCGTGATGAAGCTGCTGACCGCGATACCCGGAATCAACGGGATAATCTTCAACAAGGTGCGCGAGAAGCTCGACCTCGCCTTCGGCGGCAAGGTGCGCAACTACATAATGGGAGGCGCGGCGCTGAATCCCGAAGTCGAGAAATGGTTCAGGCGCATCGGCCTGCACTATACCGTGGGCTACGGAATGACCGAGGCTGCACCCCTGCTCGCCTATGAGGACTGGAGACGCTATGTGCCCGGTTCCTGCGGCAAGGGCATAAGCTGCGTGGACGTGCGCATCGACTCCGAGGATCCCCAGCACATCGCCGGAGAAATCCAGGCCAAGGGCGACAACATAATGGTGGGCTATTACAAGAACGAAGAGGCCACTGCGGCCGCCTTCACCGATGACGGCTACCTCCGCACAGGCGACCTTGGAATAATGGATGCGGAAGGCAACATATTCATCAAGGGGCGCTCCAAGAACATGATACTCTCCGCCAACGGACAGAACATCTACCCCGAGGAGCTGGAGGCCATAGTGAACAACCAGCCTTACGTGTCCGAATCGGTGGTCGTGGACCGTTCCGGCAAGATAGTGGCCCTGGTCTATTTCGACCAGGAGGCGATAAAGAAGGCTGGGCTTGACGAGGAGACCGTCTCCGACCTTCCGGAGAAGGTGCGCCTCGCAGCCAACAGGCAACTTCCCGGCTACAGCCAGATAACCAAGGTGGAGGCCGTTCTCGTGCCGTTCGAGAAGACCCCCAAGATGAGCATAAAGCGCTTCCTCTACAAATAGTCAGGCCATGAGAACGTTTTTTGGAGCAATGCTTGCGCTTGTGCTGCTTTCCACCGGCATGCCGGCTTCTGCCGAGACGGGGGAGAGGGGGCGGAGGACAGTCATCACGGTCAGAGGGGATGACTACAGCTATTATTACCGCAACGACCGCAGGGGCCGCCGATACATTCCGGACGAGCGTTGGTCGTTGAGGTTTGGAGCCGGCACGGTCTCCGATGTCAGCGTTGAGAATTTCGTCTACTGTTCCACCTTCAGGTACGGAAACCCGTCGCTGTCCGAATGCTACGGGGACTACCATGGACTCACCATGACCGCGGGTTCGTGGAGCATAGGGGCCGACTACCGCATTGCGAGGTGGTTCGCCGTTTCAGCCGACATCGGGCTCGACTTCCTGTGGCATGACATCTATGACGGGGTGAGCGGCGCCCGGAAGGGTTCGCGGACAGGAGTCTCGCTGACCGTGATGCCCCTGGCCAAATTCTACTATCTGAACCGCCCTGCGGTGCGCCTCTACGGCTACCTGGGCGTGGGTGCGGTGAAATATTTCGGCTACGACGGGCTCAAGGGCAGCTGGCGGGATGATTACGGCGTGCATTTCGAAGACGGAACCTTCGAGGCGGCCGCGCAGTTCTCCCCGATAGGCGTGGAGGTAGGGCGGCGCTGGTTCGGTTTCGCCGAACTCGGCTACGGAACTTTCTTCAGCGGCGTCAGGGCCGGCGTGGGTTACAGATTCTGACGGAGGGCGGCATTATGAAGAAGATACTGATGATATTTGCAATGGCGGCGTTGCTCAGTTCGTGCGTGGTCGACAACAGGACATCGCACGACAACGCCTGGAGTCTGGAGTGTTTCGGCGAGGACCTCGTCAGTCGCAGCACGGTGCGCTGCGTCAAGTCGTTCTACGGAGCCATGAACGATACGGACGTGAATGCCGAAGGCTTCTCGACGACAATGTCGTTCGATGACGGCATGACGGTCAGCGTGGAGCGCGTGGCCGACGGCAGCTGGAGCATGAGCTGCGACGAGGGCCGGCTGCAGTTCAGCCTGCGTCTCGGCATGGACGACCCCGCTAACGAACTCTCGGACTGGACCTGCTCCTCGTTCTCCGCATCATACGACGAGGGCAACGGCTTCACGGCCGTGCTTGTCTCGGACGGCGATATCCGTTTCAGTTGGGAGTACAACGCTTCCGGCGCCCTGTGGCAGCTGGGTCAGAGCGGCAGGTACGCGATGGAGACCTATTATGAGGATTCGGCCCTGGACACCTGCTTCCTGAAGTATTGACAAATTGTCACTGGAACATATTTTGATTTTTCTGGAGCCGGACGCTTTGTCCGGCTTTTTTTGACATGCAAAAGAATCAAGATATGGCAACAAAATCATTGAAAGGCAAAATCGGCGTGACCACCGAGAACATCTTCCCGGTGATCAAGCAGTTCCTCTATTCCGACCACGAGATATTCCTGCGCGAGCTTGTCGCAAATGCGGTGGATGCCACGCAGAAGATGAAGGCCCTGGCCTCCAGCGGCGATTTCAAGGGAGAGCTGGGCGAACTCAAGGTCGGCGTGGAGATTGACGAGAAGAAAAAGGTCCTGCGCATCATCGACCGGGGCATCGGAATGACGGAGGAGGAAGTGGACAAGTACATCAACCAGATAGCCTTCTCCTCGGCCGGAGAGTTCCTCGAGAAATACAAGGACCAGATAGGCTCCATCATAGGCCACTTCGGCCTGGGATTCTATTCGGCTTTCATGGTGGCGTCCAAGGTGACCATCGACACCCTGAGCTGGAAGGACGGGGCCAAGGCCGTAAGGTGGACCTGCGACGGCTCGCCCGAGTATTCCATGGAGGAGAGTGACAAGAGCGACCGCGGGACCGTGATCACCCTGTATCTGGACAAGGATTCCGAGGAGTATGCCGCCAAGGGCAGGATTGAGCAGCTTCTGGGCAAGTACTGCAAGTTCATGCCCGTGCCCGTAGTGTTCGGAAAGAAGACCGAGTGGAAGGACGGCAAGAGCGTGGAGACTGACGAGGACAACGTAATCAACAATATCGAACCCATCTGGACCAAGGCCCCCGCCGAGCTCAAGGATGAGGATTACCTGAAGTTCTACCGCGAGCTCTATCCGATGGAGGAGGAGCCCATGTTCTGGATACATCTGAACGTCGACTATCCCTTCACGCTGACGGGCGTGCTCTACTTCCCGAAGATAAAGGAGCGCATGGCCATCAACAAGAACAAGATACAGCTCTACTGCAACCAGATGTTCGTGACCGACCACGTTGACAACATCGTGCCTGACTTCCTCACTCTGCTGCACGGAGTCATCGACTCCCCGGACATCCCGCTGAACGTCAGCAGAAGCTATCTGCAGAGCGATGCCAACGTCAAGAAGATAAGCACCTACATCACCAAGAAGGTGGCCGACCGCCTCGAGGAGATATTCAGGGACCAGAGGGAGCAGTACGAGCAGAAATGGGACAACATCAAGCTCTTCATCGAGTACGGCATGCTCAGTGAGGAGAAGTTCTGCGAGCGCGCGATGAAGTTCGCCCTGCTCAAGAACACTGACGGCAAGTATTTCAGCCTGGACGACTATCGCAAGGCAATAGAGCCTGCGCAGACTGACAAGGACAAGAATGTGGTCTACCTCTATGCGACTAAGCCGGAGGAGCAGTACAGCTTCATCGAGGCGGCGAAGAACATGGGCTATGACGTGCTGCTGATGGACTGCGAACTCGACAGCCATTTCGTCAATCTGCTCGAAAGCAAGATAGAGCACACCCGCTTCGCCCGCGTGGACAGCGACTCCCCGGCCAACCTGATTCCCAAGGAGGACGAGGTGAAGCCCGAGATGAGCGATGACGACAAGAAGGTGCTGGAGGAGATGTTCAAGGCCGTGCTTCCCCAGGGCAACGACTACTTCGTTGAAGCCAGGAACCTGGGCGAGAGCAATGCTCCGGTGCTGATTACCCAGAACGAATTCATGCGCCGTTATCGCGAGATGAGCAGCATAGGCGGGGGCATGAACTTCTACGGTTCCATGCCTGAGTCATACAACATCATCGTGAACATGCAGAACCCTCTGGTCGCAAGGATATGGGACGGCAAGAAGGAGGCTGCCGACACCGCTGCGGCCGATTTCGCGGGCGGAAGCGAGCTGCTGCATCAGGTCGTCGACCTGGCTCTGCTCGGGAACGGCATGCTCAAGGGCAAGGCTCTGGCTGATTTCATCGCCCGCAGCGAAAAGCTGCTGGGAGAGTAGCCTCGCGGCAGGAGACAGATTCCTGCCAAGAAGTCCGGACTGACCTTATGCGGGCGGGCTTTTGAAAAGCCTCCCCGGGTCGGCCCGGATTTTCTGTCTGCCGGATGGTCAGCCGTCCTCTAGGGCTCGGATCCGGCCAAAGACTACTTCAGAGCGGCGAGCTGTTCGGCGTTGAGCCCGGTGAACTCGATTATCTGCTCCTCCGGCATTCCGGCCGCAAGCATCTTCTTCGCGACTCTGGCTTCACCTTCTGCAAGACCTGCCTCGCGACCCTCCTGCCTCGCGGTCTCGAGGATGTTGTACATGTCCCTTTCCGTTATCATATCTGCATCGTATTTGGCCCTCTTCTCCTTGCTGAACCCGGCTATCTCTCCCGCCGCGA
>UQQM01000038.1 GCA_900543205.1 uncultured Bacteroides sp. | reverse complement strand
TCTCCCCGAGGGTATCGGTCACCTCCTCCTTGTCGAAGAGGATGTGCACCCCGGTGAAGGAAGCGTCGTAGGGAGTGAGGCAGCAGTAATAGAGGGGCAGCGTGTGCATTCCCTCCTCGGGCATGTCCTTCTGGGTGAGCACGGAGGTGAGCTCGCGCGCACGGTCGTTGCGGAAGTTGAAGAAGATCACGGCATCATTGGCCTCAACCTTGGCGACGGGAACTCCGTTCTCGCATATCACCGCCGGCTTCACGAACTCGTCGGTCACGTCGGCATCGTAGGAAGCCTGCATCGCCTCGACGGCCGAGCCGAACTGTGCGCCCTTACCCTCGACGAGCATGTCGTAGGCCTCCTTGACGCGGGCCCAGCGCTTGTCGCGATCCATCGCATAGAAGCGTCCGCAGACCGTGGCTATCCTGCCGGTGGTCGCAGCCATCTTCTCCTCGAGCTCCTTGATGAAGCCCATTCCGCTGTGGGGGTCGGTGTCGCGGCCGTCCATGAAGCAGTGGACATAGACCTTGTCGAGACCCTCCTGCTTCGCGACAGCCAGGAACTCATAGAGATGATCCAGGCTGGAGTGCACTCCGCCATGGGAGCAGAGGCCCATGAAATGGAGCTTGCCGCCACTGGTCTTCACGTAGTCGTAAGCCGCACGTATCTCCTTATTGTCGAGGAGCTTGTGATCACGGCATGCCATGTTGATCTTCACGAGGTCCTGATATACCACGCGGCCGGCGCCGAGGTTCATGTGTCCCACCTCGGAGTTGCCCATCTGTCCGTCGGGAAGCCCCACATACTCGCCGCACGCCTGAAGATGCGACATGGGATATTTCGCACGGAGGCTGTCGATGAAGGGGGCACCCTGGGTGTAGATTGCGTTGGAATGGTCGTGCTTTCCTTCGCCCCAGCCATCCAGAATCATCAGAAGTACTTTTCTGTTCATATCGTCTTTGTTTTTTGAATTTTACTCATCCGCATCCTCGGACAGCAGGCCGCGGCCGAGCAGCATGGCCCGGGAATCCGGCTCGCGTCCCATGAACTCCTTGTAGAGCTCCATAGGCTCCTCCGAACCTCCCCTCTCGAGGAAAATCTCCCTGAACTTGCGCGCCAGCCCGAGGTCCCAGGTGCCGTTCGGCGAATTCAGGAATGCGCTGAACGCGTCCTTGTCGAGCACCTCGGCCCAGAGGTAGCCGTAATATCCGGCCTCGTAGCCGCTGGAGAAGATATGATTGAAATAGGTGGTGCGGTAGCGGGGCGCGATTTCGGGAATCAGCCCCATCTCCTCGCATACCTTCTTCTCGAAGCCGGCCACGTCGATACCGTCCACGCTCTCCAGCTCATGCCACTTCATGTCCAGGATGGCCGCCGCGCAGAGCTCGGTGGTCATGAAGCCCTGGTTGAACTTCAGGGAGTTGTTGATCTTCTCCACGAGCTCCACGGGAATCACCTCGCCGTCGGAATTCTTCGCGTATACCGCCAGCAGGTCGGGCTGGAACGCCCAGTTCTCGTTGAACTGCGAGAACATCTCGACATAGTCGCGGGTCACATTGGTTCCGCTCACGGAAGGATATGTGCACTTCGAGAGCAGTCCGTGCAGGGCGTGGCCGAATTCGTGGAACACGGTCTGCACCTCGTCGATGTTCATGTTCTCGGAGAGGTTGCCCACGTTCACGATGATGGGGCGCACGTCATTGCCTTCGGCGTCAACGTACTGCTGGCGCACATTGTTCATCCACGCCCCTCCCCTCTTGCTTGCGCGGGGGAAATAGTCGGTCGTGAATATGCCCACGAAGGAGCCGTCGGCGTCGGTAATCTTATAGGTGTCGACCCCGGGGTTGTAGACGGGCACGCCGTCTATCTTCTCGGCGTTGATGCCGTAGAGAATCTGGGCCGCACGGAAGATGCCGTCACGCACTCTGTCCACATTGAAGTAGCTGCGCACCTCGTTCTCGTCGAGGTCATATCTGGCCTTGCGCACCTTCTCGGCGTAATACCACCAGTCCCAGGGCTCTATCTTCGACCCTTCGGGCAGCAGGCCGGCCTTGACATCCTCGTCCATCAGGACCTGCATGTCGGCGAGCTCCTCCCGGGCCTTCGCCACTGCGGCGGTCATGATTCCGCCGAGGAAAGCGTCCACCCTCTCGGGAGAGCCGGCCATCTTGTCGGAAAGTATGTAGTCGGCAGGAGTATCATATCCAAGCAGCTTCGCCTTCTCGATGCGGAGCTTCATGACATCGAGTATGAGACTGCTGTTGTCATACTCGTTGCCGTTGGCGCCGCGAGAGGTGTAGGCCTCGTTGTACTGGCGGCGCAGTTCCCTGTCCTCGGTCGTGGTCATCTTCGAGGGATACTCCGAGACGCTGAATCCGAACTTCTCCGCGAAGGCGTTGGACTCGGCCAGGATGTTGTTGCCTATCTGCTGGGTCTTGGTCGCGATTTCGCTGTTGATTTCGCGGAGCCTGTCCTGGGTCTCCTCGGGAAGATCGATTCCGTTGCGCCTGAAATCGTCGTAGTACTTCTTGAGCACCACCTGCTGTTCCCTCGTCAGTCCGCTCTGGTCAGCCTCGTAGATTGCCGCCACGCGGTTGTACAGCGCCTTGTTGAAGGCTATGTTGTCGCTATGGCCGCTGAGCAGAGGAAGCGCTTCGGCCACCACGGCGTCCAGCGAATCGCTGCGGTCGGTCTCGCTGACGTTGTAGAGCACGCCGGTGACTTTCGACAGGATGTCGCCCGACAGTTCCAGAGGCACTATGGTGTTCTCGAACGTGGGAGTGTCGGGATTGGAGGTGATTGCCTCGATTTCGGCATTCTGCTGCTCGATGCCCTTCTGGATTGCGGGGATGTAGTCCCCTACCTCAATCTCCTCGTATGGAGGGATGCCGTAGGGGGTGTCCCATTCGGCCAGGAAGGGATTCTTTTCACTGCACGCCGTCATGATCAATGCGATGCTGATGATGGAAATGATTCTCTTCATATTATTCATTATAAACTATACCGTCTATATTGTTGACGGTCACCTGGATTCTGCCCTGATAGAGCGTCAGTATGCCCGTCACGTCGATGGTCATCTCGCCTGCAAGCACTTCGGGACGTATCTCCGTATCCGCAAAGCGGCAATACCCGCTCGTGCGGATCTGCACGCAGGTTCCGTTTCCACCGGGCTCGGTCGAGAAATACTGGCTGACGGAATATGCCGCCCTGTCGATGCCGTCGTAGCCCTCGCCCGAAATGGGGTTGATTCTGTCCTTGTAGTCACCGACAGTGCCGTGGTTGTAGTCATTGGCGTTGCCGATCTTGACATCATCCCATATTCCCGACTGCAAATATAAGTCCATTTTTTCTTCCGACATCGCCCAAGTGGTGATTCCGGTGTCCGCTCCCGAGATGAATATGCGGTTCGAAGACGCCTTCTTGTCCTTGTTGGAGTCGATGTAGAGCAGGGCGAACGCCTCGTTCAGCTCGCCGGCCTTGTCGTAGGTGTAGTCGATATAGCCGTAGGAGAGGTTCCTGATGGTCACGAGCTTGCCGAGGTAGGGATTGGTGGCCTGGGTGTCGTCGGACTCCGGAAGGTCGGAGACATCCAGCACTATGGGCTCCACTTCACCCTCGACCTCACCCTTGAACACATGCGTGTCAATCAGAATCGAAGACTCGATATATGAAGTCTCGTAGGTGTCATCCGTACCGTTGTTGAAGCCTATCTGGACCATTCCGTTGCCGGAACCGGCCTTGTAACCGTACATGCCGAGCTCCAGTCCGTTGCAGTCCACATAGATGCGCTGGCCGGGAAGATAGTCGTTGTATAGACCGTTCTTGCCGAGCTTGATCTCCATTCCGCCTGTCTCGTCCTGGATGTAGAAACTCTTGTAAAAGTTGCCGTAGCGGTCGGTCGTGCTCACTATGCCGGAGATCACGATATTCTTGTCGACTGTCCAGGGCTTTCCCGTCTCGTACATCGCCGCAAGCTCGGCGATTGTAGTATTCGCCTCCATGTCCACGGGCTGGTTGACCGCGGGCTTGTCGTATTCTCCGGTGAACACAGGCTGCCACTCCTCCTTGAGAGACTGGCAGGAGCTGAAGGCCAGAAGCGCCGCTGCAAAAATCAATATCTTTTTCATACTCTTAGAATCTGAAGTAGACGTTCAACATATAGTTCGCTCCGTACATGTAGAAATACTTGGGGTCGAAGCGGTAGTAGCGGTCCTTGTTGTAGCTGCTGATAAGACGGGTCTGCTCGTAGCCTCCGGTCTTGACGTTCTTGTTGTTCAGCAGGTTCTGCATGTTGAGAGAGAAGCCGAGCTGATAGTCGCCAATGTACCAGCTCTTGCCTATGCTCAGGTTGAGCAGGAACGCGGGGTCGAATCTCTCCTGCTCGGTCATGTAGTATACCTCCCCGGGAGTGACCTTCCCGTCACCGCCGCCGCAGGCGAACGCCGTGCGGTAGAGAGGGTTCATGTCGAGATAGGAATTGGCGAAATACTGCCCGGTGAGCTCGAAGAACCAGTAGTTGATGTTGTAGTTGAGCCCGATCGCCGCGGCGAGCTGGGGAGTCGACGGCACATAGTGCTTCGTCTCGCCCTCTATAATGTAGTTGCCGTCGGCATCCTCGTCATATACGATGGTTCCGTCGTCGAGATAGCCTGCGACCTTATATATGGGTGTGCTCTTCCAGAACGGCACGTCCTCGTCGCGTATGATCTCGGCGTTGTTGTCGACGGTCTGAACCATGTGAGGGTTGCTCGTGTAGACGTACTCGCCCCAGCTCAGCACGCCGCTGATGCTCAATCCCTCGACGAACAGAGGCACCTGCACTCCGAGCTCGATTCCCATGTGGCGCTGGTCGATGCCGGTCATCGCGAAGTTGGTGAACGAGTGCTGGGAGTCGTCGTAGAAGCTCATCACGTCAGTCTGGTCGTTGATCTTGGTGTAGAAGCCCGTCACACGCACATTGTAGCCGCCGTTGTTGTACTGGTAGTTCACGTCGGAGGAGAAGGTCTTGACCGTGGTCAGACCGTCCACCATGGTGTTGCGGGTACGCGCTGAGACGAACGACTGGCTGAAGGTGGGAGCGTCGTTGTAATAGGCGACGTTCGCTGAAACCCTGTGGCCGCCGGTCATCTCGTAGGCGAGATTCAATTTGCCCGACCAGGTCAGGAACTGCGCCACGTCGGACTTGCCCTTCGAGGTCACGGGGTTGCCGTTCTTGTCGTAAGTCGTGAGCACGCGGCCGCCGTATTCCATGGGCTGTCCGTTGTCGTCAAGGCCCGCGAACAGACCCTTGCGGACGAGGCCCTCCCTCCAGAAGGATTCGTAGCCCACGCTTCCTGAAAGGCTGGCGCTGAAGGTGCCGAGGGTGTAGGTGCCGCTCGCCCAGAGGTTCGCACGGCGTATCTGCGCGAGATAGTCGTAGCCGTACTTGCCGCCGGTGGTTATACGCTCGGCTTCGCCGTTGGCGAGGAAGTAGTCGAGATCGTTCTGAATCAGTGCGGCGTTGGAAGCGAAGTCACGCTCGGCGAAGGAGTCGATGTTCAGGTAGTACTGGCCGCCGAGCAGGTCGTTCATGAGCTTGTAGTTCTCGGTGCGGTTGTACTTGAACTGGGCGCCGGCCCTGAGGTTGAAGTGGCGGTCGATGTCCCAGTCGATGCTGCCCACGAGGTTCACATCATTCTGGTCCACACGCCTTTCCTCAAGGGCGTACTTGCTGCGACCCTCCGGGTTGGCATAGTTGACATTGTAGAGCCTGTCCCAGTTGAGGTGCTGGTAGTTGTAGTATTCGGGTGTGTGGTGGGTCCACGCGTACCTGGCCCACTCGGCCTTCTCGAAATTCACGCGGTTGTAGTCATCATCCTCGATAAAGAAGTATGAGGGGAGGTTCTTGTAGTAGTCGGGACGGGGATCCTGCGCGTCGTACCAGTCGAGAGCGGTGTAGCCGTTGTATCCGGTGCGGTAGAGCAGGGTCGCGGAAGCGCTGAAGTCCTCGCTCGGCGTGTAGTCGTACTTCAGGGTCACGATAGGCTCGAAGGTCTTGCGCACGCGGGAGTTGCGGACCTTGCCGTTCTGGTAGCCCCAGTTGGAGTTGTACATGTTGTCGCCCATCAGATCGTAGACCTCCTGGGTGGACGCGTTCTGCGCGCCGCGGTTGCCAGGAGTTACGAAGGCGGTAAGAGAGAGTCTGTGGGCGTCATTGAAGCGCTTGCTGGCTCCGGCGTAGAATGCGAATGAGCGGTAGTACAGACCTTCCACCCAGTCGTTGCCGCCAAGACGCGCGGAGGCGTTGAACGCATACGACCAACCGTTGTCAAGTTCGCCGGAGGCGTAGGTCGCCATGAGGCGCAGACGGTAGAGAGCGGAGTTGGTCAGCAATGAGAAACGCCAGCCGGGACGCACGTCGTAGGGCTGGCCGGAGATATTGGTCAGGCCGTTGTAGCCGCTGATTCCGTAGGGAAGCTGCTCCAGTCCGAGAGTCGCGTCCTTCGAGCGCATGGCCTCGTTGAGTCCGCTCCAGAGAGAGAACGGGGTGTAGCCGGTGAGCGCGTCGTTCATGGGCACTCCCGCGAGATACACGTCCTGGGATTCGGAGGCGTAGCCCCTGTTCTTGAAGCGTATCGCGCTGAAGCCGTAGCCGACCATGTCGGCGTAGACGTCGTTGTTGGCGTAGAGTATGGTCGGGGCGTCGGAATATCCGGTGTCGTCGAGGTCGAATTCGGCGAAGCTCGACGCGTCAAGCTCGCTGGATTCGAACGACTGGGAGGGGCCGAGGGTCACGAACATCAGGTTGCGCACCAGGCCCTGGACGACTTTCACGTTCACGCGTGCGGGCACATAGCCGTCCGCGCTCACGTCGATAACATAGTTGCCGTCGGCGAGGCCTTCGAAGAGGAACCTGCCGTCGGAGGAGGTGGTATATGAGGACAAGGCCGCGTCTTCCTGCGAAAGTTCGACGGTCGCCCCCTGTATCGGAGCGCGTCCAGCACGGCTGACCACCGTAGCCTCTATGCCTCCGGTCGGAATCTGCGCCATTGCGGCGAACGACAGCAGCGCGGCTGCCATTGACAGAATTGCCTTTTTCATCTTATTTTCCGATTACGATGTAGGTGGGATAATGGTCGGAGTAGCCTCCGATGAACGCACCGTTGGAGAAGGTGCGGAAGGGCGTGCCCTTGTACTGCCCGCTCTGCTGGGTCATGAAGGACTTCTTGAACACGCGGCCGTAGTAGTCATGCTTCTTGTTGACCTGACGCATCTTCAGGCCGCCGTCGGGTGCGGTCGCAAGGTTGTAGTCCACGAGGATGTTGTCGTAGATGTTCCAGACTCCCCTGTATGCAAGCGAGCCGTAGCCGTCCGCGAGCATGTTGATGAAGGGGGAATAGAAGTCGTCCGGGCCGAGCTCGCCGATTTCAGCCTTGCTGTGCATCCATACGACCATGCTCTCGTCGGTGGGGTTGTCGTTCATGTCGCCCATGACCACGACCTTGATGCCGGGAATCTCCTGTTTGAGCTGCTGCACGTGATTGTAGATGATCTCGGCGCCACGGGGACGGAGGTCGGCGCCCTTGCCTCCCACTCTCGAGGGGAGATGGGTCACATATACGGCGATGTCCTCTCCGTCAATCTGCCCGTGCACCATGAGGATGTCGCGAGTCTTGAAGGCCGCCTGCTCCTCCTCGTCAAGCGTGAACTCTATCCCGCTGTCCTCGAAGGTGAAGGGAATCGACTCGCTGTCGATGTAGGTGAACTGGTCGGGCCTGTAGAGCAGGGCCACGTCGATGCCTCGGGCGTCGGGGCTGTCGTAGTGGACTATCTGGTAGTTCGCCCCGGCGAGCTCGGGCTGGCTCACGAGATCCTCGAGCACGAGCCTGTTCTCCACCTCGCTGATGCCGAGCAGAGTATGGTACACTCCGTTTTCGTCCCTCATCGCGTTGATCACGCGGGCTATGTTGGCAAGCTTCTTCTCGTACTTGGGTTGGGTCCAGTTGTTCCTGCCGTCGGGAAGGAACTCCTCGTCGTTCTTGACGGGGTCGTCGTAGATGTCGAAGAGATTCTCGACATTGTAGAACCCTATGACATAGTTCTGCTTCTGGGCGAAGGACGACACGCCGAGCAGAAGGAAGACGGTCAACAGAAATATCTTTTTCATTGTGAGTTAAATATTGTTCAGTTCCACCAGTCGTCCACCTTTGACTCGACCTTGGCCGCCCACGCGTCCCCTATCTTATCGGGAAGATTGACGAAGAAGTCGTAGCCGAGTTTGTTCTCGAGCTCGTCGATGGTCATGGACTGTTTCATAATGGTGTTTCTGTCGTTACTATAGCTGTGATGCTCGAAATAGAAGGCTATTCCTATGTATCCTCCGGTCGTATTACCTATCGAGCCGCCTTTCTTGTAGCCGAGCAGGGCCTTGAAATAGCCTTCCGGCACGGTGCACTCGGCTCCGTTGTTGTCGTAGGCGACATCTTTGGCTCCCCGGATGTCGGCGCCCGTGACCACATAAAGGGTGTCGAGCGAAGATGACCAGTTGCGCACCATGCCCTCAAGACTCGCCCAGGCATTCTGGTTCAGACTGCCGAGCTGCGGAGTCATGTTGGTATAGTAGAAGGTGGTCTCGTTGATGCCGGGAGTCAGACGATCCGCCGACGGAAGCTGATGTCCGCGGTCATAGCTGCCGCTGTAGCTGTCGTTGATATTCGGCTGATATCTGGCCGGCACCTTGGGGTCATAGCCCCACTCGTCGGTGCGGTCGCCGTTGCCTATCAGACCCCTGTTGAGCGGGTAGGCAACCCACACGGCCAGCTTGTCGTCCGGACTGTAATAGTAGGAATAGTTGCGCACGGTCTTGCCGCCGCGCTCCATGTCATGGGTGATGAAGTAGAGACTTTCATCGTCCATTGCCGGGAGTTCCAGCCACTTGCCGGGAATATCGGACTTGATTTCCGACGAGCCGCCCCCTCCCGAACCGGAAGTTCCGTTCTGGGTGAATGTCGCCGAAGCGGTCTTGCCGCCCGCAGTGACGGTCAGAGTCAGACTTCGGGGGTCTTTCCCTTCGTTTTTCTCCCATGAAAGCACGATGTCGGACCTGCGACCCTCTCCGGCAGCAGGCTCGACGCTCGCCCACTGTTCCGCCGCTCCTCCGAAATCTATCGCAAGCGCCCACGGCCCTTCGGCATCGACGGTCACGAACTGGCTCGCGGCCTTGGTTCCGACCTCGTCGAGCGGTATGGAAACGGACGGCTCTCGGGCAGTTACGGTCTCCTCCGGCTTGGTGCAGGAGGAGACCGCAAATATGATGACTGCCGAAAGCGGCGCGAACAGCTTGGTTAAATTATTCAGCAGCAATGTGATGAATCTTGTTTACTCGCACACGATGGCGATTTTGTTGAATCTAACCTGCGCTTCAGCGGACTCGGCTACAATTTCACTTGCACTTCCGGTCCACTCTATCGTGAGAGTCGAAGAATCAACCGAGTAACTACCTCCGCCAACCAGCGGTGACAAATTCTCACAATAGCCGCTACCAGTGCAGAACAATATTATGTTAGTAATGTTCTTATCAGACTTTACGCGAAATGCAGAGCCTTTGTACACTCTGATATGATCCGGGTCTGCAGCCCTTGCATCATTGTTATTGCCATATTTATAGTACCCCAATGTTATCCCGTCGACTGTTGTCTCGAAACCGCCGCCATAAGTAGCATCAGTAGCCTCATTCCATGTCTGATAGTTACTGCCAAGATCAAATACAAGCGCATCTTCTGGAATATCCGGCCCTACTGGCTCAACGCCTCCATTATCCTTGTGTGATACTATCCGGCTTCCAGATGTAAATTCATAATCGTTGTAATATTTCATCAAACTGCCAACGACAACGACTTCATCTCCGACCTTTATCTGATCCGAAGAAGTAAACTTCTCGCCATCAATGTAATATCCCCTGAATACCATGAGCTCGTTTGCGCGGCTTCCGTCATCTGAGATATAGTATGTCGCATTGCCATACTGTCCGGTATCTATCTCGTCTATACTTGAAATTATTCCTTTTACATAGAGATCCGGAGAGCCGTTATTATTTGACCAACCATTATCGTCAATAGCAGCCAAAGCAGATATTACATCGTAAGGATTTTCCTCTGTACCAACCTCGCCCGGATCAGGTTTCGGATCGGGGTCTTCCCCACCGGAAGTCTGGCCGTTGATAGAGTAAATCTTGCTTCCTTTGGTGAACTCGTATGTCTCGAAGAATCTTGTGAGTTGACCTACTACAACAACTTCATCTCCAACCTCGATCTGATCTTTAGAGGTGAATTTTTCCCCATTGAGATAATATCCTCTGAAAACCTCAAGTTCAGCTGTTCCTTCTCCGTCAGAAATTACATAGGTCGCATTTCCATACTGGCCGGTATCAACTTCCTCAATTGAGGTAATTACACCCTTCACATATGTTTCAGGTGACACATTAGGATTATCGGCGTCCCCATAATACTGTCCGTCATCGATGAACTTATATGCAGCGGCGACATTGTAAGGATCTTCCGCAGTGCCGCTTCCTTCAGGAGTACCTGCGACAGGTGTCTCACCGGCCTCGACTTTCTCGATGGTGGCGTCAACGACCTCGTGCTTGTTTCCATCCTCGTACCACATATATGCTCCGCGAAGGGTTACCTTATCACCTTTCTTGAGAGTGTTGGCATAGTCTGAAGCATTGTTGACCGTCCATACGACGATGGTTCCCGTATCGTCTTTGAGGTCAAAGCTGCAATACTGCGTGTTGACAGAGCTGGACACCTCTCCGGTGAGTCTGTACATCGTGAAAGGATCAGCCGCCGCAATGAAATCCGAAACACTCACAGTCTCGATTCCATCAATCGATACCGGCTTATGGCTCATGACAACTCCGTCTGACAGCTGATGCTCATTCTTGCTGGAATAGAACTCATAAACACCCTTGATGCTGACGGAATCTCCCGTATGCATATCCATGCCAAGGAACTCATCCACATTCTCTCCGATAAATGGACATGAAATAGTTCCTGTCTCATCCTTGAGAGTGAAGCCCCAATATTTGACATCCGTCGCAATATCGCCGATCACTCCGGTGAGCACATACTCGTTCTCCGTATCAGCCTTCTCAATAAATTCGGCGACAGTCATACTTCCAGCCTCGCCTTCAGGCCCCTGCTGGAAGATGGTCAGCGTAGCCTTGTGCATGATGTCTCCATAGAAGACAATATCGAAGCTGCGGTTCGCCCCCGTGTTTTGTCCCACCTTGATGGAGATGGTCTGGTTCTCGGCCGAAGCCCCGCCGCTCGAAGGCTTTATGCTCAACCAAGAAGTGACCTCTCCTTCGTAATTCTGAACCGTCCAGTCCAGAGTGGCCTTAAGTTCGACGGTATATTCTCCGCCGTCCACGGGGATTTCCTCGGGCACATCAGATGAAACGATGGTGACCTCCTCAGGCCCGAGATCCACCGGCTTCTCACAGGCAAAAAGCATCGTCAGAGATGCCGCCGCCAAAGCTAATAGACTTTTATATTTCATAACCAAAAGATTAAAAATTGTTGCTTGTCCGACAAAGATAAGCAAATAACTGTAATTTCAACCCCCGACAGTGATGAAATATTTATTACATCCGCCGCGGCGGGCTCTCATGCAAAACACCTTTCGCAACAGCCTCGGCCCCACGCATCTCGATGGCCACCCGCTGCTACCGGTCTCCCGAAAACCGGGTGACCGGTCACGGCGACATGCTTTCCACATACGCAGACACGCTCCAGCCGCGACCGGCGTTCTACAGGAATCCGGCGATTCCGGAGAAGGACACCTTCTATATTTCGCGCCAAGGCAAGTTTAGATAATGAACTGCAGATATGGATATCAACAGGAAAGCTCAATCTTTCAGACAAGTTACAGGAACGACATACACTCCGTCTTCCCTAATCAGATACCCGATCCCCCCAAAAAACAAATATACGGCTAATGCTTTGATATTCCAATAAAAACAACAGGTGTTCGGTTATTTGACGGAATTTCGTTCGGTCATTTGACGGAAACCCGTCATTTCCGCAACAGCACCGGCAGCCCCCTGGTCAGGCAGCACACCAGGGCGATCAGAGCTATGCCTCCGCCGACATAGCCGATGAACTGAAGACCCATGCCGTCGCAGACCGAACCGCCGACGAGAGCGCCCGCGCCTATGCCGACATTGTATATCCCGGAATAGATCGACATCGCCACCTCGGTCCCCTGCGGCGCGTTCCGTATCACTTCCGACTGGAAGCTCAGGTTGAAGCAGCTTATTGCGAACCCCCAGAACACGCAAAGCAGCACCGAAGTCCATACGGCGGCCGCCGAGGCCTGCAGCAGGAGCAGGCAGGCGCAGATTCCGCCGACGGCATACATCAGAAACGCGGCAGGATACCTGTCATAGCTGTGCGAGAACACGAAGCTGCACGCTATCCCCACCACGCCGAAAAGCGTCAGGACCATCGTGATACCATTTCCTCCGATTCCGACGACCTGGGCGAGGAAGGGCTCGATGTAGCTGTAGCCGGTGAAATGTCCGGTGATCGCCACGACCGTGAGCAGGTATATCCATTTCAGCGACGGCGACTTCAGCAGGGCGGGCAGCTTGCGGAGCGTGAAGTTGCTCTCTCCGGAAGACCTGCGGAGCGTCAGCGCGAGAACCACGAGAATCAGCAGCGCGGCCGCAGCGATGATCAGGAAGGTCATCCTCCAGCCGACATACAGGCCGATGGTCCTGCCGAGCGGAAGTCCGACTATCATCGCGAACGACGAGCCGGAGACTATCAGCCCCAGCGCGGTCGAACTCCTACCCTCCGGGGCCATCCTCACCGCGAGCGGCGTGACTATCGACCAGAATATCGCGTGCGAGCATGCGACCCCGATACGCGAGAGCATCAGCATGTTGAAGCTCGTGGAGACGCCGGACAGCACATGGCTAACGATGAACAGAGCGACTATCGACAGCATCAGCTTTCTGCTCTCCGTCCTCGCGAACACCAGCATCAGCGGCAGCGAGGCGATCGCGACCACCCATGCATAGACGGTGATCATCATTCCCGCATGCGACTCGGCTATGCCGAAATCAGCGGCGATGTCGCTCAGCAGGCCGATCGGAATAAACTCCGAAGTGTTGAATATGAACGCGGCCAGCATCAGGCCGACAAGAGGGAACCATTGTTTCATTGCGCAATCCTTCACCCCGTCATTCACCTCCCGAAATTCAGCCTCTCCTCCGATCGGCTTTGTTCGAAGATGAAAGAAAAGTGTTCAACTCGTTTGCATCAATAATAGGAAGAGGATAATTTGACAGGCTGGTCCCGGCCGTCTTCACTACCAGAATGCCGCGCATGGTTCCAACTGCGACGCTGAGCAGGTGCGGCATCAGATGCTTGATGGTAAAGCTGCCGTTTTCATGAAAAGAAACGAAACCGGCAAGATTCTTCACCTCGAAAACGAATCTGTACACACTCTCAAGAACCGGTTCCTTTTTTAATTCATACCGGACTCCGAATGCTATGGATATCCTGTCTTTGTCCACTTCATCCAACTGCACCTGATTCATAAAACCGATTTGCAGGTCGTCCGGCCCGGACATATCGACCATCTCGCCCGAAGACATCATAAAACGGATTTCATCGACAGAAACCAGTCTCATCAGGATATTTACATTTTCAACGGCCATCACGAACTAATTTGAATAATATAAATAAGCGTTCCCCATAGTCTCACGGTCATAGAAGCTGTCGTCCCGCGCTTCCGAACGCCCGGCATAAACCGTTATCGGCACATACACATACTCAGCCGGCCTCACATGCCTGACTTCCACTATCGGCTCACCCAAAGCGGCCGAGATTTTAGCAAGCGTAGCCGTCGTGAATCCCCTCGACCCGGTAAGCCATCTCGAAATTTCCGATTCACGCTTACCCAGCAGGTCAGCCAAATTCCGCTGAGTCATGCCACGGGCTTTCAGAAGATCATGTATTCTATTGGCAATATCCATATTCAAGCTTACCTCCGCCTTTATCTCCGGAGCGGCTTTTGCCACGCATTGTTCAAACAGTGTGTTAGTCTTCATAATACCATTGCCTAAATTTCGATATCATCAACTATATCTTTCATGCCTTCAAAATCTTCCATATCAATTCCCGATTTCCTGACAGCAGCTTTAATTTTTCTTTCTACCGCCCTGAGTCCTATGACAATGCCATTCAGAACCACATCATCCTCAAGCCTCTGAACTTTTTTGACCCCGCCACCTCCTATTATCAGGATTCTTTCAGATATTCGTAAACAGTAGAGGCGCAGCGTACCGACAGCCTTGTTCCGCTGTCCGGATGTACACATGTTTAGGCGAATAGACACTTAAAAACTCCGATTCCATCACCAATTCGAGCCTCCCCATACTTCTGTTTTGGAATGCAAAGGTATTGAGAATTTCCATAATCGCCAAGAAAACTTAACTTTTTTGTCAAGTTTTCATTTCATCCTCCTCAGCACCCCCGTCGTCAGCGGAATCGCCAATGCGAGCGCGCAGAGGTCAGCCACGGGCTGGCATATCTCCACGCCGAGCAGGCCGAACCGCGCGGGAAGCAGGAAAATCAGCGGAATGAAGAACAGCCCCTGCTTGGCGGAGGCGAGCAGTATGGCCTTTCCAGGCTTGCGAATGGTCTGGAGCATCATGTTGCTGATGATCACCCATACGGTCAGCGGCATCGTGGCGAGCTGGAAGCGCAGGGCGGCCGCCCCTATCTGCACGACGTCGGCGTCCTCCTTCCTGAACAGCCAGATGATTTCCGGCGCGAAGACCATCCCGACCGCAGCGACGACGAGCAGGAACAGCGCACCGAATTTCACGCAGAACCGGAAGCCCTGCTTCACACGTCCGTACAGCCCCGCGCCGTAGTTGAAGCCGCACACCGGCTGGAAGCCCTGGCCGAAGCCTATGAGCGCCGAATTGAGGAAATGGCAGACGCGGCCGACTATCGACATCGCGGCAATCGCGGCGTCGCCGAACTGCCCCGCAGACACATTGAGGCACACGACCGCGAGAGCGCCCAGCCCCTGACGCACGAACGAAGGCAGACCACCCGCAAGAATCTCCCTGACGAAGCGCAGGTCCGGGCTGAAATTGGCGAGCCTTATCGGAATACCTCCCCCGCGTGAGCTGAAATACCACAGCAGGCAGAAGCTGCACAGCTGGCCGGTCACCGTAGCCCACGCGGCGCCGGAAATGCCCCAGCCGAACACGAAGATGAACAGCGGATCGAGCACGAGGTTGAGCACCGCACCGGAGACTATGCCTATCATCGAATAGCGGGCGTTCCCCTGGAAACGTATCTGGTTGTTCAGCACCAGCGACGGAAGCATCAGCGGCGTCCCGAGAAGAATGACGCCGAGATATTTCTCGGTATATGGAAGTATGGTCGGAGTGGAACCGAGCAGCACGCAGAGCGGCTTCAGGAACACATGCCCGAGCACGGCTATCAGTATTCCGGCGATCATACCATACACGAAGCCGGTCGCAAGCATGCGCGAAGCCTCCTCCGTCTCCCGGGCGCCGAGCTTGCGGGACACGAAGTTGCCGGAGCCATGCCCGAGCATGAAGCCTATCGCCTGCACGACAGCCATCACGGCGAACGACACGCCCACGGCCGCCGTCGCCTGGGTGCTGATCCTGCTCACGAAGAAGGTGTCGCCCAAATTATAGAACGACGTCACCAGCATGCTCAGGATTGTCGGGCCGGCCAGCGACAGAATCAGCCGCGGAACCGGCCGGGTGGTCATTTCAGTGAAGCGGGAATTGTCCATATCCGGAAGACCTGTGCAAAATTACATTATTTCTGGAAAACGGAGACTGTCGTTGTGTTGCTGTCGAAAAAGTAGACACGGGAGGGTAGAAAAAGATTGAAAGTTGTAACTTTGGTGAT
>UQQM01000037.1 GCA_900543205.1 uncultured Bacteroides sp. | reverse complement strand
AGGAAGGGGTTGCCGCTTCCTTTCTGCAGTCTCTGCCTGCTTGCGCTTATCATCTGGGAAATCAGCTCGAGGCTTTCCTTCTCGGTGAATTTTCTTTCTTCCATAAATAAAGTCGGATTTGAATGGTTTATAAAACAAATATAAACTACTTTATTTTATAAACCAAATATTTTACTCACTTGTTTCAAATTCTTTTTCGATTTCTTCTATAGACGGCAAACTGCTTTTGAAGTCTTCCGGCAGGGCTTGCCCCAATTCGTATTCGGAAATCCCTATGGGCTTTTCTATGTCCCGCAGGGCATATTCGGCTTTGATTCTGTTCTTGTTGCGGCATAGCAGCAGGCCGATAGTGCGGTTGTCGCCGTCATGGCGGAGAAGGTCATCCACTGCCGAGCAGTAGAAGTTGAGTTTTCCGATATATTCGGGTTTGAGGTCTGTGTCTTTCAGCTCAATCACGAAGTATCTGTGTAGAAAGACGTTATACATAAGGATGTCGATATAGTAGTCGTCTCCAGACACTTCTATGTGGTATTGTCTGCCCATAAAGGCGAAGCCTGCACCCATCTCAATCAGGAACTTTTCAATATGCTTTACCAGACCAATCTCTACGTCCCGCTCGTTATATTGGTCAGTGAAAGTCAGCATGTCGAAGATATAAGGGTCTTTAAGCATGGAACCTACTTCACGAGCCTCAGGTTCCGGCAGCGTCATGCTGAAATTGTTGGCCAGCGCACCGTGCTTGCCGTAATAGTTAAGTCTGATGGCTTCTTGCAGATATCTTATGCTCCAATGGCAGGAGATGCATTGCAGCATATACCAGTAACGTGCGCGTATATCTTTGACTTGTTGCATGATGATAAGGTTGTGGGTCCAGTCCAGATGCTTGACGGGCAGATTGAAATTACATCTGTCCAATTGCGCAATCGATGATTGCGCAATTGGAGAAACCGAATCTTTCACCATGGTCAGCTCCCGGTTGTACTCATTGAAGAACTGCATCATGCACTGCATATTCCTGACGGAAAAGCCTTTCACTTCGGGATATTCATTTTTCAAATCTTCAGACAGGCGCTGCAGCGTCTTTTTGCCCCATCCGTCAGCATCCTGGCTTTGCTGCAGCATCTCGCCGATATCCCAGTACATGTGCAGCAGCTCTTCGTTTGCGGTATAAATCACCCTCTTCTGGGCAAGCGATACTCTCTGCCTTATTCTCCTAAGCAGGCAGGCGTAGCCGTTGAAGCTGTTTTCTGGCTGATTGGAATGGCCGGAGTCACCTGTGTGATACAAGCAAATCATAGTTCAGTTCTGTTGGTTGTCTGCTAATATAGCCAAAGTCTTGATTTATTCCCTATCTTTGCGGCCGCAAATTTCAGAATGTATGGGAAAGTTCAAGGGCGTCCTCTACGGAATGGCCACGTCTGTCACCTTTGGCCTGATTCCGCTGTTCACCCTTCCGCTGATAGGGAAGGGGATGGGATATGATTCGATTCTGTTCTACCGTTTCCTGTTTGCGTCAATCGCTCTGGCGAGTGTGATGCTCGTCAAGAAGGAGTCGTTCCGCATCACTCTCAAGGATCTTCCGACCTTCATCATGCTGGCGTTCTTCTATACTTTCTCCTCTCTCTTCCTGCTCTGCGGCTACGGCTACATGGGCGCCGGCGTGGCGACGACCCTGCATTTCACCTACCCCGTGTTCGTGACGCTGCTGATGTTCCTGCTCTTCCGCGAGAAGACCTCCTGGCTGACATGGCTTGCGATTGCCCTGGCGGTGGGTGGCGTGGCCATGCTGTCCCTGCCTTCGGACGGCATGAGGGCGGAGCTGAAGGGGATAATCATCGTGCTGCTGTCGGCGGTCGCATACGGAAGCTATATCGTCGGGGTCAACAAATCGCGGGTGCGCAACATGAACAGCCGCAAGCTGGCGTTCTACGTGTTCGTGTTCACGACAATCATATTCGCCGTCAAGGATGTCGCGACCGGCAGTCTTCAGCTGCCTCCCGACCCCTCGTCGGTCGGCTGCCTGATACTGCTTGCCGTGCTGCCGACGGTCGTTTCCAACATCACCCTGGTGCTCGCGGTGCAGAACATCGGCGGCACGCTTACCTCGGTGCTCGGTGCGCTTGAGCCGCTGACCGCCGTCTGCGTGGGCGCGCTGGTGTTCGGCGAGGACTTCACCATGCGCGAAGGCTTCGGCATACTGCTGGTGCTGCTTGCGGTGACCCTGATAATCATGACCGGCACAATCCGGCGCACTCTGGGCAAGGTGTTCAGGAAGACGCGCCCCCGGCATTCATAATCCCGCCATGACGGCGAAAACTGACATCAGAATCCGTCCTGCGGGGCTGGAGGACCTCGGAGGACTGATGCGGATCTTCGATTCCGCACGCAGGTTCATGCGGAGCACCGGCAATATGCACCAGTGGGAGGGAGGCTATCCGTCGGAGGAGCTGATACGGGCGGAAATACATGCCGGGCACTGCTTCGTATGCGAGACCTCGGACGGGGAGCCCGTCGGAACCTTCTGCTTCATAATAGGGGAGGACCCTACTTACCGGCTGATAGAAAGGGGAGCCTGGCTGCGTCCCGGCCCCTACGGCACCATACACAGGCTTGCCTCGGACGGCAGGGCCGGCGGAGTCGCCAAGGCCTGCTTCGGATGGTGCTGGGAGCGCATGCATAACCTGCGCGCCGACACCCATGCCGACAACGCGGTGATGCAGCGCCTGCTGGAAGGTGCGGGCTTCGTCAGATGCGGGATAATCTACACCGATGACGGTTCTCCGCGCATCGCATACCAGAAGTGCGGAGACTGAACCTGACCGCAGGAGGCCTAAAGTATCTGGCTGCTGTGGTTCTTCGTGTCCACCTTCCCGATAGCGTCGAGGATGGTGCCGTCTTCACCGATCACGTAGGTGGTGCGCAGGGTGCCCACGGTCTCCCTGCCCATGAACTTCTTGGGCCCCCAGGCTTCGTAGGCCTTGAGCATGACGCACTCGGGGTCGGATATCAGGTGGAAGGGAAGGGAGTATTTCTCGATGAATTTCCGGTGCGATGACTGCGAGTCCTTGCTGACTCCCAGCACCGCATATCCGGCGGCAAGGAACTTTTCGTAGTTGTCCCTGAGGTCACAGGCCTCTGCGGTGCAGCCCGGAGTGCTGTCCTTGGGGTAGAAGTAAAGCACGAGCTTCTTTCCGGCGAAGTCGGCGAGTCTCACGATGTTTCCGTTTTCGTCGTATCCGGCGAAATCCGGAGCCTTGGTACCTTTCTGTAGCATGTGTGTCAGGATTTTATCGTTGCGCTCAGATTTTCTCCGCTGCCTTGAAACTGTCGTCAGTCTGCAGGAACAGGTGGTAGTAGGCGTTGTCCCCGAGCTTGGAGTAGCGGCCTACCAGGGCGTACACCTGGGTCATTATGTACTGCCTGTCCGAGTTCCATTCCCCGGCTGAAGGCGCCAGTCCGTCCTCCCTGCGGGCGAAGTCCAGGAAGAGCCTCTCCAACCCGGCCCCGTCGAGGTAGTCGAGCAGCGTATCGTAGTCGTCAATGTCCAGAAGCTCCTGCCTGTGGGCGTCGAAGTATTCCGAAGCGAAGCGCATGGTGGTCGCCTTGCGGTTGCAGTTCACATAGAAGTCTCCCGCGCGCGTGGTGTCGATGGGCACGAACACGTCCGGCAGTATGCCTCCGTCCTCCACCCTCATGCTGTCGGCGTTCACCATCTCGCCGCTGTCGTAGCGCTTCAGGATTTCGTAGTCGTAATCCTCGGTGTAGGGCTTCTGTATGCAGCGGCCGGAAGGGGTGTAGAAACGGGCCACCGTGATGCGCATGCCGGAGCCGTCGGTGAAGTAGAAAGGCTCCTGCACGAGCCCCTTGCCGAAGGAGCGGCGTCCGACGATGGTCGCGCGGCCGTTGTCCTGGAGCGCCCCCGAGAGGATTTCGCTCGAGGAGGCGGTGCCTTCGTTGATCAGCACGCTGAGCGCCGTGTCCTGGAACAGCCCGCTGCCGTCGGCCTTGAAGTCCTCGCGCCTGCGGTGCTGTCCTTCCATGTACACTATGGGGTCGCCGTCGTGAAGGAACATGTTGGATAGCGCAAGGGCCTGGTCGAGGAAGCCTCCCGAATTGTTGCGCAGGTCGAGTATCAGCTTGCTCATCCCCTGCGAGAGCAGGCCCGTGCCGGCGATCAGGAATTCCTGCGCCGTGGTTCTGGAGAACTTGGAGAGCCTTATGTAGCCGGTGGTGTCGTTGACCATGAAGGCCGCGTCCACGGAGTGGGTGGGAATCTTCCCGCGCGTGATTTCGAAGGGGATGGTCTCGTCATCGCGCTGCACGGTCACCGTCACCTTGGTGCCGGCCTTGCCCTTCATCCTGCGCACCATGCTGTCCTGCGGGAACTGCACGCCGGCTATGACGGTGCTGTCCACCTTGATCAGCCTGTCACCGGGCTGCAGCCCTATCTTCTCTGACGGGCCACCGGGAATCACTTCTATGACGACAGCCGTGTCGTTGGGCACGTTGAACTGTATGCCTATGCCGTCAAAATTGCCGGCGAGGTCCTCCTCTGAGGCTTCGAGGGTCCGGGGCAGCATGTAGACGGAATGCGGATCGAGGGCCGACAGGGCGGCCGAGGCTATCGCGTCCGTGACCTTCTTGTGGTCGACGGAGTCCACGTAGTTCTCGTCTATGCTGTTGAGAATCAGCTCAACCTTGTGCCAGCCGGGGCCCAGCGCACTCGGACGGGCGACGAAATGCTGGAAAGCCAGGGTGGCGAGCGCTCCTATGGCCACGCCCAGCAGTGCTGTCGTGAGATTCGTTTTCATCTAATCTACCTTTTCAACTTCGATACCCGCCTTGCGGAGAAGGTCCACTCCGTCCGTGAGGCGGTACTCATCCCTGTAGACGACCCTCCTGATGCCGGCCTGGATGATCAGCTTCGAGCACTCGATGCACGGGGCTGCGGTCACGTAGAGGGTGGCCCCTTCGGAGCTGTTGCCCGATTTGGCGACCTTTGTAATCGCGTTGGCCTCCGCATGGAGCACGTAGGGCTTGGTGACGCCGTTCTCGTCCTCGCAGATGTTCTCGAACCCCGACGGCGTGCCGTTGTAGCCGTCGGAGATTATCATCTTGTCCTTGACGATCAGCGCGCCCACCTGTCTGCGCTTGCAGTAGGAGTTGCCGGCCCAGATCTGGGCCATCGCTATGTATTTTTCGTCGAACTTGTTCATTATGATCTCTGGTAGAGATAGCGTTTGATGCTGCGCTTGGGGGTGCGCTCAAAATCCTCGGGCATGAACTCTATGCGGCGGATCTGGGCGTATGCGGGAAGCTGCCTGTTGATTTCCGGCAGGGAGTCGGTCAGTCTCTTCTCAAGTGCGCCGGCGTCGAGGCCGTCGAGCTCGCCCTGATGGTAGTCGGGGAAGATGAGCGCGGTGAGCCCTCCCTTGTCCTCGATTACGAGGGACTCCACGACGTAGGTCACGTTGTTGATCACGGCCTCAAGCTCCTCGGGATAGATGTTCTGGCCGTTGGCCCCGAGTATCATGCACTTGGACCTTCCGCGCAGGAAGAGGTAGCCGTCCCTGTCTATCACTCCTATGTCGCCCGTCCTGAACCAGCCGTCCTCGGTGAAGGACGCCTTGGTCGCCTCCTCGTTCTTGTAATAGCCGAGGAACACGTTGGCTCCCCTGCACTGTACCTCTCCCGGAACGTTCTCGGGGTCGGGGGAGTCGATTCTCACCTCCATGTTGAGGGCGGCCTTTCCGCAGGACAGCAGCTTGGCCTTGTCCCAGTGTGCGTAGGTTATGATGGGGGCGCATTCCGTCATGCCGTAGCCGACGGTGTAGGGGAAGCCTATCTTGTGGAAGAAGGTCTCGACCTCGGGATTGAAGGCGGCGCCTCCGAGTATGATTTCCTCGAACCTGCCTCCGAATGAGTTCACGAGCTCATGGCAGACTTTCTTCTCGAGCACCTTGTCGATGATGGGCAGCTTGAAGAACAGCTTGTTGCGGTCGAGTATGGGCTTGAGCTTGGACTTGTAGACCTTCTCTATGATGAGCGGCACGGCGATTATGACGTCGGGGTGTATGTCGGCGAAGGCCTGCATGATGATCTTGGGGCTGGGGATGCGGGTCAGGAAGTGGACGTGCATTCCTATGGTCATCTCGAACAGGAACTCGAACATCATGCCGTACATGTGGGCCGAAGGCAGCATGGCCACCACGTTGGAGCTGCTGTCCAGCTGCGGTTCGGCGTCGATCGCGAACATTATGTTGGAATACAGGGCGCGGTAGGGGACCATGACGCCCTTGGAGAATCCTGACGTGCCCGAGGTGTAGTTTATCAGCGCGAGCTCGTCGGCGCTGTCCTCATAGTAGTCCACATCGTCCCTGGAGAAGCCGTTCGGGTACATGCCGTTGAAGATTTCGGTTATCCTGTCCCTGACCTCCTGGAATTCGGGGCTCTTGGCATAGATGAACTTGAGCGTGTTCATCTGCACTATGACCTCCAGTCCGGGCATCTCGCTTTCCGACAGGCCCTCCCAGATGACTTCGTCCACGAAGAGCACCTTGGCCTCGGAATGATTCACCAGATAGTGGATGCTCTCGGCCTTGAATTCGTGCAGGATGGGCACCGGGACCGCTCCGTAGGTGGTGGATGCGAGGAAGCAGACGCCCCAGTTGGCCTGGTTGCGGGAACAGAGGGCCACCTTGTCTCCCTTCTTCAGCCCGCACTTCTCGAAGGCGATGTGCAGAAACCTGATTCTCTGGGCGACATCCTTGTACTTGAGGGTGACTCCCTGGTAATTGGACAGGGCGTCATTCTCCCAATGCTCCTTGATGCTCTTCTCGATGAGTTTGTTTACTGATGTGAACTCCATAAATTGATTCCTTTTTTGTTCCAGCAGAGTATCATGCCGGATTTGTACATTACTATGTGACAGCCTTTCACAGGCCAATTGCTTTCCATGGGTTGAAGTCCTGCGGCGATGAAGCCTTCCAGCTCATCGGGGCTTCCGAAGAGCAGCCAACCGGCGTATGAGGCCACGGAGCCGTCGTCATCGGGCGAGAATGCCGAACCGTAGAGGGCGCTGATGAAGCCCCGGAAGGGATTCTCCGAGGGAGCCGCGTCCACGGGTGCATGCCCGGGTCTGACAGCCGCTATCCTGGCCCCGTCCCGGACAATGAGTCCGACCTCGCATATTCCGTTCTCCTTCTCCCAGTCGAGCGGATTCTTGCCGGAAAGCTCCTCCAATGCGTCGATGCGCCTCAGATATTCGGTGCTCCTGACCGAAGCGTCCGTGAACCTCTCGTAGGCTTCGCGGAATTCGGGTACGGGCGCCGGAAGGGAGAGGGCGAACTCCGTGTCCGCCGGCAGAATCTCCCCGAGACGGCTGTCGGAATACGGCAGGCTCTCCAGAATGTTCGTGAAATATGAGGGCGAGTCGCCGCGTACCGCGTCTATCCTGTATCCGCCGGCTTCGGGATGAACCGCCACCCAGTCGGCGACGGTGCGCAGGAAACGCGCGGCGCCGCTCTGCGTATATATGCCGTCGAGGAAACCGCGCGGCAGCAGCCTTTGAGCGCCGCTGTTGCGCATAACGGTGAAATCCTTCGAATTGCCCACGGAGGCGAGGGCGGCCGGGAACCCTTCGGCGTCCAGGATTGAACGTCCTGCCTTCACGTGCCGGTCGACTGCGGCGAGCAATGCGTCCGAGGGGCTGATTACGAGAATCGCATGCCTTCCCACCAGGCTGTCGGCGGCGTACAGGCAGCTGTGCAGCCCCAGGCTGTCGGCGCCCGAACGCAGTTCCGAGGCGGCCGTCCGGTCAGCCTGCGACCTTCCCGCGTCGATTGCGAGCACCGGGGATAGCTCTCCGTCGAAGCTCCAGGAGATGACGGCGGGGGAGTCGGCCAGCCTGCCGCAATCCAGCGCATGCATGACCGCCGAAGAATCCAGCAGGGCGCATGCCTCGGAAGACGAATTCCGCAGCGACAGCGCGAGGGCGTCGGACGGCACGGTCTTCAGGAGCGCCAGAACTTCTTCGGGTGCTCCGGGCTGCGTTCCCCCGTCCGCTCCTCCGCAGGAGGCGAGGACGCAGACCGAAATGGCCGCCAGTATCATGCGTAAACGCTGCATAACTCACAAAGATAACAATTTTGCAACACAAAGGACAATTCGTGGGCGATGCTCCGAAATTTATGGATTTCCGCAAGAAATATCTATCTTTGCAAGATTTATCATATAGAGTATGCAGGAAATCAGGAACATTGCAATCATCGCCCATGTCGATCACGGCAAGACTACGCTCGTGGACAGGATGATATATCAGGCGAATCTCGTGCGCCAGCCGGAGAACCTGAACCAGCTCATCCTCGACAGCAACGACCTTGAGAGGGAGAGAGGAATCACCATTCTGGCCAAGAACGTTTCAGTGACCTACAAGGGAGTGAAAATCAACATTATCGACACTCCGGGGCACAGCGATTTCGGCGGAGAGGTCGAGAGGGTGCTGAACATGGCCGACGGAGTGCTGCTCCTGGTAGACGCCTTCGAAGGCTGCATGCCGCAGACCCGTTTCGTGCTGCAGAAGGCGCTCCAGCTGGGCAAGAAGCCCATAGTGGTGATAAACAAGGTCGACAAGCCGAACTGCCGTCCCGACGAGGTGCAGGAGGAGGTTTTCGACCTCATGTGCAATCTCGACGCCAACGACGACCAGCTCGACTTCACCACGGTATACGGTTCGGCGAAGCAGGGCTGGATGTCCCTGGACTGGAAGAAGCCCACGAAGGACATCACCCCTCTGCTCGACACCATCCTGGAAGTCATACCCGCTCCGGAGGTCGCCGAAGGCACTCCACAGATGCTGATTTCATCGCTGGAATATTCTCCTTATGTGGGACGCATCGCGGTGGGCAGAATCACCCGTGGTTCGCTGAAGACCGGGCAGCAGGTCAGCCTCTGCAAGCGCTACGACGTGATACAGAAGCAGAAGATCAAGCAGCTCATGGTGTTCGAGGGGCTCGGGAAGGCCAACGTCGACGAGGTGGGCTGCGGCGACATCTGCGCCGTCGTCGGAATAGACGGGTTCGAGATAGGCGACACGATAGCCGACTACGAGAATCCGGAACCGCTTCCGCCCATAGCCGTGGACGAGCCGACCATGAGCATGCTCTTCATGATCAACAACTCGCCCTTCTTCGGAAAGGACGGCAAATACGTGACCTCCCGCCATATCAAGGAACGTCTGGAGAAGGAGCTTGAGAAGAATCTCGCGCTTCGCGTGAAGCCCGGACTCACCGCTGATTCGTTCGTCGTCTACGGACGCGGCGTGCTGCATCTTTCGGTGCTCATCGAGACCATGCGCCGCGAAGGCTTCGAGCTTCAGGTAGGCCAGCCCAAGGTGCTCGACAAGACCATAGGCGGCCAGCGCTGCGAACCTGTCGAGGACCTCTCCATCGAGGTTCCGGAGCAGTTCGTGGGTTCGGCGATTGAAATCGCCACCCGCCGCAAGGCCGCACTGCTCAGGATGGAGCCCCGTGGAGACCGCACGCTGCTCGAATTCGAGATTCCCACGCGCGGGCTCATGGGACTGCGCTCCAACCTGCTGACCGCGACCCAGGGAGAGGCCGTGGTGGCCCACCGCTTCAAGGAATACCAGCCCTACAAGGGTGACATAGAGCGCCGTACCAACGGCTCCCTCGTCTCCATAGAGACCGGCACCGCGATAGCATATTCGATCAACAAGCTCCTCGACAGGGGACGCTTCTTCGTGGAGCCTGGAGAGGAGATATATGCCGGGCAGGTGGTCGGCGAGCATACCCGCGAGAGGGACCTGAACATCAACATCTGCAAGACCAAGAAGCTGACCAACGTGCGCGCCGCCGGCTCGGACGACAAGATAGTCCTGCCTCCGGCAATCAAGTTCTCGCTTGAGGAGGCTCTGGAGTATATACAGGAGGACGAACTCGTGGAAGTGACCCCTCATTTCATGAGAATACGAAAAATTCTGCTCGATCCGCTTGCGAGAAAGAGAAATAGCGACAATGAGGATTGACAACGAAAGAAATTTTTTATAACTTTGCAACCCTTTACAGTAAGACTGATTGATTTGAAGCCGGGGGAGAGCCTCCATGAGTGGCGTTCCGACGGCAAGTTCTTTGAAGATTTCGGCAATTCCGAGATACTCGGGGCGGACATCAGGGTGAGCGCCAGGGTAAGGCTGCACGGCGTCACCGCCGATGTTGACTGCGAAGTTGACGGCAGCGTGACCGTCGCCTGCGACAGATGCCTTGAAGAGCTCGAGATACCGGTGCGGCTTTCTTTTGCGGAAAGCTACGTACCGGAGGGTGCCGAACTAGACTTGAACCAGGACGTGTACGATTACGTGTGCACATCCCTGCCTCTGAAGAGGGTGCATCCCGACGGAGAATGCAATCAGGCTGCCGTAAGGTTTTTGAACGAATAATAATATTTAAAAGATAAAGAAATGGCACATCCGAAACACAAACTTTCAAAGCAGCGCAGGGACAAGCGTCGTACCCACGATTTCGCCCCCGTCCCCACTCTTGCGACCTGCCCTAATTGCGGAGCCTCAGTGATATATCACCGTGTATGTCCCGAGTGCGGCTACTATAGAGGACGTCAGATCGTTGTGAAGAACGCCGAGTAATCGGCATTGCGGTCCCTTAGTTCAACGGATAGAATGGAGGTTTCCTAAACCTTAGATACAGGTTCGATTCCTGTAGGGACTACCAAAACCCCTCTAATTCTCAATGAGTTAGAGGGGTTTTGGTGTACTAAAGGCGTATTATCCGACAAACCAAGGGAAAAAGTCAGTGTTGCGTGATATTGCGCCGCGCGCCCGTTGTCGCCGACTGACCGGATCAAACGGACAGCCCATGTCAACTTATAAGCGACTGCGCGAGACGGCGGCTATTTCAGCATGGCGAGGAATTCGTTGAGCTCTTCGTAGTTCACGTCCCTGGTCGCGTCCTGGATGCAGAATATGTCGATGAGCCACCAGATGCCAAGGCCTCCGGCGGTAAGGAGCTTGCCCACTCCCGCGCCGATCTTACCTATATAGAAGCGGTCTACGCCAAGATAACCGAATACTATCGAGAGCACCAGCGAGATGGTGGGATCCTTGTATTCCACCATCAGCAGGGTATTGTAGTTCTCCTCGTCGAGCTTCGTGAGCTTTTCGCTGATTGCCGTCAGCTGCTGGTTCGTGAAGAAGCCCTTGTTCATGGCCATCCACTGGTTGACCTTCGTCGCCGACACGGGGACTCCGGTGGCGTTCAGATAGGCGACGTAGTCATTGACATGGGTCAGGACCTCATCATAGAGGGTTTCGTCAAGAGGCTCGACCATGGCTTTGGAACTCAGCGCTTCAGACATCTCAATACTTTCGAGCAGGGCTTCACCGCCGCTGGTCTCCGCACTTGCGATAGCGGAAGCCATTGTAAATTTAATAAAAAAATCAATGATTATCCTATCGGTTTCCATGAAGGCTTAAAAATCAGGAACAGGACTGGCGGCGGAATCCGCAATACAGCCGGCTACAGGAGGGTTTTCTGCAAAAGCTCTGTGCATGAGTCCGGTTTCAGAATAAGTCCCGGGCACATGGATGTCCAGGGAAAGTGCATTCTACGGCCCTACGATGTGGTTTTTCTGATTCGCTTGTACCTCACTTTTTGCATGGGCGGATTCCAGAATGCCCGATGTGATGTCTCAGGGGATATTATTGCGCGATGAACTGGTAGACTATGTAGCCGATTTGCTTCGGCGCCGCGCCCTGCTTTGCGGAGAAGCGCGACCTGGTGGCCGCCTGTATCGCGAAGTTCCTGAGGCAGCGGTCGGTGGAGGACGCGCTTTCGTCTATCTTCGCATCAATGACGTCTCCTCCGGGGTTCACCGTTATGATGACCTTGACCTCACCTCCTCCGAGGCAGCGGTAGGCGGGTATGTTCAGATGGCTCGCCTTGCGGCCGGCAAGGTCGTATTCCACGACCGAAGGCCCGGAGTAGCTTTCAACTTCTGCCGCCTTTCCCTCGTCCCTGGCCTCGGAGGGAGATTCCGGCGCAGGCATCGCATAGTCCTCCTCAATGATGTCGCTGCCCTTCATGAGCTCCTGGCGCAGCCTCTCCGCATCGGCATAGAGCTGTTCCGCATCGGTGCCCCTGTCGTCGCGCAATGCGCCTCGGTCCACGGCTATGTTTCGGATGTCGCTGCCCGATGTCTGCGGCGGAGCGGCCGGAATATCGCCGCCGAGCTCCTCCTGCAGCTTGCGGCTGATGGCTTCCTTGAACTCCAGTTCCGCCTGCAGCCTTTCGGCTTCAGCCTGAAGAGCCTCCAGCTCATCCTGGCGGCTGAAGTCCAGCACGAAGCTGTTCTCGCTTGAAAGGGAATAGCCCAGGCCCGAAGCGAGCAGGACTATAAGTACCGCAAGATGAACGATTACGGTGAAATACAGTCCTGCCCTGTCTTCTTTGGGTAACCTCCTCACTTCTTGAGCTGCTGCTTTTCGCGGAGTGACTTCTCGATAGTGTTGGTGATGATGTCTATGGCCACCTTGTTATGGCCGCCCTGAGGGATGATGATGTCGGCGTAGCGCTTGCTGGGCTCTATGAACTGAAGGTACATGGGCTTCACGGTCCTGGAGTATCTTTCTATCACCCAGTGCACGTCCTTGCCCCTTTCGCTTATGTCCCTCGCCATCACGCGCATCAGCCTGTCGTCATCGTCGGCGTCCACGAAAATCTTCACGTCCATCTGGTCGCGCAGCTGCTTGCAGGTGAATATGAGTATGCCTTCTATGATGATCACATCCGCCGGCTCCACAGTCACGGTCTCCGTCTTGGAGCGTGAGCAGGAGATATAGGAATATACCGGCTGTTTGACGGTTTTCCCGTGCTTGAGCTCGCCGAGCTGCCTGCAGAGCAGGTCCCAGTCGATGGCGTTGGGATGGTCGAAGTTGTAGGCCCTCTTCTCTTCGTCGGTGAGGTCGCTGGAATCCTTGTAGTAGGAATCCTGGGGGATTACCACCACCTTCTCGGCCTTGAGCTTCTCGGTTATCGCCTTCACTACGGTTGTCTTGCCGGAACCCGAGCCGCCGGCTATGCCTATTACCAACATGTTCTAGAATTCTGCGTTCTTGGGGGTTCTGGGGAAAGGAATCACGTCACGGATGTTGGCCATGCCCGTGATGAAGAGAAGCAGCCTTTCGAAACCGAGTCCGAATCCGCTGTGGGGGCAGCTGCCGAAGCGCCTGGTGTCGATATACCATTCGAGGGTGCGGCGGCTCATCTTGAGCTCGTTTATCCTGTCCTCGAGCTTCTTGAGGTCGGCCTCCCTTTCGGAGCCGCCTATGATTTCCCCTATCTTGGGGAAGAGCACGTCCATCGCCCTGACGGTCTTGCCGTCCTCGTTCTGCTTCATGTAGAAGGCCTTGATGTCCTTCGGGTAGCCTGTCAGGATTACGGGCTTGCCGAAGTGCTTCTCGACGAGGTAGCGCTCGTGCTCGCTCTGGAGGTCTGCGCCCCAGTATACTGGATATTCGAACTGCACTCCGTTCTTCATTGCCTCTTCGAGTATCCTGATACCCTCGGTATATTCCAGCCGCACGAATTCTGTGTTCACCACGCCCTCGAGCCTTGCGACCAGCTCGTTGTCGTAGCGGTCGTTGAGGAACTGGATGTCGTCGCGGCAGTTCTCAAGCGCATACCTGACGAGGTGCTTGATGAAGTCCTCGGCCAGGTCCATGTTGTCGTTGATGTCGTAGAACGCCATTTCGGGCTCTATCATCCAGAATTCCGCGAGGTGGCGCGGGGTGTTGGAGTTCTCCGCGCGGAAGGTCGGCCCGAAGGTGTATATCTCGCCGAGCGAGGTCGCTCCGAGCTCGCCTTCGAGCTGTCCGCTTACGGTCAGGCTCGTCTGCTTGCCGAAGAAGTCCTTGCTGTAGTCGACTTCGCCCTTCTTGTTCCTGGGGATGTTGTTGAGGTCAAGGGTCGTCACCGCGAACATCTGGCCCGCACCCTCGGCATCGGCTGCGGTGATGAGGGGAGTGTGCAGATATACGAAGCCCTTGGAATGGAAATATTCGTGGATTGCGAAGGCCATCTGGCTGCGGAGCCTGAAGATTGCGCCGAAGGTGTTGGTTCGGGGACGCATGTGCGCCACTGTCCTGAGGTATTCGAAGGAGGTGTCCTTCTTCTGCAGGGGATAGCGCACGGGGTCGCACTCACCGTAGACGGTAATCTCCTTTGCCTTGATCTCCACGCTCTGTCCGCTTCCCACGGATTCCACGAGCTCGCCCCTGACGCCTATGCAGGCTCCGGTGCTGATTCTGGGAAGTTCCGCTCCGGCCTCGGAGTTCTTGTCCACGACCACCTGGATGTTCTTGATTGTCGATCCGTCGTTCAGGGCTATGAAGGCTATCTCCTTGTTCCCGCGTTTTGTCCTCACCCATCCTTTAGCCAGGACTTCATGGCCCGCCTCGCTCACCAGCAGGTCCTTTACTTTCGTACGAACTGTTTCCGTCATTTTTCTTAGAATCTTTTGAAGCTGAAGTTCAGAGCAGCTTCCACTCTGTAGCTTGTTTATTTCAAAAAAGAGGGTGACCTAAAAGTAAACTTTTGACCACCCTCTTTTCTATGGTTGCGGACTAGCGTCAGTTGCTGCCCGCCGGTTTTCTTGCCGAATACATGATGTTCAGCGCTGAGCAGCGTCTGAGCTCCTGCTTCACATCAGTGATGATACCCATCCTGACATTCTGGTCAGCCCTGATGCTCGTTGTCATGAACTGGCGGTCTCCCTCGCTCCTTGACTCACGCTCTGCGGCGATGAAGTCTCCGATGTCCTGAGGGGTCTTGAAGGAGTCGTTCAACTGGATACGGGGCTCGTTACCGTACTGCGCCTGCAGTGAACGGATAGGGGGGCCTATGTTGATGTATGAGTTGAGGTCCTTTCTTACAAGTTTCGTGACTTCTGAAGCTTCAGGCATATTGACCTGAACCATGTTTTCAGTCTCACGGAGCTGGGTGGTCACCATGAAGAAGAACAGGAGCATGAACACGATGTCGGACATCGAGGCTGTTGAGATGCCGGGAGCATCCTCCCTGGGCCTTTTGCTGAATTTTGACATATTTCTTTCCTCCTATTATCTTCTGTTACCTACATCTACAGGCTCGGCCTCGGAAATGTTCTGAGGGATTGCGTCCTTCACGATTTCCTGGGTGTCCTCGTCAAGAGCTGTGAAGACCTTGCCGTAGCGTGCGAGCGAGAACTCGTCGCGAAGCTCGTTGATGGCCTTCACGAGTTCGTTCTGTACTGCGATGTATGCCTGGTAGCTGGTACCACGGTCGTTCTGAAGGGAGATGACTCCCTGTGAGACTGCGTATTCTCCAAGTCCCTCGATCTGGGTCATCTTCCTTTCGGGAAGGTCGGGATCGTTGGTGGGGTTGGTGAGGAATACCTTGATTCTGTCCTTGAGCTGGCTGATGTCCATAGGCTCTGATCCGGCAAAAAGTCTATCCGAAGAATTGATTCGCACAACGATGATGTTGCGGCGGTTTACCTTCTGGTCCGTAAGCTGCTGGTCTGGAGCAGGCATAGGAGGCAGACGACGTGACAATCCGGACTGTGAACCCATTGATGAACTCATCAGGAAGTAGCACAGAAGCAGGAATGCGATGTCTGCTGTAGAAGTCGAGTTGATTCCCGGTGTTTTTTTGCTGGACATAGTCTATTTCCTGTTTTTGATGGCCAAACGTACCTCTCCTACCACGATGGCTGCCACTGTGAGTGCGGCGAGGAGATAGATGAGGTTGAGGACTGTATCTGTAAGCTTGAGCGTTGACGCGGCGTCTTCCCTTCCGGAGATGGGCTCGCCGGATGCGATGAGGTACGCAACCAGGCAGACAACGGCCAGAGCCACAACTCCGAGGGCTACTCCGAGCAGACCCTTCGGGTTGTCCTTGGCCATTACGATACCGCCGACAATCACCCATGAGACGAGGGCGATGCCGATCAGTACGTATGCCCAGTAGAGCATCACGTCGATAGGCTGTCCGTCGTTGCTAGTGAAGCCGACTGCTGCGGCCCAGATAGCAAGCGCGGCGCTGATGACGATCAGCAGTACCATGCACCATTTGAATATCTTGTTAAGTTTCATAATTGTTCGCTAAAATCGCTGAATGACTTATTTCTTCTCTGAATATTTGGTGAGTACATCTACGAGGGTGATTGAAGAATCCTCCATGTCGATGGTGATTGAGTCAATCTTGGAGATGATGTAGTTGTAGAACACCTGAAGAATCATAGCGACGATCAAACCGCCCACGGTGGTGATCAGGGCGACCTTCATACCTCCGGCAACGACGTTAGGTGAGATGTCACCTGCAGCCTGGATTGCATCGAAGGCCTGGATCATTCCGACAACGGTTCCGAGGAATCCGAGTGAAGGTGCAAGGGCGATGAACAGTG
>UQQM01000036.1 GCA_900543205.1 uncultured Bacteroides sp. | reverse complement strand
AATATACGCAGAAGCCGAGCGCAGAACAAATTTATTTGTTATGCCGAGGCGCAACCGTATAAATGACGGCAGTCAAATATACTGAAGCTCTTTTGAATTTTTCAGCCCGGTGCTCAAATTTGTTTGCTTCTCTGGACGGCGGGGGTGCTTTCGAGCTCGGAAATGCTCTCCCCGGACTCCATTATCAGGCAGGGCTTCTGCTCCGGGCCGAAATTGAAGGTCCTCACGTTGTTCCTGTTGCTGAAGTCTATTTTCCGCGAGCCCATGTCCTCGGAAAGGCTTATCCCGTCGCCCGTGGCGGCGGCCGTCCTGTCGTAGACGAAGTCCTTGTTTATCATTATGTAGTTGCCGGTGTCCTGCCTCGGGCCGATGACGTCAGAGAAGCGCAGGCCGGTGACTATCGAGGTTATCCTCACCGTGTCGCCTATGTCGGGGTTGTCGTCCCAGATGAGGCCGCGCTTGAAGTTGTTGGCCTTGCCGGTGTACTCGTCGATTTTCCTGTTGATTTCGCTGAGGTCGTCCATGGTGAGCCCCTTCTCGTTGTTTCCGCAGGTGATGTTTATCAGCACCTTCTTCGCCGACTTGAGGTTGAAGTCGTTGAGCAGGGGGGACTCGAAAGCCGCCTTCACCGCGTCTTCGATGCGGGTGGGCCCGCTGCCTTCGCCGCAGCCCATCAGGGCCAGGCCGCTGTTCCTCATCATGGTCTCCACGTCCTTGAAGTCCACGTTGATGTAGCCGGGCCTCTTGATTATCTCGATTATAGCGCGCACGGCGGTCGCCAGTACCTCGTCGGCCTTGGGGAAGGCGTCCTGGATCAGCTGGTTGCCGTAGTGCTCGTGGAGCTTCTCGTTGTTGATGAGCAGCAGGCTGTCAACATGCTTCTCGAGCTCGCTGATTCCGCTGATAGCGCGGGAGAGGGCGTCGTTGCCCTCGTTGAGGAAGGGGAGGGTCACGACGGCTACGGTAAGTATTTCCCTGGATTTCGCCATCTCGGCAATGACGGGGGCGGCTCCGGTGCCGGTACCTCCTCCCATGCCGGCGGTGATGAACAGCATCTTGGTGTTCTTGCCCAGGACCACCCTTTCGATTTCCTCCTTGCTCTGGACTGCGGCCTCGCGGCCGTTGTCGGGGTTGGTTCCGGCTCCGAGACCCATGCCCATCTGAATCTTGGTGGGTACGGGACTGCATTTGAGGGCCTGGGAATCAGTGTTGCAGACTATGAAGCTGCATCCCTCGATTCCCTTGTTGTACATATAGTTGACGGCGTTGCAGCCGCCTCCGCCGACTCCAAGAACCTTTATCAGTTCGTCGGAAGGCACCCAGTTGGTCGGGGTGATGGCGTCAAGCATGTTCTCCTGTTCCATAATTCCTATTGCATATCGTCAAACAGGCCTCCGACAGTGTTGTCGAAAGCACCTTCCAGTCCTTTCTTTATCTTGCTTCCGAGGCCGAACTTCTTCCAGAGCACCTTCTTTTCCTCTTTTTTCTTCTTCCCCTCGGGCTGCACGGTCTCTATCTCGCCTTCGCCGAACATCTCCTGCTCCTTCCCGGAGGGTTCGGAGGCCTTCACGCTGTCAGTGACGGCCGTCGTTTCCGTTGCGGGCGCGGAGGAACGGGCCTCAAGTATGCAGTTGAGGTGCCTGTCCTTGCGGGCCTCCAGTATCATGCCTATGACGGTTGCCGCCGAGGTCTCGGTGGCACCGGGGCAGCCCCCGGAACTGAAGACCTGGGTGCGGGGATAGCCCACGCGCACCGTATATCCCGACATGTCGCGGATCATCATGGGCAGGTTCCTGAGGTTGGCCCCGCCTCCCGTTATCACCACGCCGTTGCGCAGCTTGTCGGCATATCCGCTCTGCTGTATCTGATAGAGCACGGCTTCGGTGATTTCGTTCATCCTGGCAGTGATTATCCTGGACAGGTTGCTTACGGGGACGGTTTCGTAGCTGCCGCTTTCGTCGTCGTTGATGCGCAGTATCTTCTCCCCGAGGGTGCTCAGCTTGTCCGGCAGGCAGGCTCCGAAGGCGAGCTTGATGTTCTCGGCCAGCGGCTCCGTGAGACTGCACACGTATTTTATGTCGCTGGTGATGACCTTGCCGCCGAAAGGGATGGACGAATAGTGCCTGAGCAGGCCGTTCGTGAAGATGGTCACGGAAGTGACCCCGGCGCCTATCTCTATCAGGGCGACTCCGTTCTCCTTTTCGGAATCGGTCAGGACCGCCTGCGCCGTCGCGTTGGGGGTGAACAGCTTGCGCGCAGGGGCTATGCCGATTTCGTTGAGCATTATGTCGATGTTGCTGACCGGCCTCCTGGCGCCGATGAAAATCTTGAAGTTCCCTTCGAGGACGCTTGCGGGAACTCCCACTATGTCGTTCTCGCTCGCTCCGGTGATTTCGTCGTCGGCCGAGAATGACTGGGCCACGGCGCCGTAGATTTCTTCCTTGGTGCTGTCGTCGATGGGGTAGGAGTCAATCGCCAGCCTCTTGAGGTCGCTGATTTCCTCACTGGTTATGCAGGATTCCTCGGGATTGTCGCGGTTGATGCTCGCGCTTCCTATCTCCTGCACGACATTGTAGCGCGGAAGTCCGACCACGAGCTGCAGTATCCTGATTTTCAGCTCGTCTTCGGCGGCGCCTATGGCTTCCCTGAGCGCATCGGCGGTCTGTTTCGGCGCGAAGACGGAGCCGTAGCGCATCCCCCTGGAGGGAGTTTCCCTGTAATAGATGACCTGCACGTCATCTCCGTTCACCTGGGCGACGCAGAGGGCAATCTTGGACGTGCCTATGTCCGCCGCCGCTATGTATCTTTCTGCCTGCATATTATTTGATTTTTATATTTCAGATTTACGGTCCTGTAGTAGCCCTCGCCCTTTTCTGGGACGATACGCCTGTAGTATACCTCGAGCCCCTTGAGCTTCTCGTCCAGCCTGTCCGGCTTCCCGAGTATGAAAAGCTCGTCTCCCGAGCTCACTGTGATGGCTATGTCGCCGTTGTCGCGTATTATGGTGCGTTCCACGAGCCCTCTCCAGTTCCTGGAGCCTTCGATTTTCCGGTTCAGCTCCAGCATGCCTGCAATCCACTCCCTGTCCTTCTCCGATTCGGGATGTCCGCTGAAACCCGCCGCCGGGCGTACCGGGATTTCGCCTTCGATGAGCCGGACATCGGCGGTGAAGCTGTCGTGCAGGGGGAAGATGTATCCTCCGGCGTCGACATAGTAGCCCCTGCCGTCGCCGTAGCTGAACCTGAGCGCCGGGCTCCTCTGGCTGATTTCCAGGTGCAGCACCCCGGCGTCGTCGGTCCAGGCCTCGCAGCCGGTTATCGGCCCTCGGCTGAGCAGCATCTTCTCTATCCCGGCCAGGTCGAGACTGTCGAGCCTCTTTCCGACGCAGGTGCCGTAATTCCTGTCGAGCCAGCTTTTCACCTGGTTTTCCGTGACGAACCTGAGACTGTCCATGAGCTCCACCTCCACATGCTCGCAGGCGAGCACTGCCCTCCTCTCCCTGCTTGCATGGAGCAGCAGGGCGCATCCTGCGAAGAACAGGGCGGCGAGCACGGCGGCAAGGATATGTCCGGTCTTCGTCTTCATCGCATTCTATCGCTTTTCAAGCATTCCGGTGATTTCGGGCACGAAGCGGTCTATGTCGCCGGCCCCGAGAGTGATCAGCACGTCGAGCTCCTCGCGCGAAAGCAGGTCCATGAGCCCGGACTTGTGTACGAGCAGCTTCTCCGGACAGCTGACGTCCTTGAAGATAAGCTCCGAGCTTACGCCTTCTATCGGCTCCTCGCGGGCAGGATAGATGTCGAGCAGAATCAACCTGTCCAGCATGCTCAGAGCTTCGGCGAATCCGGATGCGAAGTCCCGGGTGCGCGTGTAGAGATGGGGCTGGAACACGCCGGTGATTTTCCTGCCGGGGAACACCTGCCTCACGGAGCTGATCGCGCTGCGCAGCTCGGCGGGATGGTGGGCGTAGTCATCGATATAGCAGAGCCCCGGGCGGTTGACGTGCACGTCGAGCCTCCTGCGCACGCCTTCGAAGCTGGAAAGCGCATGGCGGACCTTCTGGGCGTCCATGCCCCGGCAGAGGCAGACGGCGGCCGCCGCGATGCTGTTCTCCACGTTCACCCAGCCGATTGCACCCACGCGTATGTCGCTGAGGGTGCCGCCAGGATATACGAGGTCGTAGGTATAGTGGCCGTCGTCGCCGAGCCGCAGGTTGGCCGAATGGAAGTCAGCCGAGGGATTGTCGAAATGGTAGGTGAATATCTTCGCCTGCACATCGCCGCTGGCAATAGGCAGCCCGTATTTGAGAATCAGCGTCTCGCTGACCTGCGAGGCGAATTCGCGGAAAGCCTGCTGCACGTGTTCGAGGTCCCCGTAGATGTCCAGATGGTCGGCGTCCATCGAAGTGATGACCGCCGTCGAAGGATGCAGCTGCAGGAACGAGCGGTCGAACTCGTCGGCTTCGGCCACCACGACCGGAGTGTCGCTGACCAGCATGTTCGTGCCGTAGTTCTTCGATATGCCTCCCAGAAAGGCCGAGCAGCCGTTGCCGCCCTCGGTGAGGATATGGGCTATCATGGTCGAAGTGGTGGTCTTCCCGTGCGTTCCCGCCACCGCGAGGCAGCTTTCTCCCCGGGTGAGCTCGCCCAGCATGCGCGAACGCTTGATGACCTTGTAGCCTTTCTCGCGCGCGTATGCAAGCTCTCCGAATTCGTCGGGAACGGCGGGAGTGTAGACCACGAGCGTGTCCTCCCTGTCCTCCGGAATCCTGCTGCAGTCGTCATCGTAGTGGACCTCAATTCCTTCGGCTTCCAGCCGGCGGGTGAGCTCCGAGGGGGTGCGGTCGTAGCCGGAGACGCTGCAGCCCTTGAACTTGCAGAAGCGGGCTATCGCGCTCATGCCTATGCCTCCTATGCCTATGAAGTATACGTTCCTGTATTTCATCTTGCTATCCTGTAGATTTCGTCAGCTATGGTCTGTGCCGCGTCGGGCAGCGCCATTGCGGCGGCGTTCCCGGCTATCGCGGCTATCTTCTTCTCATCGTGTGCCAGCTCCGTCGCGGTGGAAAGCAGTTTCCCGACCGCTTCGTCGTCCCTGACAATCATGGCCGCGCCCCGGTTCACGAGGGCCATCGCGTTGTGGGTCTGGTGGTCTTCGGCCACGTTGGGGGAGGGCACGAACACGGCCGCCTTGCCGGCGGCGCATATCTCCGAGATGGAGGACGCCCCCGAACGGCTCACCACCACGTCGGCCATCGCGTAGGCGAGATCCATGCGGGCTATGAAGTCCGTGTACCTGATTTTCGGGAGCTTGCGTCCGCGCATGAATTCGTCGACCCCCTGCTTGTAGTAGCGTCCGCACTGCCAGAGCACCTCCACGTCACCGCCTCCGGGGCAGCCGGCCTCTATCCAGGCGCGCATCGCGTTGTTGAGTGTTCCGCTGCCGAGGCTGCCGCCGATTACGCAGATGTGCCTGCAACCTTCGGTGAAACCGTAGAAACTGACCCCTTCCGCGCGTTCGGCAGCCGAATAGGGGTGGATGTCGGAGCGTATGGGGTTGCCGCTCAGCACTATCTTGTCTTTTGGGAAGAAGCGCTCCATGCCTTCGTAGGCCACGCAGATGCTGTCGGCCTTTTTGGCCAGCATCTTGTTTGTGAGCCCAGCGTAGCTGTTCTGCTCCTGTATCAGGGAGGGGACATGGCGCTTCACGGCTTCGCGCAGCAGGGGAGCGCTGGCGTATCCTCCCACGCCTATCGCGACGTCCGGCTCGAATTCCTCGATTATAGTGCCCGCCTTCCTCTGGCTACCGGCCAGCTTGAAGGGCAGCATGAGGTTGTGCATCAGGTTGGAAAGGCTCAGCTTGCGCTGCAGTCCGGCTATAGGCAGCCCGACTATCCTGTAGCCTGCCGCCGGAACCTTCTCCATCTCCATGCGTCCTTCCGCGCCCACGAAGATTATCTCGCTTTCGGGGTTGAGCTGCCGGAGCTTGTCGGCTATGGCTATTGCGGGGAATATGTGGCCTCCGGTGCCTCCGCCGCTGATTATCGCCTTGAGTTTCCTATATTTCGTCATAATTGTCAAGTTTTCCCGATTCGAATGCGTCCAGGTCGTCAAGCGACGCGCTGATCTCCTCCCTCGAGTCCATCAGAGGCTGGGCCTCGCGGGTCTCCTTGTCTATCCTGCGCGCGGCTATGCGGCTGAATGAGAGGATGACGCCGAAGGCTATGCAGAAGCAGAGGAAGGCGCTGGTGCCGTGGCTTATCATGGGCAGGGTCTGTCCGGTCATGGGGCCGATGTCCGCGTTCACGAACATGTGCAGGAAGGCCTGGCCCGAGATCAGCAGGCAGAGTCCGGCCACGCTGAGCTTGGCGTAGAGGTCCTTTCCGCAGTTCCTGACTATGATCGAGCCCCTGGCCAGCAGCGAGACATAGAGGCATATCACCAGTATGCCGCCGAAGAGCCCGTATTCCTCTATTATGAAGCTGTACATGTAGTCCTCCGACATGTCGGGGACCACGTATCTCTGGGTGCTCTGGCCCGGGCCCTTGCCGAAGATTCCGCCTTCATGGACGGCTATCTTGGCACTGTAGGGCTGCCTTATCTTGTCCAGGGCCGTCTGGTATTCGTCGCTGCCCCTCGGGCTGTTCAGGAACTGCGCCTCCCAGTCGTGGGTCTCGAATATTCGGGAAATCGGAGTGGCGATGCGCCCGAGGTATTTTCCGTCGGAAATCTTGAAAATCCCGAAGCATATCGCGACGGCCAGAACCGCCCCGAAGAAGAGCGTGGACATGTCCTTGAAGTTGCCTCCTCCAAGCAGTATGACGACGAACATTATGCCGCCTATCAGCAGGGCGCTGGAGTTGCTTCCCGGAATCACCATCACGAAGGTTATAAGGAAGGGGGCGTAGATATACAGGATTTTCTTCCAGCGGTCGCTCATCCTGCCCTTGAGCTCGCCTTTCTTGAAGGCGTCCAGGGCCCAGGCGAGGTAGAGCACCATCGCCACCTTGACCACCTCGAACACGTGTATCTGCATTCCGCCCACCTGGAGTATGCGGTAGGCTTCGTTGATGTTCAGGGCTTTGACCACCCCCTTTAAGTCGACGTGCGTGTCGAGCAGCAGGAGCAACACGAAAGAAAGCGGGAAGCCGAGCATGCTGAGCTTGCGGAACACGTTGATGTTCTTGATGTTGTAGAGCCCTATTATGATGGCGAGCCCGAATGCGACGAAGAATATCTGCTCGCTGACCATGTCGAGGCGCGTGGTCTTGTCGGTGACCAGGCGCGAGGTCGACGAGAACATGCAGACTATCGAGATCATGCAGAGCATGAGCAGGATTATCCAGACCACCTTGTCTCCTTCAAAGCGGTCCGCGAATGTCCAGAGCGAGAATTTCTTCGTCCTTGCTGCCATGTCCCTAAAGTCTTCTTACCGCTTCCTTGAACTGTCTGCCCCTGTCCTCGTAGTTCTTGAAAAGGTCGAAGCTCGCGCAGCAGGGGCTCAGGAGCACCACATCCCCCTTTTTCGCGAAGCCTGCGGCCGCCTTCACCGCCGATTCCGCACTGTCGCAGTCGCAGATGTTGGCACTTCCCACCATGTCCTCGAAGGCTGCGTGTATCTTGGCGTTGTCGGTTCCGAGACATACTATGGCCTTCACCTTGTCGCGCACGAGCTGGTCGAGGACGCTGTAGTCGTTGCCCTTGTCGGTGCCTCCGACTATCCACACCACCGGCCTGGTCTGGCATTCCAGCGCGTACCATGCGGAATCCACGTTGGTGGCCTTGGAGTCGTTGATGTAGAGCACCCCGCCTACGCTGAGAACGGGCTCCAGCCTGTGCTCTATGGGCTTGAAGGTCTTGAGGCTCTTCCTTATGACCTCGTTGCTGATTCCGGTGGCCTTCGCGGCGAGCGCAGCGGCCATGGAGTTGTAGAGGTTGTGCCTGCCTCCGAGGGCCAGTTCCTGAAGATATATTTCGGTCTCCTCTTCACCGTAGCGCAGCACCATGCTGTCGCCCCGCACGAAGGCTCCCTGCTTCACCTCGGCCTTCTGGGTGAAGGGAAGCATCTTGGCCTTGAGAACTATGTTGTTGAGGTTCTCTATGGTTATCGCGTCGTCGGAGTCGAAGATGAAGCAGTCCTCCGGCCTTAGGTTGCGGACCAGACGGAACTTCGCTGCGGCGTATTTCTGTATGTCGTGGCCGTAGCGGTCGAGATGGTCGGGGGTGATGTTGGTGATGATGGCGATGTCTGGGCGGAAATCGTAGCAGTTGTCAAGCTGGAAGCTGCTGATTTCCAGTACGTAATAGTCGTGCTTCTCGGTTGCCACCTGCATTGCGTAGCTCTTCCCTATGTTCCCGCCGAGACCTGCGTTCAGGCCGGCCTCGCATAGCAGGTAGTGTATCAGCGAGGTGGTCGTGGTCTTGCCGTTGGAGCCGGTGACGCAAATCTTCTTCGCATTGTCGTAGCGGGCGGCGAATTCGATTTCCGATATGACGTGTATCCCGCGCGCCTCCAGCGCCCTGACCATCGGGGCGTCGCAAGGTATGCCGGGGCTCTTCACCACCTCATCGGAGTTGAGTACAAGTTCCTCGCTGTGGCCTCCCTCCTCGAAGGGGATGTCCCATTTCCTGAGCGTCTCCGCATATTCGGGCTTGAGCTTACCGCTGTCGGAAAGGAAGACGTCGAAGCCCTTCACCTTGGCAAGCACCGCGGAGCCCACTCCGCTCTCGCCTCCTCCCAATATTGCAATCCTAGCCATGACTATCTGATTTTAAACAATGCAAGCGTGCCTATAGCCAATAATATCCCTATTATCCAGAAGCGCGTGACTATGCGCGGCTCCGGGATGCCTTTCTTCTGGTAGTGGTGGTGCAGGGGAGCCATCAGGAACACTCTCCTGCCTTCGCCGTATTTGCGCTTCGTGTGCTTGAACCAGGACCTCTGGATGATGACCGACAGGCTTTCCATCAGGAAGATTCCGCAGAGCACGGGCATCAGCAGCTCCTTGCGTATGAGCACAGCGCCCACGCCTATGATTCCGCCTATGGTCAGGCTTCCGGTGTCGCCCATGAATACCATGGCCGGGAAGGTGTTGTACCAGAGGAAGCCTATGAGCGCCCCCACGAAGGCCGCCATGAACACGGCCACCTCTCCGGATCCGGGTATGTACATGATGTTGAGGTAGCGTGAATCCAGGGCGTCGCCTCCGAGCCAGGCCATGACCCCCAGCACGACTCCGACTATGGCCGAGGTGCCGGCGGCAAGGCCGTCCATTCCGTCGGTGAGGTTGGTGCCGTTGGAGCAGGCGAGTATCACGAAGATTATCATCAGCATGTAGATGCCCCAGGAAGTGTAGACCCCGAGCTGGCCGGTGAACGGCGAGAGCCAGGAGTAGTCGAACTCATGCGCCTTCACGAAGGGAATCGTGGTCACCAGCCTCTCGGTGGGTATGTCCGGACTGACGCACACGGTCAGCGCTATCACGAGGCCGAGTCCGAACTGCAGCACCAGCTTGCCTTTCTCGCTCATGCCCTCCTTGCGGTGCCTGAACACCTTGATATAGTCGTCCGTGAAGCCTATGGCCCCGCACCACACGGTGGTGAGCATGAGCAGCAGGGTATAGATGCTGTCGAGGCGGCATACGAGCAGGGCGGAACCCAGCAGGGATATGATTATGATCACGCCTCCCATCGTGGGCGTGCCTTTCTTCTGCATCTGGCCTTCGAGGCCGAGGTCGCGTATGGTTTCGCCTATCTGCTTCTTCTGCAGCCAGGCGATGATTTTCTTTCCGGCGAAGAAGGCTATCAGCAGGCTTATCACTGCCGCGAGCATGGCCCTGAACGACAGGTAGTGCATGAGCCCCGTTCCGGGGATGTTGAGTCCCAGGCCTTCGAGCCAGTCTATGAGGTGGTACAGCATTTACTTCAGGCTTTTGAAAAATTCTTCTACTATCTCCCTTTCGTCAAAATGGTTCTTCCTGCCGCCGATTATCTGGTAGGTCTCGTGGCCCTTTCCGGCGAGCAGCACCGTCGCACCCCCGGAGGCGAGGGTGAGAGCCGTGCGTATGGCCTCCTTCCTGTCGGCTATGCCGAGAGTCCGGGCCTGCGCCGAGGCAGGGATGCCGGCGCGTATCTCCGCCATTATGTCTTCAGTGTCCTCGCTGCGGCTGTTGTCGGATGTCAGGATTATCCTGTCGGCGTATTTCGCGGCAATGGCGCCCATTTCGGGCCTCTTGCTCCGGTCGCGGTCCCCTCCGCAGCCGAAGAGGCAGAACAGGGGTTTCCCGGGAGCGACCTCCCTGAGCGTCTTGAGCACGTTCTCGAGCGCGTCGGGGGTATGGGCGTAGTCGATTACCACGTTGATTCCGTCCGGCCCCGCCAGGGTCTCGAGCCTGCCCTTGACCGGTCTGAGCTTCGACAGGGCGAGCAGGGCCTCGTCTTTCGGGGTTCCGAGGGCCAGGGCGGTGGAATAGATGGCCAGCAGGTTGCTGGCGTTGTGCGCCCCGCAGAGCATGGTCCACACTTCGGCGCCGTCGATGTTCAGCAGCATGCCCTCTATGGTCTGCTCGACTATCCTGCAGCTGTGGTCGGCAAGGCTGCGGCAGGAGTATTCCAGCACCTTCGCCCTGGTGTTCTGCACCATGATGCGTCCGTTCCTGTCATCGGCGTTGGTGATTGCGAACGCCTTCTTCGGCAGCATGTCGAAGAACATCTGCTTGCAGCGCAGGTATGCCGCGAAGCTGCCGTGGTAGTCGAGGTGGTCGTGGGTGAGGTTGGTGAATATGCCGGCGCTGAACTCCAGGCCGTCGATGCGGTGCTGGTCCACTCCTATGGAGCTGACCTCCATGAAGCAGTGGCTGCATCCGGCTTCGACCATCTGCGCGAGCAGCGAATTGATGGTCACGGGGTCGGAGGTCGTGTTGGCGGTTTCCAGCCTGCGCGGGCCGATGTAGTTGGCTATCGTGGACATGAGCCCGCATTCGTGTCCGAGCTCCCTGAACATGTCGTAGAGCAGGGTGGCCACGGTCGTCTTCCCGTTGGTGCCGGTGACGCCCACGAGGCGTAGCTTCCCGCTCGGGTGGCCGTAGAAGCTGTCGGCCGCCATCGCCACGGCCTTCCTGCTGTCGGGCACGACTATGCGTATGACGGATTCGGGTATGGAGGCTATTGCCTGCGCGGCGGCGGGGTCGTCAGCTGCGGCTTCATACATCACCGCGCTTGCTCCGGCGGCGACTGCGGCGGGTATGTAGGCCCTCCCGTCGTTGCCGCAGCCGTTCACCGCGATGAACAGGCATCCCGGCGCGGCCTTGCGCGAATCGTTGGTCACGGAAAGGATTTCCGCCCCGGCGTTGCCGTGCAGTTCCGTTGTCCCGCAGTTCCTTATTATATGCTCGAGTTTCATCTTGTGTTTCCGTTTTCCGAAAGGTCGAGGTCTATGTTGTAAAGTCTGTCGATTACCGCACGTATGGTGCGTGCAGGTATGCCTCCGCCCTGGAAGCTCTTCGAGGTCGGCTTCGAGTATACCGTGCATATGACCGAGTATTTCGGGTTGTCGGCGGGGAAGAAGCCCACGAAGGTTCCCTGGTATTTGCGGCGTCCGAGGTCGTCGGAGTATCTGCCGTCCTCGAAAGTTCCGAACGAGGTTCCGGTCTTGCCGGCGACCGCGCATTTCGCGCCTCGCAATGCCCTTGCCGTCCCTTCCTCGGTCACCGCCTTGAGGGCGCGCGTCACCGTATCGGCCACTGCCCTGGAGCACATGGCGGCGTTGAGGGTCGAAGGGCCTCGGCGCCGTATGACCTTGCCCTGCGACTCTATGTCCTCGACGAGGTAGGGCTTCATCATCCTGCCCTTGTTGGCAATCGCGTTGTAGAAGGTCAGTATGTGCATCGGTGTCATGCTGGTGCTGTAGCCGTAGGCTATGGAGGCGAGGTCGGTGTCGGTCCAGTAGCGGGTCTCCGGGCTCGGTATGGTCGGGGTGAGCATGCCGTCGAGGTCGAAGTCGAAGGTCTCGCCCAGCTTGTAGGTGTAGAGGTTCGAGAGGAATTTCTCGGTGAGGTCTCCCCGGCTGTTGCGCGCGTAATTGTCCACGGCGAGCTTGGCGAAGACATAGTTGGAGGATATCTTGAAGCCGTCGATGACGGAGATTTTGTCGGTGTTGTGCTTGCGGGCGAAGTCGGGGATGTGGGTGTCCGTGATGGCGGTGCCGTCCACGTGGCCGTCGGTGGCCGGAAGCGTCTCCTCGAGGCTCTTGACATAGCCGTCGTTGAGCAGCGAGGTCAGGGTCACGGTCTTGAACACGGAGCCCGGCTCGTTCTTGCGCCCTATGGCCAGGTTCTGGATTTCCGAGAAGGCCCCGTCGTGCTCCTCGCCTTCGCGCAGCAGGTTCACCATGGCGCGTATCGCCCCGGTCTTCGTCTCCATCAGCACGAGGCAGGCCCCTTCGAGTGCCTCCTCGGGCTCGATCTGCGCCCTGAGGGCCCTGTCGGCGATTTCCTGGTAGTCGATGTTTATCGTGGTGCGCAGGTCGTTGCCGTCCACCGCCCTGACCATGGTGCTGTCGCTGTTGATGACCGTGCCCTGGTCTGTGCGCCTCAGGTACTCGCGCCCTTCCTCTCCATGCAGTTCATAGTCGAACTTGCCTTCGAGGCCGATGTGGGTGTTCTTCACGGGGGACTTGTTGTTGCGCACGAAGCCTATGGTCCTGCGGGCGAGCGTGCCGTAGGGGTATTCGCGGACGTTCTCCTGCTCGTACTGGACCCCGCTCTTGTAGCGGCCCTCGTTGAACAGCGGGAGCTCGAGTATGCGCTTGAAGGCCGGGCGCTCCACGGGATGCCCTATCTTCACATATTTCCGCCCGGGTTTCTTCTCGTTGTCGCGGTTCGTGATTATCAGATTGTAGAACTGGTCGGCAGTCTTCTCGGGGAACTCCCTGGCCAGACCCCTCGAAAGCTCGCGCGCCTTTGCCCTCCATTCCCTTTCCTCCTCGGGGGTGTTGCTGTCCTTGAGCACGGTGCAGTCCATGTAGAACTGGTATTCGGGGCATGAGATTGCGAGCAGGCGGCCTTCGCAGTCGAGGATCTTGCCTCTTTCCGGCTCTATGGTGCGCACGGTCGTGGATGGGGTCAGCCTTTGGGCTATTTCGGGGCGGGGCTGGAAGAATATCTGCAGCCAGAGTATGCGGGCGATGAGCAGTACGGCGCCCGCGAGCATGGCGATGTAGGCAAGATAGAGAATGACCCCTATCCTGTCGCGCTTCTTCTTAGGCTGCTGTATGTTCGTCGAATCCGGCATCTTTTCCTATAATTCATTATGTTCCCCTTCCGTCCGGCCGCGTTCAGGGCAGCCCGACGGCAGGTTTTTGGGGCTCTCCCAGCTCAGAGCCCAGCTCCTTGAGCCTGGCTTCCACGGTGGTGCGCCTTTCGGCTTTCGCCGCTTCGTAGGTCAGTTCGGCATGCTCGATTTCAAGTTCCTTGAGCACCGCCTTGTTTTCCTCCACCCTGGCCATGGTCTTCTCGGTCATCAGGCTTATCCAGATTATGACCGCGAAGAGAGCGAAGGTGTATATCACGTGGACGAAGTACCTGCCTATGTTGAGCCTGAGCAGGAACTCGCCCTTGAGCACCGCGAGGAAGCTGTTCTTCGCCAGCTTCCCCAGGTCCGAGAACTTCCATCCTCTCATGCCCGGGGCCCTCCATCGTTTCCGCCGGCGGGTTTCTCGGCTATGCGCAGCTTGGCGCTGCGGGCCCTGGTGTTGGCGGCTATTTCGTCCTCTCCGGGCACTATGGGCTTGCGGTTGACTGCCCTGAGCGGGGCGAGGCTGCGTCCGAAGGCGTCCTTGGGCTCGATGCCGCCGACATTCCCGGTGCGTATGAAGTTCTTGACCATCCGGTCTTCAATTGAATGGTAGGTGATCACCGCGAGCCGTCCGCCCGGCTTGAGGGATTCGGCGGCTCCGGTCAGGAATTTCTCCAGCGAGCGCATCTCGTCGTTCACTTCTATACGGAAGGCCTGATAGATGCGGGCAAGCTGCTTGTGTTGGGCGAATGATGGCAGGGCGGAAGAAATGGCCTTGTCGAGGTCACCGGTGGTAAGAATCGGCGCCTTGGACCTCGCTTCCACGATGAGCTGCGAGATTCTGCGGGCGTTGTCAACTTCTCCGTAGAGCCTGAGGGCCCTTTCCAATTCTTCTTGCGTATAAGAATTTACAATGTCGGCGGCCGTCCTGCCGCCCTGCGCGTTCATCCGCATGTCGAGAGGGGAGTCGTAGCGGAAGGAGAAGCCTCTTTCCGCAGTGTCGAACTGGTGTGAGCTCACGCCCAGATCGGCGAGTATTCCGTCGACTCCGCCCGATATTTCTGTCGCTTTCCTGTCTGTGCCGGCCTGTGTCCGGAGGTCCGCTTCCGCGTTGCCGTCCGCCGCCTGCGCGGCCTTGCTGTCCTCCAGCAGGATGTAGTTGTGTATGAAACGGAAATTGTTGTGTATCAATGTGAGACGCGAATCGTCCGGGGCCTGTGCCAGGGCGTCCCCGTCGCGGTCGAAGGCGTAGAGCCGGCCTAGGGGCGAGAGCCTTGACAATATCTCACGGCTATGCCCGCCGCCGCCGAAGGTGGCGTCCACATATCTTCCGTCGGGATTGGTCACGACTGCATCGACGCTTGGATGCAGCAGCACCGGGTTGTGATAGCTGCTCATTGCCGGAGTCTCTACTTTTCCGAGAGGCTTTCCGCAATGGCAATGATTTCGTCATTTGAAATTCTGGATTCCTCGAATTTCTCCTTCGCCCAGATTTCAATCCTGAAGTCATTGCCGGAGAAAACCACTTCTTTGCCTACACCTATTGTATCAAGGAGCTTGCGGCTGATCGAGATGCGGCCGAACTTCGGGTCGGGCTCCACCACATCGCGGTCGCGCATGTATTCTCTCCAGAATAATGCGTGTTTTCTGTTGAAGGTCAGATCGAGTGAATCCTTGACGTGCTCCGACTGCCTGGTCCATTCCTCGATGGTGTACATCATCAGGCAGGGTTCGAAGAGATCCTTTTTCACGACGAACCTCATGTCGCTTCCCTTGGGCATGGCAGCCTTGAGCGCCGAGGGAAAGACTAGTCTTCCCTTGTCGTCGAGACGGGCTGTGTATTCTCCAATGAAAGTGACCATTGTTATTTCTTATACGCACTGGCAAAGATAGAGAATATTTTACATTTTCTTACATTTTGTTACAAATTTTTACACTCGTCTGCGGCGGCCTGACTGCTTGCCTTTGTCGCAGGTTTTTTCTATATTGCTTGAAAGCCAAAATTATGCGCATCGCCTTCTTCATAATATCGCTGCTGTTCTTCCTTTCGTGGATGATAATGTCCATCATCCGGGCGGATGTGTGGATTGCCATACTGGCCGGTGTGATGGTGCTGATTTCCGCCGCGCAGCTCTATCTGGCGTTCAAGGCGAAGCGACGGTGAAATTCATCGGCTACGCTTTTTGCCTCTGCACGCGCATGGGACATGAATTATCGCAGTGTGGGCAAAATCAGCAATCGTCTAATTAAGATATTACGATTCATTCAAGTCCGGTCTGAGGCTCGCGGAAAGCGCGCGTATCCACGGCATAGGCGTGGGGGGAGTTAAAGTCATCTCCTCTTTCATTGTTTTCCCGTGAGGTCAACCTCGGCTCCTTTTTTGAGTTGCCCACCCCGGGCATATTTTCAATCGCCGGTTGAATATGACAGCTCTCTTGGCAAAAACGAAATGCTTTCGTGAAATTCATCGGCTACGCCAGGGCCGCATCATTGGCGTTCAGAGTGGGGTCGGTGATTCGAATGGAACCGAATTCCTTCCATTCGGCGCACCCGACCGCTACAGGCGCTACTCTGCCGGGCATCACCGTTCCCGATGAATTTCACGAACGCAACGCCTGCCAGCCCCGGCCGGTTCCGGCGGATTTCGCGTAAAGCGTCACCTGTCAGTTGTACCCATCAGCAGATTCCTCGGAGTCACCGCCTGCTAGCCCCGGCCGGTTCCAAAGGATTCTGCGGAGTCATCGCCTGTCCGCGGCGCCCTCCGATGGCCTTCTGCCGAATTGCGTCCCGATGAGTATGTAGATGCCTTGATGATTGGATTAATATTGGTAAATTCGCAGACCAATTTGCTTGAATATGAAAACTTCATTCAACTTTTCCGGACAGATCGAGTCCGACCTGGGGCTGAACGTCCCGTACATCAAAGGAACGAATATTCCGATAGCCAACTGCCGGCACTATTGCACCGACGGCAATTCGCTGGATGTCATGTTCTATGACGAACAGGATTTCATAGACGGGATGAACCGGATTTATTCTGTCTTCATGAAATATAATGTAGTCATTCTTGCGTTCGTGCTGATGGATACGCATGTGCATTTCGTCTTGTATGGCGATGAGAGGGAAACCGGCGGATTTGTCCATGAATATCTGCGCCGGACCTCCATTCGGATTGCCCGCAGGCATGGATGCAATAAGATACTTAAGAATATTCCTGTGACCTGCCAGCTGATTGACAATGACTATTATCTGAAGACCGCGATATGCTATGTGATAAAGAATCCTACGGTGGCCGGCCTGCAGGTGACCCCTTATGATTATCCGTGGTCAAGCGGTTCCCTGTATTTCAGGAAAAGGAACTGCTGGACTTCGCCGATGTGGGGTGAAGGGCTGTTCGGTTCTGAAATCTTGAACATGAGTTTGCGCAGGGCAAGGAAGGAATTCAGGATGAGGTTTCCCAAAAAGACCGAAGTGGCGTCGTCGGGAGGCATGATATTCCCTGGAGAATATGTCGCGTTCGAGATGGTCGGCAGAATTTTCAGAACCTGCCGGAGCTTCAATTATTTTATGGGAATGAGCCGGGAGGAGGATTTGAATCCTCTGTCAGTTACGGCATCGCGTCTGTCGATTCCGATTGCGGAGATGAGGCAGCTTCGAAGGGAATTGGGTATGGAGCTTTTCGGAAAATCATCTCTCAGGACAATGAGCACCTCGCAGAGGCTGAAGCTGGCAAGGACGCTGCGTTCGCGTTACAATTGTTCAGCCAAGCAGGCCGCTAGAGTATGCGGTCTGGTTTACGGCGAGGTGATGGATGTAATATGAAATTCATTGGCTACGCCAGGGCCGCTTTCTTGGCGTTCAGAGAGGGGTCGGTGGTTCGAATGGAACCGAATTCCTTCCATTCGGCGCACCCTGCCGCCACTGGCGCATCTCTGCCGGGCATCACCGTTCCCGATGAATTTCACGAACGCAACCTCTGACGGCCCCGGCCGGTTCCGGTGGATTCTGCGGAAGCGCCGCCTGTCCGCTGTTCACTGAATGCA
>UQQM01000035.1 GCA_900543205.1 uncultured Bacteroides sp. | reverse complement strand
CTTCCATTTGCCCCACAGGCCCGACTCTGAATGCCGCAAGACTGGCCCCGACGTAGCCGATGAATTTCACGAAACATGGCGGCGGATAAAAATCCGTCATAACGAAAGCCGGGGCAAGCAGATTGCAGATTATAGCTGGACTGAATCATGTTCAGCGCAAAAACATGTGCGCGGAGGAAAATGTTCAAGTAATTGACAATCAGGGAGTTTTAAGACTTGCGCTGCGCACAAGTCGCCCTTCTAAGGCCGACTTGTGCGCCCGGCGAATTGCAAAATCGGCCTTGGACGGCCGTGCAGGTACGATTTCGGGAGATGTCCTGCTCACAAGTATTTTGATGTCCGGCCAATTATCCCATCGCCCCCCCCCGGCAGAGTGAACCATTGAACGGTATTAATCGCCGGGTTGATTGGTTTACCGAGCAAACTGCATTGCCACAATTATCAACAATTACTGCCGTAAAGCATGGCCGGGAAATCGCAGTTGTATCTGTGAGGCGCAGTTGCAGCCGCGAGGCGCGCGGCAGGGATGGGCGGCAGGTTTGCAAATGCCGGACTGAATCGTGAGGCGCAATTGTAACCGTGAGGCTATGTGGCAACGTGAAACATGAAGCGGCATTGCATACTTGAAGCGTACAGTAGGTGGACAGCAGAGGAGGGCGACCGAAGTGCAAATCCAGCCGGGCAGGCAAGCTTTGCAATTTTTTGTCGACCGGGCCGGGAAAAGAAAACCGGGGAACGCGCGGCAGATTAAAAGAAACAAGGTGACTGGACAAGCGTCCGGCCACCTTGCTTCCATGTGTGCAAGCCAGTTTAGATTGTGACTTCTGCTGTCAGCCTGATGTCATCGGAAGCCGAGCCGAGCATGAGATCGAGGGTTCCGCGCTCGATGTCCCATCCGCCGGCCTCCTCGTTCCACCAGCGGAGGTCGTCGAGGCTGAACTCGAGGGTCACCTTCTCGGTTGCGCCGGGGGCGACGGTGACTCTCTGGAAGGCCTTGAGCTCCTTCTCGGGACGCTCAACGGCGCTGTCCTGATACCTGACGTAGAGCTGTGCGACCTCGTCGGCCTCCATGTCACCCCTGTTGGTGAGGTCGAAGGTCACGGTCACGGCATCCTTGCCGGCCCTGGCCTTGATGCCGGAGTACTCGAAGTCGACGTATGAGAGTCCGTGGCCGAAGGCGTAGAGGGGCTCTATGCCCTTGGTGTCGAACCAACGGTATCCCACAAGCAGACCCTCGGTATAATATGCGTCAACCGGCACGCGGTTCATTCTGAACCTGTTCTGTCCTTTGACGTCCTGACGGTATTGGTTACCGAAGAGGTCTCCCTGGACCTCGACCTTCTGGGGGAAGTTGCCGAGGGCGAAGGCGGGGGAGTCCTCGAGCCTTGCGGGGAAGGTAATGGGGAGCTTGCCTGAAGGTGCTATGTCGCCGAAGAGGACATCGGCGAGGGCGTTGCCACCCTCAAGTCCGTTCCACCATCCCTGGAGGACTGCGCGGGAGAGCCTGGAGACCTCGCGGAGGTCGCAGGGGCCGCCGGAGATGTTGACGGTGACGATGTTGGGGTTGACCTCGGCTATCTTGGCGAGGATTTCGTTCTGGGAGACGGGGAGGTCTATGTTCTCGCGGTCGCTGCCCTCGGACTCGATGGACTTGTTGGTGCCGGAGAAGAAGATCACGACGTCGGCTTCGGCGGCGGCTTCAAGAGCTTCGTCGAGCAGTTCGGGATCGGGTGCTTCATCTATGGTTTCGGCTAGGTCGGCAGGGCGGTTCTTGAGCCATCCTGCAAACATTCCCATGTAGTTCTTGTAGGCGGGTGCGTATGAGACTACGCCTGAGGCGTGGTTGGCGATGCCGTCGAAGGGGGAGACCTCGTAGAGAGTCTTGACGCCCGCGCCCATGCCGCCGGCGGCGGTGGAGGCCTTGGCGTTGAGTCCTATGACGGCGATACTGGGAGTGTCCTTGTCAAGTGGGAGGATGCCGTCGTTCTGGAGGAGGACGACGGACTTCTGTGCGACCTTGTATGCTATCTCCTGCTGGGGCTTCTGGGAGGTCATGACGGTGTTGGCCTCATCCTCGGGTACGGGTTCGATGGCGTAGCGGACGCGGAGGATCTCGCGGACCTTGTCGTCGATGACGGACTCGGGGAGCCTGCCGGCCCTGACGGAGTCGATGAGGGCTGGGCCGAAGAAGGTGTCGCCAGTCATCTGGACGTTGAGCCCGCCGAGCGCGGCGCCCATGGTGCTGTGAGTTCCGCCCCAGTCGGAGACGGTGAAGCCGTTGAACCCCCATTCGCCACGGAGGATGTCGTTGTTGAGGTGGGCGTTCTCGGAGCAGTAGAAGCCGTTGACCTTGTTGTAGGCGGGCATGACGACCATGGCTCCGCCTTCGCGGACGGCTGCCTCGAAGGGCCTGAGGTAGAGCTCGCGCATGGTGCGCTCGTCAACGACGACGTTGACGGTGCCTCGGTTTGTCTCCTGGCTGTTGAGGGCGAAGTGCTTGATGCAGGCGGCGGTGCCGGCGTCCTGCACGCCCTTCACATATTCAGCTGCGAGGTCCGCGCTGAGGATGGGGTCCTCGGAGAGGTACTCGTATGAGCGGCCACCGACAGGAAGCCTCTGGATGTTGATTGCGGGTCCGAGGATGACGTCCTTGCCCCGGAGGCGAGCCTCGCGCCCCATGCCGGAGCCGTAGAGGTAGGCTAGCTCGGGCGACCATGTGGCCGCGAGGGCGGAGCCGGTGGGGAAGTAGGTGGCGGAGTCAAGCTGCCAGCCGGCGGACTGGAAGCCTGTGGGGACGCCCTCCTCGCGGATGCCGAAGGGCCCGTCGGTGTACTTGATGTCGGGGATGCCCTGGGAGGGGACGCCCTCAGAGGACATGTTGGTCTTGCTGTGGAGCATCTCGACCTTCTCCTCGAGGGTCATCCTGGCGATGACCTCGTTGATTTCGGCATCGTGCTCCAGAAGCCTGTCCTGAAGGGGAACCGGAGTGCTGCAGGCCGCGACGGAAAGGGCGCAGAGCAGCATACCATAGAAAGATTTGCGCATTGGTCCGTTTGTGTTAGTTAATTACTCAACACAAATCTATCATACGCCGGACAACAAGTCAAAAGGGGCTGGACGATATTGATGCTTCTTGTACGATTTTGTCGGAAATTATTCCCTGTACTGGCTTGGAAGCATGCCGAACTTCTTCTTGAACAGATTCGAGAAATGCGAGGCCGAGCTGAATCCGACCATTTCCGCAACGGCGGATATCTTGTATTTTCCGCTTCGGAGAAGTTCGAGGGACTTGTTGAGCTTGTAGGTGGTGAAGAACTCGTTCGGGGTCTGGCCGACTATGGCCTTTATCTTATAGAAAAGCTTGGTCCGGCTGTAGCCCAGTTTGGCGCTTATGGTGTCCACGTCGAGTTCGCCCTGGCTCAGGGACTCCTCCATGATGGCATAGAGCCTTTCGAGGAACTGCTTGTCCTTGTCGGAGGTGCCGTTTATGGTCTCTTCCGGCATCTTCGTCGTGTTCTGGAAAATCTTCTGCAGCCTGCGGCGGTTCTCGAGTATTGACGAGAGCACCGTGAGCAGGTAATTGTTGTTGAACGGCTTGACCACGTAGGCGTCCGCTCCTTCCGACAGGCCGGTGATCTGGTCCTGTATCGTGGCCTTTGCTGTAAGGAGCACTATGGGGATGTGGCTGGTGGAATCGTTCTCCTTCACCATGCGGCAGAACTGGTAGCCGTCCACGTCCACCATCATGACATCGCAGATCACGATGTCGGGCATCTTCTTGGTCATCAGCGCGTAGCCGCTGACGGCGTCGTAGCGGAAATCGACCGCATAGTCCTTCTCGAGCAGCATCTTGAGATAGTGCACCATCTCATAGTCGTCGTCGATTATGAGCACGGAAGGCTTTTCTTCCTTCCCCTGGCTTTCGTGGCCGCTGACTATGAATTCGCTCTGGACGGCCTGTCCTTCGATGGCCGCGAAGGTGCTTTGCTCTCCGCCCTTTTCCGAGTCGCGGTAGGATGCCTCGCCTGCGGGAAGGGTTATGGTGAAGCCCGAGCCCCCTCCCGGCATGTTCCTGACGCTGACGGTCCCGTGGTGTATGCCTGCCAGGGCGCGCGTGTAGTAAAGGCCTATGCCCGAGCCGGAAGCGACTTTCCTGCCTTCCCTGGCGCGCGTGAACCTCTCGAATATGGCTTCGTGCATTTCATCGGGAATGCCTATCCCGGTGTCTTCCACTTCCAGATGCAGCATGTCTCCGACCATTCCGGCCCTGACTGTCACCTTTCCGGACGGAGGCGTGTATTTCAGCGCGTTGGAGATGAGGTTGAACATCATCTTCTCGACCTTGTCGCTGTCTATCCAGGCGTTCAGGGGCTTTTCGCAGCCTTCGAGGTGGAGGTCTATGGACTTCTGTTCCGCTCCGACAGCGAACATGTCCGCTATCCTGTGCATCAGCGAAGCGACGTTGCAGGGCGAAACCGAAAGCTGCAGGGCGTTGTGGTCTATCTTGTTGAAGTCCAGCATCTGTGTCACGAGCTTCGTCATCCTGGCCGAATTCCGCTGGATGACCTTGACCAGGCGGGCTTCGTTGCCTCCTATCCTGTCGGAAGAGGCGAGCGATTCCACCGCTCCGTTCACCAGGGTCAGCGGCGTGCGGAATTCGTGGGACATGTTGCTGAAGAAGTCTATGTTCTCCCTGAACCTTTCGTTCTCCTCCTGACGTCTCCTTCTCTGGCCGAGCAGGATGAAGAGCGCCAGGGCGGCCGCAATTGCTGACGATGCCAGAATATAGTGGTATGCCGGCCTGCGTATGTGCAGGCGCAGAAGTATGGGCTCACCTTCGACGCCCGTGGCCACGTCCGCAGCCTTCACCTCGATTCTGTTGGTCCCGAAATGAAGCCTGTACAGCGGTATGCCCGGGGAGTTCATCAGCCTGAGCCAGTCACCGCCGCCTATCCTGTAGAAATAGTTCGTCGCCCTGTTGGAGTACCATTCGAGGCAGGAGGGGTAGAGGGACATCTGGGTGGGGTGCGAGGTGAACCTCAGCTTCACCGTGTTGCCCGCGTGCTCCGAATTGAAGCGCGACACCATCCTGTCGGATGAGCAGAGTATAATGCTCAGGGGGCCCATGTCATGTCCGGGGCCTTCCTCCGCCATTTCGTTGAGCCGGAGGAAATGCCTGTTGTGCTTCAGGAAGACCTGCCCGTCCGGCATGGTGACCATGGCTTCCTGCGTCTCTCCCGAGTTGCCCCAGAGGTTAAGGAAACGGCCGTCCTTGAAAATATGGATTCCCGAGGTGGTGTTTATGTATACTATGCCCTTGCAGTCTTCGGTCACGGAGATGACGAGACATTTCTTCAGCGGCTCCGGGTGGAAGTACAGGTCGTTCTTCCTGTCGTAGATGAGCAGCCCGTTGTCGGAGGTCGACACCCATATCCGTCCGGAGCTGTCCTCGTACAGGTTGTTGATGAAAAGCTGCTTTATGTCGCGCGGGAGCCGGGTCAACCTCGGCTTTCCGTCCTTGGGGTCGAGCAGGACGATGCCGATGTCGGAGAAGCCGAAGGCTATGGTGCCGTCGCCGAGCACTATGCTTTTCCATCCGTCTATGCTCGTGTCCGGCAGACCTTCGGTGATTTTCCGGAAGTCCTGCACCGACGTCCTGCCGGCGGGAGCATGATAGATAGCTGCGCCCGCTCCGGAAATCCAGAGCCCTCCGCCGGAGTCGAGGCTGCCCGAAGCTTTCGGATTGAAAGAAATGTCGTAGGTGCATTCCAGCTCAGGGCCGGATTCCGGTGAGGCGTCGAGAAGGAAGATGCTGCCATAGGTGAAGAGCAGCATGTGGCCGTCGTCGTATGCGGTCAGGCGGACGTGCTGTTCCGGGATTTTGCCGGTGATCGAGCTTATAGGGTATTCTCCCACCAGCCTGTTCTCGGAATATGAGAACTTGAGCAGGATGAAGTCCGTCGTGACTGCCCAGATGATGTCACCCTGGTTCTCGATGTCCGTTATGTTCCGTCTTTCGAGTTCGGTGAGCAGCGGCCTGTTGCCTATGACGACCGCCCTGGACAGGTCCTCCGAGGCGGTGGCCACGCTTTCCATAATGACAGGCTTCCCTGAAAGGAAGCTTATCCTGTCCTGGCTGCTGCGGTAGTCTATCCATACGGACCCGTCATCGTCCACGGACAGGCCGACCTTCTCCCCGGTCGGCTTCAGGGCCATCATCTTCTTGAAGGAGCCTTCGTTCCTGTCAAGCCTGAACAGGAATAGCCTGGACACGGCATATATCTCTCCGTCGGAGCCCTGGTCCATGTCCAGGATATAATGGTTGCTGTCTTCCAGCCCGTAGTGCATGAAGGTGCGTGAGGGGAAGTCGTATCTGTCGATTCCCAGCTGCGTGGCCACCCAGATGTCGCCGTGCGTGTCGGCCATTATCGAGTTGACGTGGGAGGAGGAAAGGCTGCCGGGGTCGTCCGTGCGTATGCACTGCACGTAGTTGGTGCCGTCATAGATGAACAGCCGGTTGGAACTCCTGACCCATCTGTAGCCGTACCTGTCCTCTATGGTCTGCGAAGGGGTGATGTCGGCCACCTCGGCGGAAGACATTATGGTCATGTAGTCATGGATTTCCGACGGGTCGACGGCGTCCCTGCCGCAGCCTGACAGCAGCGGGACAAGAATCGCCAGAATCAGCCGGAACAGTGTTCGCGTGGTCATACAGGAGAGCAAAGGTAGCAAAATTTTATTTCCGCCTCCATGTCCCGGCGCTTTGTCCTTTTGCGCGGAATATCGTATATTGTAACGGAATAACTTATAGCTTATGGGACTGTTCGATTTCATGTTCAAGGAGAACAAGCCGGCCTCCGAGGTAGTTTCGATTGAATATTGCGGCGGCAATTCGGAGGATGTGCCCGGAACCTACAACAACGCGGTGGTGGTGGGCGCGAAATATTTCTTCGCCCGGGTCCGCGTCAATGTCAACAGAACCTCCGAGATAGTCTGGAGGGCGCGTTTCATGATGTCCATGGGCAATGTCGTCCATCCGAGGGAGGACGCGCCGCAGGGCTATGTCCTGCAATGCAGGTACAAGGTCCCGATAGAGCAGGGGGTATGCCTCGACCTCCCTCCGGTAAGGGTCGATTTCGTCAAGCCGTGCTCCATGGCCTTCGTGCTCTGCGACGAGGAGGGGAATACGCTCAAGTCGGAGTTCATCCATGTATATACCGCCGAGGATGCGGCGGATTTCAATATCCATCCATGAAGACAATCAGGTTCATTGCCGCCGTCGCCGCCCTGTTGGCCGCGTCGGCCGCGCCTTCCGCTGCGCAGGACGGCGCTTCCGGCGTGCCCGCCCCGGAATTGAGCGGGCAATATGTATATTTCGAGGAGATGGTGCCTTCGGGCGAGGACGGCATACGCCTGCTCACGAGGATATATCTCCCGGAGGGCGATGGCCCTTTCCCCGTGGTGGTCACCCGAACGCCCTACGTCTGGGGAACCGGTGACTACATAGAAGCGGGAAGGGAGTACGCCCGGCGCGGGATAGGCTACATCCAGCAGGACTGCCGGGGCAAGGGCGGCTCCGAGGGTTTCTTCTCGCCCAACGTTAACGAGAGGGCCGACGGAATCGCGCTCTACGAATGGCTCGCGGAGCAGCCGTGGTGCGGCGACATAGGCATCTTCGGCTCCTCCTACACCGCGCTGACCGGCTGGCTCGTGGGCGATTCGATACCCGACAAGGTCAAGGGCATGTACCTGAGCCACTACGGGGTGGACAGGCACATCTCCTGCTTCCGCAGCGGCCTCTTCAGGGAGGACATCATGTCCGGCTGGGCCATCGACAACGCCGAGGAGGACATAGTCAAGCCGGAGCGGAAGCCGGGACAGGCGCCCGGGGAGAACTACTATGACTTCTATCTCTACCGTCCCCAGGTCGAGGCCGACGTGAACGTGCTCGGGCAGAAGCTACAGTATTACCGCGACTGGATTACTCACACGGACTATACCGACCCCTACTGGAACACGGGTGTGTGGGCGGATCTCAAGCGCATCCCGTATGTGATTGACGTGCCCCTGACCATAGTGGCCGGGCAGTTCGACCATCATGAGGAGGGTACGGTACTCGGCTATGAAAGGCTCCGGCCGGAGATAAAGGCAAGGAGCCGTCTGATTCTGGGCTCATGGAACCATTCCTTCCAGGTGACGCCCACCCATGTGCCCACCGCCAACGCCATGGAGTTCGACATCAACGCCGACCAGTTCGAATGGTTCTATTCCCTGCTGGTGAAGAAGGAGGAGCCACGTGGAGAGGTCAGGGTCTACAACATAGAGGCCGACGAATGGGTGAACTTCGATTCGTGGCCCATTGAGACCGCTTCGGACAGAACCATGTACCTGTCTTCCGAAACTGCGGGCGACAGGTGGAACGTGCTCGCCCTGAAGACCTCGGAGCCGCAGGCTTCGTCGGTCAGCTATGTCTACGACCCCGAGAATCCCGTGTACGCCGAGGGCGGTGAGACCCTGTTCACGTCGTCCGGAAGGCGCGGCAGCCTCAGGCAGAGTCCTGCCGGATACAGGGACGACATACTGAGCTTCGTGAGCGGCCCGCTGGAGGAGGACATGACCATAGCGGGCAACGTCAAGGTCTATCTCAAGGTGCGCACCGATGCGGACGACACGGCTTTCGCCTTCACCCTGAGCGAGGTGACCCCTTCCGGCGAGGCCTACAACATGCGGACCTCCATCGCGACCCTGGGCTACCGCGACGGACTGCTCAAGCCGAGGGTGGAATACCGCAGGGGTTCCACGGTGGTTCTGGAGATTGAGGCGCTTCCGATAATGTGGACCGTGAAGGCTGGGAATTCGCTGCGCCTGGACATCAAGTCCTCGCAGTTCCCGGAGTATGCCGTGCATTCCAACACCGCCGGAGTATGGGCCGAGCAGGCAAGGACCGTAGTCGCCCGGCAGACAGTATTTGTCGGCGGCGAGGACGGATCGAGGGTGGTGTTCCCCGTGCTGAAATGAATCAAACATACGACATTATGGAGAATAGAGAAGACTCCGGACAGCTGCTGCGCTTCCGGGAAAAGTACGAGGCTCCTTTCTGCGAAGCCGAGCAGCTCGAACCGTCGCAGATCATATGCTGGAGCGGAAACCACGAAGGTTTCGAGGAAGGTAAATATACATGGTAGTTTTCAAGGATGGCGTAATCATGAAAAAGTCAATCATCGCAACAGTATTCGCCGTTGCGGCGGTGTCCGTGTCATGCACGAAGGTTCCTGAACAGGGTGGAGGAATCAGCATGGTGCTCCCTGCCGTCCAGACCGCAAGGGCCGGCGGCTTCGCTTCCGGCCTTAACCCGGCGGTGGCGCGGGCGGATGAAAATGAAATGCTGTATTTCAGGAACGCCTGTCCGATAGTGAAGTTCACGCTCGGTGGCTCCGCCGCGACGGTGGTGAGGGCCGTATTGCAGGGCAACCATGGCGAAAGTCTTGCGGGGGCGATTGCGGTCAACGCGTTTTCTTCCGATCCCTCGGCTTCTCTGGTGGCGTCCGGAGAGACGAAGGTGAAACTGGAAGGGAAGTTCGAGCCCGGCTCCACATACTGTTTCGTCGTGGCGCCAGTGACTTTGTCCGGGGGGCTTTCTGTCACTCTGTATGATGAAAGCGGAAAGGCGTGGAGCAGGCACGGGGCTTCAGCGGTGACCCTGGAGGCCGGCCGTGCGTTGAATCTGGGAATATTGGAACCGGACGTTTTCGTACCAGAGTCGGGGTATGAACTGGAAGGCGGCACCTATCACATCTACGGACGCGACGGTCTTGAGGCCTGGGCTTCCGATCCCGCAGTCCTGACCCGCGACGTGGTGCTGGAGGCGGACCTGGACATGTCCGGGACCGACTGGGTTCCTGTCGGAACGGGCATGGACTCCGGATATGCCGGAGATTTTGACGGCGGCGGAAAGACGATCGCAGGACTGACCGTGACATCCGGCGGCAATGCGGGCTTTTTCGGAGCCGTCGCCGCCGGAGGAAAAGTACATGATCTCAGCTTCTCGGAGGCGCAGGTGACGGGAACCGGCGACAATTCATCCGCCGGAGTGATCGCCGGCGCCAGTCTCGGAGTCATAGAAGACTGCAATGTGGTATCGTCCGAAGTCTCCGGACAATACGCGGGTGCGGTCACGGGAAACAACAGCGTGCAGGTGAACCGCTGCGACGCTGTGGGGGTAAGTGTGACCGGTACGTTTTCAGCAGGCGGAATCGCGGGCCTGAGCTATGGTAAGATAGAATACTGCACGCTTTCCGGTGAAAGCAGGATAGTCGCTTCCGGTGGCAGCTCCCGTGCCGGCGGGATCGTGGGCAGCACTTCCGAGGAGGGAGGGGTGAAGACGAGCGGACGCGTGCTGAAGTGCGCAGTGGAGGGAGCCTTTGTTTCCGGAGTCTGGGCCGGAGGAGTCGCCGGAGAGAACGGCTTCGGCATAATAGCCCAATGTGTCGTCGACGGGGTCACGCTCACTCATGCGTCGTCCGAATCGAACGCCCGCCTCGGAGGCATAGCCGGCTACAATTCCCGCGGCGATGTCGTGGCGAGTTATTCGGCCTACTCCGAAATCGGGGCGGAAGGTCTTGTCTCCGAGGCCGAGGGAGGTGTCGTAGGCTACAACAATAACAGCTCGGCGAATGTCTACGGCTGCTATTCCACTCATGTCTCCCTGCTTGGAACCGTGAGCGGCGATGAATCCGGAAAGGGCTGCATCGCCGGCTATACGAACGGCAATGTCACCTCATGCTATGCCGTATTGCCAAAGGGCGTGGACGGAATCGGCCTGGTCGGAAGATACAGCGGTCCCGCTCCGGATCATTGCGTGGCTCCCGGCCATAAGGACTATGATATTCTTGTCACCGGGGTTTCCGACCTGCAGGCTGATGACGGTTCGGTATGGCAGGCCGCCGAAATCTGGAATATCACCGCAGCCGGAACGCCGGAGATAGTTTCCGACTATGTCTGCAATCCTCCTGCCGCGCAAATGACGGAGACGGGAGCGGCTGCTGCCTCGCGGCCGGATAATTCTATGTGAGACAGAGATTCTAACTTGAAGACAGATATGGATAAACAGAAATCTTTGCGCGAAGTCGCGGACTACATCAAGTCCAGCGGAATCGAGATGGTGAATTTCATGTATCCTGCCGCCGACGGCAGGCTGAAGACCCTTAATTTCACCGTGAATGACGAGGACTACCTGCTGTCGGTCCTCAGGTTCGGAGAGAGGGTGGACGGTTCGAGCCTCTTCCCCTTCATAGAGGCCGGCAACAGCGACCTCTATGTGATTCCGAGGCTCGGGACCATGTTCCTCGACCCCTTCGCGGAGCTTCCGACGGCCTGCTTCCTCTGCGCCTTCCTCGACAAGGACGGACGCAGGCTGGACTGTTCTCCGGAATATACGCTGCTGAAGGCCCGCGACGCGTTCCGCAGGAGGACGGGCATGGAGTTCCAGGCCATGGGCGAGCTGGAGTTCTATGTGTCCGCGCCCGAGGACGAAGCCCTCGCGATGTATCCGGCGACCGACCAGAAAGGTTATCATGAGTCGGCCCCGTTCGCGAAGTTCAACGATTTCAGGACCGACTGCATGCACCGCATAATGAAAGTCGGCGGGAAGATCAAGTACGGACATTCCGAAGTCGGCAATTTCCGGCTCGACGGAAGGCTCTACGAGCAGAACGAGATCGAGTTCCTTCCCGTGGACGTGGCGGACGCCGCCGACCAGCTCATGCTGGCGAAGTGGATAATACGCAACACCGCAGCGGAATACGGACTCGACGTGAGCTTCGCGCCCAAGATTACCGCAGGCAAGGCCGGCTCCGGCCTGCATATCCACATGAGAATCATGAAGGATGGCCGGAACGTGCTCGTGGATGACGGCGGCGGCCTTTCCGTGATTGCGAGACGTGCGATTGCCGGCATGATGGTGCTCGCACCTTCGATAACCGCGTTCGGAAACGCGAACCCTGTGTCCTACCTGCGGCTCGTGCCCCATCAGGAGGCGCCTACGAGCGTATGCTGGGGCGACAGGAACCGCTCCGTGCTCGTGAGGGTGCCTCTCGGCTGGACGGGCGGCGGCGACATGTTCGCTGAGGTGAACGGCCCCGACAGCTCTGTGCCCGCGAATCCCGGCGTGTCGAAGCAGACCTTCGAAATACGCTCGGCGGACTGCTCCGCAGACATCTACCAGCTGCTTTCCGCGCTCTGCGTAGCCTGCATGTACGGGCTGGAGATGCCGGATGCGGACGCGGTTGCGGAGCGCACCTACATCGACGTGGACATACACAAGAAGGCCGGCGAAGCCCGTGCGGCGGCTCTCGACCAGCTTCCCGGCTCATGTGCGGAATCTGCCGCCCGGCTTGAATGTCAGCGCGGAATCTATGAGCGGGACGGCATATTCTCCCCGCTGATGGTCGACGGCGTGCTGAAGAAACTGCGGGATTACGGCGACGGCGACCTGCGGCAGCGGCTTGCGGCCGACCCGAAGCTGGAGGCGCGGCTCGTGGCGGAATATTATTATTGCGGGTAGCTTCTTGCTTTTCTGTTTTTTATCATTACCTTTGTACTGTATCGCTACGGTGGTACAGTACAAAAGGCATAATGATATGACTGAATTGAAGGATGTATGGTACTGGTATGAATACGGCCAGACCGTGATCAGGGATGCTTCGGCCGCCGTCGGGGACGGCAGGATATACGGACTGCTCGGGCTCAACGGGGCCGGGAAGAGCACTCTGCTCAAACTGATGGCGGGGCTGCTGTTCCCGAAGAAGGGTGAAATCCTTTGCGGAGGGGAGAATGTCGCGGACAGGAAGGTGGAGACGCTTCAGGACGTGGTCTTCATGCCGGCCGAGTTCGAGCTGCGCAACGAGAGCCTGGAGAAGTTCGTTTCGCTCAATTCCGTGTTCTATCCCCGTTTCAGCCGTGCCGTGCTGGACGACTGCCTCAAGGAGTTCGGCATAGACCCGGGCACCCGGAGCCTCGAGCAACTGTCGCTCGGAAACAGGCACAAGTTCATGTTGAGCTTCCTGCTCTCGCTGGGCGCGAAGCTCATGCTGCTGGACGAGCCGCTGAACGGCATGGACCTGCCTTCGCGCGGAATGTTCCGCAGGCTGCTGATGAGGCATCTGGATGACGGCCAGTCGGTGGTGGTTTCCACGCACGTGATGTCCGATGTCGACAGGATCGTCTCCGACGTGATGGTGCTCAGGAACGACGGCACATTGTTCAGCGCTTCCGTAGACGAACTTTCGCACAGGTATTCCTACGGAATTTCGTCTTCTGCCGAAGGCGCGGTCTATGCCGAGAGCTGTGCGGAAGGGTACAGGGTGCTCAGGAGAAACGACGACGCCTGCGAGAGCGGGATTCCCATGGATATGCTGTTCAACGCTGTAATCAATGGAGGAATAGAGTGATGGAGGCTTTCAGTTTCAGGAGGATGATGCTTTTCTGCCGTCTGCAGATGGTGGAGATGTACGGTCGGAACATCGGCAGAACGCTGCGGGTGGGTGCGGCAGCTGTTCTGGTGATATGCCTGTTCTCGCTGATTTTCGGAGAGGAGGGGGAGAGCGTGAGCGTGGCCGAAAGGATGATGGTGGCGTGCTCCTTCGTCGCCTCGGTGGCTTTCTTCAGCGACCTGGTGGCATACAGGATGATGGTCCCGGCCAGCCCGGCGGAGAAGTATGTGTCGGTTTTCGTGAACTCCCTGCTGCTGAGCGTGATGTTCCTCGCGCTGTCGGTGCTTGTGGGTTCGGCTTTCTTCACGCTGCTGTCGTTCTTCAATGAACCTTCGCTGACTCTGCTGTATTTCAGGGAGGGCTTCGACGCTGCCGGCCTCGTGGGGGCGATGTTCATGCTGCCGCTGATAATATGGGTTCTGCTGTATTCCAGGAGCGCTTCGAAGCGCAGGCATTCCAAGCTGGTCTTCTTCGGCCAGCTCGCCGGTCTCGTCTGCTTCCTGCTGTTCCCGACGGTCCTGAGGGCTCTCGGGATAATAGACAGGCCGTCGGCGCGCATCGTGACCGCGTGCGTCTCCCTGACGCTGATGCTGATATTCATTGTGCAGTCGTACAGGCTGTTCAGGAGGCTCGAAATGGACGTGAGGGAGAATGACTGACTTCAGACAGGACAAGGCGATCTACCTGCAGATGTACGAGAGAATCTGCGACGGCATACTCTCCGGGCGCTATGGCCCCGGGGACAGGATACCGAGCGTGCGGGAGCTTTCGGAGCAGCTGGAGGTCAACACGAACACCGTGGTGCGCGCGTACGACCAGCTCGTGCGGCGCGAGATAGTCTATACCCGGCGCGGGATGGGCTATTTCGTGTCGGAGCGGGCCCGGGAGCTCATACTTGCGGACCGCAGGAGAGAGTTCATGGACGAGCGGCTGCCCGAACTGTTCAGGCAGATGCGGCTGCTGGGCATTCCTATGGATATCGTGGAGCAGAAATGGAAAAATTCAGAAGAAAACGATAATGCGTAAACTTATGGTCATAGACGCCTGCATGCGTGACGGGGATTCGCGCACGCGCAGGGTACTGGAGCCGCTGGTGGCGGAACTGGGAAAGAGGTATGAAATCGAGACCGTCCGGCTGGACGGAGAGGATTATGCTGCGGTCGGGCGGCGGGTGCTCGCGGAACGCAGTTCGGGGTATGTTCCGGAAGAGACGGTCGCTCTTGCGAGGCGGCTTGCCGGTGCGGACAGGATAGTGATTGCGGCGCCGTTCTGGGACATGAGCTTCCCGGCGATACTCAAGGTGTTCATAGAGAACATGTCGCTCTACAACATTACCTTCAAGGACAGCGGTACGCATTTCGAGGGCCTGTGCCGCAGCGAGAAGCTGCTCTACGTCACGACGCGCGGCATGAATGTGCGCACGGGCGACCCCCTGGAGGCTGCGACCCCCCTATCTGAAGGCCCTTTCCGCGCTCTGGGGCTGTGGAGAGGTGATTACCGTTGCTGCGGAGAACCTCGACTACAGCACTCCCGGGGAGGTGGATGCACGGATAGCCGCCGCAGTCAGGGAAGGTCTGGATATCTGCAGGAATTTCTGATTATATAAGTTTTCGTCATGAGCAATCTGAATTACAACACTCTGGCGTTCATCAGGTATTATTTCCATATACCGGAGAGCCGCAAGCTGTCCTGGGCACTGGTCGAGGAAACGGTGGACGGGGCGGTCGAGATACGTCTCGGGGTCATATTCTGCCAGATGCCGGATTTCTATATCGATGTCGCCATGCGCCGTTTCTTCACGCAGACGGTGCTGTTTGGCGGCGGCCTTGTGCGCAAGGTGTATCCGGCCAGGCGCAAGGCTGACAGGGACGAGTTCGTCTACACTTCCGGGAACGGGCTGACCCTGCGGACGCCGAAAGGATTCATCCGGGATGTCTACAGCAGCTCAGTGTATTCTCCGGACATGCGCGGTCCGCTGTATTGAAGCGGGCGCCTGTGCCTTGCCGGCCGTCATTCGCCTTCTTTGGCCTCCAGGCTTATGGTTTTGTGGCAGGTGTTGAGCGGATCCCAGACGAACACCGGGCTGTCAGGGGTGACGGAGACGGGGAAATCCGGTTTATGCGTATTGCTGGCACCTCGGTTGACGATGAGCTTCACCGTCAGGGGGTCCGTCGTGACAGATTGTATGATGATGCTCGTAAGGTATGATACACTGATGGTTTCTCCGGTTTTCGCCGTGTCAAGGTCGAGTTTGTGCTCGTAATCTCCAGAGAATACGGCGGAGCCGCCAGTGAACTCGTCCTCGCTATGGTCTTCGTAGCGCTCCCGGATTGTCAGATGATATTTGCTTGCCATGGCCTCGTGGTTTTCAGTGTCTTTTCAAGATAAGGATAAAATCCCGGAATCCATCGCCTTGGAGCGGATATGGCGGCGAAAAAAGTTAACTTTGCAGGAGCCCGCGGCAGGCGGGAGCGATTATGAAGAACATTATCCGGACAAGAATATACGAATCGCCGTGCGGCAGCCTGCTGCTCGGCTCGTATGGTGACATGCTCTGTCTTTGCGACTGGCTGGCTGAGAAACATCACGGCAGTGTGAGAAGGCGGCTGGAAAGCCTGCTGCGGGCGGGTTTCGTGGAGGAAGTGTCGCCTGTCACCGAAGAGGCGGCGCGGCAGCTGGACGAGTATTTTGCCGGAAGGCGCCGGGCGTTCGACCTGCCGCTGCTGTTTGCGGGCACGGAGTTCCAGAAGGCGGTATGGGGCGAGTTGCTGAAAATCCCTTTCGGGGAGACGGTCTCCTACGGCAGTATTGCGCAGCGCATCGGTATGCCGAAGGCTGTCCGTGCGGTCGCCAATGCCAACGGCGCGAATCCTCTTTCGGTTTTCGTCCCCTGCCACCGTGTGGTCGGCAGCGACCGTTCCCTGACAGGCTACGGCGGGGGAATCGAGGCCAAGCACCGGATTTCTATATCGACGTCGCCATGCGCCGTTTCTTTACGGAGACCGAGTTGTTTGGCGGCGGCCTTGTGCGCAAGGTGTATCCGGCCAGGCGCAAGGCTGACAGGGACGAGTTCGTCTACACTTCCGAGAACGGGCTGACCCTGCGGACGCCGAAAGGATTCATCCGGGATATCTATTACAGTTCGGTGTATTCTTCTGACATGCGGGGGCCGTTGTATTGAATTGCACCGACGGGAGATTTTGTTTCTGGAGAGGGGGGTGCTTGAGTTCTGCAGCCACCCCTATATCTGACCCGGCGGGCGATGATTTTCCGGTTCCCTCCTACAGCCTGATTGCGAAGCGTTTGAGGCGGGAGTCCGTCATATTGTCGGGAATGATTTTCCTTATGCAGTCCGCGATGACGTTCAGCATCCTCTCGCGCACGAAATGCTCGCTTATGACCAGTGACACTTCCCTTACCGGAATGCAGGCCGGGCATTGTCCTTCTCCGTCCGGTGCAGCCCGGTCGGATGATGCTTCCCCGGACTGCCTATGCGCCTGGCCGGTCTTCCGGGATTCCGGCTTCACGATTGGCCGTATGTTTTTCTTCTGTTCTACATCGAGAAACGGAAGGTGCAGTTCGGGGATTACGGTGTAGCCTCCGTTCATGTCGACCACGCGGACCAGGGTGTCGATGCTGCCTGCCTGATATTCCGTGTGGGAGCGTCTGCTTCCTGAGCAGAAGTTCAGCACCTGGCTGCGCAGGCAGTGTCCTTCTTCCAGTATCCAGAAACGCTCCGACGGGAGCTTTTCCGACGGAATCTCCTCCAGAGCGTACAGTTCGTCCGAAGGGGATACGTATGCGAAGAACTTCTCGTAGTAGAGGGGGATTTCCAGCAGCCCTTTCTGTCCTAGCGGAGTAGACATTATCGCGATGTCGATTTCGTCCGAGCGGAGTTTCTCCATCAGGCTGGCCGTGCGCATTTCCGATACTTTCAGGCGGACATCAGGCCATGAACCCCGCATTTCCCGGAATAGCCCCGGCAGCACGTAAGGCGCGACCGTGGGGATTGTCCCTATGGAGACTTCGCCGCCAGTCCCGCCTCGCTCGCCCAGGACGAATTCTTCTATCATCGAGGCGCTCCGCAGCGTCGCTCTCGCCATGGAGATGATCTTTTCTCCGGAAGGTGTCGGTCTGGCGGGGTGGGAATTCCGGTCGAATATCACCGTGTCCAGCTCTTCTTCCATGTTCTTTATCGCGACGCTGAGCGCCGGCTGGCTGACCCCGCAGGCCTCTGCGGCTTTCACGAAGTTGCGGTGGCTGTCTACCGCGACCACATATTTCAGGGTGTTGAGATTTATCTTCATGGTCTGGCGTGTGTATGC
>UQQM01000034.1 GCA_900543205.1 uncultured Bacteroides sp. | reverse complement strand
GGGACACGAACATAGTCCGTTCAATGTCAAGGGCTGGAAAGCCCACTGACAACCCCGTGAATGAGGCTCTGAACGGCTGGATAAAGGAGGAATTGACAGTAGACTTCGGAATAGAAGAATGCAGGGAGAAACGTGACTTCCGGGAAGTGATGGAAAGGTATGTTCGGTTCTACAATGAACAGCGTCCTTGCTTTGCCATCGGATATGACACTCCTGCGAACTACAGAAAACGCTATAACAAAGGCGAGATCAAATGCAAAAATACGTTTGAAAAAAGAGAGTTGACCACAGAACCTAAATTCGTGCGGAAGAGGCGTGCCAGTACGCTGTCAGAGAGCGATTTGGGAAATGTGTCCACTTTTGAAAACAAAAATGACGTAAATTTATAGGAAATGTCTACTTTTGGAAAATCAGATCAGACAAAATTATCGCTATTGTCTACTTTGGAAAAATTGTTTAACTGAAAAATTTTTTCCGTGTCCACTTTTTCAGGCCGGTGCATTGCCTACGACAAGCCACGAGAAAAATGCGGCGGAACCGCGCGATTCGCTCTAAAAAATGCAGCAATCATTGCTTATTCGTTTGAAAAAATGTAAGTTCGCAACAACTAACCAAAAAGGACATGCTCAAAAGGAAGATAGAAACATATTTGGCAGGCTGGAAAAACACCGAGAACAGAAAGCCTCTTGTGATAAAAGGTATCCGCCAATGCGGAAAGACATTCATTGTACGGAAATTTGCAAAGGAAAATTACGAGAACGTCATCTACATAAATTTCGTTTTGGAACCTGACAAGAAGTCCGCCTTCATAGGCAACATAGATGTCGACACTATCACCCTCAACCTCTCGGCTTTGATTCCGGACAGCCGTTTCGTTGAAGGGAAAACCTGCATCATACTTGATGAAATCCAGGAATGTAAGGAAGCAAGAACCTCCTTGAAATCATTCCACATAGACGGACGTTTCGATGTCATAGCCACCGGTTCTCTCTTAGGAGTGAAAGGCTACGGCAACAAGAAAAAAAAGGACTCCGAGGAAGGGCAGGATTCTGTTCCCGTAGGGTATGAGACAATTATTGACATGTACCCTCTGGACTTCGAGGAATTCCTTTGGGCAAACGGGATTGGCGATGCTGTCGTTGATTCCGTCAAATCTTGTTTCAAGAACGAAAAACCGGTTCCTGAAGGAATACACAAGGCCATGATGGAACTTCTGTACAGATATGTCATCGTAGGAGGTCTGCCGGAAGCTGTAAACTGTTTCCTTGAAACGAAGAACATCGGACTTATATACAAGGTGCAACGCAACCTTATAACCGAGTACGAGAAAGATATGGTCAAATATGCGGATGATGCAGACAAGCCTCGCATCCGGGAATGTTTTGAATCCATCCCCCGACAATTGGCCAAGGAGAACAAGAAATTCCAATATTCCGTTATCAGAAAAGGCGGAAGAGCATCACAATATATCGGCAGCATCCAATGGCTGGAAGATGCCGGGATTGCCCGGAGATGCTATAACTTGCAGGCTACGGAACTTCCATTGGAAGGAAATTCAATACAGGACTGTTTCAAGGTATACACGACAGATATAGGTATCCTTATGGCAATGCTTGACTATGGTGCCCAGGCGGATATTCTGAAAGGCAATCTATATGGATATAAAGGAGCAATCTTCGAGAACCTTATGGCTGATTTCTTATGCAAGTCAGGGCAGAGACTCTACTATTTCCATAAGGACAGCGGCCTTGAACTTGACTTTCTGGTCAGATTCAGGAACGAATGCGTCATACTTGAGGTAAAGGCAAGGGGTGGCAAGGCAAAAAGCATGGCCACGATTCTGAAAAACAAAGGCACATACCATGTCAACAATGCCATCAAGCTCGGACGATACAATGTAGGACGTGAAGGAGCAATACTTACTATTCCCCTATATATGGGATTCCTCATTGAAGACAGGTTCGTGGATGAAGTTATCCCGGACGTGGACTTAAATTCATTGAATCCACACACCGTCTGACCGTCATTTCCATATAATGAGAGGCAACCACAACACGTCACTGCACCAGGCGCTCAATGCATAATGCCACATTTGGAGTCAGTCTCATAAGCCCGATCCGACGAACGGACAATCCACATCCGCCCCTCATTCATCATCCCGCCTCCCGCAACCGGCAATTCATCTTCCATCACAACGCCACGCCTGCAACCGCCAGCGCCACTCCGCTATGAACGGAGAGACCAGTTCCGTCGCACCATCCATAAGCCACCTCAGCCCAGCCCCGTGCGGAGCATTCGGCTATGGACGGTGTTTTTCCATTCGGCCAGCGGCTGAAAGACTCCGATTGCCGCTGATTCGGGATTCCGCAAAACACCGGTTGCAGCGGCCGGCTTCCGACTTGCGTGCAAGATCGGCAGCCGTTACAAGTCTCCCGGAATCCGTGAGACCGGTCGCAACTGTATCCTTTCTGCTGCATATTTCCAATGCCGCCGCGACCGATGTTTTGCAGGACGGTGGCCGCAGAACCAAAATCTTCCAAGCGCTTATGATTTGCAGATCCTCACGCGACAGAAATAAAAAGAAGCCGCCAGGCTCATACCTAGCGGCTTCGATCATTCAAGGCAGGAAGAGATTACTCCTGATATGTAACCGTCAGCTTGTTGAATCTAACCTGTTTGTCAGCAGTGATAGCAACAACCGACGCCTCTCCTGTCCATACGAGTCCAGAATCATCAATGCTACCTGAGTCAGCTGAAATAGGGCCCGTCTTTCCTCCGTAGGCTGAGAATTCCAACTTGGTTATCACCTTGTCTCCGGCATCAAAAGTCAGGACATCTCCTTGATAGAACCGGAGGCCAGGATCTCCAGGATTATAATTGGTGTTGCTGGAATTCACTTTGGTGAAAGTCACGGAAAGTCCACCCCATGTATAGGTTTCGCCATCGGTCAGATTAACGGTTTCCGCAGCATTTTCGAACACCGCAGTCATATCGAGGACCTCGGTGATACCCTCTTCCAAGCCTGCCTGACTGAAAGTGTATGTCATTTCTGTCTTGTTATCACCCTTATGAGATGAGAACTTAATTGATCCCTCGCGCTCTACGCCCTCGTTGGCAGCGATGGCGAAAGTTACAATGGCAGTATCGGCCGGATTGGACTCGAGTTTGCTCGGCTCACCCTTCTTGTATTCCATATCCTTCAATGAAATCCAAGACGCGTACTCCTCAGGGATTGAAGTGAAGACCCCGTTACCCTTGTAAGCAAGCTTCACCTCAAGAGTTGAAGCTGCCTTTGCGACCGTCTGCGGCTCAGTTATGACTTTTAACAGGGCTTTTACATGCCTTGAGATCACAACGTCCTCGAAATTGCCATAAGAAGACCATACTCCGGAAAATTCTACAGAGTCTCCTACTTCAACATCAGGATAATCTTCTATTGACTCATCTGTAGAGCCGTAAACCTGTACATCTTCTTCAGATGTTCCGTCGTTGACCCAGAAAGCTCCATAGGAGGCATAATTGCCCAATTGGGTTACAACACCTTTTGTCAGGTAGGTACCTCCTACGACGGCTTCTTCAAGGATTTGTTTTGAAGTCATCGATACCGGATCCATAGAACCCTGACGGATTCTCAGGAACTGCTTGTTGGCTCCGGCAATGATAGTGTATTCGGCTTCACGTCCGCTCTCAGCCTTGCCTGCAGTAAATTTCACTACAGTCTCGCCTTCGGTGCCGTTGGTCTTGTCAATGGTAAGCCAGTCGGCCACCGGCTTCTCATCACCCCTGTCCATGTATGTCGTCACAATCTCCCAAGCTTCTGTAGCAGTGATGGTTACCGTCGCCTCACCTCCTTCTTGCGGGATAGAAAGATAGGTCTTGTCGAGCTTGATATTGTCGAAAGAACCTGTCATCTCGACTTGCCTGCATCCCGCGAACATAAGGGCCGCAGACAGAATCACTGAGAATAAATATTTCGGTTTCATGATAAATACCTAAATTAGTTGAACATATATCTGATTCCAACAGAAGCGTACCAGCACTGCCCTACAGAATGGTAAGGAACGAATGTCTGGAGGTTGCCGCTGACCGCTTTCGGAGTCGAGAACACAGGATAGCCTTCTGCATCCGTACTCTCGTACTTGAGGATTCGACCGTCCGTAATGTCCGGGTTCATGTATTTCGATACGCCCCAGCTTGAATTGAAGAGGTTGAGGAGATTCTTGATATCAACACTCAACTGAAGGATGTTCGTAGTCTTGCCAACCTGGACCTTGAAATCGTGCTTGTAGCTGAAGTCTAAGCGGTGTACCCAAGGAGAGTAAACACTGTAAGCCTCTGCATACTGGCCCTGATGCTTGCTCAGGTATTTGTCCTTGTGGACATAATCCATGAAGCGCTTCGCGTCATCCTGGGAGGTGAACCTGAACTCACCGTTCGCTACCTGCTCGTCTGTAGGAATGTAGATGGCGTCATATGCATAACCGTCACCGTTCATGTCATTGGCAAGCATGTAGGAATAGTTGTATCCTCCCCTCCATGCCTCGTAGATGAGGCTGAAGTGGTTACCGCACTTGTCAGCGTGGGTTACAGAAGCTACGAAACGGTCAGGGGTCACATACTCTGAATTGTGCAGCCTGATGTTGTTAGGTCCTTCGGAAGTCGGAACATAGGTGAATGCCGACTCTGCGTTGGAACCGGGCATGCCCGTGATTTCCTTGGATGCCGTGTGAGTGTAGGCAGCCATAATGTTGAGACCTTCGACAGGACTCATATTCAAGGTTGCGTTGAACGAATAACCGTATCCCTTGTTAGTGTTGCTAAGCACGAAAGCCTTGGTTCTTCCGTCCCTGAAATCAGAAGGGTAAATCGGACGGTTGTCAGCGCCGTTCCATCTTGCATAGCCTTCGACAGGAAGCATACTCCAGTCAGTCATGGTGACTCCGTTCACAGTCTTGTTGAAGATACCCTCAACGGTGAGGCTGAACGGGAAGCTGGTCGGGAACTTGTAGTCAAAAGCCAATGAGGTCTTCCAGACCTGAGGCATCTTGAACTTGGGGTCTACTGCAGCGATGGATGAAGGCTTCGTTCCCTCTTCAGGAGAAATAGTCTGGGGATAGCCTAAATCAAAGAGATACTGCTTCAGAGCCTCCACGGTTGCGTTGCCCTGTCCTTTACCTTTGTCCGTAACCAGACCGCCGGAGAAATACTGACTCATGGCAGAACCCTTGCTGGGATCATACCTGTCGCCGAGGAAATCCTGAAGCTCACTCTCGTTAATCTGGGCCTGATACTGCACCATACCTGAATTGGTCGGCATATTCGTGAAGAACACGAGAGGCAGACGGCCGGAGAAGAGACCGGTACCACCACGCATCGTAAGGCTGTTGTCTTTAAGGATATCCCAGGTAAAACCGATACGGGGAGAAACCGTCACGCCTGCACTCGGCCATTTGCCAGTGTCGATGTGCCTTCCGTTATAGTCAAGCTCATAGATGGCCTGATTCGTCATGAGGTCGCTGTTGTCGAAGAAAAGTCCGTCAAGACGGAGACCGTAGGTAAGCTTGAAGTTCTCGGAAACGCTCCACTCGTCCTGCGCATAAATACCGGCCTTATGGAACTGCACGCGTGCGGCAGGATTCATTTCGCCGTCGTATCCGTAGGTGAGGCAGACCACTTCAGGGGCATTTCCGCTGATGAAGTCGTCGATGCTGTCATAACGGTAGTAACCGGTACCGTTCCTCATGTAGGCGTTGTCGGCCATCTGGTACTCATAACTGAGGCCCATGGTCACCTTGTGGTTGCCGGCATAGTACACGAGGTCATCTTTGATGTTGGCAACAGTATTGTGCACGGCGTTGTTCCAGGTGAAGAGTTCATATCCGAGAGACATGTACGGAGTGTTGGTTCCGGTTCCGTCCATGATATCAATGAAAGGGAACTCCGATGAATTCGTTCCGCGCACATCGTCGAGTTTGGAGAATGTGGCAAGGAACTGGTTGGAAAGTTTGTCGTTGATATTGCTGTTCAAATCCAATGAAACAGAATGCACGAGATTGTTCATAGAGTACATCGAATTTGCGAAAGCCATGGAATAGAGAGAAGTACGTGCATATGCAGAACGTGTACCTCCATCCATTGAAGTCATGTTGGGTCCGTTCCAGCCTGTGTTGTTGGTGAAGTTGTAGCGCAGGGCAAGATGGTGCTTGTCGCTGATATTCCAGTCGAGACGAGCAAGAACCTTCATGTTGCTCTCGTCAGCAGGGAAGTCGGTGTACGAGCCGGTGTCATAGCCGTATTTTTCCATGACATAGTCCTTGACTTTCTGCATATCTCCTACAGTGGTGTAGGACAGATACTGGGATTCGCTCGGAGTGACGCTCTCATCCGCCCTTGCCCTCCAGGGAATTGCTACTGAAGGAGACTGGGAGTATTCGGCGTTGACGAAGAAGAAGAGTTTGTTCTTCACGATAGGTCCACCGAGGGAGAAACCGTAAGTCGTGTTGCGGTCGGTGTCGCGCGCTCCCGGGATCTGCTCCCCTTCAACGCTGTCTCCGCGCATGTTCTCATTCTGGTGATAAACATAGGCGCTTCCCTTGAAGGTGTTGGTACCTGACTTGGTGATGGCGTTCACACCGCCTCCGATGAAGTTGGTCTGACGTACGTCATAAGGGGAGATGACCACCTGGAGCTCCTCGATAGCGTCGAGGGAGATAGGGTTGCCGCCTCCGGGCAGACCGTCGCTGAGACCGAAGTTGTTGTTGAAGTTGGCTCCGTCCACGGTGAAGTTGGCGGTACGTCCGTCAGCTCCGGCGAAGGTCATTCCGTTTCCTCCGTAGGGAGAAAGACGGGTCACATCCTCGATGCTCCTGCTTACGGTAGGGAGCGAGATTATCTGATCGTTCGAGATGTTGGTGGCAGCGCCGGCCCTCTCGTTGGAGAGTCTTGAAGCCGCTGTTGAAACGACAATCGCCTCGGACAGCATTTCATTGTCCTCGGCGAGATTGGCCGTCAGCTGATATGAATTCGCGAGCTGGAGAGTGATGTCCGTGTAGGTCACGGTCTGATAGCCGAGGCAGCTCACCTCTACAGAATAAGGACCGCCGGTACGCATACCGTTGATCACGAAACTTCCCTCGGCGTTGGCCACTGCATAATAAGTGGTACCTGAAGGAGTGTGCACGGCTGCCACCGTCGCTCCCGGAATCGCCACTCCGTTCTGGTCAGCTACTGTGCCTCTCAGTGCGGAGGTCGTCACCTGCGCTGAAGCGGTGATGACGAAAAGCATTGCCGAAAATGACAGCAAAAGGCTTTTGATGAACTTGTTCATAAAATTTGAAATAAGAAATAGATTTTTCGGATACAAATTAATAATATATATCGCAAAATCGCAAAAATTCTATATTTCAAGCACTACTAACTTTACGCCGCAAATATACAGCAGACCGAGATGCTTTCCAAATTCTGCCGTGTTAACTTTTAATTAATTTTTGCTATTTTTGCCCCTCGTTAACCTACGAGGAGAGATTTGCATGCTTGCAACCTCGTAAAAAAATGCTAAAAATATGAACTATCTCTTCACATCGGAGTCAGTCTCCGAAGGTCATCCCGACAAGGTCGCTGACCAGATTTCAGATGCAATTCTAGACGAATTCCTCCGCCAGGACCCCGAATCGAAGGTGGCCTGCGAGACTTTCTGCACCGCCGGACTCGTGATAGTGGGCGGCGAGGTGCGTTCTGAGCACGCCTACGTGGACATACCCGCCACGGCGCGCCGGGTGATCAGCCGCATAGGCTACACCAAGGCGGAGTACGGCTTCGACGCCTCCTCCTGCGGAATAATCTCCACCATCCACGAGCAGAGCCCCGACATCAACAGGGGCGTGGTGCGCAGCGAGCCCCTGGACCAGGGAGCCGGCGACCAGGGAATGATGTTCGGCTACGCCAGCATCGACGGCGACGAATACATGCCCCTCGCGCTTTCGCTCTCACACAAGCTGCTGCAGGTGCTCGCGGACATACGCCACAACGAGCCGGAGCTCATGCCTTACCTGCGTCCGGACTCGAAGGCCCAGTTCACCGTGGAGTTCTCGGCCATACACCGCCCGGAACGCATCCACACCATAGTGCTGAGCACCCAGCATGACGAATTCGACACCGACGAAAGGATGCACGCCCGCATCGAAAAGGACGTACGCGGAATCGTGATTCCCAGGCTCATCGCCTCGCTTCCGGAGAGGACGGCCCGGCTCTTCGACGACAGGTTCATCCTGCTGGTGAACCCCACCGGCAAGTTCGTGATAGGCGGACCCGCCGGCGACACCGGACTCACCGGGCGCAAGATCATCGTGGACACCTACGGCGGAAGAGGGGCGCATGGAGGCGGAGCATTCTCCGGAAAGGACCCCTCCAAGGTCGACCGTTCGGCCGCATACGCCGCACGCCACATCGCGAAGAACCTCGTAGCGGCCGGAGTCGCCGACGAATGCCTGGTCCAGGTGGCCTACGCGATCGGCGTAGCGCGGCCCGTAAGCATATTCGTGAACACCTACGGCACCGCGCGCATAGCCGGCCTCACGGGAGAGGACGCCGATTCGCTGATAGCTTCGCGCATCCCGGACATGTTCGACCTCAGGCCGGCCGCAATCATCTCGCGCTTCGGCCTCAAGAACCCCATCTATGAACCCTGCGCCGCCTACGGGCACATGGGCCGCACGCCCTACGTCAAGGACGGCATGCAGTTCTTCGGCTGGGAGAAGCTTGACGCCGTGGAGCAGGTCAAGGCGGAGTTCAAGCTGTAGATTTTTGAGTATATTTACCGCCGATGGCAAAGGAAAAGCAGCACAGGGTGCAGATCAACAACAAGAAGGCGTCGTTCGAATACGAGTTCCTCGAGCAGTACGACGCCGGGATAGTGCTTGTCGGCACGGAGATCAAGTCGCTCCGGGCCGGCAAGGCCTCCCTTCAGGACGCCTACTGCTACTTCTCCGGCGGAGAGCTCTACCTGCGCGGCATGAACATAGCCACCTACTTCTGGGCCTCGGCCTGGAGCAGCCACGAACCCATGCGCGACCGCAAGCTGCTGCTCACGCGCCGCGAGCTCAGGCACCTTGCACAGGCGGTCAAGACCAAGGGCCTCACGATAGTCGCCACCCGCGTCTACATCGCCGAGAACGGCTACGCGAAGGTACACATCGCCCTCGCGAAGGGAAAGAAGGAATATGACAAGCGCGCCAGCATCAAGGAAAAGGACATAAGGCGCGAAATGGAACGCGAATAGCCATGCCCGCCAGGAAATCCATACCGGCGGAGCTTCCCTCCCCCGAAACCATAGATCTCGACGCCCTAGGCAGGGCATGCAGGAGCGGGGACGCCGACCTCGTGGTCGTGCTGGGCCCAACCGCCTCCGGCAAGACACGCTACGCGGTCGAACTCGCGCGGAGGCTCGCCCCGGCGGAAATCATCTCGGCGGACTCCCGGCAGGTCTACCGGGGCATGGACATAGGCACCGGCAAGGACCTCGGCGAATACGGGGAAGTGCCCTACCACCTGATCGACATTCTTCCCGCAGGCGCACAATACAATGTCTACGAGTTCCAGAAAGATTTCATGCGCGCATACGCCGACATACGCTCCCGAGGGGCGGTGCCCGTACTCTGCGGCGGCACGGGCATGTACATCAGCGCAGTGACTTCGGGCTACGACTTCGTGAACCGCAGCGCCCACAGCAGCGCCAAAGTCACCGTGCCCAGGGAGGGGCTGCCGTCGAAGCCCTACTTCATCGGCACGCTGGTCACACGCGAGGTCCGCAACGCACGCATCGACCGCCGTCTGGACGCCAGGCTGCAGGAGGGCATGGTCGCTGAGATACGCGGACTGCTCGACGCGGGAGTTCCGGCGGAGACCCTGATTTCATACGGGCTTGAATACAAGTTCGTGACGCTCTATCTCACGGGCGCCCTCACCTACGATGAAATGCGGCAGAAGCTCGCCATAGCCATACACCAGTTCGCGAAACGCCAGATGACCTGGTTCCGAGGCATGGAGCGCAGCGGCGTGACAATCCACTGGACGGAAGTCCGCTGACAACAGGGCCGCCTGAATCCTGCTTCCGCCATCTGCCGGAAGCTCAGGAACGCCAATCAAAATGTTCGGAAAAATCAGCAATTCTATGATTTTTCCGAACATTTTGATAATTTAGGGCAAAATTACATGCCTCATGAAACGCAAGATACTCTCCGACCTTCTTACATGGAAGAACAAGGACGTACGTATGCCCCTTATATTGAGCGGTGCAAGGCAAGTCGGCAAGACATATATCGTAAGCCTATTCGGGAAAGAGAATTTCGAAAACATGATTTACCTCAACATGGAAATCGAGCAATCGCTTTCACGGTTTCTGGAGGCCGAGATGTCTCCGGACAAAATTCTGCGGTTCATCGAGATTCTTAAAGCCGAGAAAATAACCGCCGGCAGGACTTTAATTTTCTTTGATGAAATTCAAGCTTCCGAACGAGCCTTGAATTCATTGAAGTATTTTTGCGAGCAGACGCCACAATATCATATCATCGCAGCCGGCTCCCTGCTCGGAGTTGCCGTAAATCGGGAAAAATACTCCTACCCTGTCGGAAAGGCAGAAGAACTGACTCTCTTCCCCCTGGATTTCGAAGAGTTCCTATGGGCAACGGGAAACACGGAGCTCGCAACGGAAATCAGGGCTCATTACTCCGGAATCATCGCAATGCCGGAGGCTTTGCATGAACTGGCAATAAACCTGTACAAGACATATTTCATAACCGGAGGCATGCCCGCCGTCATCGCCGATTACATCGAGAACCGAAGTTTCATCACCGTACAGCAGACTCAGAACTCCATCTTCAACCAATATATAGCAGACATGGCGAAATACGCCGCGCCCTCCACAAGCGTCAAGATACGGGCCTGTTTCAATTCAATTCCCGCACAGCTGGCAAAAGAAAACACAAAGTTTCAGTACAAGGTGGTCAGACGCGGAGGAACCGCCACGATATTCGGAGAGGCCATTGACTGGCTGACTTTTGCAGGCATCGCCCTCAAATGTCGGAGGCTGGAACACGGATTCATTCCCCTGGAGGCATACGCAGACCTGTCCGACTTCAAGCTGTACATGGGGGACATCGGGCTGCTCACGCTCCGCTGCGGCATGCCTCTCCAGATAATTCTCGCCGACATTAATGAAGACAACACCTATCTCGGGGCCATGACGGAAAACTATGTCGCGCAGGCATTGAGCGCAAACGGGCATAAACTCCATTATTGGCAAAGCGACGGCATAGCCGAGGTGGATTTTGTCCTTCAGACAGAAAACGGCATAATACCGATAGAAGTCAAGAAAGGCCGCAGAACCCGGTCGAAAAGTCTCGGAGTGTTTACGGAGAAATACTCCGCCCCGTATTCAATAAGAATCTCCAAGAAGAATTTCGGCTTCGAGAACGGCATAAAGTCCATTCCCCTTTATGCAGTCTTCTGCATAAAATGAACCGTCCTATTTCTTGAGCTTCTGGCGGCGGGTTTCGGCGGTGTCGCGACCGAAGAGCACGCGCGGCCCTTCGATGGAGCGCCAATGGTCCGAATCGAAATCCTCAGGGTCGCGCGGAGCCGCGAAAGGCCCCTCATGGTCGAGGCGGAACGCCATATAGGTGATGGGATAGCCCTGCTCCAGAAACATGCTTTCATAGAAAGTCTTGACTTCACGCACCTCCGGGGCTATCGCCCTTGTTGCGGCGGAAGATTCTGTTTCTGTCGCAGCGGATTTGAAATCCGCCGCAACACGGGAATCCGCAGCAACGCGGGAAACAGTTCCGTACAGGTTCTCCGTGCAGGCGAGAACCTCAAGACCGTTGACCCTGCAGACCGCCTTCGTATATTCATGCAGGAAACGGGAATCCGTCTTCAGATGAACCGTGCCTCCGGGGCGCAGGAAAGAGCGGTAGCGCTCGAGGAAGAGCGGCGAGCTCAGGCGGGAATTCTCGCTCCTGAACTGCGGGTCCGAGAAGGTCAGCCAGATTTCCGATACTTCCCCGGGGGCGAAAAAGGCGGATATGAACTCCACACGCGTCCGCAGGAAAGCCACGTTGGGGAGGTCGTTCTGCGTCGCATACTTGGCGCCTTTCCATAGCCGCGCCCCCTTGATGTCCACTCCGACATAATTCCTCTCCGGATTGCGCAGGGCGAGGTCTATGGTATATTCACCCTTGCCGCAGCCCAGTTCGAGCACAAGCCCGGAATCGGCAGGCGCCGCAGAACGCGGGAACATCCCGGCATTCCAACGACCCTTTATGCCGTGGTCGCGCAGATTGGCGTAACCGTCGGCAAGCAGCTCCCTCGAATCGGGCTGCATCAGGCAGGAGAAGCTCTCGTTCTCCGCAAATTTCCTCAACTTATCGTGTCCCATGCTCCTTGCATATCACTCCAAGACCGCAGAATTCATCGTCCACCCCTACCGGACGCACGCTAAGGCGCCAGAGTCCGGCCTCGGAAAGCACCACTCCGCTGCGGTAAAGCTCCTTCTCTCCGTCGGCATCCACGCTTTTCATGTAGACCGTCTCGGAGAAGCGCCGTCCGGAAGGCGAAAGCCACTGCACATTGAGCGGAAGGCTGGAGATGCTGCGGCTGACCGTACGGCTGTAGAACCAGAAATCATAGACCGTGACGCTGTCCTCAAGCTCCAGGTCGAAAACATACACCCCGTTATCGGCGCGGTCGCTGCGCACGAACATCTCGGTCGAGAGCGGCCGGGCACAGCCGGCGAGCAGCAGCATGGCCGACAATATTGCCGGGAACCTACTTCTCCCCATTCTTCGGCCCCGGTTTCGCGCCGTTCTTCACGGTCTGACGGCGCTGGCGCCCGCCGTTCTTCTTGTTCTGGGGTTTCTTCCTGCGGCGAGGCGCATCGAAGCGGCTGATGCTGTCGTCGCCCACGGCCGACACGAATTCAGGCTTGTGCTGCACCGGTTCGGGGCGCAGGGACTCGGCTTTCTCGCCGTTCCTGTTCATCTCGATGATGTCCGCCACCTCCGCCGCGCTCAGGGGATAGAGCTTGGCGTCCGACGACTTCTCATACGAGAAGTACATGGTCTCCGTGAGGATGTCGGTCTTGCGCAGGAACGCGGGGCCGTCCTCGAACTCAAGCGGCCCGTTGAGCTTGGGTATGCGCGAAAGGGCGTCCAGGTACACCGGAACCTCATAGTTCAGGCAGCATTTCAGCTTGCCGCACTGTCCTGCGAGCTTCAGCGGATTGAGCGAAAGGTCCTGGCAGCGCGCCGCCGAAGTGGAAATGCTCTGGAAGGAAGAAATATAGTTGGAGCAGCAGAGCTCGCGTCCGCACACTCCCAGTCCCCCTATGAGCCCGGCTTCCTGCCTGGCGCCTATCTGCCTCATCTCTATCCTGATGCGGAATTCCTCGGCGTATGCCTTGATCAGCTGGCGGAAATCCACCCTGCCGTCGGCTATATAGTAGAAGATGGCCTTCGAGCCGTCTCCCTGGAACTCCACATCGCCTATCTTCATCTCCAGACCCATCATCGCGGCTATCTTGCGCGCCCTGATCATGGTCTCCTGTTCCCTCGCGATGGCCTCCTGCCACTTCTCTATGTCGGTCTGGCGCGCCTTACGGTATATCTTCCTGAAGGTAGCGGTCTCAGGGTCCACTCCCCGGCATTTCATCTGCCTGCCCACCGCCGGGCCTTCCAGCGTCACGATTCCGAGATCCAGGCCGGTCACAGCCTCGACCATCACAAGGTCGCCGATACGGATGTTCTGCGAGGAGTCATTGACATAGAAGCCCTTGCGCGTGTTCTTGAACCGCACCTCGAAGATATTGGGGAAAGAGCCGTCCCTGGCGTCCTTGAGCCAGTCGCGGGTGCTCATCTTGCAGCAGCCTGCGCGATAGGTGCACGAAGTCTCGCCCGAATTCTCGTCCCGGGTCGTCACGCAGCCTCTGAAGCAATCATATTGAATCGATTCTCTGCTCATAACAATCTATATAAGCGGTCCACCATATCCGTGACGGCCAGCTTCTGGTTGACGTTCCTGTCTATCAGCGACAGAGTCCTGTCCAGCACTTCGGACGCCCCGCGGGGAAAGGTTTTTGAAAGGCTGCCGGCGTATGCCGTCACCTTCCTGTCCGTCTCCTCCGCCGTCATCCCGTCCGACGCCCCGGAAGCTCCTGCGAGCCCGCCGAGACCCTGCTGGGCCAGAAAGATATGGCGTATGTTTTCCGCCGCATATCTGCAGAAAGCCTTCAGGCTCTCTCTGGAGGGCAATGCGGCCAGTTTCTCGCCCGTCTCCAGGCAAGATAGCAAATTCTTCGAAACCAGCGCATCCATAAGCTCGAAAAAGAGCTCGGGCGCCTCGAAATCCACCCCCGTCCCGCCGGCGGTTTCCGGATATACCCTGAGATGCTGGCACCTGGACGCTATCGTGGGCAGCAGCCTGTCGGGCCTGTGGGAAATCAGCAGGAACTGGGTGAGCTGCGGAGGCTCTTCAATGAGCTTGAGCAGCTTGTTCGCCGCCTCCGCGTTCATCTTCTCCGGAAGATAGATGATTACCGAGCGGTAGCCGCCTTCCAGCGCCGTGAGCGACAGCGCATCGAGAAGGTGCCTGGAATCGGCCACGGTAATCGAAGTGTTCTTGCCGTCAAGCTTCAGCGCCGCATTCAGCTCGGCCTCGCGGAAATACGGATTCGCGGCGGCCAGTTCGCGGAATTCGGCGGCAAGGGTCCATGACGGCTTGGTCGCGGACGTCGGGAACAGGATATGCAGGTCGGAATGGATCAGCTTGGATATCTTGTTGCAGGACGGGCACTCCCCGCAGGAATCCCCGTTTCTCCGGTCCTGGCAGTAGAGATACTGCAGGAAGGCCAGGCAGAGCGCGAAAGCCCCGCCCCCGTCATCCTCGCTGAAGAGCATCGCATGGGGGATGCGTCCGGAGTCGACCATCTCCGGGAGCACGCGCCTCAACCCGTCGTTCCCTTTCAGCTCCGCGAACCTCATAGCTGCCTGAACGCATTATAATGGGCTATCTCCTCCAGATACCTCCTCGCAGTGGAGTCAGGCAGGACGGAGAGGGCGCCGCACGCCTTCCCGATATATTCGTCAAGTTTCGCCGACGCATACTCCACTCCCCCGTTCTCCAGGACGAAGGAATGTATCTCCCGGCAATACTCCGGATGGTCATGGACGGCCTGAATCTTCGCGCGTATCTCGGCCTCGCGTCCGGAGGAGCGCATCGCGCCGAGAAGCGGAAGGGTGATCTTCTGCTCCCTGATGTCAAGGCCTACGGGCTTGCCGAGCCTTGTGTCGCCGACATAGTCGAGTATGTCGTCCTTTATCTGGAAAGCCATGCCGAAACAGAGGGCGAACTGCTTCGCGGCTTCGAAACGTCCGTCCGAAGCTCCCACGGAAGCGGCCGCCGCCTTTCCGGCAGTCTCGAACAGGGAAGCTGTCTTGTTGTGGATTATACTGAAATACGCATCCTCGTCGGTATCCGCGCTGGCCGCCTTCTCCATCTGGAGCATCTCGCCCTCCGCCAGGTCGCTGAGCGTCCTGGAGAAGAATCCGGCCACGCGCTCGTGGTCTTCGGACATCAGGATGAGGTCAACGGCGCGCGACAACCAGAAATCTCCTATCAGCACGGCGGCGGAAGAGCCAAAAAGCGCCGAGACAGTAGGACGCCCCCGGCGTTCTGGACTTTCATCGGCCACGTCATCGTGCATCAGGGTCGCGTTGTGCAGCAGCTCGCAGGCGGCGGCATAGCGCAGGGTGTCGATATTCGGCGTTCCGAGGGCCCGGGCCGTCAGAAGGCTTATCATGGGGCGCAGACGCTTGCCCGACGAAGCCAGGATGCTGTCGTTGACCGACTGGAGAAGCTTCACGCCGGACGTCAGGCCGGAACGCATGAGCTCCTCCAGCCCCGACCAGTCGCTGCCGAGATATGCCGTTATTTCAGCAAGGTTCACAGCAGCGCCTCCAGCTCTTCTATGGTTTCAGGGAAATGGATGAGCTTCAGGGAGTCTTCGTAAAGCATCCCCGTATCCACGAAATGCCTGAGCTGGGCCTTCAGGGGCTCGTAGAAACCCTCCATGTTGAAGGCCACGACACGGCCTTCGTACAGGTCCATCTTGGCCAGGCAATAGGTCTCGGCAAGTTCGTCCAGGGTGCCTATGCCGCCGGGAAGCGCTATGGCGAGGCTGGTACCTTGCCTCATGGCCTCCTTGCGCTGCGACATCGTGTCGGTCCAGACACACTCCGTGAGAGCCGGATGCTCCAGACCCTTCATGAAACGCGGAACCGCGCCTATCACTCCGGCTCCGCAACTCGAAGCCTCGTCGCAGACCACGCCCATCAGGCCCTTGACGGTGCCTCCGGACACTATGTCATATCCAGCCAAACAAGCTGCACGGACTATTTTCCGTGCAGCCTGGATGTACTTTTGTTCAAGTTCGTGTGACGAGCAGAAAATTACCGCCTTCCTGTCAGCCATAAGTCTTTAGAAGAGGAAGGCGACGGAAGCGGCGATGCCGCTGCACTTGCTCGTCGCAATGTCCTTGGTCACATCTCCGAAGGTGATGTCGGCTCCATAGACGTCGCCAAGGTCCCAGAAATACTTCACTGACACCTGGAGATGCCTGAAAAGCTCCACTCCTGCGCCGAGTCCGACACCGTACTCAAGCCTGTTCTTGACATTGTCCCAGTTCTTGACGGTATCTCCAAGACCCTGCACCTGGTTGGTGATTGCGTAGCCCACGAAAGGCTCGGCGAATCCATAGACGCGGGCGATGCTTCCGATTCCGAAGCCGAGCTGCACCTGTACGGGAAGTTCGAGGTATCCTGTCTTGTAGTTCACGTCGACATCGTCAAGTCCGGCTATATCTCCGAGCTGGGTGCCCTTCATGTTGTAGATCAGCGCGGGCTGAATGGCGAGCATGTTGCCGATTCCGATCTTGTAGGTGATACCCACATGATACTGGTTCACGTTCTTGATGTCGGCCACCGCAGCCTCGACGTTGGTGGAAGAAGAGGTGAGACCGGCCACTACACCGATCTGGGCATTTGCCGAAAGAGCCACGAAGAGGGCTGCAATCGCGATAATAGCTTTTTTCATGATTTTGGTAAGTTAAATTAATTTTGTCAGCCTGTCCGCTATATCCTGCTTGGACACCACGCCCACGGTCCTGTCGACGAGCTCCCCGTTCTTGAAGAAGAGCAGCGTGGGGATGTTGCGGATGCCGTACTTCATAGAGATGTCTTCACAGTCGTCAACGTTGCATTTGGCTACGACGGCACGACCCTCGAATTCTTCGGCGATCTCATCCACCGTGGGGGCGAGCATCCTGCAAGGGCCGCACCATGTGGCCCAGAAATCTATGAGGACAGGCTCCTTCGAGCCGAGAATCTCGGCTATGTTCGAATCATTTACAACCTTTGCCATAATAAAATCAGATTAAAAAAACATCCGCCGGACCACTGTGGCCCGACGGATGCAAAGTTAGCAAATTAATAATAAGATTCAACATTCCAGACGAACGCCCTGAGCCCCAGGTCGGGCGCGGCCTCGTCCTTCGCCTTCATGGCCGCCAGAATCGGGGCCACCTTCTCGTCCGGCATGACCGCAAGGACTCCCTGGTTGAGCTCGGGCCAGGCATGGCTGCCCAGACGGGGCTGGCCGTTGAAATGGCCCCGGCCCTCGATGTCGTGCCAGCGGGTGAAGCCCTTCTGGCCGAATTCCTTGAGCGTCTCCACGATTTCCTCGTTGTACGCCTGGTTATATGCTATGAACATTGCTTTCATTTCTTCTTCCTCCTTTCCATT
>UQQM01000033.1 GCA_900543205.1 uncultured Bacteroides sp. | reverse complement strand
CGTCGGGACACGCCGCTTCCCTACTTTTCGGGACGTGATGCGGGCCCTGCCCGCCGTGGTGGACAGCAAGGGCTTCTCCGGCGACACGCATATTCTCTGGTCGGTGCTCGAATTCCTGCCGTACTTCACGGCCACCGCGTCCAATGTGGGTTACGGATACTGGGGCCACGACCTCGGAGGCCACATGCAGCGAGGCGACAATCCCACCGACCCCGAGCTCTACACGCGCTGGCTCCAGTTTGGAGTGTTCTCTCCCATATTCAAGACCCACAGCACCAATTCCAACGTGCTCGAGCGCAGGATATGGATGTTCGAGGACCACTACGAATACATGAAGGACGCCTTCGAGCTGCGCTACGCGCTGACCCCCTACATCTACGGTGCCGCCAGGCAGGCCTACGACAGCGGAATCTCCATGTGCCGCCCGATGTATTACGACTATCCCGAGACAGACGCCGCATACGACTACAAGGAGCAGTACATGTTCGGTGACGACATCCTGGTCGCCACTGTATGCGAGCCTGTTGACCCCGGGACCGGGCTGGCCGGCCGCGAGGTCTGGTTCCCCGCCGGAAACGACTGGTACGACATGGCCCATCACAAAATGGTCCGCGGAGGAACAGTGGACGAGCTCCAGTATTCCATCGACGAGAACTGCTGGTTCGTGAAGGCGGGAGCGATAATCCCCCTGGCGCACGAGGGCATACAGAGCCTCCAGGAGAAGAGCGACGCCTACAGGATATACGTGGCTCCCGGACGCGGGCGCAGCAGCACTCTCTACTATGAGGACGACGGCGTGAGCGAGGCCTACAGGAGCGAATATGCCACCACCCTGCTTGAGAAGAACGCCACCGCCTCCGGCTGCACCCTGACCATTGCAGCAAGGGAAGGGTCCTACAAGGACATGTCTCCCGAGCGCGAGGTGACCGTGATTTTCGGAGGACTCACGCGGCAGCCTTCGTCCGTAACTCTGGACGGAACGGCTCTGGAATGCAGCTATGACGCCTCTGTGCGTGAGGCCAGCGTGAAACTGCCGGCGCTCCCCGCCGACAGGGATGCAAAGATAGTTCTGAAATATTGATCGGTTTAGACACAATCCCTCATACAGTCGATATTTTGTTTGGTGAGCAAAGTCAGGATTATCTGCCTGCCGGGCCCGTTCGGGTCCGGCAGTTTTTTCCGTCTCCGGCTGCCGGGACGGAAGCGTCCTGTCTGAAGGGATGTAGGATTGTCAGAATACCAGCGGGTTGCGGTAGCGCCCCTTCTTGACGGTGATGGTGCCGTACTCGATGGCTCTTGCGGGGCAGCGGTGGATGCAGGCGAGGCACTGGACGCAGTGCTTGTCCCAGGAGGGGAGTCCGTCGGCGCCGAGGCGGATGTTGTTCTCCGGGCAGACTTCGGCGCAGAGGCCGCAGCCGGTGCAGTCGCCTGTGGTGCGGAATGCCGTTTCGCCCTGCATGTATTTGCGGAAGCCGTAGTTTATCACCCTGGTCTTGAACCATGAGCCGGAACCGCGTTTGTAGAGTCCGCCCGATGATTCTTCCTTCTCTATGGCGGAGGCGATCTCCTCCAGTTCGGCCGGGGCGTTCTCGAGCTTGCGCTGTTCCAGCTCCTTCGAATCTATGTCGAAGATCGGCAGAAGTATGTAGCAGTTCGGCATGGTCACGGAGAAGCAGCGTGTGAGCTTCATCCCTCTTGCCGCAAGCGAGGCCGCGAAGACCTCGTCGGTGCGCCCGCAGTCGTCGCCGCAGGTGCAGACTGCGTAGACGGGCTTGCCTTCAATGCCCTCCAGCTCCATGCGCTCCACGAACTTGAGCATGGTGACGGCCGGGCCCCATGAGTGGACCGGAAACACGAACATCACGAAAGGGGAGCGGGCGAGGTCGAAACGGCATTCACCTTTCTTCATCGCGTCAGCGACGGATACCGGCGTCATGTCGAAATGCTGTCCGAGCAGCCTTGCGGCCCATAATGAATTGCCTGTTGCGGAAAAATAGAATATCATCGGTTGTTTTGACGGTCGATTTGCATGAAATCACGGACAAATTTACTATATTTTGAAAATTTTGGAAAATTGAACCGCATCATGAGTAAAATTCTTTCATCCGTATTCTGCTTTCTGCTGGCAATAGGCGCTGCGGCGCAGCCGGTCCAGGGCGGCGGATACGCCCTTCCCCTCGATTATCCCGTGGTCTATGAGGGGCCCGACGTCGTTTTCCGCCAGGTTGACGAACACCTCTGGGTGGGGTCCGGCCACGTGATGTCTTCCGAGACCCTCTATATTGTCGAGGGCGACGACAGGGCCGTGCTCATCGATACGGGCACCGTCATCCCCGGACTCGACGGGATAGTGGAGTCGATTACGGACAAGCCGTACGACGTGATTCTCACGCATGTCCATCCCGACCATGCCGGCGGCTGCAACAATTTCGATGAAATATGGATATGCAGGGCCGACGAGGCCGCCCTTCCCGAAATGGCACCCGGCTTTGACGGCAAGGTCCGCTATCTGGAGGACGGGCAGGTCATCGACCTCGGCGGCAGGACTCTCGAGGTGCTCTTCACGCCCGGACATACCGCCGGTTCCGTAACCTTCATGGACAAGGCCAATCATTACGGCTTCAGCGGGGATTCCTTCGGCAACGGCAACCTCCTTCTTTTCACGGATTTCTCCACCATGGCGGAAACCTGCGACAGGACACTCGCGTGGATGCAGGCGAATGACATATACTTCCTGTACAACGGACATTTCATGAACTCCAACCAGGAGACGACCAAGAGGATATACGACCTCGGCCGCATCTGCCGCGACCTGCTTTCGGGCAGGGTTGAGGGCGCGGAAAACCCCGGCGGTTCCATGGGGCTCGACCTGCTCTATGTGCGCGACGGCGTGAGGGTGAACTACAGTGACGACCAGATGAAATAATCATTGATATGAATATGATGATAAGACGATTCCTTGTTCCCGCCGCCCTTCTGCTGTGCGGCGCGGGTGTTCCTTCCTTCGGACAGCATGTCCCCGATCCCCACGGCCGTGGGCCTGCATACCAGCTTCCCCCTCTGCCTGACAATGTGGTCTATACGCTTCCCGCCAGTTTCGAGACGTCTTTCGAGGGGCGTTCCTACAATTTTGCACCCCAGTTCTTCATCTATCCCGACGGAGAGCTGGACGCCAATGCCGCCGAAGCCCTTGTGGACGGGCTCGGGCTGCCGGAATATGCGGAGAGCGACCACGCCGGAGCCATGGTCATCAACCCCGTAGCGGGGAAGTACGATTCCGAGGCTGATTTCGAAGTCTTCAAGGAACTGTTCAACCGCTATTCGCGTTCGGGGAACATCAAGGTCATAGGCTTCGGCGAAGGAGCTGACTTCGTGAACAGGGTGCTGCTGCCGGAGGCCGCCGACCATATCGCCGGAATCCTGACGGTTGACGGCAGGGCGGTGAGCCCCCTCAAAGAGAAATCCTACGGAGTTCCGGCCTACGTGGCTGGTAAGAATGCCGCCCGTGTGGCGAAGGCCTATATCGCCGCCGACGGTGCCGTAGCCTGCGGTGAGCTGGACGGTGTCAAGCTATATGAGAATCCTGACGAACCCCTGCTCCGCGTGGCTGTCAGCAGTCTGTCCGCTTCGGACCTGCACGCCCTTTTCGCGGACGCATGGGACAAGGTGTTCTGCCGCAACTACCGCTTCAACAATTATAAGCATACCCATTATATGGGCGCCGCCTTCGGACAGTTCGGCCCGTATGAGCTGGAGCCCTACATGATTCCGGAGAATTTCGGGATAGTGCGCAATGTCGTCGTGAAGGAACGTCCAGGGGGCGAACTGCCCTGGCTCTGGTATGAATATTGGCCTGAGGAGCTTCTGGAAGGCGCCCCTGACAGGAGCGTTCCTGTCGTGGTTCTGCTTCACGGCAACACCAACGACCCCCGTACCCAGGCGGAGACTTCCGGATTCATCGAACTCGCCGCCGAGGAGAAATTCTTCGTAGTGGAGATGGAATGGCAGGGCAGCCGCACCGCCGGGGCGATGGGCCATGACGGGGTCGAGGCCGTGCTGTATGAGCTGACGGACAAATATCCCCAGCTTGATCCTTCGAGAATCTATTGCGAGGGTCTTTCGGCCGGCTCCATCACCTCCACCCAGCTCGGAATCGTGAAATCCCATGTGTTCGCGGCGGTGGGCGGCCATTCCGGCGGCCTGTTCGGCAACTTCAACCGCAGCGCATACGGGCTGCGCTCCTTCATGGCCGAGGCGGCCCAGAAGCGCGGCTGCGTAGAGATGCCCTATTGCGGGGTGCTCGGTTCGGCCGATGAGGTCGTGCCCTTCTATACTGCGGACAATTATGAGGGCAACAATTACCTGAACGCCTGGAACGCATATCTGCTCATGGACGGGCTTGACGGCATAGACAGCCTTGACTATGGCAAGGATCCCGTCTTCGGTTTCAGTCTCAGCGACCGCGAGACCATCGTGACCGGCAAGGGCGCGGGAATTTCCATGGAGACAGGCGTAATATACAAGGGAGAGGTGCCCATGATGCGGCTTGTGGTGGTCAACGACTACGGCCATTGGAACTTCAAGCCCGCCGCAAGGCTGATGTGGGATTTCTTCAGGCAGTTCTCCCGCGACCAGGAGACCTTCGAACTGATCTATACTCCCGTCGAATAGCTTCGGGAAAACAAAAAAATAACGGCTGCGATATCCCATCGGAGCCGTTACTTTGATTCTAACCAAAATTTAACCTATGAAAAATCTATTTCCGCCATTTGTATTAGCAAGCATTGTGCCAAAATGATTAAAACTAACGCCGCAAGATTATTGGATGCTGCAGGAATAGCTTATGAGCTGATTCCGTATGAGTATTCCGAAGACGACCTCTCCGCCGGCAAGGTGGCCGCGTCGCTCGGGGAGAATGTGGAGCAGGTTTTCAAGACCCTTGTGCTCCGGGGTGACCGCAACGGAATCTTCGTGTGCGTGATTCCCGGGGATTTCGAAGTCGACCTCAAGCTGGCCGCCTCGATTTCGGGCAACAAGAGCTGCGCGATGGTCCATGTCAGGGAACTGCTCGGGCTCACGGGCTATATCCGGGGCGGCTGTTCGCCCATAGGCATGAAGAAACGTTATCCGACCTTTATCCACGAGTCGGCCCTGCTCTACGATTACATCTACATCAGCGCCGGTGTGCGAGGCCTCCAGTTCAAGATTTCCCCCGCCGACCTTTTCCGCTTCACCGCCGCGGAAATCTATCCGATTTGAAAAGGGACAGCCGATTGGCTTCCCACGAGGCCGCATCAGCGGCCCGGTGGAGCGTGAGCGAGATTGTCGAAGAGAATCGAGCAGCGGAGCCGGCGGCGGGGCTAAGCGCCGCCGTTAGGTAGGTATGCTCCACGGAAGAGGGGAGACCGTCCGGCCTCCCCTCTTCCGTGGAGCATAGGGGGATCGAACCCCTGACCTTCAGATTGCGAACCTGACGCTCTACCAACTGAGCTAATACCCCATATTCCGTTTCCGGTGCCATCGGACGGCAGCCGCAGCCGCCGGAAACCGTATGCCGCTATATTGACAGGATGGTCAGTACGTTGATCAGTTCCTTGTCAATAGGTTTGTCCATCTTGATTGACCTTGAGATAGGCACGTAGACTATCTCATCGTTCTTGATTCCGACCATGATGTTGCGCTGCCCCTCCTTGAGGGCCTCGATGGAGGCGACTCCGAGCCGGCTGGCAAGGATCCTGTCGTGGGCGGTGGGGGTGCCTCCTCTTTGGAGATGTCCGAGGATGGAGACCCTCACGTCATACTGCGGATATTCCTTGCGCACGCGCTCGGCGTAGTGCATTGCTCCGCCGTCCTTCTCCGATACGAGCACGATACTGCTGTTCTTGCTCTTGCGTATGCCCCTGCCGATGAAGGTGGCGAGCTGGTCGATGTCGGTGTTGTCCTCGGGAATGATGGCGGCCTCGGCCCCGGCGGCAATCGCGCTGTTCTGGGCGAGGAAGCCGGCGTCGCGGCCCATGACCTCCACGAAGAAAATGCGGTTGTGGCTGGTTGCGGTGTCGCGTATCTTGTCGACGCACTCCACAATCGTATTGAGAGCCGTGTCGTAGCCTATCGTGGAGTCGGTCCCGTACAGGTCGTTGTCAATCGTTCCGGGAAGACCGATGACGGTGATGTCATGCTCGCTGGCCAGGGCCTGGGCTCCCGCGAACGAGCCGTTGCCTCCGATTACAATTAGAGCATCGATGCCGAACTGCTTGAGGTTCTCGTAGGCCTTTGCGCGGCCTTCCGGAGTGCGGAACTCGTCGCTGCGCGCTGTCTTGAGCACGGTGCCTCCGCGCTGTATGGTGTTGCTCACGCTTTCGGTGGTGAGCTCCTTTATGTCGCTGTTGATGAGACCTTCGTAGCCCCGGAAGATGCCCATCACCTTCCAGCCCTCGTAGATCGCCGCTCTGGTCACGGCCCTGATGCAGGCGTTCATGCCGGGGGCGTCGCCTCCGGAAGTGAGAACTCCTATGGTCTTGATGTTCATGTCGTCTTCAGTCTTCGAACTCGCAAATATACATAAAAATCACAGGATTGTACCATTGCCACGGAGTCTTTGTGATAAAAAATTCATACCTTTGCCCGGACAGGCTGTTGTAGGGCGGTATCCGCTTCATCCGCCTGCGGACATTTTTAGTGTATTATCGTTAACGTATCTTATTGATGAAAGTTCAATTCAAGCTGGCCGTGCTGCTCGCGTGTGCGGCCTTTTCCGCCGCCTGCACCAAGGAGGGGCCTGATCCCGGCAAGCAGGAGCAGGGAGGTTTCGAGGAGCTCGTCCCCGAGAGGCCCGACTATGTGAACGCGGAACTTCTCTACGGAGGTTATGACGGAGAGTCGGCCGACGTCTGGACTCTGCTGCTCCATACTGACATGGAGGTCGACGGGACCTCGGATCCGATTGAAGGCGAAGGCCCCGGACAGGTGCTGAAGCTCGTCGTGAACGCCGAAAGCAATTCCGGCTCCGTACCTGACCTCGCGCTGCTTGCCGGAGAGTATTCGGCACCGGCGAACAGCGGCGATTTCTCCGTCGGTACATGGCAGACCGGCGACATTTTCGAGAAGGACACCCCTCAGGGGGCGGTAGAAGTGCCGTATGGTTCGTATTATGCCGAGTTCGCCGACGGGCAGACCGATTTCGAGGCCGACCTTCTCCAGGAAGGAGGTTTCTCGGTGGAAGTTGCCGACGACGGCACCGTCACCATTGAAGGCGTGCTTGTGGGGAACAGCTTCCTCAAGAGGTATTTCTCATATTCCGGGAAACCTGAAGTCACAGACCTGTCGCAGGGCTCCGGCGAGACGCCCGGCTCCGACAACAGCAATCTGACGGAATCCGTGGATTTGTCCGGATTCACCCAGGCCAGGCTCTTCGACAGGAAGGACGTATATACCTGGGACGAGCGCGCCCGTGCCTTCGTGCTGTATCTGGCCGAAGACGGGGTTGACATCTCGGGGGAATGGCCTTCGGGAAGCGGCAGGGTGCTCAGGGTGGAGTTCTTCGTGTCATGGGAGACCGACGTCCATGACGGCATTCCGGAAGGTCTGTACGAGGCTGTATCCATGAGCGCGGACGGCGGCATCCCCGGAGAGGAGATCAAGGCGTTCGGCCTGGTGCCCGGCTATCCCGACAAGTTTGAATATTTCACCGGAAGCTGGTATCTGGAGATCGAAGACGATGCCTGGAAGACATACGCGCGTATCGCCGGCGGGGTGATGTTTTCGAACAGGGACGGGGACGCCCACATCCTGGACTTCAAGCTGGATGACTGCAGCGACCCTCCATACTACCTGAACGGCACATGGGCGACCGACGGCCCCATAGAGGTCACAGAACTGTATTAGAAACAATCAAAATCCGAATAAGCAATGAAGAATCTTTTTAAATTCGCTGCTTCGGCATTCGTGGTCTTCGCGGCCGCGACAGCCTGTCAGAAGCCTGAGGACGGGCCCGAGACACCGGACGGACCCCAGCATCCTCTCGAGAACGCGATCGAATTCGCGGGAATGGAGACCAAAATCCAGACTGTTCTCGTCTCTCCTGACGAGTATACCTATTATTTCGCCGCCGAGGCCGGCGTCCAGAGCCTCGGAGAGCTCGAGGGAACCGATTATGTCTCATTGACCATCGGACCCGACGTGGAAGGCCCTGAGAGCGGCGTGCTCGAACTGGACCTCACTTCTCTCCCCGCCGGCACCGGCTTGGCATATTACGAAAAGGGCGGCCTGGTGTTTGAAGTCAGCTCCGCCGACCACAGCGCGATAAGCGAAGGCGCCCTGACGATTGCGGTGGACATGGAGACGGAGACCACGGGCACCGTGGATTTCTCGATGCTCCTGACCTCCGGGGAGACCTTCCGGGGGAATATCGGACTCGACATGGAGACCATCGTCCCCGTATATCCTGAATTCGAGGGCAACACGATTGTTACGAACGGAGAGAGCAACCCTCTCCGCGCGGCTTTCTACCTTGAGGAGGACGGCCAGACATATCTCTACTTCACCAGCTCGGAGGTCTATACCTTCGATGAGCTCATGGAAATGGGGACCAACTATCTGTTCATCGCCGTCGACGATACCGACCTCGGCGGACAGACGATCGACCTCGCCGACAGCAAGAACATGTCGCTGGTCTACATGAGCCTGAACGATGACTTTTCCTATAATTTCAGGGAGGCCTATTCCGGCGACCTGGCGGGTGCCGCAGGCTCCTACAGCATAGAGAAGATTTCCGAAGGGGAGTATGCCGCCCGGATTTCCGTGACCTTCGGTGACGGCACTTCAGTGGAGGTAAGTTTCGAGGGCGCATGCGTGTCCGTGGACTATGTGCCCGAGGAGCCTGAAAAATCCAACGAGTTCAGCTTCGAAGGAGAAACCATGCCTATCCAGTCCGCACTGGTGGACAAGTCCGATACCGACATCTGGCATATATGGATGAGCCCCATTGGCGGCCTCGAGTATGTCAGCGAGTATGAGGATCCCGCCAACGACGCCATCCACATAACCGCACCCGCCGAGGTATTCAACTACGGACCGGTCGGCCTCTCCACCTACAAGGGCATACTCAAGTTCGAATATGGCGGAAATGTCTGGGAGTTCAAGGAGGACGGCTCCGTGGTGGGCACCCTCGAAGTCTATCTCGACGGTGACCTTATGACCGTCGACTTCAGCGACTATGACGAATTCAAGGGCCATTATTCCGGCGTGGCCGTAATCGTGGAATAGGGAATATGAAGACGAGCATTCTTGCGAAAGCGGCTGTGTTCAGCGCCGTCGTCCTGCTCGCGGCATCCTGCGACAAGGGTGGCTATGACACCGGATTCGACGGCGTGCAGCCGTCAGCCGAGGTTCTCGGAACCTACGAGTTCGACGGCGACAGCTATGATATTCTCACCGCAATCTGCAACGATTCCGGTACTCAGGTCACCTTCATCTTCTCGCCTCTCGAATATGAACCCGGAAAGGAGGTTCCGACCACCTATTTAGCTTTTTCGGTCGACTCCTACTGGGCCGACGGCATGCAGCATAAGGTGAATGACCCGACAGGGGAGAACCTCGACCACCAGGACGACTACTTCCTGCTGTATGAGGATCCCGTGCACTATTATTCCGAGCACCGCGAGCCTGCCGGAGGCTGGTTCCGGGTTTCGGAGAACGGAAGCTCCTGGAAGCTGGAGCTGGATGTGCAGCTTGCCGACGGCACGCCCCTCAAGGTCGATTATGACGGAGAGTATTCCGCCGCACCCGAGCAGTAGCGGGCGGATACCATGATGTTGAAGGCGCGGCGGTTTTCATCGTCCGCGCCTTCATTTTTCCGATAAAGTTTGCTAAATTACGGCTATGAAAGGAATATATATGCTCGCGGCTTCCGCAGCCGCCCTGTGTCTCGTCTCCTGCGGATCTGACACCTCCGCTCCCGCCGCCTCCGGAGAGGCTGAGAACGCCGTGATAGAGGCCATCATGAACCGCCGCTCCATCCGCAAGTACAAGGATGTCCCCGTGGAGAGGGAGAAGCTGCAGCTCATCGCCGAATGCGGAGTGAACGCACCCAACGGGCTGAACGCCCAGCAATGGGAGCTGCGCATAGTCGATGACGCCGAAATGATAGACGCCATCAGCGACAGCTACCGCAAGGCGAATCCTGAGGCCGTGGCCGCCGATCCCAATTTCAAGAACATGTTCCGTAATGCGCCTGCGGTGATCTTCATCGCCGTGCCTTCCGGTGACAACGGCCTGAACGCCGGCTTGCTCGGAGAGAACATCTGCCTTGCGGCATATTCCCTCGGGCTCGGCTCCATCTGTCTCGGCGGCCCCGCAGCTTATCTCAACGGCAGCGCGGAGGGCAGGGCCTTCATCGAAAGCCTGGGCTTCAGCGACGGCTACGAACTGCTCTACATGATAGGAATCGGCTATCCTGACGAGAGCCCCGAGGCCAAGCCACGCGATCTCTCGAAAATCAGGTTCGTGGATTAAGAACAGAGGCCGCCGGATAATTTGGTCCCGGCGGCTTTTTAATTTGTCCAGTTGAATGCAGCGGGTATCCGATGCGTTTGCTCCCGATAAAGTAAAGTTTTTCCGGAGGTTCGTATTATTCTTCCGAATTTCATCGGGATGTGGGCGAGTTTGCGTATATTTGCCATGATGCTCACCAATGCCGAAATAAAGTCCATACGCTCGCTCCGGGAGAAGAAGTTCCGGGATGCGGAGGGGCTGTTCGTGGTGGAAGGTGAGAAGATGGTCGCGGAGGCTATGGCTTCCTCGTTCAAGGTGGTCAGGGTGCTGCGTCCGGAGGACATCGGCGCCTCGGCGATGGAGCGCATTTCCCTGTGCGCAACCCCGTCTCCTGTGCTCGCCGTTGTCAGGATGCCCCGGGAGAGTGTTCCCGACAGAATCCCCGGCGGCCTCGTGCTGGCACTGGACAGTGTGCGCGACCCCGGCAATTTCGGCACGATTCTGCGGATTGCCGACTGGTTCGGCGTCCGGCAGGTCTACGCTTCTCCCGATACGGTGGAGACTTTCAATCCCAAGACGGTGCAGGCCTCCATGGGCTCGGTGTTCCGTGTCCGGGTCTCCCGCTGCGACATAGCGGCGCTGTGCGCAGAATTCAGGGCCGCCGGGCGCAGGGTCTACGGGACGGTGCTTGACGGGGAGAATATCTATTCGGCGCAGCTCGCGGCCGACGGTCTCGTGGTCATGGGCAATGAATCCAACGGCATCAGCGCGGAGGTTGCCCGCCGGCTTGACTGCCGCCTGCGCATCCCGTCGTTCGGCGGCGGCGCGGAATCCTTGAATGTCGCCGTGGCTACTGCGGTCACGCTTTCAGAGTTCAGACGCAGATGAGAAGGACGACGGCCATATTCCTGATGCTGTTCGTGCTTGCCGGCTGCAGCACCACCCGGCTCGTGCCGGAAGGGGAGTACCGTCTGGCGTCCAACAGGATAGAGGTCAGCGGTGATGGCAAGATAGGCGCTTCCGACCTGGCTCCGTATCTGCGCCAGCAGTCCAACAGCTATCTCGCATTCGGGTGGAACCCTTTCCTCAACATATACAACTGGTCGAACGGCAGCGGAGGAGGCATAAACGGCTTCTGGGAGAAGATAGGAACTCCTCCGGTTGTCTTCAACCCCTCGCTTGTGCAGAGCACCGTGGACAACATGACCACCAGGCTGGAATATCTCGGCTACTACAACGCCAGGGTGGTTCCCGAGATAAGCTACGTGCGGCGTCTTGCCAAGGTCCGCTATCTTGTGGACACGGGGGAGAGGCTCCCGATAGACGAGGTGGTCTATGACATACCGGAAGGGGAGTTTGCGACGGATTTCTTTGCGGATACGGCAGCGGTGAGCATCAGACCGGGAGATTTCCTTTCGGAGGAGTCGCTGGAGGCGGAGACAGCCAGGGGAGCGGCGCATTTCCGCGACCTCGGCTACTACAGGTTCAACAAGAACAATTATTTCTTCGAGGCTGATACGCTCGGCGGCCGCACCGTGCTGTACTACCGCATCCGAGGCTACACAAGGAACGAGAACGCCTCGGTGGATGCCCCCATCAACAGATACCGCATCGCAGGGGTCAACATCTGGCATCCTGCCGACCTGAAGTTCCGTGAATCCCTTTTGCGGAAGCTCAACCGGATACGGCCCGGGGACTATTACAGCGAGACCATGGTCAATACAACCTACCAGCGGCTCTCGGCTCTCAATGTATTCAACAGCGTCAACATCGAGATGACACCTGTTGACAGTTCGCATGTGAACTGCGATATCCGTCTCGGTGATTCCAATCTCATGGGCTTCAAAATCAACGCCGAGGTCTCTTCGAATTCTTCCGGACTTTTCGGTGCATCTCCCCAGCTCAGCTTCTACCATAAGAATCTTTTCAACGGTGGAGAGAGGCTGAACGTCGAATTCACGGGAAACTGGCAGTTCATGCCCGGAACCGACGTCAAATCGTCCGAGCTCGGAGTATCGGCCAGCCTGAGCTTCCCGAGGGCGCTCGGCTATCCTCTCGACCGTGCGCGCGGGAGGAATATTCCGAGGACGGAGGTCTCCTTGTCATACAACTACCAGAACCGTCCGGAATACAGGAGGAGCGTCGCCGGCCTTTCATTCGGATACACGGGGCAGATAGGCAACCGGATATTCTATCAGCTGTATCCGCTCCAGATAGACCTAGTAAAGCTTTATGACATCAGCGGAAGTTTCTCCCAGACTCTGCTCGAGAACCCTTATCTCTGGGATTCGTTCCAGAATCAGATTGACGCCGGAATAGGCTTGACGCTCTACCATACCAGCGACGCGTCCATCGTGCCTAAGTCTTCATACGGCTTCTCGCGCCTTTCGTTCGACCTTTCAGGGAATCTGATTTCGCTGTTCGACCGCTTCATGCCGGTGGATGAGGCGTCCGGCCACCACATGCTTCTTGGCCTTCCCTATAATCAGTACGTCAGGGCGGAGCTCGAGCTCGGCAAGGTGTTCCGTTACGGGAGAAACGAGGGGCAGGCTATTGCCATGAGGCTTGACATGGGGGTCGGACATGCCTACGGCAATTCGACCGCGTTGCCTTTCGAGAAACAGTTCTATGCCGGAGGGGCGAGCAGCATGCGTGGCTGGCAGGTCCGTACGCTCGGCCCCGGATTCAGCCCTCTTGATGATTCATTCGTGATTCCGAGCCAGACAGGTGACGTGAAGCTGGAGGCTGATCTGGAATACCGTTTCGATATGTTCTGGAAATTGGAGGGAGCTGTCTTCGCCGAGGTGGGCAACGTCTGGCGAATGGACAGCATGAAGGATGATTTCCTGGGCAGTCTCGCGGCGGACTGGGGTGTCGGGCTGAGGGTGAATCTGGATTTCATACTCTTGAGAATCGATGCGGGCTTCAAGCTGCATGACCCGGCACGTCCTGCCGGCAGCCGATGGCTCAGGCCCGCCCAGTGGGTCGGCCACAACGGTTATGCGATTCATTTCGGTGTCGGGTATCCGTTCTGACGGCCGCGAGGGCGGCATGCCATAATAAACTAATGAAAAAAACAAGGATAGCAACATGAAGAAAATCATATACCAGATTCTTCCGAGACTCTGGGGTAAAGGCACAATGAGCAGTTGCGACGAAGCCAATCTCGCATATCTGCGCTCTCTGGGCGTGGACTATGTCTGGTACACCGGCATTCCCAGGCATGCCAGCGGCATGGAGTTCGTGAAAGGAGACCCCGGCTGCCCTTATGCCGTGACGGACTGGCTCGACATCAACCCCTATCTCGCGGAAAACCCCGCCGAACGCATGGTGGAGTTCTCGAGCCTTGTCAACCGCACGCACAACGCCGGACTCAAGCTCCTTATCGACTACATTCCCAACCATGTCGCCAGGGACTACCGGGGAGACATAGTGCATTTCGACTATTGCGACGGCGACTGGACGGATACCTTCAAGAACAATTGGGATGACCCGAGGACATTCAATGCCATGCTCGGGATTCTCCGCCATTGGGCCTCGCTGGGCGTGGACGGTTTCAGGTGCGACATGGTCGAGCTGGTGGATTCCGGAAAACTCGGCGCCCTCATTGCTTCGGTCAAGGCGGAATTTCCCGGACTTGTCTTCGTAGCTGAAGTCTACGGCAAGGACAACTACAGGCGTTATCTTGACGCCGGGTTCGACCTTCTGTATGACAAATGCGGACTTTATGACGCCCTCGACAGCGTGTGCCGCTACGGCGGAAGCGCGGAAAGCCTGACATGGAACTGGCAGTTCCTGGGGGACATGCAGCCCAGGATGCTGAATTTCCTGGAGAACCACGACGAGCTGCGCCTGGCATCGGAACATTTCCTCGGCTCCGCTTCAAAGGCGTATGCGGCGCTGAGCTTCTCCCTGCTGTTCAACGACGCCTGGTTCATGCTATATGCAGGCCAGGAGTTCGGGGAGGACGCCTCTGAAAGCGGCGACGGACGCACCTCGATATTCAACTGGTGCCATCCGAGGATGCTGGGAGACCTTTATGCCTATATTCATGGTGAACGGGAGCCGGACGGGAAAGAATCCGCCATTTTGGCGAGGTACCGCGAACTGCTGGAACTCGCGAAGCTTCCCGTGTTCCGCGCCGGGAAATGCTGGGATCTCTGCTATTGCAATCACGGTTCCTACGGTTTCGATCCGCAGCGCCACTTCGCCTTCCTGCGCTATGACGACAGTTCGGCCTGGCTCGTCGCCTGCAATTTCTCTGACGCCCCGGCAGAACTGACCGCCGGCTTCCCCGAGGAACTCAAGGACGTGGTCGGCGGCAGGAAGTCTGTCCGGCTAAGCGTCCCTGCATGGGATTCGGTGGCCGTGCGGCTCTAGTTCCGCAACGTATAGTCAATATAACTTATATGTTAAATACGCTCTGGGTCAGATTGTTCCGCCCGGAGCGTATTTTCGGTTCAAACTACGTGGCAGGAGCAGGATGCGGACTGCGGGCGAGGGAGGCTTGTCCCTAGTTTTCGCCGCGCGAGCCGCAGTGCCGCATCCGGCTTCAGTACATAACTTGCCTCTCAGAGCGGCTTTGAATTGACGCCGAACAGGCTTTTGCCGCCTGCGAGGCACAATTGCCGTAGCGAGGGTAGCAGGGACTGGATTACAAGTCCAGCTCAACGGGCGCGCAAAAGTATTTTTCATCCGCCGCTGCGGAGTCGGCCTGCCGGCAGTATGGGGTTGTGCGGGAGGTCTTACTGCCGGAGACCGAGCTCCGGCAGCGGCAGGGGGGGATTGCAAATTATGCTGAACGGCGGCTGAGGACACGGAACAGGATTGCAGCCGCGAGGCGTATGCGCAGATCAAGCGGAACGGTGACTTGGACAGAGGCGGCAATGCCGGACGAAGAAAATGGAACAATAAAAACGGGGATGACTTTCATTTTTGAGTCATCCCCGAAGCTGAACTGTAATCCGTCCGCGCGAATTGTCGTTCCGGTATGGATTAACCGATGAGAATCGATGCGAGCAGGGCCAGAATCGCGTAGAACTCAGGCAGCGCGGCGTAAATCATCGTGTTGGTCATCACATCGTTGCCCTGGCTGATGCTCACGATACCGTTGGCGCAGACCTGTCCCTGGCGTATACCTGAAAGCAGGCACACGAGTCCGACTCCGAGTCCGACTCCGAAATACATCGGCCCGTTGGCCGTGAGGTCCTTGCTGAGCCAGAGGATGAAGGCTATGAAGCCGTACAGACCCTGGGTCGCGGGGATGGCGGAGAGAATCATATAGGAAGAGGATTTCTCCGGTGCTTTCTTGAGTGCGCCCTCAGCGGCGTTTCCGGCAATTGTGGTGCCTATTGCTGAGCCGACGCCGGCCAGACTGAACATCAGTCCGAGTCCGAGATAAGCAAGAATTGAGTTAAGCATAATGATAGTTACTTTATTTGTTTTACTTGATTATTATCTCTTGATAGGTTTGTATTCCACGCCCGCTCCTTCATATCCGGAATTCTTGAAGAACTCCAGGAAATTGAGTCGCAGAGGGTGGACGAAAGCACCCAGACAGCTCAGGCCCAGGTTCAGCACGTGACCGAACAGGAGAATCAGCACGAAAGGCACCCACTGCCAGGTCGGGTCGGGCCCCTTGACCATTTCGGCTATCTGGTTGAATGTGGAGGCGAGCATGCTTCCGGAAAGCCCGAGGGCATAGAGCCGGATGTAGCTGAGCACATCGGAAATCAGGCCTGATGCGGTGTTGTAGGTGTCCCAGAGGCCGGAGCCTATGTTTACAAGCGGATTGCGTCCCCATTTGTTGAAAATGAAGATTCCGAGAGCGGACACGGCCGCAATGCCTATCAGCAGCCATTTCATGAGCGCTTCGGAAATCACGCCCGTAAGTCCCACCGAGAGCCCTATGATTCCGCCGACTATCAGCAGGGTCCATCCGAGGGTGCCTAGACTGTTCTTGAAACCGTCCCTCTTGACCGCCCATACGGCCTTGGTGACCATGGCGAGACAGATGTGGACTATTCCTATCATCAGCGAAATTATCATCCATTTCGCGTATGTGGCGTTCCCTACGCTTATGTCGCCGACTATCATGAATTTCTTCATCCAGTCGGGAATCCAGGGCACTTCCACGAGGTTGACACCGAAGAATCCCCCCATCAGAAAGCCCACGACCAGGGTGCCGAATCCGAGAGATACGATGAGGCTCCACATGTTCGCGAGCCCGCCCTTCTTCCTGCGAAGGAAGAAACCGATGACGATGAGCGCCAGGCCGTAGCCCGCGTCTCCAAGGCACATCGCGAAGAACAGCAGGAAGAAAATGCTTAGGAACACGGTGGGGTCGAACTCATTGTAGACCGGGACTCCGTACATCTTCGTCAGCACCTCGAACTGCTTCGAGAACGAGTTGTTCTTGAGCTCGATCGGGGGATTGTCGGCCGCCACGGCCTTCTCGGCGATGTAGTACACGTCCATGGAGTCGAATTCACTTTTCAGCTTTGCGTCTTCGCTTGTCGGGGCGAAACCCTGGTAGATGAGCAGGCTGTCTTCGGCGGCGGACTGCCCGGAAACTCCGGCGAGGTAGACGTTGAGACTGTTGTAGAGGTCTTCGATCTTCTTCTCCAGCCCGGGGATTTCGGGGATGCGGCTTTCGAGCTGTTTCTTCTCCTCGTCCAGCGCCTTCACCGTCTCGTCCAGCTCCGCCCGTATCTCCGAGGCCTTGCGCTGGGGCAGGGGAATGTCCTTGACGGGGAAGCCTTCGCTGTCTCCGGCAATGGCGAACCAGATCTTGTCCTTGGTCTCGTGGACAGTCTGGATGGCATAGCTTTCCTCCCATTCTTTCCGGAACGACTTCGCCGAGATGCAGTAGAACTTCACCCCGAGGGCCTTGAGCCTTTCCCTGTCGTATTCACCCCAGGGGGCTGCTTCCTCAAGGCTTCTCTGCAGCTCGTCCCTGCGTGCCTTCAGGCTTTCGGTCCTGGCGTTGCTCCCGCTGCCGATGTTCTTGATGTCCGCCTTTATGGCTTCGATTTCAGACACTATGCCACGGGAAACGTCGTCCACGGCTTTGGCCGAGCGGGTGATGTCCACGACTCCGAGGTCCTGGAGTTTGTCCAGAAAGGTCTCCTTGTCCGCACTCAGGAGCAGGAAGGAGTATTTAGTCATGGGTATGATCATAATTCGGCCTCCTCTTCTTCTTCGTGTCTGGTCTTGACTATCTTGGAGGACGATTTCGAAAGGTTCTCCTCGTCTTCCATGTATCTCTTGATCTTCCTGATGGCCTCCTGGTATCCGGGAATCTGCACCTTTTCGTAAAGGTTCACCTTCTGGGTGGTCTTCTTGCGGTTGAATTCCAGGATGTCGCGCTTCTGCTGGTATATCTCGGATTCGATTCCGAGCCTGGTGAGCTCCTTCAGGATTCTCACCCCGTCGGCGTACCATGCCGGCTTGACGAAGGCGTTGAAGGGCTTGAGCTCATAGTGGATCTCGTCCAGCTGCGGAGTCTTGACGCCGGCAACTTTCACTGTGCGGAGATCGACGTCCGTGATACTTATAAGTCCGGGCTCGAACTCGTTCCAGAGCGCCGAAAGATAGTCGTAGCCGGCAATCGCTTTCTCAAGCTGCTCCTCAAGCCTGCGCGCCTCGGTCTTGGCCGTCTGTACGCTCGAGCGCAGAGCCGACTCCTTGTTCTTGAGGGTGGGCAGGGCGTTCTGGCGCACCTTGAGCTGCTTGCCCAGGTTGGTCAGAGAGGTCTTGTTGTATTGGAACTTGATTGCCACGGTTTATTTCTTCTTCCAGTATTTGTCAATGAGAGCCTGCTTGATTCCGGTTTCGGTCGGAGTGAAGTATTTGGCGAAGATTTCCCATGCTGTGTCAAGCATCTGTTCGATGGTGATGTTGACGTCGATGGAAAGCAGTCTTGTCGCGTATTCCTTTGCGTACTCGAGGCAGCGCAGGTCGTAGTCGGAGAGGTCGAATCCGTTCTCGAGCTTCGATTTCGCGTTCTGCGCGTCGGCATAGAGACGCACGCCGGCGTTCATGACCTGAGAGTGGTCCTCACGGGTCTTCTTGCCCTGCACGAGCTGCTTGAGTCGGCTCAGGGAGCGGAAGGGGTCTACGATGACCTTCCCGGAGTCGGAGTCGGCGCGGAGGAAGAGCTGCCCTTCGGTGATGTATCCGGTGTTGTCCGGAATCGCATGGGTGATGTCCCCGTCGTTGAGGGTCGTCACGGCGATGATGGTGATCGAGCCGCCGTCGGGCAACTGAACCGCCTTCTCGTAGATTTTCGCGAGGTCGGAATACAGTGAGCCGGGCATCGAGTCCTTGGAAGGAATCTGGTCCATGCGGTTGGACACGATGGACAGCGCATCGGCGTAGAGCGTCATGTCCGTGAGCAGCACGAGCACTTTCTCGTTCTTGTCCACGGCGAAATATTCGGCTGCGGCAAGCGCCATGTCGGGGATGAGCAGACGCTCGACGGGCGGCTCTTCGGTGGTGTTCACGAAGGAGACTATCTTGTCGAGGGCTCCGGCCGATTCGAACGCATGGCGGAAGAACAGGTAGTCGTCGTTGGAGAGGCCCATGCCGCCGAGGATAATCTTGTCAACGTCAGCCCTGAGGGCCACGTCGGCCATCACCTGGTTGTAGGGCTGGTCGGGATCCGCGAAGAAGGGAATCTTCTGTCCGGACACTA
>UQQM01000032.1 GCA_900543205.1 uncultured Bacteroides sp. | reverse complement strand
TTAAAATCAATTCCTTGCAGAGATTTTATCCTACTTTTTGTCGACTAGACCGAAATATGGCAACATCGTAAACGACGAGATATGGTTCGTACGTTCCAAGACCAGGAACAACCCCGGAGCGAAGACGGTCCGTGCGGCTCTCACGGGGCGGATGAGGGAGATAATGGAGTCGATAGGCAACCCCTGCGACGGAAACCCGGATACTCTCATTTTCCGTTGCGCCGACGGTTCTTCCGATGATTTCCACAGGACCATGCATGTCCGCAAGGTGGTGTCTCGCTGCAACCGTGCGTTGGCGAAGATAGCCTCCGAGCTTGGAATCCCTAAGTTCACCACCTATTCTGCAAGGCATTCGTTCGCGAGCATGCTCAATTGGCGCGGCGTGGACATCAGCTATATCTCGGAAAGCCTGGGGCATTCGAGCCTAAGCGTCACCGAACGCTATCTGGCCGGCTTCTCACATGCGGACAGGGTGCGTAATGCGGCGCTGCTTACTGATTTTCAGGAATTTCCGGAAGGGGATGAGGGATGTGGATTATTCCACAATGTTATAAAATGATATTGAATTATCTTGCCTGCAAAGCCTCTAAACAAAAGGCTAAACACATACAAATGTATGTCGTTTTTTTCAGATTTACAAATGTAATTTATCTTTAATCGCAATTTGCATCCAATTTTCATGCAGTCCCGATTGTTCCCGAAAACAGGCTCTCCATATAATATATAAGGGAACTGACTTCCGGTGCGGCCGCCGGCAGGCCGTATTCCTCCGTGGCCGCCGGCCATGTATGCAAATTGCAGCTCAATCCGCTCAGCCGTCGGGACAGCCCCTTCAGAATTATTGATTCCATGTTTGTTGTACGGCTCTCCCGCGCCGCATTGTTCCATTGTGTAACAAACAAATTGTAGTTATGAAAAAATTTTTCAGAACGGTACTTGCATTCTGCGTTATGGGCGGGATGCTGACCTTCACTGGCTGTACCGATTTTCAGGACGACATCAACAGCCTGAATGACAGGCTGGATGCTCTTGAGACCGGTGAGCTTGCCAGTGTCAGTGAGCAGGTCAAGTCGCTCGAGGAGGCCCTCAACCAGGCCAATCAGACGATTGACGGCCTGAGCGGAAGCGTCGCTGACCTTTCCGGCTCCTTGACTGACCTCAGCGGCGATGTCGAGGCTATGAACGGACGTCTCGACGGTCTTGACGGAACAGTCGGTGACCTGTCCAACACGGTCAATGACATCAACGGGAGGCTTGAGGCTGTCGAGGCCCTTGCCGACGCTCTCGACGCCCTTGAGGCTGAGGTTGCGGCAATCGAGGCCGGACTCGCAGACTATGCTACCAAGGACGATGTGGCTGCAACATACGCCACCATCGAGGCTGTGAACGCCCTTACTTCCCGCGTAGCGACTATCGAGGCCTCCCTCAAGAGCTTCGAGGATGACATGGCTGATTTCGAGGCCCGTCTCGGAGGACTTGAGGACCAGTGCGACGCTCTTGCAGGAAAGGACGCCGAGCTTGACAGCGCAATCAAGGCCGTAGAGGAGTCAGTGGCCGATGTAAAGGCTGTCGCTGAGAGCGCGGTGAAGGCTGCTGCTGCAGCCCAGGCTACTGCCGACAAGGCTCTTGAGACCGCACAGAGCGCTCTCGGAGAGATTGCCACAATCAAGGAGGCCCTCAAGACTTACGCCACCAAGGCGGAACTTGCCGCTGCGGTTGAGGCTCTCGAGGCGAAGGTTGACGAGGATGTGGCAGCCCTGAAGGCGGAGCTTTTCGAGCAGATGGAGGCCCAGGCAGAGGAGTTCGACGCCAAGCTCGCCGAGGCCGTCAAGAGCGCAATTGAGGAGAACAACGGAGTCGTAGACCAGAAGATAGCATCCGCGATAGCTTCAGCCACCGAGACTTTCAACAAGTCCCTTGCAGCTGTCCAGGCACGCGTGGACGCTCTCGTGAACAAGGTGGAGGATCTCGCCAACAGGATTCAGAGCCTCGTGTTCGTTCCCGAGTATGATGACTTCGCAGCTACCTCATTCGCATATCGTATAAACAACTATGTTCTGTCAGAGAACCAGACCGTCTATGCTACCTTCCAGGTGACTCCTATGGAGCTCGCCGCCCAGGTTGCCGCCCAGACGGAGAACGTGTTCCTCTATGTACAGCCCATGAAGACCCGCGCAGCCGGTGAGGCCGTGACAGTTACCGGTGAGGATCTCGTGCTCACCGCCGACCCCGCTACCGGACGCGTTGAGGTTGAGGCTACCTTCCCCCGTGACATCCAGAACTACTCTATCGCTCTCTATGTCGCTGACGCCAAGGTTGTAGAAGATGCCGAGGCCAACGCCGACATCGAGGGAATCGACGCGGGCAGCTATATCTCCAGCGCATACGTTCCTGTAGTGGAGAGCCCCGAGAGCCAGCTGGCCGACAACTTCCGTCTCTATAACTTCGAGACAGAGAAGGAGTATGGCGCCAGCAAGGAATTCGAGGAGTCATGGAAGGATGCTCCCGCTCCCGTAGACTTCTATGAGGGATACGAGGTCGCCATCAAGTATGAAGGCGAATACCTCACCATCGCCGAGGCCGCCGAGCTGTTCAATGTGGCTGTCGAGGAGCTTACTCCCGCGTATGTTCACGAAGAGACCTACTACGAGTATGACGAGGCTTCCGATAGCTACATCGGCCGCAAGCCTGCGAAGACCGATGGAATTTCCGTGGCTGACAAGGAGAACGGCTACGGCGTCATCGCTTCAATGGTAGAGAATCCCGAGGATGCCAAGGAGTTCATCCATGACTGTATCGTAGTCGAGAACCGCTTCGCCTACGCTTATGGGAACAGTGTGAACGGCCCCGCATATCTCATCACCAATACCACTTCTTACAAGATTACCAACCAGAAGTATGAGATCGAGCTCGGCACCAAGAACGTTGACTGGACCTACGCACTCGCAGTAGAGCTTGCGGACGGCGGACTTGTTCCCAACGTGCTGCCTTATGAATTCCGTGAGGTTAGCGTTGTCAACTACGATGAGCTCAAGGCCGAATACGAGAACATCAGGGAAATCATCACCCACGACAACGTGGAGGTTACCACAGAGGTGACCCTGAACGGCAGACCTGCCGCCCTTGACGTCGAAATCGAGGCGCTCGCCGTAGAGGAGGCTCATATCGCCACCGTTACCGTAGAGGGCTATGACTTCGCCCAGGGTGAGGACAATACCTACAACGTACAGCAGCGCTTCACCATCCCTGAGGACGGCAACGAGGTTGTATTCAACTTCACCTTCACTCTCGGAGCAATGCCTGAGGACCAGGATATCGCTCTCGGAAGCTATGATCTGCCTTTCATCGGCTCCGGCTATCATGAGATCGAGCTTGATGTCGATCCTTATGAGACCGTCTACGGCAGGGTATCTTCCGACTTCGAGGATATCGACGAGTTCCTGGCTTCCCTGAACCACGCCAAGAGCAATGTCATGGAGACCGTCTACAACGGCAAGGACAGCAGCAGCGACTGGACTCATCTCCAGATTGACGGCGAGAAGCCTTACGAGGCCCACATCAGGTACTCTTCTTCAGACATCCAGAAGTTCGGTGACAAGTTCGAGTTCACCACTACAGTCGAGACCTGGTATGGTGTAACCTACACCTTCACCGCCGACGGTACCGTCGAGTCTCCTGTCTACAGCCTGGCATACGACGAGGCCATAGCTCCCACCAAGGTGGTTTACATCGACGGCATAGTGGATAACGGCGTATATGCCTTCCCGACCGTTGAGCTCAACAACTACTTCTATGTCAAGAATCCTGACGGAATCAGCGACAACCTGACCGTGAAGTTCGAGCCTGTGACCAAGGTTGACGACAAGGCCGGAATTGTAAATCTGCCTGTATACTCTGCAACCGAGGCTTCAGTCGACGCCAGCGGCAAGCTCGCCGAGACCACCCTCGACTGGTCAAGCTACACCGCACTCTCTTACCAGCTTGAGGCAGTGCTCTATGTGACCATAGACAACACCAACAAGGAAATCGAGGTTTCTCGTCTGCCTCTGACCATCGAGACCGACTGTCCTATAGTTTCCTTCGGCCTTGATGCAAGCGATGAGACGAACATCGACAGGAAGGCAGGTGAGGATTGCACGATCAACCTCTGGGAATATGTTGACGTAAGGGGTATCCTTGATTCTTCAGAGAACCTTGCGGAGTGGTACAACAGAACCGAGAAGAAGTATGTAGAATATGGCAGTCTTGCCGATATGAATGCCGGAACACAGTTCGGCACCTATCAGGCCGAGCTCAAGTTCGCTCCTGTAGACGAGCTGAAGGTCAGCGTGAACGGCCAGCCTTACACCAACGGCACCGTGCACTACGATCCTGCAACCGGTGTGGTTGTATTCGACAAGGACAACGGAGTTCTTCAGAACAACGTGGTGATAAGCGTAGAAGCTACTCTTGAGTACTATCTCGACTACAACCACGTACAGGCTAAGAGCTTCGACATCGAAGTCACTCTCATGAAGGAGAGGTAGTCATTAGCTTGATTGTTTGGTGGAGAGGGTGGTCGGAAACTGGCCACCCTCTTTGCCTTTTTTGTAAACGATTTAAATTTATTGGTGATGAAAAAGATATTCGCATTGGCAGTCGCTGCCGCGCTGAGTTTCGGCTCCGCCTTCGCTCAGAATGCCGGAAACGGGGAATTCGACGGCCACTGGTTCATCCAGCTTCAGGGCGGAATTGGCCAGACGGTCGGAGAGACCAGCTTCGGCGACCTGATTTCTCCAGCAGCCGCGTTGAACGTCGGCTATAAGTTCACTCCCGTATGGGGTCTGCGTGCCGGTGTCAGCGGCTGGGAGGCCAAGGGTGCCCTTGCCGGACCTACAGCGGTCTACGGGTTCAATTATCTACAGGGAAACGTGGATGTGCTTGCGGATATCTGCGGCATCTTCTCCGGCTATAGGGCGAAGAGGGTCCTGAGCCCCTATCTCTTTGCCGGAGTCGGTGTCAACGGCAGGTTCAACAATGACGAGGCACGTGCCCTGGCTTCGAGGTTCCCTTCATCCGACTATCTCTGGGACGGCTGCAAGGTCAGCCCCGTGGGCCGTTTCGGACTCGGAACGGGCATCAGGATCAGTGACGCCGTGAGCCTCAACATAGAGCTCAATGCCAATGTCCTCAGCGACAAGTTCAACTCCAAGAGGGGAAGCGCGGTCGACTGGCAGCTCGGGGCCGTGGCCGGATTCACATTCAGCCTGGGCAGGAAGAAGGCCGCCGAACCTGTAGCGGAATACGTGCCTGCACCCGCCCCCGTGCCTGAGCCCGCGCCAGCACCTGTTGAAAAGGAGCCTGCGCCCGTCCGGGAGGAACCTGTAGTGCAGCAGGCCCCGGAGCCTGCACCCGCACCCGCTTTCGTGGCGGTGGAGCGCAATCTGTTCTTCACAATCGGCAAGAGCGCCATCAGGGATGAGGAGAAGGGCAAGATCGATGAACTTGCGGGCATCCTCCGCGAGAACCCCGGGACCGCAGTGACCGTCACGGGCCATGCGGACGCCGAAACGGGCTCCGCAGCCAGGAACATGGAGCTTTCCAAGGAGAGGGCGGAGAATGTCGCCGCCGCGATTGAGGCTGCCGGAATACCGTCCGACAGGATCATCGTGCGCTATGTGGGCGATACCGAGAACCCTTTCAGCTCAGCCGAAAAGAACAGGGTGGCCATCTGCGTCGTGGATGCGGAATAGGGATATTTGAAAAATGCGAATCATGCTCCGCGAAGTTGTGATAATTTCGTTGGGTTGATCTGAGATTCGCACTTATCTTCAACCCATATTAACTCCGGGAGGGGCCGATCATCGCGGTCCCTCCCTTTTTTCAGCATCCTGGAACTCGATCCGGCGAATGCCGAAGATTTTGCTGCCGCTCCGATAATAGACTATGTCGAAGCAGCAGCATTCTTCATGCCTGCGCCGGCCGAAGCTGTGCCCCGTCATGCAGCTGTCATCGAAGCCCGCCGCCTGCAGCTCCTCCAGCCCCATGCTGGAGATTCCGTCGCTTATCAGGCCTTCGAGAATCTCATGATTCCTGCCGAGCCGGGAGATGATGTCCGTCCTGTATCGGCGCGCATAGCTGATATGCCTGTTGTGATATGCGTTCTTGCAGCTCAGGCTGCAGAACTTCCTTCCTTTCCTTCCGTTCAGCTCGCATCCGCATTCCAGGCAGCTGTTTTCCTCTCCGGCGCCGTGTTTCAGCTTATAGTTCATAGTTCAGGCGTTTTTCCCAAATATTGGGCAAGCCTCCGTGATTTCCAAGAAAAGCTAAAAAACATTCTTCAGTTTCTGACGTTTCTTTCGCAGGCATGGAAATGTTTTTCTTTCCTCTTCTGATAAAAAATGGAAAATAACATACGATTTCTTCAAAACCGTCTTCTGCTGCTTCCAATTGCGGATTTTTGTGTTTTCCTTTGCTGCCGAGAGGACCGCGCGGCCTCGACGGTAATTAACTTGAACTATTGGAACTTTATGGAACAGTTGAACAGAATCGAACTCAGGGGAGTGGTCGGGAGCATCAGGACCCAGACCTTCTCGGACAACGTTATGGCAAGGATGACGGTTGCTACCAACTATGCCTACAAGGACAGGGAGGGAGCCGCCGTGATTGACACCAGCTGGCACAATGTGGTGGCATGGGAGGGGAAGAACATCCATGGCCTGGCGGACATAACCAGAGGCACGAAGATCCATGTGGTCGGACGTCTGCGGTATCAGAAATATACGGGGTCGGACGGGGTTGAACGCTTGTCCACTGACATAGTGGCGAGCAAGGTTGCGGTGATAGACGATCCTGAGCCGCTGCAGTATGAAGTTTAGGCTGCTCCGGCGAGGAACCGGGGGCATGGCCGGCAAATGCCTCACTCCTGCGGTCCTGCTCCTGGTTCCTTTTATCCTATGTGCGCTTCCTTCGTGCGGACTTCAGGTGAAGATTACCAGAATTACGGAAGAAGGCGTCACTGCCGGGCTCAGGCTGCCTCCGGAGACGGAGTACACCCTGTCGGAGACCGACATCGACCTGGTCTCCCCTCGGGGCGATACCATGAAGGTGACTGGGCCTGACGGCGAGGAAGTCCTGATAATGAGGGCGCGCAAGGACGAGGCCACGGGAGAGATGGTGGCCCTTGACAGGATAGACGCCGCAGTGGTCACGGCGAGGTTCAGGAACATCGCGGAGAGGAACGGGGTCGTAAGGCTGGAGTTCCAGGTGACGGTCCCGGAGTACATGAGGGATTCCGAATGGCAGGTGCGTCTGTATCCGAGGCTGGAAGTGATGGGCGAGGAACGGATGCTGGACGGCATAATAGTCACAGGGGAGAACTACAGGAAAAGCCAGCTGCGCGGCTATGAGCAGTACCGGCGCTTCCTGTCCCGCATAATCACCGACAGCCTGGAATTCATCGACATGAGAAACCTTGAAATCTTCATATCCAGGAACATCCCCGAGCTTTATGCCTTCAGGAACGATTCCAGCTATGTCTCCGACGAACGTTTCGCAAGCAGTTTCGGGGTCACTTCCAGGGAGGCCGCGGAACACTATACCCGGGAGTTCCTGCTGCACAGGAACAGGAGGCTGGAGTCCATGAAGGAGATGAAGAGGCGGAAATATGTCAAGTCGCCCATAGTCAGCGAAGGGGTGCGTCTGGATACGGTGCTCCGGGGCGGCGGTGGAGAGTTCATATACAACTATGTGCAGATGCTCCCCTCGAGGCCGGGAATGCGTAAGGTGGATGTCTTCCTGTCGGGAGAAATATTCGGACAGGATCGCAGGCTCTATACGATTCCCGAGTCGGGAAGCCTCACTTTCTACGTGAGTTCGCTGAGCTCCCTGGCCGACGCGGCGGAGAAGTATCTGACCAGAATCATCTCCAGGAATGTGGAAAGCGAAATGACCTGCACCATCGACTTCGGAATCGGTGACAGCAGGATTGACGAGAGCCTAGGGCGGAATCGTGAGGAGATGGAGAAAATCAGGCGGCGGCTGGGCGAACTGCTCACCGACAGTTCCTTCGTCATGGATTCCATACTGATAGTGGCCTCGGCCTCTCCGGAAGGGAGCCTGAAGAGCAACATGGCACTGAGCTATTCGCGGGCGAAGTCCGTCTCGGAATATTTCTCGGACTATGTCGCGGCCCTGGAGTCGGAGTTCGGAAGGGAGGCCGGACTGCGTATCACGGTGGACGAGAACTTCATCTCATCCGATGTCTCCTACGCGGAGAAGGAGTTCCCTGAAATAGTGTTCAGGTCGAGGAGCGGCGGAGAGAACTGGTTCCTGCTTGACCGGCTGGTATCGGCCGACACCCTGCTCACCGGGGCGGAGAAAGCGGAATACTTCGCTCTTGCGTCGGTGACGGATTCTGACGAAAGGGAGGCGAAGATGAGCGGAATGAAGAGCTACCGCTACATACGGGACAAGCTGTATCCCGAATTGAGAATAGTGGATTTCCGCTTCCATCTTCACAGGACCGGGATGCAGAAGGATACGGTGCACACCTCCGTACTGGACACCGCATATATGGACGGGGTCAGGCTGCTTCAGGACCGCCGCTACGAGGATGCGCTTGAAAGGCTACTGCCATACGCCGACTACAACACGGCCGTGTCTTTCGTGGCTCTCGACAGGAACCATTCGGCTATGGACATCCTGGAGAAATGCCCCTCCACGGCGAGGGTGGACTATCTCCTCGCCCTCGTATACTCGAGGCTGAACCGTGACCGGGAGGCGGTCGAACGGCTGCTCAAGGCCTGCAGCGCGGACGCTTCCTTCATACACAGGGCGAACCTGGATCCTGAAATATCATTGCTGGTTGACAGATATGATCTTATAGATAAACTTCAATTCAAATCAAAAAATTATGAGAAACTTTAACATGGCACTTGTCGCAGCCTGCGCATCATTGGCGTTCGCCTGCGAGAAAATCGATTCCACACCCGAAACCGTCCCCTCAGGAGACGACAGATGCTCGCTCGAGCTCAGGTTTTCCGACGGAGCGTCCGGCACCAAGTTGACCGGACAGACGCTGGACAATGAATCAATGATACAGAATGTCCAGATTTTCGTCTTCAGGACGGATGAGGACAACGTGCTTGACGCCAGCGTGTCCGAAGGTTTCGACACGCCTCTCAATTTCAACGCATCGGCGTCGGACTATAAGGGAATCACCCTGAGCTGCACGACGGGCAGCCGCGAAATCTGGGCGGTGGTCAATGCCGCTGAGGACTTCACTGCCGACGGCTCCGTCAGCAGAAAGGAGGATCTTCTGGCCAAGACCACCCTCCTGGCGGACAATTCCGCTACCGGGCTGTTCATGATAGGCTCCAAGACCGCAGTCCTGACCGCCGGCAGGAGCACCCAGACAGTCACGGTGCGCAGAATCTGCGCTTCGGTCGTGCTGGAAAGCGTGACCAATGCCATGGTGGCTTCCGCATATCAGAAGCCGGGCAGCTTCAGAATCAGGGACATCTATCTGCTGAACGTGCCTGCAAAAATCAATTTCGGCGCCAGCATGAAGGCCGCTTCGCTCGAAGAGCAGGACTGGTATGCGAGAATGTCCAAGGAAGGCGACGCGGACAAGTCCAGGCTCATCCTCGACAAGGCGTCCGGGCCTGTCGTGATAGACTATCAGAAGACCGACAACACCAGGCACAGCTTCTATTCCTATCCCAACGAATGCAGTCCCAGCAAGGAAGGCACATGGTCACCCCGGGCGACCCTCCTGGTCATAGATGCGGAGTTCCTCGTGGACGGTACCTGGCATTCGTGCTATTATCCGGTGACCCTGTTCGACGAGGCTGAAGGTACGGGACTGCAGAGCAACAGGCAGTACAAGGTCAGACTGACCATCAACAGGCCAGGTTCGGACGACCCCAACCACCCGGTCGAGTTCGACACTGTTTCGGGCGTCATCGACGTGGCTGACTGGGAGACGGGCACTGAATACACGGAGACGATATGAGTCCGGGAGTCAAACGAGCGATGCCGGCGGCCCTGCTGCCGGTACTGCTCATGATTCTGGCCTCCTGCTCAGTAAAAGAAGACCGCCGGGCCTGCCCGTGCTATACCTATCTTATTGTCGACGAATTCATTGACGCCGGCTTCCCCAGGGCCTTGATTTCCTTCAGCAGCGGAGGGGAGGTGGCGCGCTCGGTCGAGAGTCTTCCGGAACATGAGCATCGGGGATATGTCCGGCCGCTTCCGCGCCGACCTGCCCGGGCGGCGGTCGTGGCCGGCCTGGAACGTACCGTCATCCGTGGGGATTCCCTGGTCACGCCCTTCGGGCTTGAGGCCGACCCGCTGTGGATGTACGGCGAAGAGTTCGTCTGCGAATCGGATGAGAAGTTCGTGACGGCGGTTCCGTACAAGCAGTACTGCACCCTTACGATAGTCGTCTCCGGGCTCGGCCCCGGGGAGGAATATGAAGGGACGTTCAGGGTGCGTGCGGCCGACAACGCGATTGACATCTACAGCAGAAGGCCATTGAGGGGAGAATACCTCGCTGTGGTCCGCAGGAGCGGCACAGGGGTTTTCTCGGTAAGGATACCCCGGCAGTCGGGGAATGACATGATACTTGAATTCGTGAGGGAAACGGCCGGAAAAGACGGGACTGTTGACCGGGTGATAGACCTCGGCGCCGAATTCAGCAGGGCGGGATACGACTGGAAAAGAAAGAATCTGCAGGATGTGAGCGCCGTAGTGGATCACGCGAGCGCGGAAATCACCCTTTCGGTCACCGGCTGGGATGAAGATGAAAGTTTTGGAGACATTGAAATATGAAATTGACCATGAAGACGATAACAGACTATGCTGCGGGTTTCCTGCTTCTGCTCGCGGGCATCTGCTCGTGCGAGCCGGATACGGTTCCCGTGAAATTCAAGGACGAGGGAGCTTCGGACACGAAGACGGTGGCCCTGCATCTGGACGGCGCTGAAATGATGCAGACCAGGTCCAGCCTCGGATCCGGGATTGAGTCCCTGTTCACGGGTGCCGTCCTGGCGGTGTACGACAGCGGGACCGGAGTCATGGAGGCGGAGATCGAGATATCTGCGGACATGTTCGGGAAGACCATGCTGGTCAGGCTTCCGCAGGGAAGGACCTACGACATGTTCCTGATAGGCAATCTGCGAATGCTGGCAGATGACGGGACGGCCCGTTTCCCGGTCATGCCGGCTTCCTCGGAGGAGATACAGGATTTCAGCTACAGGCTGGACGGGGCGGATGCGGGAGACGGCCTGAGGCGCGAAAACTTCTCCGATGTGGCCGATTGGGGTATTCCGCTATGCTGGAGCAGGAAGTCCCTTGACCCGCTGAAGGACGCATCCGTGGATGTGGAAATGGAGAGGCTGTTCTCCAAGGTCGTGCTGACTGTCGACCACAGCGGGATTGCCGGCACGGACCTGGAGTCCTTCATCAATGAAAGCGTGCACATAAGACAGTCGAACTGCGTGCTGCGTCCTTTCTCCGAGGAAGGCTCCAGGGCGGCCGATGTCGGGGATGTCATCAGCGTGAGCGACCATGAAGTCTCCATGAAGAACGGGCTGTCCGAAGAGTTCGTGTTCTATGTCCCCGAGAACAGGCAGGGTGTGCTCATGCCGGGCAATACAGACCCTGCCGAGAAGGACATCGAGGGTGTAGAAGCCGCCTGCGGCGAAGGCATCAGCAAGCTTCTTACCTATCTGGAGTTCAAGGGCAGGCTGAATGCGGGGGACAAGGGCCTTGAGGGGGACATCCTCTACAGGTTCTTCCTCGGGCGCAACTCCACGGATGATTTCGACATAGGGCGCAACAGGGAGATCAGGGTGACGCTCAGCTTCAATTCCGAGTCGGTGTTCGAGCCGGACTGGAAACTCGACAATGAGGATTTCACCGACTCCAGGAGATTCTTCCTTTCCGGCGACCTGGCTGGCGCGCTGCCGGAAGGCAAGGAAATCTATGTGAGGAAGAACCGCCCCGGCACGTTCAACCTGAACATCACCGCCGGAGACGGAGGCCCCAACATCATAGGATCCGCCGTCCTGACGGCTGCGGACCATGAGCCCGGGTACCTGACCGAACTTGCATGGACCAGCGACTTCTGGGCGGCAGGCCATGAAGCGGCGGACGAACCGCAGCGCGCCAGGCTGCGGGAGCTGGGGATAGAGGTTCAATATTCCGACGGGCGTTTCACCTTTTCCGTCACGGACCCTTCGCGTTTCGTCTCCGGAATGCGCATTCCGCTGACGCTGCGGCTGATGCCCGGGGACATCGAGACAGGCGCCGTCATAGTCACCGGCCCGGACATATCGGTGACCGAAGATAACGGACTGAGTCTGGACGAGGGTTTCTTCGTCGGGCAGAAGCGGCTTCTGCGCTTTTCGGGCTTTGCAGGGAAAAGGATATATTATCTCGCCGACCAGGACGCCACGGACGGCAGCGTCGGCAACCATGACCGGAACGTCCACTGGAAGGTCCGGAACGAGGATTCGGCGCCTTTCGCCGGCTGCCATCTGGATGCGTCCGGGAATGTGATATATCCCTATCAGGACTATGACCTGTATGAGGACCAGTGCGTGAACGTCCTCGGGAGGCTGAACGTATGCGCGTTTTTCCCGAACACATACAGAGTCTATCCCTACCGCTATTCTCCGGGGAAGATAGTAATCTGTTCGGAGGATATCCATAACGACGGACTTTTCGAGATTCCGCTGGAGATAGACCTTCCGTACTATGATTTGCACTATCTGTTGAACACCTATCATCTTCCTTTTGACGGGAAGGAGTCGGAGCTCGGCATACGATATCTTACAGGAGCCACCGGCGAGGAAATCGAGTACTCGGAGTTCGACCCGGAACTGTTCGACCTTCTTCTCCGGCCTGAAATCGTCTGGACCTCTTCGAATAACGAATGGCAGGAATGCGTGGAGGTCTCTGATGACCTGAAGACGATATATCTGGCGAGGACCACAACGTCGGACGGAAAGAAAATCGAAGACCATATCCGAGGGCGCAAGAATATGGGCAACCTGCAGATAAGCCCGAACAGCAGGATTGAAGATTTCTATTATCTGCCCACGAATGTGATGAACCTCGCATGCTATGTGCATGTCCCGGAGGAAATAGGGGAGTTCCGGCAGACTGACGGGTTCAGGTACTTCAATACCGCAGACATGGACAGCAAGATAGTATATGCCGCCGGCTGCGAATATGACCATGGTGACCCGGACTATATCAGGCTTTCAGTGGACGGCCAGGGTGTGACCTTCCGGACGAAGTCCTTACCTTCCGAGGAGTTCGGGCCCAAAACCGAGATTGTCCATGAAGAGGGTGAGGTCAGATTCATATTCAGGGAGTCCGAACAGGTAAAGAGGGCGTCCAACGGTGAAGTCGTTCCGGGCGGACTGCTCGTCCCCTACGGAGAGCATCATGTCAGGATGTCCGTCACGAACAGGTGGGACAGGAGGACGCTGGTGTCGGAAAGGGATTTCACGATTTCATACAATGTCAGCCTGCACCAGTTCGCGATATGCCGTCCGCAGAGGTTTGCCACTATATATCTTGTAGGGCCGAAGAACGCGCAGTATCTTTCGCTCTACGGTTCCGGCGCCGACTGGTCCACGGTGGAGTTCATGTTCGGGATTCTGGGGGACGACCCCTGGAACTCGCATCTCTGCGCCAGCATGGACAGCTATCTCTTCGACGACGTTTATCATCAGGGGCCGGGAAAGGTCTATTACGGGCCACCGGCGGATTTCGATGTGAAATACTATATGGAGGGAGAATACAAGTGGTTGGAGAATATAGTGGAGAAAATGCTCCGTGACATTGCCGAGCCTGACGACGTTACAATCTGGCTGTGTGGTCTGAGATTCCACAAGAACGGTGTTGTCTCGGATGAGTTGTATACGAACGATGTGGACATATCGGGGAGCACCTATCTGACCATCAACCCTTTGAACGACATCGCGGGCGCGGTGTACCGCAACAGCCTCGTCGATTGAAAGAATATGGCCGGCGCATCGGAGGACTGTCACTCCCGTGCACCGGCCTTGATATTGGCGAACCGTGTTTCTAGAACAGCACTGCGACTCCTATATGCCATCCGGCGTTGGTGGTCTTGACATTGTCGCTCTTGCTGAGGTTGAGCAGCCCCCAGTTGTAGCCTGCGCTGACGCGGACAAGCTGGAACAGGTCGAAGCCCAGACCGGCGCCGAGGCCGAGGTCGAACCTGCGGAGCGAACCGTCTTCACCGAAGTTGTCCACATCGACGTTCATTCCGAGCAAGGAGGCGGTGGTGGTCGATGCGAGGCCGATATTGAAGTTCGGGCCGGCGTATGCGAATACGTCAAGGAAGTCCACGGCCTTCAGAGTGTACCTGAAGTTTATCGGAATCGTCAGATAGTGGCTCTGGGTATTGCCGGTGACCAGTTCGGTGTCAAGCAGGCTCTGTTTGCTGACCATGTAGCTGTAGTAGACTCCAGGGTCCACGGACAGGCCGGCTATTATGGGGCAGCTGAATCCGGCTCCTACATAGAAACCGTTGGAGCTGTTGTCCGCATCGATGTCGCCGATGCTGGTGTTGGTAATCTGGTTGGCGTATCCGGCTCCTGCAGTAATCTGGGCCGCAGCTCCGAAGCTGGCGATGGCGGCCGCGATGAGGGTGAACAATAACTTTTTCATGATAATATGTAGTTTTCGTGTTAATGATGCCAGAGGAAAGCAGTCCGTTGCACCGTCACCCGCCGGTTCAGTCGGAATAGAACTCAATAATGTCCGTTATCGCCCTCTGGCATACGGGGCAGAATGAGGGCCAGTCGTTGATTTTCATGCGGCATTCCGGGAATCCCCGGTATACCCCTTCGGACTGGTAGCCCGCCCCTTCGTATAATCCAACCTTGAAGGAGCCGGCGTCGCCCGCCCAGCCGTCGGGGTCGGCGAGCTGCTCCTCCTTGCTCACGGGCGTGCATCCGTCTCCGGCCATGTCCTGCCATTTCAGGGAGAAGTCCTTGAGCGTGGTGATGTTGGGCTCCCAGGGTTCGGTGTCGGGATAATAGTATTCCGTGTACTGGTCGTCATAGAAATATTCGTCGGCCAGGCCTGCGAAGCTGTGGCCGAATTCGTGGACTATCACGGGGGAGGTCCATTCGTTGTGGGCGGAGGAGAGCAGATAGGAGTTGAATATGCCCCCGCCGCCGTAGCTGTCGGTGTTCACGAGTATGATTATGTGCTCGTAGGGAATGCCGGAGAGGGAGTCGTGCAGCCTGAAGAGGTTCAGGGTGGTGAGGTACCTTTCGGTGTAGAAGGTGTCGAAGTGCGAGCCGAGGGCGGTGTCCTTCCAAACGTTGTCATGGGGCACGCTGACTCCGCTTTCAGCGGACGGAAGCGCCACCGCCACTATGTTGAACCTGTCGGCCAGCTCCGTGAAGGGGGAGTGCGAGAATATGCTTTCGACGGCCTTCTCCGCGTCTTCGTAGAACAGGCCGGCTTCGTCAGCGGTATAGCCTTCGGCCACGATTGCTATGTCGATTTTGTCCGTTATGTCACCGCTGCGCCTTATGTACCGGTGGGGTGCGGCTTCCCTCTCCAGCCTTTTGATAAGGATGTCGTCGGGGCTTACCGCGAAGTCCAGGGAGGCGGAGACCCTGCCACGGAAGTCGTACAGCTCGATCCGCACGACAGCGTCGGATTAGGGCATGGGCAGCAGGAACACGTTCTCGAAGGCTTTCACCGTGCGCGTCGCCTCCTCGGTGTTCTGCCATTCCTGGAACAGAGTGGAGAAGGAGTTGACGTAGAGCAGTCCGGCGCTCTCGGCGTCCCTCAATGAGATCTGCCCGTTCCCGCGCAGCATCAGGGTGTCCATGTTCTTGCCGCGTCCTGCCCAGGGGCCGGCTTCCGACAGAGAAGAAAGCGATATGCTGCATTCTTCTGCATTTCCGGAGAAGATGCAGTCCACGCGCAGGGTAGTAGTCTGCGCTGCGACATGACCTGCGGACAGCAGCAGCGCGACCGCCAGGACGAGTATGTTATTCCTCATCATATATAATGATACTTTCACGCAAAATTAAGCTTTCTTGCCGGAAATTCGCGGAAAATTCGTAGCTTGCAAAGGATAAAAGTCAAGATACGGAACGGCTGTATGGATTCCTGCGATACAATACTTGAGAGAAAAGGCGTGAAGCCGACCCCGAACAGGATACTTGTCCTGCGTGCCATGCTGGATGCCGGACATCCGGTGTCACTGGCCGAACTGGACTCGATTCTCGGCACCGTTGACAGGTCCAGCATATTCAGGGTGCTTTCGCTTTTCGCCAGAACCCATGTCGCGCACGAGATAGAGGACGGCAGCGGAATGATGAAATACGAGGTCTGCGGAGGCGGTCAGGAATGCACCCTCGACGACATGCACGTGCATTTCTACTGCGAGGTCTGCCACAGGACCTTCTGTCTGAAGGACATCCGCATACCGGCGATAGACCTTCCCGAGGGCTTCGGTATGGATTCGGTCAATTTCATGGTCAAGGGCGTCTGCCCCGACTGCTCGGGGAAGGAAGTCTGAACCGGGAGGCGGCATCCGCTGCGGCCGGTTGCCAAGCTTGCGACTATCTGGCACGGAAGCTGACAGATAGTCCCTTTTTATGCCAAAATGTCTCCTAATTTAGAATGATTCCAATTGGCATGGGACTTGATTCTTCTTCAGGCGTCCCGCAAGGGACAAGAAAAGAAAGTAAAACAAATAAAAATAGGAGATTTGAATTATGGCTATCACCAGAAGAAACTCAGAAACTTGGCTTCCTGACATTTTCAACGATTTCTTTGACACCAACTGGATGGCTAGGACAAACGCTACGGCTCCCGCCATCAACGTATTAGAACACGACGACAAATATGAGCTGGAGCTGGCCGCTCCCGGACTTACCAAAGACGACTTCAAGGTAAGCCTCGACCATGACGGCAACCTCTCCATCAATATGGAGAAGAAGCAGGAGGAGAACGGCGAAAAGAAGCATGGCCACTATCTGCGCAGGGAGTTCTCATACTCTCAATATCAGCAGATTATGACTCTGCCTGAGGACGCAGACCGCGAGCATATCGAGGCGAAGGTCGAGAACGGAGTGCTGACCGTCAACATCCCCAAGATCGTGAAGAAGCCGCAGGAGGCTCACAAGCTCATCGAAGTCAAATAATTTCGACATACGACATTGCAGCAAGGGCCGGCATCCCGCAGGGGGCGCCGGCCCTTGTATTGATTATGGAATTGACTAACTTTAGAAAAAATTCAGAGATATGATCAGGACTATCGCTCTCGTGGCCCACGATTCCCGCAAGGCGGAACTCGTGAACTGGGTGAAATACAACGCCGGAGTGCTCAAGGACTGCCGGCTCATCTGCACCGGCACCACCGGCCGCCTGATAGGGGAGGCGCTCAAGGAGGTGCTGGGCGACGAAGCCCCGGAAGTGGTCTGCAAGCTCAGCGGCCCTCTCGGAGGCGATTTCCAGATAGGTGCGATGATAGCCGAAGGCACCGTGGACATGCTAGTCTTCTTCTGCGACAACCTGATAATGCAGGGCCACCAGAACGACGTGATGGGTCTCGTGCGCCTCGCATCGCTCTACAACGTGCCTTTCGCCACCAACCGCAGCACCGCCGATTTCATCATCTCCTCGCCGCTGTTCCACAGCAGCGAATACGAAAGGATAATTCCCTCGTGCATAGAGTCCTACAAGAACAGGAAACTGCAATAGCCGCCGTGAATTACGGCGGCCCTCGCTCCTTATCGGAGAGGCTTGATGCAATTGTCGAGGTCGGAGGCGATGCCCTCCTTGTCCATGTGCTGGCCGATGAACACCAGCTTTATCATCCTGTCGCCGTATTTCGGATCCCAGTCCCTGACAAGGTTGGGATCGCTCTTCATCATGTCGGCGAGTTCGTCGTCGGGCATTGTGGCGAACCAGAGACCGGCGTCCTTTATGGTCTTCTGCAGTCCGGCCTGTTCGAACAGGTAGCATTTGTCCGGCTCGTCATCGAAATAGCAGATGCCCTTCGCCCTAATCACGCTGTTCGGCCAGTGCTTGGCCACGTAGTTGTCGAAGCGGTTGATGTCGAAGGGGTCTCGGCGGCAGTAGACGAAGGTGCTGATGCCGTATTCCTCGGCTTCGCCCTCCTCCTCGTCGTGGAGCTCGTGTTCATGGTGGTGGCCGTCGCCCTCGATTTCGTTGATCCATGCCGCTGAGGTGGCCACCTGGTCGAAATCGAACATGCCCGTGTCCAGTATCTTGTGCAGGTCAAAGTCGCAGAAGTTGCATTCTATGATTTCAGCCTTGGGCTGGAGGTTCCTGATTATCTGCTTCATGCGCCCGAGGTCGGCTTTGCTGACTTCCGCGACCTTGTTCAGAATAACGATGTTGCAGAATTCTATCTGCTGTATCAGCAGGTTCTCTATGTCGTCTTCTTCGAAATTGCGCAAGGGCAGGTCCTTTCCGCAGTTGAATTCGCTTTGCATGCGCAGGGCGTCGACGACGGTGGCGATGCAGTCCATTTTCGCTATGGGGCCGCCGTTCCCGTAGCCGAGGCTCGGAATGGAGCAGATGGTCTGGGCTATGGGGGCGGGCTCGCAGATTCCGCTGGCCTCGATTACAATATAGTCGAACCTGCCGTCTGCGGTCAGCTCGTCGAGCTGCTGCACGAGATCCATCTTGAGGGTGCAGCAGATGCAGCCGTTCTGGAGGGCGACGAGGCTGTCGTCCTTCTGCCCTACGACTCCGCCCTTCTCGATCAGGGCGGCGTCCACGTTGACTTCGCCGAGGTCATTGACGATCACGGCGAACTTGATACCTTTTCTGTTGGAGAGTATGCGGTTCAGCAGAGTGGTCTTTCCGCTGCCGAGATAACCGGTCAGCAGCAGGACCGGAACATATTGCCTTGTATTTTCCATGTGGGCAAAGATAAGACATATTATCTTTGGATGTGCGCGGAACCGGCGGAATCTTGCGCCTCCCTGCGGCGGATTCCGAAGGCTTCCGTTCTGCGGCCGGGATGGAGAACCAAAACTTAAATTGCCAGATGTGATGATTTGCGGGGATAGAAACGGAAAAATCTTGCATCGGAAACTTCAAAATCCGCGTCAGGATTTTTATCAACCCTTGACTTCCCGGACAAGGTTCGGCATATTTGCCGGAGACGGACGCAGACGACTCCGCGCCTTTTCAGTGCTCACCATCGGGAGAGCGCCCGGCTGACGCCGGACGGCGCCGCCGGAACCGGGAGCAGTCGGAGCGTCCCGGGATGAAAATGTAGAACCTTTAAACTTTAACGATTATGGAGACTTCAATTCAAACTTACGTCAACCCCTTGTCGGACTGGGGATTCAAGAGGCTGTTCGGCACGGAGATGAACAAGGACCTGC
>UQQM01000031.1 GCA_900543205.1 uncultured Bacteroides sp. | reverse complement strand
AGATGATAAGCGCAAGCAGGCAGAGACTGCAGAAAGGAAGCGGCAACCCCTTCCTGTGTTACGGGTACACCTCGCTCGCAATCTCCGTGGCTACATTCCTGATAAGCAGATTCAGCGGGAACTACGTGTGGAACTTGCTGTGGATTCTGATGTTCATTCCGGCGATAGTGCTGTGGATTAAAGACAGGGGCGAAAAACCCGAGACCACCAGCTACATCGACAGGATGCTCACTAACACCTGGAAGGTCGTGCTGATGCTGATGGTGATGTCGCTCGTGGTGATCGTATGTTCGGGACTCGGAGCCGGCGTGGTCAACATGATGCTGATGCTTCCCCTGGCACTGATATTCGTGTGCACCGGCACGCTGATCACCGGGCTGACGATCGGCGAGGGCAGCATCGTAGGAATGACGACCATAGCCTTCGTGATGCCGGTGCTCCTGCTGTCGGCCATGGTCGCCGGAGACCAATACCTTCCGGTCTGGAATCTCGCAGGAGGGTTCAGCTTCCTGTTCTCGCTGGTAATCCCGGGCCATATCATCAACCGTAGGAGTTCCAGGTCATGCTGAAGGAGCTGAACCCCATAATCCACTCCCAGCTGCGGCTGTCAATAATGACGCTGCTGCTCTCGGTGGAGGAAGCCGACTTCTCCTGGCTCAAGGAGCAGACCGGAGCGACCTCCGGGAACATCAGCGTCCAGCTTGACAAGCTGTCGGAAGCGGGGTATATCGAGATCCGCAAGGAGTTCGTGGGCAGGAAGACGCGCACCAGCTGCCGCATGACCGAAAAAGGAAATGCGGCTATGGCTGAATATGTGGCGGATCTGAAGAAATACCTGAATCTGTAGGGCTATTTCTTCCTGGCGCAGAGTGTCGAGGTGGCCTGGGCGGTAGGCATGACCAGCACCTCGGCTATCTGCACATGGTCGGGAGCCGAAACTGCGAAATGCACGACTTCGGCGACATCCTCCCCGTGCAGGGGTTCGAAGCCTTCATATACCGCGTCCGCCCTGGCCTGGTCGCCATGGTAGCGGGTCACGGAGAAATGGGTCTCGACCTTTCCGGGCTTCACGTTGGTCACACGCAGCGGAGTGTCCACGAGGTCGATGCGCAGACTGTCTGAAAGCGCCTTGACCGCAGCCTTGGAGGCGCAATACACTCCCCCGCCGCCGTATGGCGTGTCGCCGGCTATGGAGCCTATATTCACTATATGCCCGCGTCCCCTTTCGACCATTCCGGGAACCACCAGCCTCGTCATCGCGAGCAGGGCCTTTATATTGGTATCTATCACTGTGTCCCACTCCTCGAGGGAGCCTTCGTATTCCTTGTCGTCGCCCAGCGATAGGCCGGCGTTGTTGACAAGGACGTCCACCTCCTTCCAATCTCCCGGCAGGGAGTTGAAGACCGCGCCCATGGTCTCGCGGTCGCGCAGGTCGAACGGGAGCAGCTGCACTTCTGCGCCGCCGGCTTCCAGTTCCTTCTGCAGTTCGGCAAGCTTCGCCGTATTCCTTCCATTGAGTATCAGACGGGTTCCGGGAGCCGCGAATCTCCTCGCGCAAGCCTCTCCTATCCCGCTCGTCGCACCCGTTATCAGAACAGTCTTTGCTTTCATGATGCTAAAGTTAGTCATTTCGCCCGAAATTGAGCACAATTTCGCTCCAAAACGCGTATATTTACACAGAAAGTTCCTTCAAGACAAGTCAAACTCAATATAATTCGGCTATGAAAAAAATTATTTTGGCAGCGGCACTGGCCGTTTCATCCATCACATTGTCAGCCCAGAACATGGGCGACATGGCCGTAGGAGGCATCATCGGAATAAGCGGAGGGTCTTCCACTACCGCCACAAGCCTCAACGGCAACACGAACAGCGAGAAGTCGGCTTCTCCGATGACTCTCGAGTTCAGCCCCGAGTTCAGCTACTTTGTCATCGACAATCTGGAACTGTCCGCCGGCCTGAACTACGGCATGTCAAGGGAACCCATAATCTCCACCGGCGACGCCACCCTGTTCGGCACCACTAACATAGCCAAGTTCACGATAGGCGCGAACTGGTTCTTCCCCATGATTGACGGGGTTCTCTACTACACTCCCGGAGTGAAGTTCGGGTTCGGAGGCGGTTCCTACGTAGCTCAGACGGGATCCAGCAGCAAGTCGACAACCAAGCTGCCTTTCGCCTTCAGCTTCGACGCCGAACTCGGAACTATAGAGTTCATGCCTGCCGGATTCCTCGGAATCTCGCTGAACCTCCTGGACTTCAACGTGTCATATATAACAAGGAACACAGGTTCAGACAACGTGAAGATGTCAAGCACCACGTTCACCGAAGCCCTCAACTACGGAATATCCGCCGGGGTGAAATACTATTTCTAGACCATCAGCGTTTATTGAACAACGGACGCATCACCTTTCCCGCTGAAGACTAGATGTATGCCGGCGTGTACGGCTACCGCGTAGGAGAGGAGTCCGAAACCGTCAGCGAATGGTCCGGACAGGATTTGCATTCCTGCCGCTCACCTCGGCCGTCTCCTCGCGGCTACATTGACGGCATTGCGCCAGGACCTCGCGGCTGCGATGCTTTTGGCCGGCTGCTATTCGTTATGCATTATCGCTGCGCCAGTGCCTCGCGGCTGCAATTGCGCCTCGCAGGCGAAAAAAGCCTGCTCGGCGTCAATTCAGTCCGCTCGGCAACGGACAGGGCATGGCAGATGTAAATACCCGAGTACAATGGTTTTTACAAATGTGGCCTTGGGGGGCCGCTGCAGGGCCGTTTTCTCTGAACAGCCTGTCCGCGAGTCGCCTCTCGGACGTTGACCTGCGGACATGCTTCGATTGCAAATGACTGACAGTAAGACATTTCCGAAAAAGTCCTGTGCTTGAGTAATTACATCCACCAAAATATGGTGCTCTGCGCATCCGCCGGCTCGTCTGCTGCCACAATGCTTTTGGCGGGTAGCGATAGCAAGAATCGCCGTAATTGCTGAATTCCTAGCAACTACGGCGATTCTTCCGCGGAGGGTGAGGGATTCGAACCCCCGAACCCGTTAAGGTCAACAGTTTTCAAGACTGCCGCCATCAACCACTCGGCCAACCCTCCTTCCCGTAAAGGGACTGCAAATTTATGCAATCTCTACGGATATTCCAAAAAAATTCAGACTTTCTTATCAGCCTCCGCCGTCAGTTCCTTTTCCCCGGAAGCAGAAAAATACTTCCACTGGAAAAGAAGAAGGTATATCGCCCCCACCGTCACGCAGGAATCGGCGAAATTGAACACCGGGCTGAAAAATATCACCCTTGCCCCGTCGCGTATTATGGGGAAGTAGAACATGTCCACGACCCTGCCGAACATGAAGGGGGCATAGTCCCAGATCAGACCGTAGAACAGGCAGTCGATGATGTTGCCTATGGCTCCGGCAGTAATCATGGTCAGGCCCACGAGCACTCCGAGCGGAGTCTTCTCCTTGCGGAGCAGCGAGGAAATCCACCAGATGAGGAAAGCGCTTAGACCGATGCGGAACAGCGAAAGCAGCAGTTTGCCTATCCCCTCGCCGAACGACAGCCCGAAAGCCATGCCTTCGTTCTCCACGAAGCACAGCCGGCACCATTCGCCTATCAGCGGAATCTGCTCTCCGAGCGACATATTGGTCTTGACCAGAATTTTGATGATCTGGTCGATGACCACCAGGGATACTCCCAGCAGGATCAGCCCCGTGCCTTTGGAAAGCTTCATAAATTACTTCTTTCCGTTCTTGGCCATCATCTCCTTGGCCTCGACGGTAAGAGTCGCATGAGGGACTCTCTTGAGCCTCTCCTTGGGGATGAGCTTGCCCGTAGCGCGGCAGACGCCGTAAGTCTTGTTCTCGATGCGGACGAGGGCGGCCTCAAGGTTCTGGATGAACTTGTACTGGCGCTGCGCCATCTGGCTCGCCTCCTCTTTCGAAAGCTGGTTGGCTCCGTCGTCCTCCACGGTCTTGAAAGAAGGTGAGGTATCCTCTATGTCATTGGTTCCATTATGGATTATGACCTCACGGAGCGTATTGTACTCAGCCTTGGCCTTGGCCAGCTTGTCCTCGATAATCGCCTTGAATTCGGCAAGTTCTGCGTCAGAATAGCGTGTCTTTTCCACAGGCGTCGCATTCTTGTTGGTTTCTTCTGCCATAATTGAATAAAGTTTAAGTGTGATTAATTAATTTCTGGATACCCTGATCTTGATGGAGGAGCCTCCCCACTCGACCTCGGCCGCATCGGCGGGAGCCTCCGCGAGATTCTTCAGCTCGAGCGAGAGCGAGAGGGTCTGGCCGGCCACATACCCGGAGTATTCTCCGAGCGAAGCCTCTATCTCTCCGTAATCCTCTCCGTCCGCATAAATCACGGTGTGTATTCTGTCCGTAACCTCAAATCCGCTCTCCTTGCGGAGATTCTGGATCGGGTGGATGAGTTCGCGTGCGGTTCCCTCACGCTTCAGTTCCGGAGTCTGCACTATGTCCAGCGCCAGGGTAAGCGTCCCCTCGGTGGCTACGAGCCAGCCGGGCATATCCTCGGAGCTGATTTCATAGTCTCCCTTACGGAGCACGACCTCGCCTCCCGGGAGAGCCAGCACATAGTCGCCTTCGGCATGTTCTATCCCTGCAATCTGCTCCTGCGAGAGGGAGGAGAACGCCGCCGCAATCTCCTTCATGCGCTTCCCGTAGATTTTCCCGAGAGTCTTGAAATTCGGCTTTATCTTCTTGGTGATGATTCCCGTGGTGTCGTGGAGGAACTCTATGTCCTTGACATTCACTTCCGTGAGGAATATGTCGCGGACTTTCATGATATGCTCCTTCACCGTATCGTCAAGTACCGGAACCAGCACCTTCGCGAGCGGCTTGCGCACATTGATGCCGATTTTCTTGCGCAACGCGAGCACCATGGACGAAGCCTTCTGGGCGAAGGCCATGCTCTGCTCGAGATCATTGTCCACCTGGGACATGTCCGCAGAAGGCATCAGGACGTAATGCACGGAATCGGCATCCGGCACGAGGTCATTCCAGAGCCTGTCCATGAAGAACGGCGCTATGGGAGCCGCGAGCACCGCCACGGTCTTCAGCGCTTCGTGCAGGGTCTGGTAGGCAGAAAGCTTGTCCCCGCTCATTCCGTGTCCCCAAAGGCGCTTCTTGTTGAGCCTGATGTACCAGTTGCTCAGGTCGTCGCAGACGAAGTCCTGTATGAGGCGGCCGGCGGCGGTGATGTCATAGTCATCGTATGCCGCACGCACCGAAGATATCAGCGTGTTGAGCCTGCTGACGAGCCAGCGGTCGAACATCGGACGCTCCGCAGCCGGAACTGCCGGCGACGCAGGGTCGAAGCTGTCGATGTTGGCATAGAGCGCGAAAACCGAATACGAATTGTAGAGGGTGCCGAAGAACTTGCGCCTAACCTCCTCAACCCCGGCTTCGTCGAACTTGAGATTGTCCCAGGGCTGGGCGTTGGTCAGCATGTACCAGCGCAGCGCGTCGGGGCCGTAGCTGTCGAGCGCCTTGAAGGGGTCGACGGCGTTGCCGAGCCTCTTGCTCATCTTCTCGCCCTTCTTGTCGAGCACCAGGCCGTTGGAAATCACCCTTCTGTAGGCGGGGGTACCGCTGACCATCGTATGTATCGCGTGAAGGGTGTAGAACCATCCCCGGGTCTGGTCGACGCCCTCGGCTATGAAATCGGCCGTGCATCCGAAGTCGGAGCTGTCCTTGCCACGCAGGCCGGTCTGGGCGTAGGGCATCGCGCCCGAATCGAACCAGACGTCTATCAGGTCTGTCTCGCGCACCATCTTCCTGCCGGAAGGGCTCACGAGGAATATGTTGTCGACATACGGCCTGTGCAGGTCGATTCTGTCGTAGTTCTCCTTGCTCATGTCGGCAGGATCGAAGCCGGCCTCCCTGAGAGGGTTCGACTGCATGATTCCGGCAGCCACGGCCTTGTCAATCTCTGCATAGAGTTCGGCGACCGAACCTATGCACAGCTCCTCCTTGCCGTCCTCGGTACGCCAGATCGGAAGCGGGGTGCCCCAGTAGCGGCTGCGGCTCAGGTTCCAGTCCTGGATGTTCTCGAGCCATTTCCCGAAACGTCCGGTCCCGGTGGACTCCGGCTTCCAGCTTATCTGCGAATTGAGCTCCATCATCTTCTCGCGCACTGCGGTCGTGCGTATGAACCAGCTGTTCAGGGGGTAGTAGAGCACCGGCTTGTCGGTGCGCCAGCAGTGCGGGTACGAGTGCACGTGCTTCTCTATCCTGAACGCCTTGCCCTGCTTCTTCAGCATCACGCATAGATCCACATCGAGCGTAGGGGCGTCGGCAGGCAGGCTGTCATCGTATGCGTTCTTCACGAACCTTCCGGCCCACTCGCGGTAGTCGTCGGAGACGCGCTCGCCGACATACCCGGGATCGAGGTCCTCCAGACGGAAGAAGCGGCCCTTGAGATCCACCTGCGCCTGGGGATTGCCATCCCTGTCGATAACCGTCAGCGCAGGTATCCCCGCAGCCCTGGCCACCCTGGCGTCGTCGGCGCCGAAGGTCGGGGCGATATGCACTATTCCGGTTCCCTCCTCGGTGGACACGTAGTCTCCGGCTATCACGCGGAATGCCCCCTCGTCCGGACGGAACCAGGGAATCAGCTGCTCATAGCGCATGCCCACGAGGTCCGAGCCCTTGCAGCTTCCGAGCACCTCATAAGGTATCTTCTCGTTGAAAAGGGTGTGGACGAGATCCCTGGCGATGATGTAGGTCGCAGGGTCGCCGGTATAGGGATTGGAGGATTTCACCCTCACGTAATCGATGTTCGGCCCCACGCAGAGCGCGGTGTTGGAAGGCAGGGTCCAGGGGGTGGTGGTCCATGCGAGGAAATAGAGATTGTCCTCGCCCACGGCCTTGAACTGCACGGTGCAGGTCGTGTCCTTCACGTCGCGGTAGCATCCCGGCTGGTTGAGCTCATGGCTGCTGAGCCCGGTGCCGGCTGCGGGGGAATAGGGCTGTATGGACTTGCCCTTGTAGAGCAGGCCCTTGCCGTAGATGTCCTTGAGCAGCCACCACAGGGTCTCGATGTAGCGGTTGTCGTAGGTTATGTAGGGGTCGTCCATGTCGACCCAGTAGCCTATTCGTTCGGTCAGAGTGCGCCATTCGGCGGTATATTTCATGACCTCCCGGCGGCATGCGCGGTTATATTCCTCAACACTGATCTTCCTGCCTATGTCCTCCTTGGTGATGCCGAGCTTCTTCTCCACTCCGAGCTCCACCGGAAGCCCGTGGGTGTCCCAGCCGGCGCGGCGGCGCACCTTGAATCCCGTCTGCGTCTTGTAGCGGCAGACCGCATCCTTGATGGAGCGGGCCATCACATGGTGTATTCCGGGCATTCCGTTGGCGGAAGGAGGACCCTCGAAAAAAATGAACTCGGGCGCACCTTCCCTGAGTTCGAGGGATTTCTCGAACGCCCTGTTCTTTTTCCAGTCCTTCAGGACCCCGTCCGCGACGGCAACGAGATCCAGTCCGCCATACTCTTTGAATGTCATATTTTTTGCTAATTTTGCACTTATAATACAGACTGCGAATTTAGCTATTTCCGCCAATTTAACCAAACATGACAATTCTAGACATCATTCTGCTGCTCTGCTTCGTCCCGGCGATAGTCACAGGCATCACAAAGGGCTTCGTCAGCCAGGCGGTGCAGGTGATAGCCATACTGCTCGGAGCATGGGCGGCCTTCCATTTCTCCTCCGTCATCTGCAGCTGGCTCTCGCAGTACCTCACGATGGACCCCACGCTGCTCAAGGTGATAGCCTTCGTCCTGGTCATCCTCGTGATTACGCTCATACTGAACATACTGGGCAACCTGCTCACGCGGCTGCTGCACGCCCTCGCCCTGGGATGGCTCAACGGCATTCTCGGAGTCCTGTTCGGCATACTCAAGGCCGGAATCATCCTCGGCCTGCTGATAATGGTGTTCGAGGCGCTCAATTCATCCATCGACCTGGTCGAACGCAGCATGCTCGACGACTCGAAGGTATATACCGCGCTGAGGGAGATGGCCGAGTCGGTATTCCCCTCACTCAAGAGCCTCGCCGCCGACATAAAGATATAAGGAGATGGCCGGAATCGTACTTATAGAGACATCCACCTCGCTATGCTCCACCGCCCTCGCAATCGACGGGAGCATAGCGGAATACAGGGAGAGCACCCAGCCCAGGGCGCACGCCTCTCTGACGGCCCCCTTCGTCAAGGAGATGCTCGACGCACGCGGCCTGGCCATGGCCGACTGCGATGCCGTCTGCGTGAGCGCCGGCCCGGGCTCATACACCGGGCTCAGGGTGGGCTCCTCTACCGCAAAGGGGCTTTGTTTCGCGTCCGGCAGGCCTCTGCTGGCCGTCGGCACTTTGGAGATTCTCGCCCGGCAGGCAATCGAGGACGGGCTGCTGCCCGAAGGATGCAGATACATAGTCCCGATGATAGACGCGCGCCGCATGGAAGTCTACACTGCGACCTTCTCGGCGGACGGGAAGAAGCTGGACGACACCATGCCGCGCATAGTCGGAGAAGACAGCTTCAGCGAACTCCTGGAACAGGGGCCGGTGCTGTTCGTCGGAGACGGGGCGGAGAAATGCTCCCACGCGATCAGCTCCCCCAACGCGCATTTTTTCCAGTGCTGCCCGAGGGCGTCCGCGATGCTGGTTCCCGCCGAAAGGGAGCTCAGGGCAGGCAACTTCCGGAACACCGCCTACTTCGAACCCTTCTACCTGAAGCAGTTCCAGGCCACCGTCAGCAAGAAGAAAATATTCTGAGAATGGAGATACTGATTGTACTGCTGGTGTTCGTCCTTCCCGTCCTGTCCGTCATCCTGGACGACAGGAAGAAAAAGAACATGCCCAAGGTCAAGTCGAAGCGCATAGTCTGGCCCGATGACAAGCCCGTGCAGCCCGCCCCGGGAAAGATGCGGCCTGCACCAGGAGCCGCCGTCCCCGGACAGCCCGTAAAACCTGCCTCCACGGCAGTTCCTGCGCCCGCCGCAACGCCGGATCCCATAAGGAGACCGGACACATACGATTCTGCCGCAGGAGCCGGGCTGACGGACTCAGGAGCAAGGCGGCCGGACGCAAAAGCCGCGTCTGCGGGACACATGGACAGCGCCAGATCCACCAAGTCCAGAGTGCCGGAGGAGGAACAGCGGCAGCCCGAAGAGAAAAAGACATTCAGCGAGAAGCAGAAGCTCATAATCTACTCGGAGATTCTCAAACCGAAATTCGACTCCTGAAACATAGCGGAATTCCCGGAATTTTTCCTATATTTGCAATGGAGTAAGGGTTCTGCCGTAGAGGCGGGACTCCTTTTTGATTTGTCATAATTAACCAAAACAATAAAAATGTCAGAAGTACATTATATGAGCCAGGAGGGTCTGGACAAGCTCAAGAAGGAGCTGGCCGAAGCCCTCGCACAAAGGCCCGTGATCTCCGCCGCCATCGCGGAAGCCCGCGAGAAGGGAGATCTTTCCGAGAATGCGGAATACGAATCAGCCCGCGAGGCGCAGGGGCTGCTCGAACTCAGGATAGCCAACCTCCAGAACATGGTGGCCAACGCCAAGATACTCGACAGCTCCCAGCTGGGCACGGACAAGGTCCAGATGCTCAACAAGGTGAAGGTGAAGAACCTCAACACCGGCAAGCTCATGGAGTTCACCATAGTCGGAGAAAGCGAGGCCGACTTCTCCAAGGGGAAGCTCGCGTCCACCACTCCCATAGCCAAGGCCCTGCTCGGCCACGGCAAGGGCGAGACCGTGGAGGCCAAGGTGCCTTCGGGAACCATAAAGTTCGAAATCCTTGACATCTCCCTCTGATGGCTACGCTGTTCACAAGAATCGCCAAGGGCGAGATACCTTCCTGGAAGGTTGCCGAAAGCGAGGAGTTCTACGCTTTCCTTGACATCAGCCCGCTCGCAAAGGGCCACACCCTCGTAATTCCCAAGAACGTCGAGGACGACTACATCTTCAACCTCGACGAAGCGACCTACAGGGGGCTGTGGGACTTCGCCCGCAAGGTCGCGACCGCGCTCAAGGCAGCAGTGCCCTGCAAGCGCGTGGGAGTCGCCGTGCTCGGCATGGAGGTGCCGCACACCCACATCCATCTTGTACCCCTCCAGACCGAAGGCGACCTCGACTTCCGCAAGGAGCGCCCCGTAATCGGCAAGGAGGAAATGGAAAGCACGGCAGCGGCGATATTGTCAGAATTCGAAAAGCTCCGGTGATGAAGGCATACAGGACAATTGCATTGATGCTCTCCGCCGCCGTCCTCGCATCATGCGGACACAAGGCGGAAATCAGCGGTTCGGTGGCCGGAGCCCCCGATTCGGAGATAATAGTCAAGCAGCTCGACGTGAACGTCTACTCCGTGCTCGACACCATCAGGACAGGGCACGACGGCAGCTTCAGCTACAAGCTCAAGGTCAGGAAGGGTCAGCCGGAATTCGTCTATCTCTTCCATGGCGACACCCGTATCGCGGGCCTGCTGCTCGAAGCCGGGGAGAAAGCCGGGGTGCAGGCCGACACATTGGGCAACTACAGCGTCAGCGGCTCCGAATCCTCCCGGAAGCTGGCCGAGGTGGACAAGGCGCACGCCGAATTCATGCAGGACATGATGTCGGCGGCCGACGGCCCCGAGATGGCCAGAATCTATGTGGACCATTACCGCGCCTGCATGAAATACGTGCTCGAGAACCCGCACTCCCTGACAATCGTGCCGGTGCTCTATGAGACCATAGGTGAAGGCAGCCCCGTGTTCAGCCAGTCCACCGACGCGCTGATATTCAAGAACGCGGCCGATTCGCTCAAGACCGTATATCCCGAGTCGCGCTACGTCATCGCGCTCGAGAAGGAGGCGCAGCGCAGGATGAACCTGCTCCAGATAGAGAACAGGCTGAAGTCGGCCACTGAGGCCTCCTTCCCCGACATCGTGATGCGCGACATCAACGGCGAGGACAAGGCGCTGAGCTCGGTGGACGCCAAAGTGATTCTGCTCCACTTCTGGGACGCATCCGACGCCGCGCAGAAAATGATGAACATCGACACCCTCCTGCCCCTATGGGAGGACTTCCATGACAGGGGCTTCGAAATCTATGCGGTCTGCCTCTCTCCCGACAAGGCCGAATGGGGCACCGTGGTGAACGCCCAGAAGCTCCCGTGGATAAACGTGAACAACGGACTCGGAGGAAGCAACGCCGCGATTCTCTACAACGTCAGCTCCACCCCCACGTCACTGCTGATAGTGGACGGAGAGGTGAGCGACCTGCAGATCAAAGGAGAGGCCGGCCTGAGACGAGAGCTCGGCAGGATTCTTCGTCGGCAGTAAGCTGGGCCCTGAGCTCGTCACCCGAATTGAAGCGCCTTTCATCTCGAAGGCGCTTTTTGAATTTCACGCGGATGTCAAGCCCGTAGATATCCTCGCTGAAGTCGAAGATATGGGTCTCCACCACGGGGCCGACGTTGGTCATGCCGTAGTAGCGCCTCCCGAGCACCTCAACCTCCGAAAGATAGACCCCGACGGCAGGCACGAGCTTCAGCGGGAAGTACATCTGCATGTTGGCGGTCGGGAAGCCGAGCACCCTGCCGTACTGCTTTCCGGGCACGACTACGCCGTGCAGAGAATAGCCGTATCCGAGCATCGCGGCGGCGCCTTCCACATCCCCGGCCTCCAGGGTCCGCCTGATGCGCGATGAACTTATCGCCGCGTTTCCGTCCGCCATCAGCGGAGGGGCAACTATGACCTGCATGCCGAGCTCTTCGGCGAGCGGCCTTATCTGGTCCGGCATCAGATTGTCCGAGCCGAGGCGGTTGTCATAGCCGAGCAGCAGCGCGTTGCCGCCGAGCTGCCCGCGTACTATCTTCCGCAGATATTCCCCCGCGGTCATGGCGGCGAACTCCCTGGTGAAATCCAGAATCTCCACCCGGTCGACACCGAGCGAGACGATCATGGCCCTTTTCTCCTCGGGAGACGAAAGAAGCTTCAGGCTGCGCGCATCCTGCTGGAGCACGGCCCTGGGATGATTGGCAAAAGTAACGACAATCGCCTCCCCGCCCGTTTCCCGGGCCGAGGAGACGAGAGTCTTTAACACTCTTTGATGTCCGAGATGGACACCATCGAAGAAGCCTGTGGCTACTACAGCCATTTCACAAGGGGGAAATCCTGTCTGTGAGGCAGCCTGGGATTCTTCGGGAAGTAGCGCAGTCCGACCTGGAACATTCCGGAACGTTCGGGCAGGATGTCCGCGCTGTAGGTGGCGATTCCGTTCTCGTAATGCTTCATCTCGAGTTCAACCACGTTCTGCAGATGGGTTCTGCCCTTGGAGTCGGAGATGCTGAAAATCATTTCGACTCCGATGTCCTCGGGCTTCAGACGGCCGAGGTCGAGCACGACTTCGCTCTTCAGTGGATTGTTGGGAGTGAGCACGTATGAAGCGTCCGGCTGCGTATATGAAATAGTCCGGATATTGCTCCACTCTCCCCTGACGGTCTCCTTCCACTGGGCGATCTCGCGGGCCACCCTGGCATCGTCAGCGGCGAGCTCGCCGTAACGCTTTGCCTGGGGCTCGTAATACTGCCTGCAGTAGTCGGTGAGCATGCGGTTCGTGGTGAAGTCGCAGGCCACCTGGGCTATGGTGTTCTTGATGTAGCTTATCCATCTTCCTGAGAGTCCGGTCGCGGAATCCACGTCGTAGTAGATTTCCGCTATCTCGTTCTCGATAGTGGCGTAGATGGTGGCGGCGTCGAGCTCGTTCTGATAGTTGGGATCATCGTAGGTCTTCTCGAGAGGCAGGGCCCAGCCGGCTCCTTCCTTGTATCCCTCGACCCACCAGCCGTCAAGCACCGAGAAGTGCATTACGCCGTTCATCGCAGCCTTCTCGCCAGATGTTCCGGAAGCCTCCTGGGGTCTGGTAGGATTGTTGAGCCATACGTCGACTCCCTGCACGAGACGCTTCGCGAGCGTGATGTCATAGCCGGCCACGAACACTATCTTGCCGAGGAACCTCTCCTGCTTGGAGATTTCCACAATCTGCTTGATGAGGTCCTGGCCCGCGCCGTCGGCAGGATGAGCCTTGCCGGCGAAGATGAACTGTACCGGACGATCGGGGTTGTTGACGATGGCGTCAAGCCTGTCTAGGTCGCTGAAGAGCAGCGTTGCCCTCTTGTAGGTCGCGAAACGGCGGGCGAAACCGATCGTGAGCACGTCGTCGCGGAGGTTCTCCTTGATGGTCACAATCTGGCTCGGCGTATAGTGAGCGCACATGTTGGGGTCGGTAAGCCTCTCGCTGATAGCCTTGATGAGCTCTCTCTTGAGAAGCCTGCGGGTGTCCCAGATATCCTTGTCGGGCACGTTGTAGATGCCCTCGAAGCACTTCTTGTCGTAGTGGCTGGTCTTGAACTCGGGGCCGAAGGCCTTGGCCTGAAGAGGCTTCCAGTCGCGTGCGGTCCAGGTCGAATAATGGACTCCGTTGGTCACATAGCTGACATAGAGTTCCTCGGGGAGATAGCCGGGATACATGTTGGAGAACATGCGCTGGCTGACCTCGCCGTGAAGCTTGGAGACTCCGTTCACGTTCTGCGACATGTTGGCCGCGAGCACGCTCATAGAGAACTTCTCGTCATGATTGTCGGGGTCTATCTTGCCGAGGCCCATCATGGTGCGCCAGTCTATCCCCACCGTCTGGGGGAAATAGCCGAGGTACTTGCCCATCAGCCCCTCGTCGAAGGCGTCATGTCCGGCAGGCACGGGGGTGTGGGTCGTGAAGAGGCCGGAAGCCCTTATGAGCTCCATGGACTCGTCGAACGACAGATGCTGGTCCTGCATGCACTCGCGAAGTCTCTCGAGACCGGCGAAGGCGGCATGTCCTTCGTTGTAGTGGTATATCGTGGGGTGAAGGCCGAGGGCGCGGAGGGCGCGTACGCCTCCTATTCCAAGAAGCAGCTCCTGCTTCATGCGGTTCTCCCAGTCGCCGCCATAGAGCTGGTGGGTCACCTGCCTGTCCTCGGGTATATTGTCCTCATAGTCGGTGTCGAGCAGGTAGAGGTCGGTGCGGCCCACGGCCACCTTCCATATCCTCGCGCTCATCTCCCTGCCGGGCAGGGCTACCTTGATGGTCTTCCAGACTCCGTTCTCGTCCTGCACGGGCTCGGCGGGGGTCTTTATGAAGTCCTGGGCCTGATATTCGGCCACCTGGTTGCCCTGGGGCGTAAGCCTCTGGGTGAAATAGCCGTAGCGGTAGAAGAGACCCACTCCGACGAGATTCACGTTCATGTCGCTGGTCTCCTTGAGATAGTCGCCGGCCAGGATTCCGAGGCCGCCGGAATATATCTTCAGGGAAGTGTCCAGACCGTATTCCATGCAGAAATAGCCTATCGAAGGCTCGGTCCTCTCGTTCTTCTTCTCCATGTAGGCGTTGAACTCGTCCATCACCTTTCCCAGGCGGGCAAGGAACTCCTTGTCCTTGGCGAGTTCCATGTATCTCTTGAGGCTCACCTTGTCGAGAATCTCCATAGGATTGTGGCCGGACTTATGCCATATATCCTTGTCTACGCTCTTGAAAAGAGCCTTCGCCTCATCATTCCAGCACCACCAGAGATTATGGCACAATTTCTCAAGACCGGACAATTCCTCCGGAAGATGGCGCGTGACCATCACGCTCCTCCATGAGGGCGTCCCCAAATCATTTCTGTTCATCTGTTACTTTTTTTCCTCTATTGCGTTATCTACTCTCATCATGAAGTCGCTGAGCACGTTCATATAGTTGATGAACGCCTCATACGGCGTCGAATACGGGTTCATGCGGCTGTGCACCTCGCCGTCGGCGAAGAACTTGGTGCACATGTAATAAAGATGGTCGCTCTCCTGGAGATGACCGTAGTCGGTCCAGAGGGCGTCGTCATCAAGGATGTTGAGCTTGTCCTCGAGGGAGTACAGCTTGTTGAAGGCGTCCTGCTGGAGCTCGTTGCCCAGCCATGCGGAGAGGTCCCTCTCCTCGTCGGCCCAGGAGATGGGCTCCGGAACGGAAAGGTCTCCGACTGACTTGTGCTTCGTGGCGGCCCTTGAAGGGGTCACGAACTCGAAGTCGCCGTCCTTTATCACGGCGCCGGGAAGCGCGGCCATGAAGTCGAAGATTCCGCAGTCGGCGCTCTGGTGCTCTCCGAAGGTCTCATAGTCCATGAACAGGTTCACGATCTCGCCGTCGGAGGACTTGAGCCATGAGAGATATTTGTCCACCGTCAGCGGCCACTCCTGCCAGCCCCTGCTGGAGAAGCGGAAAGCTATGTCATCGCTCAACGAATAGTTGCGGAGCAGCAGCTTGAGCTTGGGGTTGAGGTCGTTGTTGTAGACGTAGTTGGGGCTCTTCCAGCCCATGATATGGCGCGCGCCCTCGGTCAGCATGGTCTTGAATCCGAGGTTGAGCACATCGCAGCCTATGCTGTCGGAATAGATGAGCTCGGTGTTGCGGAACACCTTGGGGGTCACCCCGAAATGCTCCTCGATGGCAGCCTTGTGCTTGAGCACCTGGTGCTTGAACTCGTCCTTGGAAGCCAGGGACGCGAGCGTATGGTTGTAGGTCTCGCAGAGGAACTCCACGGAGCCGGTCTCGGCCAGCTTGCGGAAACTCTCCACCACCTCGGGGGCATAGCGGTCGAACTGCTCGAGAGCGGAGCCCGAAATCGAGAACGCGAGCTTGAACTTGCCCTTGGTCTCCTTGATGGCCTTGAGCAGAAGCTCGTTCATCGGAAGGTAGCACTTCTCGGCTACCCTCCTGAGGATGGCCCTGTTGGTAAAATCGTCGTAGTAATGTGAGTCCTTACCGATGTCGAAGAAACGATAAAGACGGAGCCTCGTCGGTTGATGAACCTGGAAATAAAGGCAAATTGACTTCTTCATATTGTTATTTGACTACTGATTCATAAACTTTCTTGAGCTTGGCGGTGGCGTTGTTCCACTTCAGCTCGTTGACTTCGTCATACCCGCGCTTGGTCGCGAAATGCGAGAGGGCGGGATACTTGAGCAGGGCGTAGATGTCGTCCGCAAGGGCGTCCACATCCCAGAAATCCACCTTGAGCGCATACTTGAGCACCTCGGCGGCTCCTGACTGATGGGAGATGATGCTGGGCACGTTCGAGCGCATGGCCTCGAGCGGGGAGATTCCGAAAGGCTCAGACACGGAAGGCATGATGTAGACGTCGGAGAGCGCGAACATCTTCTGCACCTCCTGTCCCCTGAGGAAGCCCGTGAAGTGGAAGCGGTCGGAGATTCCGAGACGCGCCACGTGGCGTATCGCACGGTTCATCATGTCTCCGCTTCCGGCCATCACGAAGCGCACGTTCTTGGTGCGCTTGAGCACCTTCGCGGCGGCTTCGATGAAATATTCGGGGCCCTTCTGGAAAGTGATGCGTCCGAGGAAGGTGACCACCTTGTCCCTGACTCCCCTCTCCACCTGGATGTTGTCGCGTCCGCTGAAGTCCACTGCGTTATGGACCGTAACCACCTTGGCGGGGTCGATTCCGTACTTGTTGATGACTATGTTGCGGGTAAGGTCGCTCACGGTCACCACGCGGTCGGCAGCCTCCATTCCGCGTTTCTCGATGGCGTACACGCGGGAATCCACCATGTCGTCCGTTCCACGGTCGAATGAGGTGGCGTGCACATGCACCACCAGAGGCTTGCCGGTAAGCTCCTTGGCGGCGGCGCCGGCAAGATATGTCAGCCAGTCATGCGCATGGATGAGGTCGAACTCGTCCTTGTGCTCCATGGCAATGGTCGCGCCGACCTGGGCGTACCTCGCCACCTCCTCGAGAAGGTTGGCGCCGTACTTGCCGGAGAACTGTATCTTCTGGCCGAAGCCGACGGTCGCCTCGCGCGTATGGGTCTGGCGGAGCTTCTCCACGGCCTCGAAATACTCGTCGGGGTCGACGTAAGGCACCATGTTGGAGTCGACCGTGATATATTTCACATGGTCCACGAACTCCTCGACCGTGTCGCTGATGTGGGCTACGGGCACATCGCTGGCATTGATGATCCTCGCGCAGCTCTGGTCCTCGTCACCATAGGCGTGGGGCATCACGAAAATAGTCTCCACTCCGTTGTGGGCGAGTCCCTTGACTATGCCCTCGCAGGCTGTTCCGAGTCCGCCGGCGATATGCGGCGGAAACTCCCATCCGAACATCAGAACTCTCATTTCTTTACCTCCCTGTATTTGTCTATGATATATTCAACACCGAGCAGGGCAGCCGTGCTCAAGGCAGACGAAATCGCTCCGTGGGGCTCATGAGGGGGATCTCCGTCGTAGAGTTCGGAGAACGCGCCGACGCCGTGCTTGTTGAGGTCCTCATAGAAGCCCTCCACGAGCCATTCGGCCCTCTTCAGGAAGGAAGCGCCCTTGATGCGGAACGATACGCTGATATAGGGTTCGAGAAGGAAGGGTCTCGTGCTGCCCTGGTGGTAGGCGAGGTCCCTGTCGGTCTGCGAGCCCTCATATACGCCCTTGTAGCGGCTGTCGCGGGGAGAGAGGGTACGGATACCACGGGAGGTGACGAGCTCCCTGTCCACCACCCTGAGTATCGAAGGCACCACGAGCTCGTCGACGGGCTGGTACTTGACCACGATGGCGGCAAGCTGGTTGGGCCTGATTTCGAGGTGCTGTCCGGCATTGTCGACATAGTCGGCCAGGCATCCGATTCCGTCGTTCCAGAAGGTCTTCTGGAAGTTCTCCAGAATCGTGTCGCGTATGGCGGTCCACTTGGACACGAACTGGCTCCTCTTGGAACCGTATTTGGTCTCCATCTCGAGCGCGAAGCATACTGCATTGTACCAGAAGGCGTTGGTCTCCACCTGGTAGCCGGCGCGCTCGGTCACGGGGCGTCCATCGATGTATGCGTTCATCCATGTGAGCGCGGTGCTGTCCTTCTGGGCCCAGAGCAGTCCGTTGGGCTGCATGGAGATTTCGCGGCGCTCGCCGGGCAGATAGCTCTCGAGTATGCCGCGCACCACGCTGCCGTACTTCTTCCATACGGCCTTCTCATCGGCACCGTAGGATATGTACTGCTGGAGGTCGTTCGCCATCAGCAGCGGCGCCTCGACCTGGGTGGTGCGGCGGTAGAGCCTCTCCTGCTCATCGGCGATGAGATTGTCGAGAATCTCCTCGAAGAGCTTGCCGTCGTTGAGCCCGTAGAGGGTCAGCCCGGGCAGGGAGAGCAGAGTCTCGCGCAGCAGGCCGGTATAGAGCCATGAATATCCCGCATGGATCTTCTTGCGGTTGTTGTGGTTGGTGATGAGCGAATCTGCGCAGCGGCGGAGCTGGTCGCGGTATCCGGTGATTTCACCGCGGCTCTTGACTCCGGCGGTGAACTCGCGCTTGAGGCTGGCGGGCTCCTCCTGGGTTATGGAAGCCGACACCACCACGGATCCGCCGGGCCTCAGGGCCATCTCGAAGGTTCCGGGCACTAGCAGGTCCTCCGTGCAGTCGAAGCCTCGGCGGCGCTCATCGGAATAGGTGATGTTGTTGTACCAGCTGGGATCGGCCGTGAAGCGGGCCTTGGAGTCGCTGACCTGGATGTTGAGGTCCGGGAAGTTGGCGTACATCCTGAAAGACATTCCGTTCTGGATTTCGGAACCGTAGACGTTGGCTTCGGCATTCTGACGGGTCAGCGCGTGCACGTTGCGGAACGCAAGGAAAGGCTTGAGCAGCAGCTTCGCGGAGGCGGGCGACTTCAGCAGCTCGTACTTGATGAGCAGCTGGTCCCTGTCCTCGGAGAGGAGCAGGCTCTTGCGGAAAACTATCTCGCCGACCTGGTAGGTGATCTGGGGCACCCCGTCGGCATCGAAGTCGACGACGTATTTGTGTCCCCTGGGCTCGTAGGTCTCACCGTAGCAGTGTATGCCGAGGTTGAACTGTTTGCCGTTCACGACGAGGCTCTCGTCGAGAGAGGACAGAATCAGGAACCTGTCACCGCCGAAACGGTCAAGCGTCACGGCGAGCAGGCCGTGATAGCGCCTGGTATTGCAGGTCACGATGGACGTGTTGCAATACGCTCCGGTCTTGTTCGCGCAGATGATCTCCCTCTTAAGCGAATAGGCCAGATTTACAAGTTCGGACTTGTTGAATTTTAAAAATGCCATAATATCTTATAAGGTTTTCTTCAGGACAATCGCAACTCTGGACGGCAGATACAACGACAACTCGCCTCCAACCGTCGAATGACGTTCTCCGTTCTGCAGACGGGAGAATCCGTCAAATTCGGAGTCGTCGGAGCTGAAGGCCATGACATACTCCCCTTCCGGGGCAGCAAATCTGAAATTCTCATAGGATGCCGTAGGGCTGAAATTGAACGCAAATATACTATTTCCCCTGCTGAATATCAAAACTTTCCTTGATTCATCGACATAGAGCTGCACGGGCACGGCGTTCAGCACTTTCTCCTCCTTCACGTAGTGAACCATGCGGGAGTCGAAATTCCGCAGCGCTCCGTAGCGCAGGTTGGAATCATCGGCCAGAGACCACTGCCTGCGGGCGTATTTGTAGGACCATCCGTTGCCCTCCCGGGGGAAGTCGATCCATTCCGGATGCCCGAACTCGTTGCCCATGAAGTTGAGATAGCCGCCTCCGCAGGTCGCGAGCGTCACGAGCCTTATCATCTTGTGGAGGGCGATGCCCCTGTCGACTATGAGGTTCTGCGAGCCCTTGTTCATGCTCCAGTACATCTCCTTGTCCATCAGGCGGAAGATGATGGTCTTGTCGCCCACGAGGGCCTGGTCGTGGCACTCGGCGTAGGAGATGGTCTTCTCGTCCACGCGCTTGTTGG
>UQQM01000030.1 GCA_900543205.1 uncultured Bacteroides sp. | reverse complement strand
TTGTCGACTAGGGAATATTTACTCATGATTCATCATGAAATTTGTCGACTAGACCCATATTTCAGGTACACCATGTCCCGGAAGTTTATTCCGTTGCAGAGATAGGAGAAGAGCCAGAGGTCGCGGAATTCCTCCAGTTCCGGACTGCCCTTGAACTCCATGATGCGCCGTATCTGCTCGCCCGAGAGCGCAAGTTTCCGTCCGGTTCCCGATGGAATCCTGTAGCCGTTGCCGCCGAAAGGGAAGCCGGAGCCGGAAAGCAGCCCGTCCGCGACCGCCAGGTTCATTACGGCCTTTATCGTCTTCATGTAGATGCTCACGGTCGTCACCTTCCTGCCGCACTGCCGCCAGTGGCGTTCGCAGCCCTTGAGCCATTCAGGGGTGACCTCGGGAAGTCGCACGGCCCCGCCTGCATATTGTTCCACTGCGTGGAGGGTGCTCCGGCACCGGTACGATGAATTGGTCCGCCCCTCGTCCATGAAGCTGTCGGCCATGCGCTGAAGCATGGAATTGAGCGTCACGCCGCTCCGGAGCAGCCCCATTCTCTGGTCGAGGGCGCGGAACGAGAACCTCTCCTCGCGCACCAGGCTGTCGGTTTCCCGGGCCACACGGAAAAACGCCTCCTCAAGCCGGTTTCTCTCCTCCGACTTTCTGCGAAGGTCCCATATCTCCGTCCATTCCTCGGGCGAGAGGTCGATTCCTGCAGGATAGTACTTCTGTTTTCTGTTGCTCACGACCTCCACCTTTACGGGATAGAGGCCGTTGAGCTTGGGTCTGCGCCTGTCCAGCACGACGAGCACAGTGATTCCTTCTTTTGAATATCTGAGCATAAGGGTTGGATTTTTGCCCAAATATCCAGCCAAAAGGAAGAAAATCTATGGAATCAGTAAATCTTTATCTCCCCCATCTCCACTCCGAAGCAGCCGTCGGTGATGATGGGCACCTTGCGACCGTCGAGGTCCTCGACATAGAGAAAGTCGTCCACGAAAGTATGGGAATGTCCGCCGACCACGAGGTCAAGATACCTGGTCTGCGGGACTATTTCCTGGTCCACGGAATAGCCGGCGTGTGACAGCAGGATTATCAGGTCGCATTTCTCGGTATCGTGCAGGTACCCGGCCCACCTGTTGGTCACCTCGACATCGTCAAGCTGGGGGATGCGCGATGAGGTCACGGCGCTTACGTTGGCCGAGAGGTCGGATTCCAACCCGATGATGCCTATCTTCAGCCCTGCCTTCTCGATAATGACGTAGGGCTCGACATACTCGGCCAGTCCGAACTGGGACACGTCTATGTTGGAGCTTACGACTCTGGTGCCGGTAAGCATGGCCAGCCTGGCTTCGAGATCCTCTATGCCGTTGTCGAACTCATGGTTCCCGAGGGTCACGCAGTCGTAGCCCAGGGCGTTGATCATTCTGGGCTCCAGCTGTCCGCCGAGCTCCGAGAAATATGACGTCCCCTGGCTGAAATCCCCGGCGTGCAGCAGCAGGACCTTGTCCCCGCCCACGGCGTTGCGGACCGAATCCACGAAAGCGGCCCTTTCGATGATGCCTCCACGGCCGGCGTCAGCACCGCTGCGTATGGGCTCGAAATGGCTGTGTGTATCGTTGGTATGGATTATGACGAGCCTGGGTTCGCTCTGGCAGGCGCAAAGCGCGAGAGCCAGCGCGGCCGCGGCCAATATTCTCCTGATCATTTTCATTCCCTCCCTCTTATTACAAGTCTGTCATCGACGAAATACCTGATGGTATCGCCGCGCTCCGCATAGCTCATCGCATACGGAAGCATGGAATCTATCACCTTGACATCCGTGATTATGAGCTCCTGAGCGTTCTTTCCTATGTTGATGCGGTCGCCTCCGTCAAGCAGGAAGTCGATGGTCGCGACCCCGTAGGTCCTGTCGGAATCCACCGGCCTGCCACCTACGAGCAGGGTGTCCACCCTGTTTCCGTCAAGCACCAGCTTCGCCCCTCCGAAGCATTGCAGGTTCCCGTCCGCCATATACTCGAAGAGCGCGGTCAGGTCGCTGCCCTTGAGCGCAACATAGCAGAGGTAGTTCTTGAAAGGAAGCATGGACACGAGGTCGTCCTTGATCACGGCGCCCTCGGGCAGGTCCACCCTGATTCCTCCAGAATTGATTATGCCCACATCGACCTTCTTTCCCGTGATCTTCGCCACGTCGTCAATCATGTGGTCGACTATCCAGTTGGAGAGCTTGCAGTTGGGGCCTTCGCGCCTGAGCTCCTCGGCCGACCAGCCTATCACCTCCTTGAGAGGCGCCATCTGAGGCTGCACGGCTATCATCTCGCGGGCTGCGGCCCAGGTCGCCGTCCCGGCCGGGAAGACCCTGCCGGAGGGAGAGACATAGCAGCTGTCATTCACGCTGCCCAGAGCCTCGGCGACATTGTCGGCATTCGGGGCGGTGACCCCGGTGCGGTGGCCGTCCATGTCATATTTCGTCCAGCTCATCCCGGGCCCGCACGAACATGCGAGCAGGACGAGCGCTACTGCGGACATCACTTTTGCTTGAACCATTTCCATAAATCTTTCCAAGTTGACTTCTTGCCGAACATCAGGATGCCGACCTTGTATATCTTCGCGGAAATCCATGCGAACAGGGCGAACGCCGCGATGAGCAGCACCACCGACAGGACAATCTCCCAGACGGGCACTCCGAACGGCAGGCGGGCCAGCATGACTATGGGAGAGGTGAACGGGATAATGGAGCCCCAGAACACCAGACCGCTGTCAGGCGCCTTGAAGGCGTAGAGGGCTATGAAGAACGCCACCAGCAGAGGTATGGTGAGCGGAAGCTGGAGCTGCTGCGTATCGCCTTCGTTCTCCACGGCGGAGCCTATGGCCGCAAAAAGCGACGCATAGAGCATATAGCCGAAGACGAAGAAGATTATGAAGCAGACTATTATCTGTCCGAACGGGATGTTGGCGAGCGAAGACAGCAGGATTGAAGCCTCACCGCTGTCGGAAACAGCGGCGGCGGCAGTCTCCGCCATCGCGGGATCCATTCCCGCCATCTGGGCCATCTCGGCCGGGTCGGAGCCTGAAAGCAGCGAAGGCCCGGCCACGGCGCCCACGACGCCTACTATCGCCACGGTGAGTACCACCCAGAGCAGGAACTGGGTCAGCGCCACCATCGCTATGCCTATGATCTTTCCGAACATGAGCTCGGTGGCCTTCACGGAACTTATGAGCACCTCGACGACGCGGCTGGACTTCTCCTCTATCACGGATGACATCACCATGCCGCCGAATACGGCGATGAACATGTAGATTATCATGCCCAGAATCATCGAAACCAGCATGTAGACGCCTGAATCGGCGGCCTTCTCCTCGCCGTCCTCCTCGTCAATGGTGTATGACATCAGGCGCACGTCGGCCTTGACCTCGTCCATTATCTCCCCGAGCCCCTCTATATTATAGGAGGCTATCCTGTATTCCTCGACCGCGTAGTCTATGCGGTTGCCTATGTTCTCCGTCATGTCCACGCCGAGGGGCTTGAGCGAATAGATTGCGGCGTCGACCGTCCTCGCCGAGGAATCCAGAGGGGAAATCTGCAGCACCGCGTCATAGCCCAGCTGCGCCAGGCTGTACTTCACGCTGTCGGCAGGCGTCCCGGAGCAGTCCGCGAAAGTCACGGTCTCGGTATTCTCCAGCACCGGCATCACGATTCCGGACGCATCGCACACTGCCACGGTCTTGCTCTCCTCCTTGGTCGCGAACATTATGAGCGACGGCAGCAGGCAGAGGGCCGCGAACAGCACGGGCACCAGAAAGGTGGTGACCAGGAAGCTCTTCTTCTTGACGCGGTTGAGATATTCGCGCTTTATGATTATGCCTATTATCCTTGAATTCATTTCGCTTCCTCCCCTTCCGTTACGAGTTTTATGAAGATGTCGTTCATCCTGGGCATCAGTTCCCTGTAGGAATTGACGGTCACGCCCCTGCGTATATATTCCTCAAGCGTGGACGTCCCGCCGGTCTCCCTGGGCAGAACCTCGGTATGCTGGCCTTCGGCGTCGGTATAGACCAGCTCCACGTTGTTGTTGCCATAGCGGCGGCGGATGTCGTCGACCGCACCCGTAATCACGAGATGCGACTTGTTGATCAGCGCTATCTCGTCGCAGAGCTCCTCGACGGATTCCATGTTGTGGGTCGACAGGATGATTGTCGCGCCTTCGTCCTTGAGCCTCAGTATCTCCTGGCGTATGAGCTCGGCGTTGACCGGGTCGAAGCCGGAGAAGGGCTCGTCCAGTATCATGAGCGAAGGCCTGTGGACCACGGTCGTGATGAACTGTACCTTCTGGGCCATGCCCTTGGAAAGCTCCTCGACCTTCTTGTCCCACCAGCTCTGGATTCCGAAACGCACGAACCACGCCTTGAGCTCGCGCATAGCCTCCCTGGTGCTCATTCCCTTGAGCTCGGCCAGATACATGGCCTGCTCGCCCACCTTCATCTTGCGGTAGAGGCCGCGCTCCTCGGGCATGTAGCCGATCTTCTCGACGTCCCTCTGGGTGATGGGATTCCCCTTGAAGAGGACCTGCCCCTCGTTGGGGATGGTGATTCTGTTGATAATGCGGATGAGCGTGGTCTTTCCCGCCCCGTTCGGGCCTAGCAGACCGAATATCCTGCCCTCCGGAATTTCGAGGTTGATGCCTTCTATGGCCACCTTCTCCCCGAAACTCTTGCTGATGTTCTTACATTCGATTATAGCCATAACGGCCGCTAATTTAGTAAAAAAAACCTGCCGTTCAGCCGGGGCGATGTTAACACTTGGTTAAACAAAGCGCCGTCCCGTTCGGAGAATCGTCGGAAATTGAGTATTTTTGTATTCTATGGCAAAGAACCAGGTCAATATCGAGGCCCAGTGCCGCCAGATTGTGAAGGATGCCGGGAACGGCAGGTTCAGCCCCGTCTACCTGCTGATGGGCGAAGAGCCGTACTATCCCGAGATGGTATGCAAGGCCATACTGGACCATTGCATTCCCGAAGAGGACAAGGATTTCAACGAAACCGTCTGCTACGGGGCCGATGTGGACGCCGACCACGTGGTCACGCTCGCGCGCAGGTACCCGATGATGTCCGAACGGCAGCTGGTGGTGGTCAAGGAGGCGCAGATGATGAAGGACATAGAAGGCGTCGCGGCATACTGCAAGGCACCCCTCGACTCGACAGTGCTCGTGCTCCTGCTGCGCGGTGCCTCGCTCGACAAGCGGAAGGCTCTCTATAAGGAAATATCCCGCTGCGGCACCGTGGTCGACTCCCCCGCCGTGCGCGACTACGCGATAGCCGGATGGATAAGCGACTACTATGCCGGCAGAGGACTCAGGATAGACCCCCGGGCCGCCGCCCTGCTGGGGGAATCGGCGGGAACCGACCTGCTCACCATTGCGGCGGAGACCGACAAACTGCTGAAAAGCCTTCCTGAAGGCGCGACTTCGGTGAGCGTCGAGGACGTGGAGAAGAACGTCGGGGTCTCCCGCCAGTTCAGCATATTCGAACTCACGAGGGAGCTTTCATCGAAGAACGCAGCCAAGGCGCTCTCGATCGCGGCCCACATCGGGACTTCAGCGAGGTTCAACATGCCCATGGCCGTGAGCGCGCTATACACCCACTTCTACCGCATACTCAAATACGCCGCGGCAGGCGGCGGACGCGGCCAGCTTCCGGCCGACGTCAAGGCCAGGGTGCTCGCCGGAGTCAACCCCTATTTCTACCGGGAATACGACACGGCCGTGCGCAACTATCCCCTGCCCTCGGCGATGGCGGCCATCTCCCTGCTCTGCGAATACGACTGGCTCGGCAAAGGCGGGAACGGCCAGAGCACCGAGCCCGGCGAGCTGCTGCGAGAGCTCGTGGCCAGGCTGCTGGCTCTATGAAAAAGGCCCGGAAGAACCGGGCCCCGCATTGAAATCAGCTGGATTTCAGAATATCATTTCTCGTATTTCTTCTCCTTTGCGCGCGTAAGCTTCTCTTTCATTGCATCCACGCACTCGGTGATCGCGTTCTCGAACGTATCGGCGGCACGGTCGATGATGAGACTGTCCCCCGGTACCCTGATCTGAATCTTGGCTCTCTTTCCGTCCTTGGTGTCCTCAAGGACCACTTCAGCCTCCTGGGCCACTCCGTCGAAGAACTTTGACAGACGTGAGACTTTCTTCTCGACAAAAGCGATGAGCTTTTCGCCGGCGTCGAACTTCAGGGATTTGACTTTAATCTCCATGTTGTTACCTCCGTTTTTTGCCCGTGGGTGGGCGTTATTATAAACCTTTTTCAGCCGCTCTATCGAATTGTGCGTATACACCTGGGTCGCCGCCAGGGAGGAATGGCCGAGCATTTCCTTGATCGAATTCAACCCCGCTCCGTTGTCAAGCAATTCAGTTGCGAGAGTATGCCTCAGCACATGTGGGGACTTTCGACCGCTGATGCCGGCAACGCCGCCCAGTTCCGTCTTCACCGCCCTGTCCACGAATACCGGATAAAGCCGGTTTCCCTTCCCGGTCTGAAGAAGAGGCGCGTCCGGCCGGGTGTCAGCGCATTTCAAAGAGTCAGCTTTCTGTAAATATAATGAAATTTCATCACAAAGCGAATCCGTGAGCGGAATTTCTCTCATTTTGTCTCCCTTGCCCCGGACATGGAGCACACGGCGGCCGAAATCCACCGAGTTGCGGTTCAGTCCTATCAGCTCGCTGCGGCGTATGCCCGTACCGTAGAGCATGCTGATGATGAGCCGCCTCAGCTTCATCCCGTAGTCTCCGAATTCCGGAACTCCCTTCGTGGACTCGAAATAGGCGTCCATGGACTCCTTGCGGTAGAACTCCACCAGGCGCTTCTCCTGCTTCGGCCTCTTGACCAGGCGCACCGGGTTCGATTCCAGCATGCCCCGCTTCATCAGGAAGGCGCAGTAGCCGCTCAGGACGCTAAGATGGAGGTTCACGCTGTGCGCATCCTCCTTTTTGTCGTCCAGAAGATGGACCTCGTATGAGCGTATGCTCTGCATGTCGGGAATCTCGTTCCCGTCGGCGAAGTCGACATATTCCTGGAGCACGGCGCGGTAGATCTCGCAGGTGCGCCTGGAATACCTCCTTATGCCCGCGATGTATTCAAGATACTCCTCCGGCATCGGCTTCCACCTCCTTCAGTCCCAGTTCGGGGGCCCTGCGGCGCATATATGCATCGGCCTCCTCGAAGTTGTTGCCTATCACTCCGTCAAGTATGGCCTCCTTGACCATCTCCTTGAGCTGTCCTATCTCCTTGCAGGGCGGCAGGCCGTAGAGCTCCATCACGTATTCCCCGCTGATGGGGTTCTTGAAGTTGCGCAGCGCGTCCTTCTCCTCCACGTCCACCAGCTTCCGCTTCACGAGCTCGAAATTGGCGCGTATCCTGGCCACCTTCGCCTCGTTTTTCGAGGTGATGTCGGCGTTGCAGAGCAGCATGAGGTCGTCGATGTCGTCGCCGGCGTCGAAGAGCAGCCTCCTCACGGCAGAGTCGGTGACCTCGCTGTCGACCAGGGCGATAGGCCTCATGTGCAGGCGCACGAGCTTCTGGACGTATTTCATCTCGTCTATGGGGAGCTTCAGGCGGTTGAATATCTTCGGGACCATGCGCGCCCCGATGACCTCGTGGCCGTGGAAGGTCCAGCCCTGGGCGGGGTCGAAGCGCTTGCTGGACGGCTTGCCTATGTCGTGGAGCAGCGCGGCCCAGCGGAGCCACAGCGGCTTCGAGCCTCCCTCCACGTTGTCGAGGACGGTCATCGTGTGCTCGAAATTGTCCTTGTGCCCCTTCCCGTCGATGCTGTCCACACGCTTGAGGGCTCCGAGCTCCGGCAGCACATATTGCAGGAGACCGGCCTCGTCCATCAGGCGGAACGCCATCGAAGGTCTCGGGCATGCCAGCATCTTGTTGAGTTCGTCGGATATGCGTTCTTTCGAGAGTATGTCCAGCCTGCCTGCCATGCGCCGCATGGAGTCCATGGATTCCGGCACGATGCGGAAGACATGTCCGGGGGTCGAGAGCTTGGTCGCGAAACGGACCGCGCGGAGCATCCTGAGGGGGTCGTCGGAATAGGTCGTGTCGGGGTCGAGCGGCGTGCGTATCACACCGTCGGCGAGGTCCCTTATGCCTCCGAACGGATCCACCAGCTCGCCGAAGCTGTCCTTCTGGAGCGAGAACGCCATCGCGTTGATGGTGAAGTCGCGGCGCTTCTGGTCGTCCTCCAGCGTGCCGTTCTCGACTATGGGCTTGCGTGACTCGCGGCGGTAGGATTCGCGCCGCGCCCCCACGAACTCTATCTCGTCGGGGCCGTGATGCAGCATAGCGGTCCCGAAGTTCTTGAAATAGGATACCTTGTGCCGGGTCCTCCTGCCGACCTCCATGGCGAAGTCTATGCCGCTGCCTTCCACGACTATGTCGATGTCGTTGCAGGGGCGGCCGAGGAAGCAGTCGCGCACATAGCCTCCTATCACGAAGGCGCGGACGCCCATCGAGCCGGCGACTTCGGAGACTATTCGGAATATGGGCTTGTCAAGAAACTGGGATGTTATCGTAGGCATTGCATTTCTTCATAGCTGGGTATGGTGGGGCACGGCACGAAGCGGCCGGCTTCCAGCCTGTAAAGATAGGTTAAATTTCCGTTAGTCAGAACAAGGAACTTCACTCCGAGCGCCGCATTGTAGCGCATGGCCTGTTCCGCCACCGCCGGCGTAATCGCCACCGAGGGCCGCTTGCATTCCACCACTGCGAGCGGGGCGCCCTTCCTGTCGTATACCAGTATGTCGGCCCGGTAGCGCTTCTCCCCGAACTGCAGCGCGCATTCGCTCATCATCATGTGCATGGGGACGCCGAACACGTCGCGCAGCTGCACGATGAACCATTGCCGCACACGCTCTTCGGGCGTGGCGGCAACTTCCTTCTTGCGCAAAGGATCCCAGACCGTGCTTCCGGATGACGCAGGCATCTATTTCCTTGTCCAGTAGACGGTCTCCCCGATTCCGAGCACGCTGCCCCGGAGCTTCAGAGTCTTCCCTCCGTCGGTGAGCGAGCAGGTCACGTTGGCCTTGATTCCCCGGGTGGGGTCATAGATCCTGGTGCCTCCCCAGCTGTTCTTCTTCTCGTTGAATTCGAGCCCGGTGAAGAGCACTATCTGGTCAACGGGCACGCTCCTGAGCGACTTGTCGGGGTTCTTCACGTCGAGTTCCTTGGTCCCGTCGGGACGGACGCTGTTCTCGACCCAGTAGACCTGGGCCTTGTATGTCCCGTCCGGCGATTTCGTTATAGCCACGTACGATTCCACGCCGTCCTGTTCGGCGAACCAGTTCCCGATTATGTCGTCAGCCTTGTTCTGGGCGAATGCGGCCGCCGTTGCGAACGACAGGCAGCACAGCATGACAAAAAATTTCTTCATGGCGGATATATTTTAATGTTCCCGGGTTTCTCCGGTATCCATCAATAAACATGCCCGGAGAAATTCCGTCTGAATATACGAAAATTCGTCCACATGGAGTATATTTGCCCTCCGATGGACAGAAGGAAATTCATACGCGACGGCCTGCTGGCGACTGCCGGAGCCGTGACGCTCGGGTCCCTGCCCTCATGCTCCGGCGGAATCGTCCGGACCGGAGGGGGCCTCTCCGGCGGAAGCACGGCGTCCGAAGGGCCGCTGGAGCTCGAATGGGAGGACTTCACCGCCGAGATGAAATACACTTTCAGCATATCGGGGTCCTCGCGCGACAGCACGCCGATAGTGCTCACGCGCTTGCACTGGTGCGGCTTCACCGGCTACGGGGAAGCATCCATGCCTCCCTATCTTGGCGAGAGCCACGCTTCCGTGAACGCCTTCCTGAGGAGGGTGCGCGACGAGGTGCTGCCGGATTTCAGGGACGCGTTCCTCGTGGAGGACATACTCGCCCGGGTTGACGCGCTCGCCGGGGGCAACTGCGCCGCCAAGGCTTCGGTGGACATCGCCCTGCACGACCTGCTCGGCAAGGTCATGGGGCAGCCGTGGTGGAGAATCTGGGGCTTCAATGCCCAGGACGCCCCGTTCACTTGCTATACCATAGGCTACGACGCCTCCGACGACATCGTGAGGAAGAAGACCTCGGAAGCTGCCTGGTCGCATTTCCTGAAGGTGAAACTGGGGCAGACGGACGCCGAGGACCGCAGGATGATAAGGCTCATCCGGGAGATCCGCCCCGACACGCCCGTCTACGTGGACGCCAACCAGGGCTGGAAGGACCGGTTCTACGCCGCCGAGATGGCCTGCTGGCTCGCAGAGAACGGGGTCGTGATGATAGAGCAGCCCATGCCCAGGGATGACATTGAGGGCAACGCCTACGTGAACTCCAGGAGCCCGGTGCCCGTCGTGGCTGACGAGTCGTGCCAGCGCCTGGCGGACATCCCCGGCCTGCACGGAGCGTTCAGCGGCATCAACATCAAGCTTATGAAGTGCGGAGGCATGCACGAGGCGCGGGAGATGGTCACTCTCGCCGGTGCGCTCGGCATGGACTGCATGATAGGCTGCATGACGGAAACCTCGGTGGCCATCTCCGCCGCCGCCCAGCTCTCCCCGAAGATGCGCTGGGCCGACCTTGACGGCAACATGCTCATCGCGAACGACTGCTTCAGCGGAATGAAACTGAAAGACGGCAGAATCACCCTGGGCCCGGAGCCCGGCATAGGTGTGACGCCATTGCAACGATAAATCTTTTTTGAAATGGACAAGATCAAGAACCCATATCTCCACCTTCACGACGAAGGCTACAACTGTTTCGCGTGCGCTCCCTGGAATCCCGTGGGGCTGCACATGGAATTCTATGAGGACGGCGACGAAATCGTCTCTTTCTGGGAACCCGGACTGAACTATCAGAGCTGGCTGAACACCGTGCACGGAGGCATCCAGGCCACCTTGCTGGACGAGACAGCAGGCTGGTACATAACCCGGAAGATGCAGACCGCCGGGGTGACCTCCAACATGAGCGTCAGATACCGCCACACCGTGCCGGCGGGGCCCGGGGTGAAACTCGAAATACGGGTGAAGCTCAAGGAGATGAAGCACAATCTCGTGTTCCTCCAGGGCAGCATAATCCACGACGGGAAGGTCTGCACCACCGCCGACCTGACCTATTTCACCTTCCCCCAGGACAAGGCGAAGTCCGACTTCTTCTTCAGCGGCTGCGAACTCGAGAAGGACGCGGAGTAAATCTGGCCTCCGTTGCCAAACTGCATCCGGAGAGGATAGGCCGCGCTGACCGCATCAGCGGTGCAGCGGAGTGTCAGGGAGATTTGCTTTGCAAATCGAACCAACGAAGCTGCCAACCGGAATGAAATGAAGGTTGAGCATCTTTAAAGTTGCGCTTGCTTTGCAAGCGAAGCGGAACCTTGACGGAGGCAGTGTAGCCGCAGACGGGGGCAGGCTACTTCCAGGAATTGAACTCCATGTAGAGGCGCTCGACCATGCCGTCGGCGAGACCGAGCGAGGGCACGAGCACATAGTCGGAATGCAAGGCGTCGGCAACATTGACGAAGATGTCGCCGGCCGGCACTATCACGTCGGCGCGGTCGGGCTTCAGGTCGAACTCCGCCATGCGCTCCTTCACATCCATGCACCTCAACTGCCCGAGTATGTCCTTCAGCGCCGGCACCAGGAGCCTGCCGTCGCAGTTCGCCTGCAGACCGCGGCTGACGGCCAGCTTGTAGAGCTTGTTGATGTTGCCGCCGGAACCTATGATGTTCACCGGCTGCCCGCATTCGGCCTCGAAAGCGCCCATGTCGGCCGCGATACGTCCAAGCACCTCGGAATTGGCGTCCTCGCTGCGGTGCAGCATCCTCAAGGTGCCTATGTTGTATGAACAGGCGTTCTCCCTGACCCCCTTGCGTATCAGGGTTATCTCGGTGCTTCCGCCGCCCACGTCCACGTAGGCGCAGGTGGCCTGCTGGCGCGCGGCCAGCTCGATATGGTTGCCGTAGACTATCGCAGCCTCCTCGGAGCCGCTGATTATCTCAACATCGATGCCCGTCTCCTTCTTTATGTCGGCGATGAGCGACTTGCCGTTCGCGGCGTCACGCATCGCCGAGGTCGCACAGCAGCGGTACTGCACCACGTTGTACAACTCCATTATCCGCTTGCACGCCTTGATGAAGGTGATGGTCTTCTTGCGCCTTTCCTTGCTTATCCTTCCGCTCATGAACACATCCTCCCCCAGACGGAGCGGATAGCGGAAGAAAAACTCCTTCTTGAACACGAAACCGCCGCCACTGTCCCTGGAGACGCTCTTGATGAGCAGCCTGGCGGCGTTGGAACCTATGTCTACTGCTGCGTACATGATTGCTCCTCGGAATAATGACGGTAAAGTTCATCCTGCGAACGGAACGAACGCAACGCGTGCCCGGGCAGGCTCCCGTCGAGATACGCGGGCAGGTCGGCAGCTGTGCGGAGCCTGTTGTCACCCGTCCCGTCGACCACCCTGGCCTGGACAGTGTCCGCAAGCGCGCTGTCCACGATGCGGCGCATCTCCTCCTTTATCTCCGGGTCGTACACGGGAGCCAGCACCTCGACCCGGTGGTCGAGATTGCGGGGCATCCAGTCGGCCGATCCTATGAATATGCTCTCCTTGCCGCCGTTCGCGAAGATGAGTATGCGCGAATGCTCCAGGTAGCGGTCGATGATGCCGCAGATGCGTATGTTCTCCGAGAATCCGCGCTGCCCGGCGATGATGGAGCAGTTGCCCCGGAGCGCGATGTCCACCTGCACGCCGGCTTCGGAAGCCTTGTAGAGCAGGTCTATCATCTCCTCGTCGGTGATATGGTTGATCTTCATGCGGATGTATGCCGGAAGCCCCTTCTTCGCATTGGCGGTTTCCGTGCGTATCAGGCGCATCAGCGTGCGGCGCATGAAGTTCGGAGCCACGAGCAACTCGCCGAAACGTATGGGGATGAAGGGAGAGGCGATGAAGTCGAACACCTTCTCCACCTCCCTGACGAGTTCGGGACGCGCCGTGAACATCAGCACGTCAGTGTAGCTGCGCGCGTTGCCTTCATGGAAATTGCCCGTGCCTATGACGGCATAGCTGCCCGAAGAGGTCTTGATATGCGTGAGCTTTCCGTGGACCTTGAGCCCCTCGACCCCGTAGATGACCTCGATGCCGGCGTCGCGCATCTTGCCGCTCCAGTGTATGTTGCTCTCCTCGTCGAAGCGGGCCAGCAGTTCGATGACCACGGTGACGCGCTTGCCGTTGTGGGCGGCGGCAATCAGGGCCTCCACGACCTTGGAGTTCTTGGCGAGACGATAGAGAGAAATCTTTATGGACTTGACCTTCGGCGACACAGCGGCCTCGCGGAGCAGCTGGAGGTAGGCGTCGAAGGAATGATAGGGCACATGGATGAAGCGGTCGGCGGCCGCGATTATCTCGAAGATGCCGGGCGTACGGCTTCCGCTTCCCATGGAGGCGCGCCATCCCGCCAGCCGGTCGACCGGACGGCGTTCCGGATACTTGAGGTCGCTCCTGCCGCAATCCGGGAAGGACATAAGGTCACGGTGATTATGGTAGCGGCGTCCCGGCACGACCGTGTCGTAGGGAGAGAGCTTGAGCTTGCGCATCACGCGGCGCAGCATGTCCTTGGGCATGCCGCTGTCATACATCACGCGCAGCGGCTCTCCGGTGCGGCGGGAGGCCAGTCCCTTCTGCACCTTCTGCATCTTGCTCTCGTTGAAGTCGTTGTCCAGCTCCATCTCGGCGTCCCTCGTGAACTTGAAGGAATATGCCTCCCAGGCGTCGAAGTCCAGCCCGATGAAGAACTTCCCCATCATGAGGCGCAGTATGTCGTCGAGAGCTATCACGCAGGCGTTGCCGGCGGCATCGTCCGGAATGCGGTGGTAACGTCCCACACGTCCGGTCGGGATGGGCAGCACGGCGTATGAGAAACTCGTCTTCTCTCCTTCCGAGCGCGCAAGACGGACTGCAAGATAATGCGCCGAATCGGCTATGAGGTTGAGGTCGTCAACCTTGTTCATCCATATCGGCGAAGTGACTCCGGCGATATTGTCGTTGAAGAAATTCTCCACCCAGCGCTGCTGCGTGCCGTCCAGCCCGGTCTCGTCGACCAGCCTCAGACCGGCGGACGCGAGCTCCGAGAAAATTGAGTCCACGGTCCTCGTGAACTCCTCGTCGTATTCAGCATACAGCTTCGAAATCTGTTTGAGCGTCTTCTTGGCTGCGGAGACCTCGTCCTTGAGGAACTTGTGGTCGTTCTCGGCGATGCGGCTCAGCGTAGCGACGCGCACGCGGAAGAACTCGTCGAGATTGTTGGAATAGATTCCCACGAAGCTGAGCCTTTCCAGCAGGGGCACCTCCGGCCTCTGCGCCTCCTGGAGGATGCGGTGGTTGAAATACATCCAGCTCACATCCCTCTCTATGGTCTTCTTTATCTTCTTCGCGGGCATATATTCAGAACCTGACCATGAACTCCACCACGAGCTTGTCCTTCTCGGAGACATCGGGAATCGCGCCCTCGCGGTAGAAATATTTCTCGTAATTGATTCTTATGTCGCTCACGAAGGGGGTGCCCAGGCTGATTGTCACGCCTCCGGTGATGCGAGAGCGGGCATAGTCGCGGATGACCAGCGAACCCGAAGGGTCGGGAACGCCGTTGAGATAGCGTATTCCGTCGCTGTGGTCATTCATCGAATCGTAACGCACGAGCGGCGAAATGGACTTGACCGCCTTGCCGCCGTCGCCGATGGGGAAACGGTAGCTGACGAAGCCGTCGAAGGAATAGACGTCGCCGAATGCGTTGTCTGCGTAGGTCTTGTAGAGATATTCCGCCTCGGCGTGCAGGCGGCCGTTGTCATAGAAGGCGCCGGCGGCGTACATCATCACGTTGAGGTGGTCGGGGCGTATCTTCTGGGCGCTCAGCACGACGTTGAAATCGTACGGAAGCTCCACCTCGGCCTTTGCCGAGAAGTTGATGTTGTCGGTCCAGAAGTCCTTCTGGTTCGTGAGGCCGCTTCCGTTGAACAGGCCGGCGGTTATGGTCACAGGCACGGTCTTTCCGAAATTCCAGCTCAGCTGCGCCCCCACGTCACGCACGTTGCCGACCTCCTTCGCTATGAACGAGCGGTTGGCGAAATACTGCTGGTGAGGCGAGCGGTGGGCGTCTATCGTGAACGGCACGCGCATCTGGCCTATGGTGAAGTGCAGGTTCGGGGTCAGTCTGAACCTGGCGTAGGCGTCGAGCATCTTGAGCACCCCTTCGTCACAGAGGTCGATCTCGGCCTTGTAGCTGACCGTCCGCGAGATGTCGCCGCTGATGCTCACTCGTGCGTTGCGGACCTGGAAGCGCCCTGCGGCGTCCTGCGGCTGATATTCGTATTTGCCGCGTACGGTTCCGTGGATCTCGGGAGTGAGGTCCGTTCCGTCGGACGCGGACGACACAGCCGCTGCAACCAGGAAGGCTGCAACGGCTGCGGCATATTTCGACATTGAAGATTTCTTCATGCGCCAAGATAGTCAATTAATTCCAGAAAGCGTCATTTGCCCGCGAAATGGTAGCATGCGCGCACGAGGTGCTTGGTGGTGTTCACCAGCTCGGAGGTCTCCTGGATAAGGTTCAGGTAGAGCTGGGCGGTCTTGAAGTTGATGCCCTCCTCCCTCTGCATGCGGTCGATATGCTTCTTCCTGAGGGCGGAAAGGTCGGCAATCGTCCCCTGGAACACACGGAGCATGTGCTCGTAGTCGGAGTAGTCGCCCGTGCTTATCATCTGCTGAGCGGTGGCGAGAAGCGACTGGGACTTCTCCATCACCGGACGGTATTCGTTGACGTAGGTCTTCGAGAAGGGGTCGAAACAGTTGTCCACATGCTCGAGTATGGGCTCGAGCATACGGCGCATGCCGTACATATACTCCTCGTCGCAGTTCATCGCCAGATGGAACCAGGTGTTGCGCTCCACGGCGATTTCCATGGGCGAACGGCGCAGCGCGACAAGCTCCACCTTCCTGACTTTCTGCTGGATGTTCTTTATCTCCTTGAGATTCCTGCCGCAGCGGCGCAGCGAACGTATGTCCTCATTCTCAAGCCCCTTGAAGATGGCTTCGTAGTCTTCGGACACATTGCGGATCACGTCGGTCTGCACCCTCACGAAATGCTCGGAAAGCAGCTGCCATACCTGCTGGGAGTCACTTGTGGCGAGCATCTTCTGCTCGATGGTGTCCTCGGGCTTCTCGACCTTCTTCTCGAAGCCGCGCTTGCTGTTCCAAAGCAGGAAGACCACGAGGGCCATGAAAGCCACCATCGCGACGAACCCGCCGTAGTGCATGATGAGGCAGACGAGGCCGCAGGCCACGAAGGCGATTCCCGCAGTCATGAACCAGCCGCCGATCACGCTGATCACTCCGGTGATGCGGAACACGGCGGTCTCACGGTTCCACGCCTTGTCGGCAAGGCTGGAGCCCATGGCCACCATGAAGGTCACGTAGGTGGTCGAGAGCGGCAGGGTCAGCGTGGTGCCCATGATTATCAGAAGCGCCGAGAGCACCAGGTTGACGGAAGCGCGCACCTCATCGAAAGCGGCGCCTTCCTCCATGATTGCCTCGTTCTTGTTGAAGCGGGTGCCGATCCACGTCTTCACGCTCTTGGGGACAATCTGCTCCACCACATTGTTCAGGTTCTGGGAGCTGCGCACCAGCGCCCTGGCCACAGGAGACGAGCCGAACATCTCGTCACCCTCGCCCTGACGGCTGAGGTTGACGCTGGTCTTGATCACGTTGTGGGCCTTCTTGGAGGTCGCCAGCGCAATCACCATAATCACTCCGGCCAGCAGCAGGTAGAGTATGGGGCTCTTCGCGCTCTCCTCGAGCGAGGTCATCATGAACGCCTCCGGATCTCCGCCGCCGTGGCTCAGGAAATCTATCAGCGAGTCGAGGGCCGCGAGGGGCACGCCTATGAAGTTCACGAGGTCGTTGCCGGCGAAGGCCATCGCGAGGGCGAAGGTGCCCGCCAGGACTATTATCTTGAACACATTGACCTTCATGAAATAAAGCAGCTCCGAAAGTATGGTCGTGAGCACGAAGGCGACAATCAGTATCATGGTCGTGTTCCCGGCTATCCACATCCGGAAAGGCTCATGGATGAAGGGCGAGTCGCCCAGCCCCTTGATCAGGATGAAGTATGCGAGGGAGGTGAAGGCGATGCCGCCGAAGATTCCTATGGTGTAGCCGAGCTTCTTCTTGTAGTTGAAGGAGAAAATCACGCGTGCAAGCCACTGCACAAGCAGACCCGCCACGAAGGCGATGGCCACGGAAACGAAGATGGCTATGATCACGGTGAGCGCCTTGTTGCTGTTGAGCAGCATGCCGAGCGTGAGCCCGTCGTCTCCGCCCATCTTGAGCAGGGCCATCACGAAGGATGCGCCGAGCAGCTCGAACACCAGCGAGACGGTGGTGGAGGTGGGCATTCCCATGCTGTTGAACATGTCCAGCACGACCACGTCCGTGACCATCACGGCCAGGAAGATCGTCATCACCTCCTTCAGGTTGTAATACGAGGGCTGCATGATTCCGTGCCTGGCTATATCCATCATTCCGGCACTCATTATGGCTCCTATCAGGACACCGGCGGAAGCTACAATCAACACCGTCCTGAACTTGGCCACCTTGGCCCCTATAGCTGAATTGAGGAAATTGACTGCGTCATTGCTTACACCGACAAACAGGTCGAACACCGCCAGGACAAGCAGGAATCCGACTATCACATAGAAAATTTCGGTCATAATCTCGGTGAAATAAATCTGTCGCAAAGGTCGCCATATCATATTACAGAAAAGTTAACGATTGTTAAGAAATTGTTAAATCCGGCTCCCGGAGAAAAGTTTCGATGCCCGGTAATCCGGGTACGCGATATTTTCCTGAATTGGCTTATATTTGACTTTCGGAATTCACTCAATCTGTTATGTCCAAGGTATATTACACTGATTTTCGCTGCAAGCCGGACGAGGGTCCGGCCGACAAGCTCAAGAGACTCATCAAGGCCGCCGGAATCGGAGGCATCGACATGGACGGCAAGTTCGTAGCCATCAAGATGCACTTCGGGGAGCTCGGCAACATGACTTTCCTGCGCCCCAACTATGCCAGGGCGGTGGTTGACGTGGTCACGGAGCTGGGAGGCAAGCCCTTCCTGACCGACTGCAACACCCTCTATCCCGGAAGCCGCAAGAACGCCCTCGAGCATCTCTGGTGCGCCTGGCAGAACGGCTTCACGCCGCTGACCGTCGGATGCCCGGTGATCATCGCCGACGGGCTCAAGGGCACCGACGACATAGCCGTACCCGTGCAGGGAGGCGAGTACATCAAGGAGGCGAAGATAGGCCACGCCGTCATGGACGCCGACGTCTTCATCTCGCTCACCCACTTCAAGGGGCACGAGATGACGGGATTCGGCGGCACGATCAAGAACATAGGCATGGGCTGCGGTTCACGCGCAGGAAAGAAGGACCAGCACAGCAACGGCAAGCCCGTGATCAGCGAGGACCGCTGCCGGGGATGCCGCAGGTGCATGCGCGAATGCGCCAACAACGGGCTCGTGTTCGATGAGGAAAAGAAGAAGATGACGGTCGACTACGCGAACTGCGTGGGCTGCGGCCGCTGCATCGGCGCCTGCAACTTCGACGCCATCGACTTCGCGCAGGACGCAGCCGTGAAGGAGCTCAACTGCCGCATGGCCGAGTACACCAAGGCCGTGGTGGACGGAAGGCCCGCCTTCCACATCTCGCTGATCTGCGACGTTTCTCCGACCTGCGACTGCCATTCGGGCAACGACACGCCTATCATCCCCGACGTGGGCATGTTCGCCTCGTCCGACCCGCTCGCGCTCGACCAGGCCTGCGTGGACGCCTGCCTCAGGCAGACTCCCCTGCCCGGCAGCCAGCTGACCGACGAGATGTCGCGCCCCGGCTTCCACGACAGGCACGACCACTTCGACAACACCAACCCCAACACCGAATACAAGACCTGCCTCGCCCACGCCGAGAAGATCGGCCTCGGCAGCCGCAAATACGAACTGGTGAAGGTAAGATAACGGCGGCCATGCGGAGCGTCAGCGAGATTCGCCCCGACGAATCGAGCAGTGAAGCATGCGACCGAAACGAAGTGAAGGTCAAGCATGGTTAATATATCTCCACGAAAAAAGGCAGCCGGATGACTGCCTTTTTTCGTGGAGATGGGCGGAGTCGAACCGCCGTCCAAACAACGCCCCAGAGAGCTTTCTACACGCTTATTCCTCCTTTGGTTGTCGACCTCGGCCTGCCGAAGGACGGGCCAGCCGGGGCTTATCCTCTGAATCTTGGCGGACCTTAGAGGCGTCTGGCCCGTGCATCCGGTTTTGATGATACCCCTTTATCCAGACTGAACCGGCCTAAAGCTGGAGGGATATACGTCAGTGCCGCATCCTAGGCGGCTCTGATTAATGCTCAGTTTCTCTGAAACTAGCAAGCGTATGAGTAGTTGTAGTTGCCAGTTATGGCTTGAAGACTGGGATTAACGGGCCAGTCTCCTACTCCCGACGTGCTTACCATCCGGAATCGATGCTGTCAAAACCAGAACATCCCCATTTGGTCATAAGTCAAAGCCTTCGACATCATAGCTATAGGTATCGAGAGGGCCTTCATATTCAAATTCGAACTGGTAGCCGGCCGCACGGAACTTCGCCACTATCTCATAATGTCCGTTGCTTTCAAGCTCGACCTCCACGGTCCCGTTTTCGACAGGATAGCATTGCGCCTCGTCGTCTCCGAACCTCTTGAGCTCCACGAACGAAGCTGCCGAAGTTCCGGGCTCCTTGGAATCGGCCGTTCCGCCAACTGCAATTCCATAGCCGTTCCCGGCCCCGTAACATCCCTCGGGCAGGGTTCCGGAATTCTGAACCGGAGCATTCAGCAGCAGCGACGCCTTTGCCCCAGGGGACAGAAGTTCAAAATTCTCATCCGTCCTTCCTGACAGGAGTATCAGCCGGAAAGCATGCGAACCGTCTTCAGACGAACTTCCGCAGTAGTACGCGGCCGCCAACTCCGAATCATATTCAAATTCAGTTTCCCCGAACATAAGCCCCAGCTTACTGCAGGACAGCGAACCGAAGACCAAAGCCAGGATGGCTGACAATCTGATCATCTTTTTCATACGCTATATAGATGCAGATTGCCTTACAAAGATTGCACAAATTTTTTAATATCTTGCATCTGTCCGGGCAACATCAGCGAAATTTTGTTGCAAGGGAAGGTCATCCAACACTATATAGCATTGTGTTACAACGTATTATACCTGTACTTCATTTTTTGCGTCCGACAGCATCCCGCGGTTAACATCTATTACAGCCCATCCTTACCCGAACATAACTTCGCCCGGATGTGAGCGGTGCGCCGCCGGGAAAAAAAGTTGCACTATGATTAATGCCTGGAACGGCCTCTCATCGGGGAGAAATGGCGTTGTCGGCGGGAATCATGAAAATTTTTTAAAAAATCGTCAAAAAGTTTTGGTGAATAAAATATTCTTTGTACATTTGCAAACCCAAACGAAACACGGGTCGCTCGGGAGCTTAGCTCAGTTGGTTCAGAGCGTCTGCCTTACAAGCAGAGGGTCGGGGGTTCGACTCCCTCAGCTCCCACAAAGAGAAGCAGTTACAGAGATGTAGCTGCTTTTTTCGTGTCTGGTTTTGCGGGTATAATTGACAAAAATGGTGGCCTAGTCGACATTTGGGGTGATGGATTTGCGCCAAAATTATCCTAGTCGACA
>UQQM01000029.1 GCA_900543205.1 uncultured Bacteroides sp. | reverse complement strand
TCAGCACGATGGCGGATTGCTTGAAGCTGCGGAACTGGTTGTAGAGCAGCAGGAAGATCACGATGATGGCGAAGATGCTCAGGACGGTCAGGGTGCGGGATGCGCTCTGCGCGCTCTCGAACTGTCCGCCGAATTCGATATGGTAGCCTTCGGGCAGCACCACCTTCTCTGCGATTGCCTCCTGCATGGCGTCCACCGCACCCTGGAGGTCGCCTCCGGTGATGTTGGCGGACACCACCACCTTGCGCTGCGCGTTTTCGCGGTTGATGGTGTTGGGGCCCGTGGTCGAGCGGATTTCGGCCAGGCGGTCGAGGGGAACCTTGCCCGCCGGAGTGTCCATGGTCATGTCGTGTATGGTTTCGATGCGGTCGCGCCAGTCGCCGGAAGCCTTGACGGTGAGGTTGAAGACCTTTCCGCCCTCATAGACCTGCGAAACGGCGCGGCCTCCCAGGCAGACTTCCACGTATTCGACGAATTCCGACATCGTGACGCCATAGCGTGCGAGCATCTCGCGGCGGGGGACTATCGCAAGCTCCGGCCTTTCTATCTGCTGTTCCAGATTCAGGTCTGCAAGGCCCCCGACACCGCTCACCGCGTTCTTGATGTCGTTGCCTATGTTGAACAGCGTGTTCAGGTCATCGCCGAAAATCTTGACCGCGATTGCAGCCTGCGTTCCGGAGAGCATGGCGTCGATACGGTGGGAGATGGGCTGTCCGATCTCCACGTTGACGCCGGGCAGCGTGCCGAGCTTTTCGCGCAGTTCCGCAATAATCTCGCTCTTGGGGCGCCTGCCGAACTCGAAGGGAGCCTCCATCTCGGAAGTGTTCACCCCGAGCGCATGCTCGTCCAGCTCGGCGCGTCCGGTCTTGCGGGCTACGGTCTTGATTTCCGGAACCGAAAGAATCAGCTCCTCGGCCTTGCGGCCTATGGCATCGCTCTCTTCAAGCGAAACTCCGGGCAGGGTGCTCACGTTGATTGTGAACGAGCCTTCGTTGAACGGAGGCAGGAAGCTTGAGCCGAAGCCGAAAGCCATCACGATTGCGACCAGCAATGCGGCCACGGAAGCTCCGAGCACCGCCTTCCTGTGGTGCAATGCGCCGGCCAGCGCCTTGCCGTAGACTTTCTTGAGCCAGCGTGTCACCGGGGATTCCTTGCTGGTGCTCCTGGTGGCGCCCGTGTTCTTGAGCAGGAAGCTGCAGAGCACCGGGGTCAGGGTCAGGGCGACCAGCGTGGATGCGAACAGCGAAACGATGAAAGCCACTCCGAGGGGAATCAGCATCCTGCCTTCGATTCCTGAAAGGAAGAAGATAGGGATGAAGCTGACGACTATGATGAAGGTGGAGTTCAGAATGGGCATGCGCACCTCCTTGGAGGCGTCGAAAACCACGTCGAGTATCTTCCTCCGCTGCCCTTCGGGTCTCAGGCGGTTCTCGCGGAGCCGCTTGAACACGTTGTCCACGTCCACGATGGCGTCGTCGACCAGCGAGCCGATTGCAATCGCCATTCCTCCTATGCTCATGGTGTTGATGCTCATTCCGCTGATGCGCAGCACGATGATGGTTATCAGCAGTGACAGCGGGATGGTGACCAGCGAGATCAGGGTGGTCCTGACATTCATCAGGAACAGGAAGAGCACGAGTATGACGAACAGCGCACCTTCTATCAGCGCGCTCTTGATATTGCCTATCGAGGCATCGATGAAGTCGCTCTGACGGAAGATGTCGGTCTTGACCTGCACGTCGGCGGGCAGCGTCTTGGCAATTTCGGCCATCTTGGCGTCAAGCGCGTCGGTAAGGTCATTGGTGGAGACCTTGGGCTGCTTGGTCACGGTCAGCAGCACTCCCGGCTTGCCTTCGATGGAAGCCGTTCCGGTGCGGGGCTCCTGGGGGCCTGTGCGAACCTCGGCGATGTCGCGCAAGGTTATGGGACGGCCGTCGGCGCCTGTCTTGACCACGGCAAGCGCGATTTCGTCCACAGACGTGGTGGAGGACATGCCCCGGATGATGTATTCGTTGGAATATTCATACAGCACTCCGCCGGAGGCGTTGCGGTTCATGTCTTCGGTGGCAGCCAGCACCTCGTCGGTGGTGACTCCGTAGCGGCGCATCCTGTCCATGTCGAGCAGGACCTGGTATTCCTTGATGTCGCCGCCTAGAACCGCCACCTGGGCGACGCCGCCCACGGCGAGCAGCTGCGGCCTGATGGTCCAGTCGGCAATGGTGCGGAGCTCCTCGAGGGAGGTGCCTCCGTCAGCGGTGAGTCCGATTATGAGCACCTCGCCGAGAATGGACGACTGCGGCCCGAGGGTCGGCGTGCCCACGTTCGAGGGGAGCTGGTCGCCCAGGGTCGCGAGCTTCTCGGAAACTATCTGCCGGTCGCGGTAGATGTCGGTACCCCAGTCGAACTCCACCCAGACCACCGAGAATCCGGTGGTGGAGGAAGAGCGCACGCGGCGCACGTCCGTGGCCCCGTTGACGGCGGTCTCGATGGGGAAGGTAACGGTTTTCTCGACCTCTTCGGGAGCCATGCCCTGGGCTTCCGTCATGATGACCACGGTAGGGGCGTTCAGGTCAGGAAAGACGTCCACCTCCATGTTCTCGGTGACATAGATGCCGCCGAAAGTCAGCAGCACTGCGGTCAGCAGGATGAACAGCCTGTTGTGCAGCGCGAACTCTATTATCTTGTTCAGCATGGCCGTCCGCTAATGATTGTGAGTGTGGCCGGGAATCACCGACGCGGATGAGAGCCTGACCTGATAGGCCCCCTTGACCACCACGTCCTCGCCGCCTTCCAGACCCGAAAGTATCTCCACGGCGACGCCGTTGCGGCCTCCCGTGGTCACTGGCACCTTCTTGTAGCACTCCTCGTCGAGACGCACATAGACGAAGTATTCGCCCTGTTCCTCGGTGAGCGCCGACTCCGGCACCGAAATCACCCCTTCACGGCTGGCCGTGAGAAGCCATACCTCGACGTAAGAACCCGGCATCAGGCTGTCCCTGCCGCTGAATTCGAAGCTCACGGGGATATATGCCGAGCCGGCGGAAACCGAGCGGCCCACCGATACCGGCCTGCCTTCTGAGCCGGAGAGGCTGATTGTCGGGTCGCCGTAGTGAAGACGGAAATTGGCTCCGGAGATGGAATTGCGCAGGGAGGCGTATTTCTCGGGAAGGTCGGCTATGAGGCGCAGCCTGCTGTCCGAGGCCACAGTTGCGATGGCTTCGCCGGCGGCAACGTAGTCGCCTTCGTTCTTGAGCACGTCGACTATGTATCCGTCCATAGGAGAGCTGACCGCCACTCCGTTCTGGCCCCCGTCGGATGTCGAACCCTGCCACGCGTTGAGCGCGGTCCTGTATTCGGCTTCGATAGCCGTGAATTCCCTCTGGGAGATTATCTTGTCTGCGAGCAGGCTCCTGGCGCGCTCGTATTCGGTCTTGGCCGCTTCGAATGCTATCTCCGCCCTGGTGACGGCGTCGCCCTCTCCCATGCCGCCGGCGGATATCCTCGCGATGGTTTCGGATTTGCCGGTCTTCTGTCCGGGAACCGGGATTCCGCCTGCCCAGCTGAGGATGCCGGAGGTGCGCGAGGCTATGGTGGCGGAGCCGTTTCCGGCTGGTGCCAGGACTCCTGAGGTGCGTATTGCGGCGCTGAAGCTGCCGGGGTTGACTGTGGCGACTTCGACTCCGGCCTCCTTCGCCCGTTCGGGGGAGAGGACGATTTCGCCGTGGCCCGATTCGCCTTCATGGGCGTGCGCCTCTTCTGCTGCTTCCGCCTCATGGTCGTGATCGTGTTCGGTATTGTTTTGGCAGGCGGCTGCGGCCAGCAGGCTCGTCGCCGCCAGAATCAGGTATTTCTTTTTCATGACAGTTTTTTGGGGTTTGATGTAGGTTGTCCGCTTTTCGTTCCAACGTGCGGCAGAGCCGGCGTGGTAGAAGTCGTCAGTGCTCCGGAGGGCCGCGGAGGGAGAGCTGGGGCAGGGAGGCGGCGGGTGCGGCCTGGAAATGGTCGCCGCTGTCGAAGATGCGCCGCTCTGCGGAGCCGCCTCGCCCGGCATCAGGTCCGCCGGACTCCAGCAGGTCGCCTATGAACAGCTGGATGTCGTCGTCCGAGCTCTGGAGATAGGTGTCCAGCTGCCCGCAGTTGTAGTGATGGTGGATATGGTTCTCCCTGACCGTGCAGTGATGGGTGTGGGGGATGGCCGAATGCAGAAGCACCATGGCGAACGCCAGCATGCACGCAGCGGATATGAGCCTCCTGTTTCCCATCGGGAGACAAAGATAGTCTTTATTCCATGCAATCAGATTGCAAAGCGGCACTGTGAGATTTTTATTAACTTTGAAAGGATTTTTGATATTGCAGCCGATGAAATACGATGTTTTCATATCTTGTTCCAGCCATGACAGCAAGGTGGCGGAAGATGTTTGTGCATATCTGGAGAAATGCGGCATAAGCTGCTTCATGGCAGGCAGGGACATACCGGCCGGCAAAGGCCGCGCCAGAGCCGTTGTCGACGCCGTGGGCGTGAGCCGCATGGTGGTGGTCATCTACTCCGCGGACTTCAACGCTTCCGAACAGGCCGGCATCGAGGTGGAACTCGCTTCCGAAGACGGGAAACCCGTTCTCGTTTTCCGCATCGCCGACGAAGACTTCCCGGCCCCAAAGGGAGGGTACATGCAGAACCTTTGCATTGACGCCTTCCCCGATCCCGCCAGGAAGTTCTCCGCACTGGGCGACAAGGTTAAGGAACTGCTCGGAACAGTGGATGCCGCGGCGGCGACTACTGTTGCGGCGGCGAGCGACTCCGGCTCTGCCGCAAGTACGGTTTTCCCAAGAGTCTCCTCCGCGGCGGCTACGGTTGCTGCGGGAGCAACGGTCGCGGCTTCTGCAGGTGCCGTCGGCGCGGCAGGCTCCACGGGAGATGATGATGATGACATAGTCGTAGATTTCCTGGAGCTTGACGAACCGGAGGATACCGGAGAGGGGAAGGATGAGCCATACCGGGGCGGAATGATGTCCGACGGCGCCGGAATCACTTCGGCTGACGGAGGACAGGCTTGCGACGGACCGTCCGACGCCGCCGGGCAGTACAATCTCGGACACAGCTACTATCATGGCGACGGAAGGCCGAAAGACTATAAGATGGCCGCATACTGGTATGGCAAGGCGGCGGAGCAGGGGGATATGTGGGCGCAGAAAAACCTGGGCATCTGTTACGAGCATGGGGAGGGAGTGGAGAAGGATCCTGCCAGGGCCGTATACTGGTACAGTAAAGCGGCCGAGCAGGGAGATGCCTGGTCGCAGACGGAATTGGGAATTTGCTATGAGAACGGAAACGGAGTGGAGAAGGATCCTGCCAAGGCCGCATACTGGTATGGCAAGGCTGCCCTGCAGGGACATGCCTGGGCGCAGTGCAACCTGGCTTCCTGCTATGAGTACGGATTCGGAGTGGAGAAGGACATGGTCCAGGCGGCATACTGGTACAGCAAGGCGGCCGACCAGAATTTCGCACGGGCTCAGTTCAATCTCGGCTATTGCTATGAATTCGGCAACGGCGTGACGGCCGATCTGGCCCGGGCCGTGCATTGGTACGGCAAGGCCGCGGAGCAGGGCTACGCGCAGGCGCAGTGCAATCTGGGCTATTGCCATGAGGCTGGAAGGGGAGTGGAGAAGGACATGGTCCAGGCGGCATACTGGTACAGCAAGGCGGCCGACCAGAATTTCGCACGGGCTCAGTTCAATCTCGGCTATTGCTATGAATTCGGCAACGGCGTGACGGCCGATCTGGCCCGGGCCGTGCATTGGTACGGCAAGGCCGCGGAGCAGGGCTACGCGCAGGCGCAGTGCAATCTGGGCTATTGCCATGAGGCTGGAAGGGGAGTGGAGAAGGACATGGTACAGGCGGCATACTGGTACGGCAAGGCGGCCTATCAGGGATTCGCGCGGGCGCAGTGCAACCTCGGCTGTTGCTATGAGTTCGGCAACGGTGTGACGGCCGACCTGACCCGGGCAGTGCATTGGTACAGAAAAGCCGCGGATCAGGGCTACGCGCAGGCGCAGTGCAATCTGGGCTATTGCTACGAGGCTGGAAGGGGAGTGGAGCAGGACATGGTACAGGCGGCATACTGGTACGGCAAGGCGGCCGACCAGAATTTCGCGCGGGCGCAATTCAATCTCGGCGTGAGCTATGAGAACGGAACCGGCGTGGAGAAGGACATGTCCCGGGCACTGTCCTTGTACCGCAAGGCTGCCGGACAAGGATATGATCCGGCACAGAAAAGGCTGGCAAAATTAGGTGAAAGCTGGTGAATTTTTCCTATATTTGGAGGTTAGTTAAAAATTCCCTTATGGACAAATTCACGAAAAATTATGTCGAGAAGTTCATGTCTGAACTCATCTCGCGCAATCCCGGTGAGAGCGAGTTCCACCAGGCGGTAAGAGAAGTGGTAGAAAGCGTCGCCGACTATGTGGTGGCGTATCCCTACCTTATGGATCTCAAGATTCTGGAGAGGATGGCCGAGCCGGAGCGCGTGATCATGTTCAGGGTTCCCTGGACCGACGACCGCGGCGAGATCCATATCAACCGCGGCTATAGGGTGCAGATGAATAGTGCCATCGGCCCGTACAAGGGAGGCATACGCTTCCATGCCAGCGTCAACCTCAGCATCATGAAGTTCCTGGCCTTCGAGCAGACTTTCAAGAACGCACTGACGACCCTGCCCATGGGCGGCGCCAAGGGTGGCTCCGACTTCAACCCCAGAGGCAAGTCCGATGCGGAGGTCATGCGTTTCTGCCAGAGTTTCATGACTGAGCTCCAGCGCCATATCGGCCCCGACACCGACGTGCCTGCAGGTGACATAGGCGTGGGCGGACGTGAGGTCGGCTACATGTTCGGACAGTACAAGCGCCTGCGCGACGAGTTCACCGGCTCGATGACCGGCAAGGGCCTTGCATGGGGTGGAAGCCTGCTGCGCCCGGAGGCCACCGGCTACGGTGTATGCTATTTCGCCCAGGAGATGATGGCCCTCAGGGGCAAGTCCTTCGAAGGACAGACCGTGGCGATTTCAGGCTCCGGAAACGTGGCCCAGTATGCGGCCCAGAAGGCCATGAGGCTCGGCGCCAAGGTCGTGACCCTATCCGACTCCGACGGCTATATCCATGACCCCGAGGGCCTGGACGAGGAGAAGATGGCCTACGTGTTCGAGCTCAAGAACATCCGTCGCGGACGCATCAGGGAATATGCCGAGAAATATCCCCAGGCGCAGTACTTCCCCGGAGAGAGGCCCTGGGGCGTGCCCTGCGACATAGCCCTGCCCTGCGCGACCCAGAACGAGATTGAGGCCGCCGATGCGGAGAAGCTCGTGAAGAACGGCTGCTGGTGCGTGGCCGAGGGCGCGAACATGCCCACGACCCCCGAAGCCATCCAGATATTCCAGAACGCGAAGCTGCTCTATTCTCCCGGAAAGGCGTCCAACGCCGGAGGAGTCGCGACTTCCGGACTGGAGATGACCCAGAACTCCATACGGCAGAAATGGACTTCGGAGGAGGTGGACGCCCAGCTTCACCGCATAATGTCCGAAATCCATGCTTCCTGCATCAAGTACGGCAAGGAGGAAGACGGCTACATCAATTACGTGAAAGGCGCTAACATCGCCGGCTTCATCAAGGTGGCGGGCGCGATGGTTGACCAGGGACTCGTTTAATTCCAGGAAATGTTCGGACAGGACTACACCCGGCTGATGACCAGGAAGATCCGCAGCATCCTGCTGATCTGCAACAACTACGACAGCTTCTCGCTGGAGGAGGACGGACATATCGAAGGGCAGATTTCGCAGGACTACGCGGAGCTGAACCTCAGCAACCCTCCGTCAATCGACAGGGTGGAGTCCACCATGGAGGCCCTGGAGCTTCTCAAGCACCAGGGCGACAATTACGACCTGATCATCACCATGTTCAATGTCGGGAAGCTCGACGTGTTCGAGTTCTCCCGGCTTGCCAAGGTGATAGCCCCGCAGACCCCCATAGTCCTGCTTTCCTCCTACTCCAAGGTAATCTACAACTATATCGCGAAGCAGGACAAGACGAACATAGACTACGTGTTCAGCTGGAACAACAGCACCGACCTGATAATCGCGATAATCAAGCTGCTGGAGGACAAGATGAACGCCGAGCACGACGTGCTCGAAATGGGGGTGCGCACCATCATGCTGGTGGAGGATTCGGTACACTATTACTCCGCATACCTGCCGATACTCTACAAGCTCGTGCTGCGCCAGAACAACGAAGCCGTGCGCGACGCCCTGAATGAGGAGCAGCAGTTCATGCGCAAGAGGGCCCGTCCCAAAATCATGCTCGCGACCTGCTACGATGAAGCTCTGGAGCTCTACCGGAAATACAAGACCAACATGCTGGGCATCATCTCCGACGTGGGCTTCATCCTCCACAAGGGCGATGACCGCGCCACCGAGGTGATCGATGCCGGCATCAATCTCTGCCGGCTCATCAAGGCCGACAACCCCACGCTGCCGTACCTGCTTCAGTCCTCGCAGGAGAGCATGAGGGCCGTGGCCGACGAACTCGGGGTCGGCTTCGTGCGCAAGACATCCAAGACCCTGATCCACGAGCTCAGCGAGTACATTGCACACGAATTCGCCTTCGGAGACTTCATCGTGACCGACCCCCTGACAGGCCAGGAGACGGCCCGCGCCCGGAATCTCTACGAATTCGAGCGCCTGATCAAGACCATGTCGGACGAATCGCTGCGCTACTTCGCGGGCAAGAACTACATTTCGCGCTGGCTCTACAGCCGCGGCCTCTTCAGCATCGGCGATTCCTTCCGCGACATAGACGTGAACGACGAGACCGACCTCGCCGAAATACGCAAGCTGAACCTCAGGATGCTCCATGACTACCGCATGCGCCAGGGGCTGGGAGTCGTGGCGAGATTCGACCCCTCGACCTACAACGACGCCATCTGGTTCTCGAGACTGGGCAACGGCTCGCTCGGCGGCAAGGCGAGGGGCCTGACCTTCCTGAACCATATACTCTCCAAATACGACCTCTACGGCAAATGGGAGGACGTCAGGGTGCTCGTTCCGCGCACCCTGGTGATAACCACCGAATACTTTGACCGCTTCATACTCGAAAACGGACTGCAATATGTGATAAACTCCGACCTCACCGATGCGGAGATACTCTCGGAATTCGTGGCTTCGACGCTTCCCGCCGAGCTTACGGACGCCCTGCGCGTGTTCATCCGCAACGTGCGCCGTCCGCTTGCCGTCCGTTCATCGTCTATGCTTGAGGACTCGTACTACCAGCCGTTCGCAGGCGTGTATTCGACCTACATGATTCCGCATACGGAGAACGAGGACCAGGAGCTCCGGCTCCTGTCCAAGGCGATAAAGAGCGTCTACGCCTCGGTGTACTTCGCCTCTTCGCGCGGATACATAGTCTCCACCTCCAACGTGATTTCGGAGGAAAAGATGGCCATCGTGCTCCAGGAAATCTGCGGCAGCGAGGACGGAGGGTACTTTTTCCCGACCTTTTCCGGAGTCGCCCGCTCAATCAATTTCTATCCCATCGGATACGAGACTCCCGAAGACGGCGTCGTGAAGCTTGCATTCGGACTCGGAAAGGCGGTGGTCGACGGCGACCAGGTGCTGCGCTTCTCTCCGAAATATCCCAAGAACGTGCTGCAGACGTCCACTCCCGACCTCACGATGAAGGAGACGCAGCAGGCGATGTTCGCGCTGAACCTGCAGCCGGACAAGTTCAAGACATCGGTGGACGACGCGGTGAACCTCGAGCGCATCCCTATTTCCGACTGCGGGAGTTTCCGCTCGTTCTCCAAGGTCGTGTCCACCTGGGACTACGAGAACCAGCGCATCGTTGATTCACCCGTGCCGAAAGGACCGAAGTTCGTCACATTCGCGCACATACTCAAATACAACACCTTCCCGCTCGCCGACATACTCAACACCCTGCTGGAAATCACCCGCAAGGAAGTCAAATGCGCCGTAGAGATAGAGTTTGCGGCCGACCTCGACAGGGGAGACAAGGCGGCGCTGTTCAACGTGCTGCAGATACGTCCCATCTCATCGGTCAACAGCTTCAACTCCGTGGACTGGAGCTCGCTCGACACGGAAGGCGCCCTGTTGTCGTCCGGATGCGCAATCGGCCCGGGAATGATACAGGGGGTCAGGGATGTCGTCTATTTGCGCAGGCAGAACTTCAATGTGTTGAAGACCAGGGAGATGGCTGCCGAGATGACAGCCATCAACAACCGCATGCGCGAGGAGGGGCGCAACTATGTGCTCATAGGCTACGGCCGCTGGGGCTCGAGCATACCTTCGCTTGGCGTGCCGGTGCAATGGAGCAATATTTCCGAGGCCAAGGTCATAGTGGAATGCTGTCTGGAGAATTTCCGTATCGACCCGAGCCAGGGCACTCATTTCTTCCAGAACATGACTTCGTTCAACGCGGGCTATGTGAACGTGAACCCCTATTCCCGTCCCGGCGAGTACTGCAACCTCGACGCTCTCGACGCGATGCCCGCCGAATACGAGAGCGACTATGTACGTATCGTGCATTTCCCCGAAGACCTCACCGTCTGCATCGACGGCAAGGAGAACCGCGCCCTGGTGAAGGCGTAAGAGCAAGTGCCTATGGAACAACAATGCGATATCTTCATTGCCGACAGGCTCGGAACGGTCGCTCTGGATGATGACAGGCGTTTCCTGTCGCACCTGCTCTGTCTGGGCGGGAACAGCTCATTCAAATTCAACGGGAGAGCTATGGAGATACGCAATGGCGACCTGGCGATAGTCCGCAGACGGGACATGCTTGAGGAAATACGCCCTTCGGCCGATTTCCGCTGCCGGATAATATACGCCACCCCGGCATTTATCGAGCTCTGCACTCCAAGGAGCAATTACGGTATGAGGGGCTCGATGGCGCTGTTCCTGAATCCGGTAATTCCCCTGACCGAAGACCAGAGACGCATCTGCATTTCCGACTTCGACTGGCTTGAGTTCCGGCTGAAGAACTGCGGGCACAAATTCTACCAGGATACGGTCATCTGCGCCATGCAATCCGCTATCCTTGATTTCTTCGACTTCCACGCAAACCTTCACGGTGATGCGGGCATATCTTCCCGGACAGCATCAATAATGGGCGGATTCCTCCAGATGCTCGACTCCGGTGAATACAGGAATCATCGTGAGGTTTCGTACTACGCGAGCGGACTGTGCGTATCACCGAAATATCTCTCGGAAGTATCCAAGAAAGTGAGCGGACATCCTGCCAACTGGTGGATCACCCGCTACACGATTCTCGACATCTCGCGCCTGCTTCGGAACAAAGAACTCTCATTCACGGATATCTCTGATATTTTCGGGTTCTCGTCGGCTGCGTACTTCAGCCGCTATGTCCAGCAGAATCTCGGAGTTCGGCCGTCGGAGCTTCGGGATGGACAAGCTGAAAAACCGTAGATTCTGATATTTTCTCCGTCGTTTGTGTATTACCCGGCCGTCTGAAGCTGCCTAACTTTGCTTCCGGTAAGTAAAACGACATGAACATGAAACGAATAATCACTTTGGCGCTCCTGCTCTTTGCCCTCTCCGCAGGAGCCGGCGCACAGGAAATGCCCCGCGAGTTCACTGCCGAGGAGCAGGCCATCGCGGACCTCTCGGCGGCAAAATGGGACTGGATGTCCGAGAAGAATGTGGAGAAACTGGATTCCCTTTTCCACGAAAGCGCGCAGTTCGTGCACATGGGAGGATATTGGGGAAAGCAGCAGGAACTGGAGACCATAGGCTCCGGAATGATCTGGTACAAGAAGGCTGAAGTCCATGACGTCCAGGTCAGGTTCGCTGCAGGTACGGCGACAGTCTATAGCGTCATCCATCTCAATTCGGAGGTCGGTGGCAATTCTGTCCGCTATCCTTTCATAGTTACGGAAGTGTACGTGATGGATGACGGCCGCTGGCAGCTTTCTTCCCTCGCCTTTACAAGAACGCTTGGCGAGTGAGCGGAGGGAGGGTAATCCGGATATAAATTGTATTTTTGTGCCCGGATTACAGTGAACCCTGATGATTAAGGCTATATTCTTCGACATTGACGGCACTCTGGTGAGTCTCAGTACTCACCGCATCCCCCAGTCCGCTGTAGACGCGATTACGCAGGCGAAGCGGCAGGGAGTGAAGATATTCATCTCCACAGGCCGTCCGTTCCCGCTGATAGACAACATAGGGGAGATAAGGCATCTGGTCGACGGCTACATCACCACGAACGGTGCCTGGTGCTTCATGGGCGACAGGGTCATCTCCTGCTCGCCGATTCCGCAGAATGACGCGGCGACCATGGTGCGTCTCGCCGATGAAATGAATTTCGGCACTCTTGTGGTAGGGGAGAAGGACATCATAATCTACAACGACAACGGCTCGGGCGAGGTTTTCCGCAGACTTCTCAATATCCGCGACCTGAAGAGCGACGTGCCGGTGGGGACAGTCCTCTCGCAGCGCGTCCTGCAGTTCACGCCGATAATCTCAATGGAGCAGGAGGAACGTCTGAAGCCGCATCTTCCCGGCTGCGAATCCAGCCGCTGGTGCCCCGATTTCGCAGACTTCACCGCGAGGGACGTGAACAAGGGGAAGGGCCTGCTCGCCATGATCGCCGGCCTGAATATCGGCATAGGGGAGACAATGGCCTTCGGCGACGGAGGCAACGACCTTTCCATAGTAAGGACTGCCGGCATCGGCGTGGCTATGGGCAATGCCAACGAATCCCTCAAGGCCGTCGCCGACTATGTGACGGACACGGTCGATGACAACGGCATCAGCAACGCACTGCACCGTTGGGTGCTTGAATAAGGCTATTCGCTATCCGCGTGAAGCTCGACGTGGACTCCGGTTCCCGGATGGGGAGGTTCGGGGCGGTCATGACCGGGATGCGGGACTCCCGGAGGGCCGTACGGAGTGTCCACTCTGTGAGAGTCCATGCTGTAGACCTTGCCGTCGATGAAGACGATTTCGATAAGCACGTATGAGCGTTTGTCGTCGCTGACGTAGTAATAGTATTTCCATTTCTCCTTATTGCCCTCGAAGCCCCTCATGTCGGGGTTTCCGAACACCCCGGTCACTTCAGACGGGGTCATGCCTGGATGGATGTCAGCCATTCTGGCGCTGTAGGTCCTGAATACTCCGCAGGATGCAGTGAACGCCACGAGTGCGGCAGAGGCCAGGAATATGACCAGCTTTCTCATTTTCCTATCGTCTTTCGCTCTGAATCAGGTATTCGGCTATCTGCACGGCATTCAGTGCCGCGCCCTTGCGTATCTGGTCGCCGGAGAGCCAGAGGGTCATGCCGTTCTCGTCGGCGATGTCGCGGCGTATGCGGCCCACGTAGACGTCGTCCTTTCCTCCGGTGAAGAGCGGCATGGGGTAGGTCTTCGTCGCGGGGTCGTCCTGCACGGTGACTCCCGGGGCGGCCTCGAGCGCGGCGCGTACCTGCTCCTCCGTGAGAGGCTCATCTGTCTCTATCCAGACAGCTTCGGAATGTGAGCGCAGCGATGAGATTCTCACGCAGGTGGCCGAGCAGCGGATGTCCGAATGCAGGATCTTGCGGGTCTCGTTGAACATCTTCATCTCCTCCTTCGTATAGCCGTTGTCGGTGAACACGTCAATCTGCGGAATCACGTTGTAGGCCAGCTGATAGGCGAACTTGTCGACCGTGACGGGCTCGCCATTCACTATCTGCCGGTACTGCTCCTGGAGTTCCGCCATGGCCTGGGCACCGGCGCCGGAAGCCGACTGGTAGCTCGCCACATGCACGCGGCGGATGTGCGAGAGCCTGTCGATAGGCTTCAGGACCACCACCATCATTATCGTGGTGCAGTTGGGGTTCGCGATTATGCCGCGCGGGCGCACGAGGGCGTCTTCGGCGTTGCATTCGGGCACCACGAGAGGCACGTCGTCATCCATGCGGAACGCGCTCGAATTGTCGATCATCACGGCTCCGTGCTTCGTTATCGTCTCCGCGAACTCGCGGGAGGTGCCGGCACCAGCCGACACGAAGGCGTAGTCCACGCCCCTGAAGTCGTCGTTGTGCTGGAGGAGCTTCACTTCTATCTCCTTCCCCCGGAAGCTGTATTTTCTTCCGGCGCTCCTCTGCGAACCGAAGAGCAGAAGCTCGTCGGCAGGGAAATTCCTCTGTTCGAGCACGCGGAGGAACTCCTGTCCCACCGCTCCGCTCGCTCCTACTATCGCTGCTTTCATATTCGATATGCTTTTATCGTCAGTTTTTCAGATGTTCGCTATGCTCATTATGTCGGCGAAGACTCCTGCGGCAGTCACATCGGCGCCGGCGCCGTAGCCCTGGATCAGCATGGGATGGCGGTTGTACCTTTCGGTGGTCAGCCGTATGATGTTGTTGGAGCCGTCCAGCACATAGAAAGAATGCGTGCTGTCCACTTCCTGAAGGCCGACCGAGCATTTGCCACGGTCCATCCTGGCCACGAACCTGAGCCGCTTGTGCTCTCTTTCCAGAACCTGCCTTCGGCTTTCGAACTCCGCGTCAAGCTCCGGAAGCCTCCGCCAGAACTCCTCCATCGTGCAGTCGAAGAGCTCGTCCGGGATGAACAGGCGGGCCTCCACGTCTTCGAGGTTCACCACGTAGCCGGCTTCTCGGGAAAGTATCACGAGCTTGCGCATCACGTCCTTGCCGGAAAGGTCCACTCTGGGGTCAGGTTCCGAGTATCCCTGCTCCTGGGCCATGCGCACGGCCTTGCTGAACGGAATTTCGGCCGATATGGTGTTGAAGATGAAGTTCAGGGTGCCGCTGAGCACGGCTTCCAGCTTCAGTATGCGGTCTCCGCTGTTGCAGAGGTCGTTGATGGTGTTGATAATCGGCAATCCGGCGCCGACATTGGTCTCGAAGAGGAACTTGACGCTGTGCCGCATGGCCGTGTCCTTGAGCCTGCGGTAGGAAGGATAGTCCGAAGATGCGGCCACCTTGTTCGCGGCGACCACCGATACGCCATGCTTGAAGAAGTCTTCGTAGAGCGCGGCGATTTCGGCGCTGGCGGTGCAGTCTACGAACACCGAGTTGAATATGTTCATGCCTATGACCTCATCGCGCAGCTTCACGGGGTCGATTTCCGTCCCTCCGGCAAGAGCTTCGCGCCAGGCGCCGGGAGAGATGCCGTCGCGGTTGAATACGGCGCGGGTGCTCCTGGCTATGCCGACCAGGTTGATCTTGAGGTTCCTTTCGCGCATCAGCTTCTCTCTCTGCGACGCCAGCTGTTCGAGAAGCTTCCCTCCGACGGTGCCGACGCCGCACACGAAGAGGTTGAGCTCCTGATACTCGGAGAGGAAGAAGCTGTCATGAATCACGTTCAGGGATTTCCGCAGGTTCCTGCGGTTCACGATGAACGATATGTTGCTCTCCGACGAGCCCTGGGCGCATGCTATGACACTGATGCCGTTGCGGCCGAGCGTGCCGAAGAGCTTCCCGGCGATTCCGGCGTGATACTTCATGTTCTCTCCGACCACTGCGACCGCCGCGAGCTCATACTCGACCTGTACCGGAAGTATCGCGCCTCCGGCTATTTCGCGGCTGAATTCCCTGTCAATCGCCTCGGCGGCGGGAACCGCGTCCTGGCGGCTCACCCCAATGGTGATTCCCGTTTCCGAAGCCGACTGGCTGACGAGGAAGGCGCTGATGTTCTCGTCAGCGAGCACCTTGAAGATGCGGCTGTCGATTCCGACTATTCCTACCATCGATGTGCCGGAAAGCGTAATCAGGCTGATGTCGTCGATAGAGGATATGCCTTTGATGAGCCTGTCGTCAGGATGGCATTCGCGCCTTATGGCCGTGCCCGGGGAATCGGGGTTGAAAGTGTTCCTGACCAGAATGGGGATGCCTTTCGCGCAGACCGCGTAGAGTGTCGGGGGATATATGACCTTCGCGCCGAAGTTGCAGAGCTCCATCGCCTCGGCGTAGCTCATTTCGTCGATTACGTACGAGGTCTTTATGATTTTGGGGTCGGCGGTCATGAATCCGTCCACGTCCGTCCATATCTCCAGCAGCTCGGCGTCCAGGGCGGCGGCGATCAGGCTGGCGGTGTAGTCCGAGCCTCCGCGGCCGAGATTCGTGATGTCTCCCGTCATGCTGTCCCGGGCGATGAATCCCGGAACCACTGCCGGAGCCCCGCCGAACCCCTCGAAGGCTTCGCGTATCAGCCTGGCAGTGCTTTCGGCGTCAACGACGTTCTCTCCTCTCTGCCTCATGGTTCTGATGAAAGCCAGGGAATCGTAGAGCTCCGCCCCGGGTATCACGGCCCTGACAATCATGGACGACATCCTCTCCCCGAAGCTCACCACCTCGTCGAGAGTCTTGGAGGGCAGCACCTGGAGCAGGCAGATGCCCTCGCAGATGCTGAGCAGCCTGTCGAGCATGATGCCGAGCTCGGTCTCGAGCCCCGCTCTTCCGGCCGCCGGAACGATTTCCCTGCAGACGGAAAGATGGCGCTCGCGCATGGCGGCTATTTCATCGCGGAAGGCCGGGTCGCCTTCTTCCGCGAGCCTTGCAGTGCGTATGAGCTGGTCGGTGACTCCTGCAAGCGCGGAAACGACCACGATGGGCGCCTCCCGGCGGGAAGACACGATATCCTTGACTTTGAGTATGGTTTCTGGCGTACCCACGGAGGTGCCGCCGAATTTGAGAACTTTCATCTTCATCTTTTGGTTTGCAATCTCCAAAAGTAGGGAAATTCTTGCTTTCTTCAAAAGAAATGGCAATCTTCGTAAGATTTCACAGCAAAGAGACAAGATACATGAAGGTATTTAGCGACGAACTCGTCCGGGAGGCCTGCTCCCGCTGCAGCATCAGGGACCTTTCCACGGCAACGATTGGCGAAATCCTTCTCGCCGCACAATATCTTGAAGACAAGACCGGAATCCCTTTTGTCCGCATGGACCAGGGCTCGCCGGGCCTTCCGATAAACAGATGCGGCACAGAGGCCGAGAAACGCGCGCTGGACTCCGGGATATGCTCGCAGTATCCGCCTGCGGACGGGCTTCCGGAGCTCAAGCAGGCCGCTTCACGCTTCGTCAAGGCGTTCATCGACATCGGCATCAGCCCGAGAGCCTGCATCCCCACCACCGGCTCCGTGGAGGCTTCGTTCGCAGCCTTCGCCGCCTGCGCCGGGCGCATTCCCGGAAAGGGCAGAATCCTGTTCATCGACCCGGGCTTCCCGGTCCAGAAGGCCCAGCTGCGCATTCTCGGACTGCAGTGGCGCAGTTTCGACATCTATTCATGGCGAGGGGCGGAGAGGCTGCGCTCCAGGCTGGAGCAGGAGCTCGCAGGAGGCGACATAGCCGCAATCATATATTCCAACCCCGACAACCCGGCATGGACCTGCCTGGAGGAGGACGAGCTGGCGGTCATTGGCGAGCTGGCGACCAAGTACGACACGGTGGTGATAGAGGATCTCGCATATTTCTGCATGGATTACCGCAAAGAGCTCGGAAAGCCGTTCCAGCCGCCCTATCTTCCTACGGTGGCGCGCTATACCGACAACTACATACTTATGCTGTCGGCATCCAAGATATTCAGCTACGCCGGCCAGAGGATAGGCATGATATGCGTATGCGACAGCCTGTTCGACCGCAGGTATCCCGCCCTGGCGCAGAGGTACGGCGACGCAGGCGTGTTCGGCGTGACGCTGACCTCGTCGATACTCTACCTGATCACCAGCGGCTGCACCTACAGCACGCAGTTCGGATATGCCGAGATGCTGAACCGTTCGTGCGACGGGGCGCTGGACTTCGTGGCCGACACATCGGAGTACGCAGCCCGCACACGCAGAATCAAGGAAATCATGCTCCGCCATGGTTTTCACGTAGTCTATGAGAATGACGCGACACAGCCTGTCGGTGACGGATTCTTCTTCACCGTAGGCTACGAAGGGCTCAGCGGGGACGAGCTCGTGACCGAGCTCATGCACTACGGTGTCAGCTGCATCAGCCTTTCCACCACCGGCAGCCTCCAGCAGGGAGTCAGGGGCTGCAGCAGCCGCATGCGCGAGGAGCTCTATCCTCTGCTCGAGCGGAGAATGGCGGAATTCGAAAAAGACCATCCGAAGAAATGAGATACCACAAGATTGTAATCGACGAGCCCTTCGAGTTCGAAGCCGGAGGGCGTCTGGAAAAACTTGAACTGGTCTACCATACATCCGAGAGGGACTACCGCCCAGGAGAGACCGTAATATGGATATGCCACGCGCTTACGGGAAATTCCAACCCCGAGGACTGGTGGCCGCAGACCGTGGGGAAGGGGAAGCTCTTCGACCCCGACAAATACTATATAGTATGCGCCGGAATGCTGTGTTCGCCCTACGGCTCCAGCTCGCCGGCCTCGATCAATCCCACCACCGGCAGGCCGTACATGCTGGATTTCCCGAAAACGACGGTACGTGACGTGGTCCGCGCGAACATCCTTGTGCGCAAGCGGCTCGGGATAGGGCATATCGACCTCATGATAGGGCCTTCGATAGGAGGTTTCCAGGCCCTCGAATGGGTGATTATGGAACCGGACGTGGTTTCAGATGCGGTCTTCCTCGCGACCTCGACACGGGTGACGCCCTACATGACCGCATTCAACGAATCCCAGCGCATGGCCCTCGAGGCAGACCCGGAGTTCCTGGCCGCTGAAAGCCTCGAATCCGGAAAGGCCGGCCTTGCATGTGCAAGGTCTATGGCGCTCATATCCTACAGGACCTTCGAAGGTTACAACAGGACCCAGAAGGAGCCTGACGAGGACACCCTTTTCGCGGGCCGGGCCTGCTCATACCAGCGCTACCAGGGCAAGAAGATGGTCGACAGGTTCGACGCCTACTGCTACTGGTATCTGACATGGATGCTTGACAGCCAGAACGTGGGCAGGGGGCGCGGGGGAGTGGAGGCTGCGCTGGCCCGGATCAAGGCCGACTGTCTCGTGGTGAGCATAGACAGCGACGTGCTGTTCCCGCCCGAGCACGGCAAGGCTACAGTGTCCGAGCTCAGGCATGCGCAGTACCGCGAAATCAGCTCGGTCTTCGGCCACGACGGCTTCCTTATCGAGAACGACCAGCTGGTCAGCATCCTCCAGCCCCTGCTGGAGAAATACAGGCAATGACGCGCCGATAGCCACTTTGCCGTTTGCATTTCGACGGCACGGTTGCTGACTCCAATCTTTTCTGCCATCTTTTCTCGGGATATCGGACCGTTTCCGGACTTACATCGGGCGATATCACTGCTACGGTCGATGATGCATGCTCGGACAGTAGTCGGGCATTCCGCTCATATCAAGCCGAGCTCCCTGGCGATCCGACAGGCTTCGATGGAGTTCTTGACCCGGAGCTTGTCGAGTATGTTCTGGCGATGCCGGCTTACGGTGTGGATGCTTATCGACAGCCCTTCGGCTATCTCCAGGCTCATCATGCCTGCGTCAATCATTCTCAGGATTTCCGTTTCGCGCCGGGTGAGCATCTGTTTGTCTTCACGTGCGCCAAGGCTCATCGTCTCTCCGGTCATAGTGTTCATGACCACATTCCAGGGGCATGCGGAGGGCAGGGGATTGTACAGGCAGAGTGCCAACCACAGGCTACTGCCGTCAGGTGAGGCGATATAGGACATCCTGTGCAAGGCCTGCCGCCAGGTTCCGGTGCCGTCAGCCATGCGGAGACGGTTCAGCAGCTGCCATGCCGTGCGTATCCCGCGCGGCTGGCGCTTGACGAAATGGAAGAAACGCAACTCCTGGAGATATTTGAAGTGAAGGTCGTCCGGATGGAGCCGGTCCAGAATCTCCTTCTCCCATATCGAATCTATACTGCCGGAAAAGCTTCCTGAGGCATCCAGGTCCAACAGTCTTGAGAATCCTCCGTAATATATGTAGCTGACATTGGCGTGCAAGTCGCTCAACACGGCAACGGCGTTCTCCAGCTCGGCATATCCGGCCGCTATGGTCTTGTATCTGGCCAGGACGGAATTCTCCAGCCCCCGGGCTCCGCTGAAATCCTGCTGTTGCAATTCATCGCTCAACTGTCTTACAAGGCTCATTGAAAATGGTTATTTTTGATTATTGCATATTCTGCATTAACATCCTACCTTGCAAAGGTAAATCAAATATATGGTTATTCATGTTGAGCGAGAAGGATAAATGCCGCGCCGGAGAGTTGTATGACGCCAATCATGACAGGCAGCTCATTGAAGAAAGGCTCCGGTGCAAGCGCTTGTGCTTCGAATATAACCGGCTTGACCCCGGAATGGCGGAGCGCAGGGAGGAAATGCTCCGCGGCCTGCTCGGGAAGACAGGAGGGAATTTCCTGATAGAGCAGCCGTTCCTGTGCGATTACGGCTACAACATCGAGATCGGCGAGAATTTCTACTCCAACGTCAATTGCGTCATTCTCGACGAGGCTGCCGTGCGCTTCGGCAACAATGTTTTCGTGGGGCCGAATTGCGCCTTCTATACCGCAGGGCACCCTCTTGACGCCAGACTGCGCGGCAGCGGGCTTGAGTTTGCGAGGCCGATAACGGTCGGGAACGATGTATGGATAGGTGGCAACGTGGTCGTGCTCCCCGGAGTCACGATAGGGGACGGCTGCGTCATAGGCGCCGGCAGCGTGGTGACAAGGGACATTCCGGCGGCATGCCTCGCGTTCGGCAACCCCTGCCGCATCATCCGGAAACTATGATCGGACCCAGCCGTTGTCTAATGCCCGGCAAGGCAGGAGGCGGCCTGAGAGGCTAGCCGCCCGCGGCTGTGAGCGGGCGATATTTCGCAGCGCAGCGAAGAAATATCGATGGAGCGAAGCGGAACCTTGAAGGCCGCCTCCTGCCTTGCCGGGACGATAAAAAGAAAATATATTCAACAAAATCAAGAATAAGATGAAAAGACTGATTTTAGCCGGGCTTGCGCTGATTGCGTACATGATGCCGGCAGGGGCCCAGACCCTGGAAAAAATGACCTGGTTCAACGAGCCCGAACACTGGGAAATCAAGGATAACGCGCTTATCATGTCCGTCACTCCGCAGAGCGACTACTGGCGCATCTCGCATTACGGCTTCACCGTCGACGATGCGCCGTTCTATTACACGACCTACGGCGGAGAATTCGAGGCCAAGGTCAAGATTTCGGGCGACTACAAGGTCCGCTTCGACCAGGCCGGCCTGATGCTCCGGATTGACAAGGAGAACTACATCAAGGCTGGAATCGAATACGTGGACGGAAAGTTCAACCTCAGCACCGTGGTGACCCACCACACTTCAGACTGGAGCGTGATAACCCTCGACAAGACCGTACCGTACGTCTGGATCAAGGCCGTCAGGAGGCTCGATGCCGTGGAGATATTCTACTCGTTCGACGATGTGAACTACGTGATGATGCGCAACTGCTGGCTGCAGGACAACACCCCCGTGATGGTCGGACTGATGGCCGCCTGCCCCGACGGACAGGGCTTCGAGGCCAGGTTCGAGAACTTCACCATGAAGCACCTTCCCGATTCGCGCCGTCTGGAATGGCTCGAGAACAACCCCGAATAAACGAAATTTGCTTATTTTTGCACTGACAAAACCAGTGCAGAAATGAAAGTCATGAAATTCGGCGGAACTTCCGTCGGAAACGCAGAAAGAATAAGGAACGTGGCCGGACTCGTCGCTGAATCCGGCCGCAATCTCGTAGTGGTGTCGGCCGTCTCCGGAACCACCAACGCCCTGGCGGAATTTTCGGTCTAGTCGACAAAAAGTAGGATAAAATCTCTGCAAGGAATTGATTTTAATATC
>UQQM01000028.1 GCA_900543205.1 uncultured Bacteroides sp. | reverse complement strand
GAATTGACGCCGAGCAGACTTTTTTCGTCTGCGAGGCGCAATTGCAGCCGCGAGGGTAGCCTGTCGACAATTACCTGCAGGCGGATTGCAAATCACGTCGCAATGCAGAAGTCAGCCGCGATGGAGCAGGCCACTTTCACCAACCACTTTTGTCATTGTCACCAACCAAAAATGTCAATTATACCCTTGTGAGGTGTACCATGGGTTGTCTGCTGGTATGGGCAGGGCGGCATTGATGACGGGTTGCACGACAAAGGACTTGTGCGCAGCATCTTTCAGAAAACCGTTGGTTGATAATTATTTACATTCAGACACCGCGCACAATACGGCATGTGGAAAGCGACTTGTACGCATGGCCGTTCCAAGAACCGCCGCCCCGTCTACATGAAAGGCCGTTTCCTCGGAATATGCCTCGCACAGGTTTTTGGTCTCGCAGCCTGACGCTCAAACTCTTGCCTTTTCGCCTCACCGGGGCCAGGCCGCACGCCACGTCAGGTCCGGCTATGTTGCCCGGGACGTGCTGCCCGAGCAAGCAAATCAGTTCATTGAAAGATACTCCTTGGGCGTACAGCCGACTTCCTTCTTGAAGAAACGCAGGAAATGTTGCGGATACTGGAAGCCGAGCATGTCGGCGACCTGCTTTATGCTGGTGCCAGGGTCGAACAGGGCGCTCTTGGCCTTTTCTACGATTTTCATCTGTATGTGCTCCCGCGCCGTCCTGCCGGTCTCGGCCTTCACCAGATCCCCGAAATAATTGGGCGACAGGCATATCTTATCCGCAAAATACTTCACGGTAGGCAGACCGAAGCGCTCGGCCATGCCGGAATCCCAATAATCATCCAGCAGCCGCTCGAAACGCACGAGCACATCATTGTTCAGTTCTTCCCGGGTGATGAACTGCCGTTCATAGAAACGCATGCAATAATTGAGCAGCACCTCGATATTCGACACAATCAACGGTTTGGAAAACTTGTCGATAGCGTGCTCCAGTTCGCGGGCTATCTTGTCCATGTAGTCCTGCACAATCACTCGCTCGTCCACGGACAGGTGCAAAGCCTCATTGGAAGCATACGAGAAGAAGGTGTATTGCTTCATCTTCTGGGCCAGCGGCGTGCGGTGCAGGAAATCAGGGTGGAACAGCAACCCTACGGCTTCCGGAACCGGACCGTCCTCGATACGATGGACGCCTATGGTCTGCCCCGGAGCAAAGCAGACCACGGTCTCGTCATCGTAGTCGTATTTCGTCTTGCCGTAATTGATGGTGCAGCCCACCGTCTTTTTCAGAAAGAGGGCATAAAAGCCGAATGTCATCTTATAGGCGGGCTGGTTCTCCGCCCTGTCGAAATGCACAATGGCCACTGACGGATGCCTGGTCTGGAATCCGAAAAACCGGTTATACTGCTCTATGGTGTCCGCTTTTATTGTTTCCATGCTCATGTCTGATGTTCCAACTGCAAATATACGTTTTTCCGTTACGGCTTTAAAGCGGGAACGGATAAAAACCCACTCCGGGTATCTTTTCCCGTAATTTATGCACCTTGTTGATATCCAAGATGAAACGAACGCTTCCAAATCCGTGGTCAAGGTACTTCTGCCCGTTGTCCGGGTAACTGCCGATAAACCGGCGGCAACTACCTTTACAGCCGTAACCTGCCCACGCCCGACCTGTAGCTGGCAATGGAGACGGCAACGGGATGAAAAAGCAGGCCTGCGAAATTGACAAACTGATATAACGGAGATGAAACTGACAACTTATCTTGCCGCCGCTTTCCTTTGCCTTTCCGTCATGGAGGAAAGCCCGGCGCAAACCATTCAAAACGAGAAGAATATGGAAGAATTGAATCTGACTCAGGAATGGGACAAGGTGTTCCCACAGAGTGACGAAGTGAACCACAGCAAAATCACATTCCATAACCGTTACGGCATCACGCTTGCCGCCGACCTTTACATGCCCAAGAACGCCACGGGCAAACTGCCTGCCATCGCCGTCAGCGGCCCGTTCGGTGCCGTCAAGGAGCAGGCTTCGGGACTGTATGCGCAGGAACTGGCGAAGCGCGGCTTCCTCACCATCGCCTTCGACCCGTCGTTCACCGGCGAGAGCGGCGGACAGCCCCGCTATGTGGCTTCGCCCGACATCAACACCGAAGACTTCTGCGCTGCGGTGGACTACCTTTCCACCCGCGACGACGTGGATCCGGAGCGGATAGGCATCCTCGGCATCTGCGGCTGGGGAGGCATGGCGGTCAATGCGGCAGCAGTCGACACGCGCATCAAGGCCACCGTCGCCTCAACAATGTACGACATGAGCCGTGTCAATGCCAACGGCTATTTCGATGCCGCCGACAATGCCGACGCTCGCCACGAACTGCGCCGCCAGCTGAACGCACAGCGCACGGCGGACTACCGCAACGGCTCGTATGAACTTGCCGGAGGTCTGCCCGACGTGGCACCTGCCGACGCACCGCAGTATGTGAAGGACTATGTCGCCTACTACAAGACGGAGCGCGGCTACCACAAGCGTTCGCTCAACTCCAACGGCGGCTGGAACAAGACCTCGACACTCTCGTTCCTGAACATGCCTATACTGTCCTACGCAGGCGAAATCCGCAGTGCCGTGCTGCTCGTCCACGGGGAGAAAGCCCATTCGCTCTACTTCAGCGAGGACACCTACAAGAAGCTCAAGGGCGACAACAAGAAGCTGCTGATTGTTCCCGGCGCCAGCCACACCGACCTCTACGACAATTTCGACAAGATACCGTTCGACAGGATTGAGCGGTTCTTCCGCGAGTACTTGAAATAAGCCGTCGACAATGCGCGGCGCTGCCGATGTTCCGCATGCCGGGAAGGCGCTATTGTCGGAATTTTACCTGATGCCGGCACCGCCCGCGATACGGGCCGCAGGACAGCTTAATCGGATTGCATGGACTTGTGCGCGGCATCCTTCAGAAAGTCACTGGTTGGCAGCTATTTACATTTAGGCATTGCGCACAAGGCGGCACCCGGAAGGTGACTTGTGCGCAGAGCCGTTCCGAAAATCGTCGTTCCATCCACCTGGAAGGCAGTTTTCGCAGAATCCACCGCGCACACATCCTGACAGTACCGCATGCATGACCATGCTCCCAATTCCACGAAAAATACCGTCCGGGGTCGAATGCCGCAGGTGCGATACTCTGCTTCAGCATTTCATTCCGGTTGGCGGCTTCGTCGGTTCGAGTTGCAGGACAAATCTCCCTGAACTCCGCCGCACCGCTGATGTGGTCTGTTCACGTACCACTGTGAGTGGGCATCGCCGGTTCAACAGCAGTGGGCGGACAGCCTCTTCAGCAGAGTATCGCGCCTGCGAAAGAAAAGCGGCTGCAGAAAAACACTGGAGGCAGAAAAGCGCCCACAGAATAATTGCCGTGCAAGCAGAATTATCAATTGATTAATAATCAACAGGTTATGATACGAGAATGCCCAGCCGTCATGTTCCGGAAACCGATGGCCGGGCATTCATAATCCGAAAAAGACTGATTATCAACATTCTAGATTTCCGTGCTGCACAGCAACAATTCTACTGCAACTCCGCTCTTCGTTTTGCAATCCACCTCCGACAGCGACCGCCCTTCCAGGGCCTTCAGAGGCATATTCGCTGCCGAGGTGGAAGCCTTTCCCTTCCACCTTTGCAATCAAAAGGCCTTTCAGGCGCTTCCACGCCATGTCAGGAGAAAAGGTGAATTGCAGAACCGGAAACTATCTGAAAATCCATCGCCGCCGAGCGGACTGAATTGACGCCGAGCAGACTTTTCTCGTCTGCGAGGCACAATTGCAGCCGCGAGGCGACAGCCGAGACAGGCGCCAGGATGGCACCTGCTGAACGGAAAAGCAAAACAAGCAGCCAGCCAAAGCCTAAAAAACAAACCAAACAAATCAACGAAAACCAAACAAGTACCAACGCCAAACCGCCAAGCAACCCAGCTCCAGCATGCCAAACAAACCAGGCAGACCAAACCTGTACCAGCGTAAAAAACCGGCGGCACACCAAAGGCGCACCGCCGGTAAAAGCGTCAAGGCCGGAAAAGACTACCAGCCGAGAATCTTCATGAAGTCGTAGGCCTCGGGATCAGCCACGTAAGCCTTCGCAGCCTCATAGTCCGCCGGAGTGATGTAATGGCAGATATGGGAATAGTAGCTGCGGGCTATGCCACCGTTGATATCCACGCGACGGGGAGGAATCTTTCCCTCCTCATTCTGAAGATCGTGCAGATAGAGAGGCTTGGCCTCGCCGAACGAATTGACGAACACCATGCAGCCGGTCTCGCCCTTCGTATAGAGGTCATACACTCCCATCGCAAGGCGAGAGCAGTATGAAAGGTCGAATGCCACGGGGTCCTGGCAGCGTACGTCGTAGCCGATCTCCACGGGACGGGTCTTGACCTTGAGACCGATTTTCTTCATCTCCTTCTCGAGAAGCTCGTTGAAGAGCACTGCCTTGGAGATCTTGCCGAGCTCGGGATGTCCGTGCTCGTCGTAGGTCATGTGAACTCCGGCAGCCTTGATGTCCTCGGCAGAAAGGTCGTGGAACACGCCCTCGGCAACCACTACGGTACCATAGTCGATGCCCAGAATCTTCCTCTTGATTATCGCAGAAAGGGTGAGCTTGATTATCTTGTCGATGGTTATCTGCGCCTTGTCGAACATCTCGGGGATGATGGTCATGGGGCTGTGCGTGGCCTCGCCGATTCCGAGGGCGAGGTGTCCTGCAGAACGGCCCATGGCAGAAATCAGCAGCCAGTTGCCAGAAGTGCGGGCATCCTCATAGATGGTGCGCGCGAGATGGGCACCCTCGTCCTGGGCGGAAGTGAATCCGAAGGTCGGAGTATTGTCCGGCAGAGGGAGGTCGTTGTCTATGGTCTTGGGTACGTGTATGTTCTTGATGGGATATTTCTTCCTCTCGAGGAACTTGGCGATGCGGTTTGCCGTGGAAGCGGTGTCGTCGCCGCCGACGGTCACGAGAAGCTTGATGTTGTTCTCCTTGAAGAGGTCGAGGTTGAAGTTGTTCTCGAAATCGTCATCGGTGGGCTTGAACCTGCTCATCTGCAGATAGGAGCCTCCGCGGTTGAAATAGGCGTCAGCCTTGAAGAAGTCCAGGTCCTCGGTGCGGGGAGTCTTGGAGAAAAGACCGCTGTAACCGCCGTGAAGTCCGATTACCCTAAATCCATTGCCGAGAAAAGTCTTTGCGACGGAACATACCACGGTGTTCATTCCGGGTGCAGGGCCGCCGCCACACAGAATAATTACAGAATCTTTCATTGATGTTAGAAATTAAATCTTTCAAAGATACGTCTTTCCGGCTAAATATACAAACCGAAAACGCCATGCTCCAACGGGCCGGAACCCGCGCGAATCTGCCGCTAACCTAAACCGCCACCCGCGCGGATCTGCCGCAACCAAGTTCCACCAAAGCGCCGCCTGCGCGAATATGCCGCAACCAAGCTCCACCAAAGCGCCGCCTGCGCGAACCTGCCGCAACCAAGCTCCACTAGACCGCCGCCCGCACGAATCGGCCGCCGCCAGCCTCACCAAACCGCCACCAAGCTCCACCAGACCGCCGCCTGCACGAACCTGCCGCAACCGGCCACCGGCATCAGTCCGGCACGACCTCATCCCTCGCCGCCATCCGAACCTCTACCGCCGCCCGAACCTCTACCGGCGCCCGTATCTGGCAATCAGCCAGTATTTTTCAGGATGGTTGAGGAAGAACCTCGCGAACACGGTGAACCGGCGCCCTGCCACGAGTTCCGGACGCGCGATGAGCGATTTACCGGCAATCGTGCTGTGGATGCCCCGGCATTTGGACGACAGATATTCCTTCAGGCGCATGAACCTGTCGGATACGCTGCCGTACGACCAGTGGCGGCAGTCCACGGGCAATATCCTGGAAATCACGCCGTGGTTCTCGAACGCCGATATGCAGAAATCCTCGACATAGAGGTCGAAAGTGAAATTCTCGTCGAATCTCAGCGAGAACCTTTCCACGAGCGAGGAATGCACTATCAGGCACTGGCAGTCGAAGGTGTCCACCTCCCCCGAGCGGAAAAGCCCCCGGCACCTGACCCTGCGCCTCCCCTCCCTGTCGCATTGGCGGCAGAAGCCGCGCGTATATGAACATATCCTGCTGTCGGTGACCAGGGTCGCATTCCCTATGGGGCCATAGAGGCTGTCTTCCGGCAGCCCGGCGAGTTTGGGGCGTATGTCCTCCAGCAGCTCCCAGTCCTCGTGGCAGAACACGAACCAGGCCGGCCTGGAATAGTCGTATGAATCCAGGAACGAATTGTATCTCCCGGCGACCCCGACATTGTCGCGTGTGTTGTCGAAACAGACGAAATCAGCCCCGGCGTTGAAGACGTTGGAGCTCACGCACCTTGCGTAGAGCCCGGGATTCCTGACAACGGAGACGAATACCAGCCTGCACATCTGAACTTACGGTTAAAAAAGAGGGCTGACTCGAAAATAAAGCCAGCCCGTATTCCTTGGGGTCACCCCCGACAATTCGCGGAAAGAGAGGGATTCGAACCCTCGAACCGCTTTGGACGGTCACACGCTTTCCAGACGTGCCTCTTCAGCCACTCGAGCATCTTTCCGAAATGGAATGCAAATATACAATATTTTCTGCAATAGACAAACACGCCGCAACAGACAAGCCGGGCCGCCTATTCGCCCCGGTTCATCCTTATCCTGGCCTCCAGCTCCCAGGTGCGCAGCCTGTCCTTGTAGAGATTGTTGGCATTGACCTTCTCCACATCCAGCGCGGCGTCGGAATTGTCCTCCCAGCGCCGGCAGTCGTAGACCACGTCCCAGATACGTCCGATCTGATACTCGCGGCTGATGCGCAGCGCCACCGCATAGTCCTCCCCGTACTTGACCACCGGGAAGTTTATCCTTCGCAGCAGCGGGGTCCAGAACGCCCTCGGCGCCCCTAGACCGTTGATGCGCAATGCGTTGTTGCGTCCGTTCTCCGGCGTCCACTCCCTATGGTCGATCACTCCGGGAGGGAGTTCGTTGAGATTGAAGTCGGTGATGCGGTAGGAACCTATGACCATCGGGCATTTCTGCTCGCGGAAGGCTTCGACGAAGCGGCTGACCGTATCGGGGCCGGAATACACGTCATCGGAATCGAGCTGTATCGCGAAGCGTCCGCAGCGCGGGTCGTGTATCGCGGCGTTCCAGTTGCCGCCTATGGCGTGGTGGCCCTTGGGCTGATGTATCACCACCAGACGCCCGTCACGGATGCCGTCCAGCAGCTCCGCCGTACCGTCGGTGGAGTTGTCGTCGACCACTATCACGTTGAAGCTGAAATCCGCCCGCTGGGAGAGCGCCGACCGCACCGCATCCTCTATCGTACGCACGCGGTTCCTGCATGGAATCACCACCGAAGCTTCGCAGTCAAAGCGCCCGTTCTCCTCCGAATCCGCAAAGTCGACGCTGCGGAACTCCGGCTTCAGCCAGCCGCCCACGGCCTTCAGATGCTCCGTGCACGCCTGTTCCATTTCAATCTGCACCGCCCGGTTGCGGGGGTCCACATAGTCGAACAGTTTCTCCCCTGACTTGCGGGTGTCCAGCTCCACTTCGTAATAGAGGTATTCGTTGACATGCACGAAATCCCCCTTCTGCGAAAGCTTGAGCCAGAGGTCATACAGGCCGGCGAATTCATAATCGGCCTTCATCCTCGATGCGGCCTCCTTGAACGCGGTGCTGCGGACGAGCATCACCCCGCCGAAATCGAAGTCGTCGCGGAGCGAACCTTTCTGCCAGTCTATGACGGGAGCCTGGGCAGTGACTCCGTCCGCCGTGGCGAAATGGTCCGCATAGACCATCGCCGCCCCCGTGTACTCCGCCACCTGGAGCATCCTTTCGAGACCATGGTCCACCCACTCGAGCGCGGTGGGCCTGGTGTATAGCATGGTATATTCGGAAGACGTCTCTTCCGCTATCCGGCGGATCCGTGAGGAAGGGACCCTGAGAGGTATGTCGAATCTGCTGACCATAACACTTGGTATATCCTCGCGAAAATAAGAAAATCAAGGGGCATAATCAACTTAAAATGCTATCTTTGTAAGATATGGAAAAGAAACTCGTCATAATTCCGACGTACAAGGAGGTGGAGAACATAGCCAAGATCATCTCGGCCGTCTTCGCCCTCGAAGGAAACTATCATATACTGGTAATCGACGACGGCTCCCCCGACGGGACCGCCGACGTGGTGAAATCCCTGCAGAAGGCCTACACGGACACCCTGTTCCTGATCCAGCGCCCGGGCAAGATGGGCCTCGGAACGGCCTACGTCACCGGTTTCCGCTGGGCGCTCGACCATGGCTACGACTACGTATTCGAAATGGACGCGGACTTTTCCCACAATCCCGAGGACCTGCCCCGCCTGTACAGGGCATGCTCCGAAGAAGGCGCCGACATGTCCATAGGCTCACGCTACTGCAACGGCATCAACGTGGTCAACTGGCCCATGTCGCGAATACTCATCTCCTACTGCGCCTCCATCTATGTGCGCACAGTGCTCGGATTCAAGATATACGACAGTACCGCCGGCTTCGTCTGCTACACGCGCAAAGTCCTTGAGACGATTGACCTCGGCGCCGTGAAGATGAAGGGCTACGGCTTCCAGATCGAAATGAAATACACCGCCAGGAAGCTCGGCTTCAAGCTCGCCGAAGTGCCCGTGATCTTCGTGAACCGCCAGCTCGGGACCTCCAAGATGTCGGGCAGCATCTTCGGCGAAGCGTTCTGGGGAGTCCTGGGGCTCAGGTTCCGAAAAATCAGGCCGGCAAGATGAAAGAAATATACATCAGGCATATCGCCGGCCTTCTCCAGCTGAAGGACTGGCAGGTAGAGAACTGCGTGGAGATGTTCGCGGACGGTGACACCATACCTTTCATCAGCCGCTACCGCAAGGAAAAGACCGGAGGCATGGACGACGCGCAGGTGGCGGAAGTCCGCCACTGGGCCGACGTGTTCGACGAGATGGAGAAGCGCAAGGAGACGGTGCTCAAGACCATAGACGAGGCCGGAGCGCTCACCGACGAACTGCGCGGGCGCATAGAGGCCTGCGTATCCGCCACCGAACTTGAAGACCTCTACCTGCCCTGGCGCCCCAAGCGCCGCACAAGGGCCACGGCTGCACGCGAGAAAGGGCTGGAACCGCTGGCGGACGCCATCTGGAACGCAGTCGCGGCAGACCCCGCAACGGAAGCGGAGGCATTCGTCGGAGACAAGGTCGGCTCGGCCGAGGAGGCGCTCTCGGGAGCCCGCGACATCATTGCCGAAAGGCTGAACGAGACTGCGGAGATCAGGGACGGCCTGCGCAAGGTCTTCCGTTCGCGCCGCATCTGCTCGAGCGTCACCAAGGCGGGCAGGGAGACTCCGGAGGCCTCGAAATACCGCAGCTATTTCAATTTCAGCATGCCTGTCGGACGCATACCCTCCCACAACCTGCTGGCGATGCTGCGCGCCGGGAACGAAGGCTATCTGAACATAAGCATCGATGCGGATCCGCAGAGATGCTCGGAAGACATCTACCGCTGCTGGGCCAGGGGGCGCCGCATAGCGTCCAGGGCGGCAGCGGAGGAGGTCAGGAAGGCCGGAGAGGATGCCTTCAAGCGCCTGCTGGAGCCCTCCATCTCAGGTGAAGTGATACGCGAGGCCAAGCAGAAGGCCGATGAAGAAAGCATACGCGTGTTCGGCGAGAACCTGCGCCAGCTGCTCCTGAGCCCGCCTGTCGGCCAGAAGCGCACGATGGCGATAGACCCCGGATTCCGCAACGGCTGCAAAATCGCCTGTCTCGACGAGCATGGAGGGCTGCTGTACCATACCATCATCTACCCGCATCCGCCGCTGAACGACAAGATAAAGGCGATAATGAGCGTGCAGCAGATGCTGGACAAATATCATATCGAAGCGGTGGCGATAGGGAACGGAACCGCGTCCAGGGAGACCGTGGAATTCATGAAGCGCATCAACCTGCCCCAGGGCTGCAAGGTATGGACGGTCAGCGAGGACGGAGCGTCCATCTACAGCGCCTCCGAGATAGCGCGGCGCGAGTTCCCCGACGAGGACGTCACGGTGCGCGGCGCCGTATCCATAGGCCGCAGGCTCATGGACCCGCTCGCGGAGCTCGTGAAGATAGACCCGAAGAACCTCGGGATAGGACAGTACCAGCACGACGTGGACCAGAACCTGCTCAAAGAGATGCTCGACAACACTGTCGAGAGCTGCGTGAACTCCGTCGGGGTGAACCTCAACACGGCATCACCATGGCTGCTGGCCTACATCGCCGGAATCGGCCCCTCCCTGGCGGAGAACATAGTGGCCACGCGCGAGAAGAAAGGAGGCTTCCGCAGCCGCGCGGAGCTCATGGACGTTCCGAGGCTGGGGGCCAAGGCCTTCCAGCAGTGCGCCGGCTTCCTGCGCATACGCGACGCCGAGAACCCTCTGGACAACTCTGCGGTGCACCCGGAATCCTACGGCATAGTGGACAGGATGGCGGCATCCCTCGGAGTCAGCACCAGGGAGCTCGTGGGCAACGCCGAACTCTGCTCGAGAATCCATGCGGACGACTTCGTCACCGGAGAAGCCGGCCTGCCTACGATAAACGACATACTCAAGGAGCTGGCCAAGCCCGGACTGGACCCCAGGGAGCAGGCGGCGGAGTTCTCTTTCGATGATGACATCCATTCGATAGAAGACCTCAAGGAAGGCATGGAGCTGCCGGGGATAATCACCAACATCACCAATTTCGGAGCTTTCGTGGACATCGGGCTCCATGAGAACGGACTCATCCACGTCTCAAGGCTCGGACCGCGCGGCACCGACCCCTCTAAGGTAGTGAAACTGCATCAGCAGGTCAGGGTCAGGGTCATCGACGTGGATCTCGACCGGGGGCGCATAGCTCTGGGGCTGATGAAGAAGCCATAACCTGAAAGCGGACCGGGTGCGGCCGGAGATATTCCCCTGCCACACCCGGTCCGTTATTCATGGAAAAGCCTGCGCTATCTGAATCCGAAACGTCTTGAGGTCCTGAAGACGGGCTGTTCGGAAGTGTTCTGAATCAGAGGATAGCAGTTCCAGGAATCCTTCAGGTCCTCTGGAGTGAGGCTGCGGAAATTCTTGTAGGTCGCGGGATAGCCCGTAACGGTGACATACACGACCTTGCGCGAGTTCACATTCACCGAATACTCCATGCCCACGAGCACATCGCCGCCATACTCCTGAAGAGCCTCGTATACGGCGGTCGAGACGCAGTTGTCAATTCCGGCGGCCCTGATTTCCTTCCTGGGACGCAGAAGCGTGTAGGAAATCTTCTCGGGACTCACCTCAAGCTCGGCGAAAGTCGAAGTCACGACCGAATTGACCGGACGGCTTATCGTGGACGAACGGTAAAGGGTGGAGCAGGAACTCAGCATAAGCACCGCACCAAGCACAAACACTAATGATTTTTTCATGATATGGTTAGTTTTAAGGTTCGCTATCTGACATGGCGCAGCTCCACTGTGGTCTCCCAGTCGGATGGCGCCAGGTCGTTCCAGAAATTCTTTCCCACGCGGTTCAGCACGACGGAGTAGAGCCAGCTTTCCCTGCGCAGCTGCCTGACGGCAGCCTTGAGCTCGGCGGCGTCCTCCCCGCTGCACTTCTCGTCCCCGTAAAGATGCGCCGTATATGCCTTGGCGAGAATCGCGCAGCAGCGTTCCTTGGTCTCCGCGCTCACCTTCTCCGGTATTATGCCGTCGACCACTCCCCTCATCGCTCCATCGGCATATTCCAGCATCTCCTGCTCGAAGCTGTTGCCGCTCGGGAAGCTGAGCCCGTATCCTTCCAGCAGCTCGGTGCGCACATGCAGTCTGTCGCCGTCAATCTCCACGAAACGCATCGGAGCCGGATAGGAGACGAGCGAACCGGTCTCGATGTCGGTGAGCCCGCCCCTCGTGGAAATGTCCTGCGAATGGAAATGTCCGGTGAATATCACATCGACTCCGAGGCGGTCGAGCATGCGGCTCACGCGCCTCCAGTTGTCCACGAGATACTCCCCCATCACTAAGGTCTGCCATTTCCAGTGGCGCACGGCGCCGTGATGCATCATCGCAATCATCCGGTCTCCGGCTTTCCGCGCCTCCCTGGCCTGCTCCCTGACGAACTTCAGGGTCTCCTTCTTGAGCCGTCCGGAGGTGATGCAGGTATTCTCCTCGAAGCTGTTGTCCTCATAGCGGCAGGCGTCCAGGCAGAGAATGCGCAGCCCGGGGGCGAGCCTGCCCACGTAGCTCAGCGAATGGGGATCGCGCGCAAGGGCGTCGCCATAGCCGTAGCCGGCGTATATCCCGGCGAATTCCTCCGCAGAGGGCGAAGGCACCCGGGCGGCGCTGTCGCCGTCGAACTCCACGGCGTGGGGATTGTTCACATCGTGGTTTCCGGGCACCACGAAGATACGGATGCCGGCGTCCCTGAGCACCGAAAGGCAGCTGTCGCGCACATAGAGATGTGAGACCGTCTCCCCGTCCTTGGTCAGGTCTCCGCTCACCAGCAGCACGTCCGGAGCCTCCTCCAGGATTCTGTCCATGGCCTCGCGCAGCAGCTGGGGCCCCTCGCGCAGCAGCTTCCTGTCTTTCGATATATAGTCGTCCAGGGCCTTGCCGTCCTGCTTGAGCAGCGATGGAGCCATGATGTGTATGTCGGATATTACTGAAATCTTGAGCGATTCTGCGGCTGCAGGGGCGACGGACACCGCCAGCAGAATGACTGAACAGAAAATTCGTTTGAGCATCTTAAGAATATTTTATACAAAAATACAACTAAACTTCCATAAGGCACAGGATTCCCTGCTTAATTTTTGTTAATTCAATCCCCCGGCCGCATCAGCGGCCCCGGCGCAGCGTCAGCGAGATTCGCGCCAGCAAATCGACGCAGCGCAGCCGGCGGCCGGAGCGGCACCGCAGGTCGAGCCAACGCGCAGCGTTGTTTTCAGATAGGTGCTCCACCTGTCGGCAAATTTTTGTAAATTTGCCGACAGGTGGAGCGGTCTGCCGCCCGAAAGGGAGGAAAGTCCGGACAGGACAGGGCAACCCGCTGCGGAAAGCGCAGATAGGGGCGACCTTATGTCAGGCGTAACAGAAAACAACAGCCGCAAGGCAATGGTGAAAACGCGAGGCAAGAGCTCACGACGTGGCGCAGCGATACGCTACGGGTACGCCGCCGGGTCCTGCAAGACCAAATATACTGGCAGATGAGGACGGCCCGTCCGATGTCAGGGGGTAGGTTGCGAAGATAAATGGCAGAACTGAACAGAAACCGGCTTACGGCTCCACCTTTTATATTTTTTCCGCCGTCAGGTCATAGTCTCCGGCAGCCGTTATCCTCACATCGATGAAATCTCCAGGCTCCACAAGCCCGGAACCGTCCCTGACGAGTATTTCCCCGTCCACCTCGGGACTCTCGAACTCGCTGCGGCACACGAGGTTGCCGTCCATGATGTCATCGACCAGCACACTCACCACACTTCCAACCCTTGAAGCGTTATAGGAGAGCGATATTTCCCTCTGAAGCTCCATGAGCCTGTCCAGACGCTCCTGCTTGAGCTCCGCCGGGACTTCGTCCTTATAATGCTTCGCACCGAAAGTGCCCTCCTCCTCGGAATACATGAACGCACCGAGACGTTCGAAACGCGCCTCCCTTACGAAATCCAGCAGTTCCCCGAACTCCTTTTCCCCTTCTCCGGGATGTCCGACTATCATGGTCGTACGCAGCACCACCCCAGGAATGTCCCTGCGCATCCTGGCAATCAGGCTCCTTGTCCAGGCTCCGTCCACGTTGCGGTGCATCATCGAGAGCACCTTGTCGGAGATGTGCTGGAGAGGGATGTCAAGATAGCGGCACACCTTGGGGTTGTCGGCCATCTCGCCTATCACGTCATCGGGGAAATCGTCCGGATACGAGTAATGGATGCGTATGCGCTCTATGCCGTCGATGGTCGAGAGCTCCTTCAGCAGGGGCGCGAGCATCCTGCGGCGGTAGAGGTCCAGGCCGTAATAGGTCGTGTCCTGCGCTATCAGTATGAGTTCACGCGCTCCGGCGGAGGCCAGAGACTCCGCTTCCTTCATTATGTCCCCGACAGGCACCGAGCGATGCGCGCCGCGTATATACGGAATGGCGCAGTAGGAGCAGCGCCGGTCGCAGCCTTCCGAAACCTTTAGGTAGGCATAGCTGCGGCAGCCTGTGGGATAGCGGGTGACAAGCGGGCCCGGAGTGACGCCGAGCCAGCGGAATATCCCGTCGAGGCTCCTGGCGCCGAACCATGCGTCCACCTCTGGAATTTCCCCGGGGAGCTCTTGCGAATAGCGCTGGGACAGGCAGCCGAAGACTGCCAGCTTGTCCACCAGGCCCTTCTTCTTCAGCTCCACGGCCTCAAGTATGGCCTGTACCGACTCCTCCTTGGCGTCGCCTATGAAGCCGCAGGTGTTGAGCAGCAGATAATCCGCCCGGCCCCCGTCGTCCGCGATTTCGAAACGGTCCGGCGGAAGCTGGGCGAGCAGATGTTCCGAGTCTACGGTGTTCTTCGAGCAGCCTAGTGTGACTATCCTAAGCCTTTTCTTCATCTCCTGACTTTTCCTCATCCTCCTTCACGAAGTCCAGGGATGCGTATTTGACTATCTGGGAGTACCAGTCAAGAATCTTGCGCATGTGGGAAAGATAGAAGCGGTCTGCGTCATAATCGGGCACCGCCTTCGCGAAAAGCGCCGTGACCTCATTGTCCGAAGCCTTGCTTGAAGGGGCTTCGGCTCCATCGAGGGCCTTGTTCACGGCAAGGAAGACGTCGGCGAGCTTCATCTCCCCCTCCGAAGTGTAGATGGAGATGTCGGCGAGGGTGGAGATACGGCTGGATGCTGAGAGCACCGTCCTCCTCTTGTCTGCGATATTCTCGGCAATCACACCGTTGCGGGCCTGCGCAACATACTGGAAAAGGCCATGCTGTCCGGAGACAGAAAGTATTTTAGTCAAATCAGTCTGCATAGCAATTGTTCTGTTTTGATATGTAGTTCTTCTATGGTCGAATCGTTTTCAATTATATAGTCGGCGCGCGAACGCTCATGGGTCTGGAGCGAGTCGCGCTGCTCCGCCTTGGGGTTGCGTTTGCGCCGGACGTCATAGGGGGCTGTCACCAGCAGAACCTCGTCGTAGACGCAATCGAACTCCTTCTTGTCCATCGCCACGGCCGACTCTATGAACGCCAGGCCGGCGGAATCCAGGCCGGCTTTCCAGGAAGCGATGTCCTCAAGCACGAGCGGGTAGACAATATGTTCGAGCTTTTCCCTCCTCACCGGGTCGCTGAAGATTATGCCTATCTGCTCCCACCTGATGCCGAGAGCCTTCTCTATCCCGGCCTTCAGGCCGGGCACCGTGTCATAGAGCGCCTTGGTGCGGGAATCGCAGTCATAGACAGGCAGGCCCTTCGAAGCCAGATACCTGCAGACCTCGGATTTCCCGCTGCCTATGGGACCTGTGACCAGAACCGTCTTCATGTTCAGCGCGAACTTCTCACCACACAGTCGAAGACCTCCGGCTCCATGTCGTAGCTGAGCACGGTAGAAGGGAGTCCGCTGCACCTGGCAACGCATCGGCCGGTAATCGAATTTGCGAAATCCCTGTAGTCAATATAGAAGCTCGTTTCCGATGAAGGGTCGGAAGGAGTGGGGAAAATGCAGCGGAAAGTCACGGTCGCGGTCGAAGGCAGCACGGAAAGCTCCACGCCTGAGGGCAGGTTGCGCACCCCGACAGGCATCTCCGCCCTGAGCTCCACATAGCGGGTCACTTCCATGGAATAGATCACCTCCTCGTCGGAGAGCCTGACCCCCGAAGGAACCTCCAGCCTGACCTTGCCGTGGACGCTGCTCCTGATATTGTGCAGTTCGATGGGTCTGGTCAGCACGTAGCCTATGTTCTCGAGCCTCGAAGTCTCGCCGTAGACTATCACCGAGTCGGGCTGCAGCTGCATGCCTTCCTCCGACATGTACTGCTGGGCAAAGGAAATCGAGTGAACTCTGCGCACGGGCACCTTCTTATGGGAGACCTCGTGGAAGATGAACTTGGGAGAATCGGAGATGAGCGACTCTATGCTCACTCCGTCGCCGAAAATCGCGGCGGTGTACTTGTAGAGTTCAGAGCCCTTCAGCGCGAAGACGTCGCCGTCCACATGGCTGAAGTCCGCCGCATCGAAAACCACGGTGACGGGCCGCTTGTCGCGCCGCCCGAGCGAAGCCTGGCGGAAGCCGGAGGCCCTGACCTGGGCGGTGACGGTGGCGTCCGAAGTCGAACGCCGGGACCGGCCGTCGATGTTGCTTTCAGCCACGATGGGCACGCTCACAATATTCACATACGTCTGTGAAAGATTGTGAATCAGCCAGATGCCTGCCGAAACAAGCAGGCACAGGAGAAGCTGCGCCCACTTTCTCACCTTTGGACTCCTCCTTATGGACTATTTTTTCTCCGCAGTCTCGTCCTTGCCGGTCTTCTCGGCCTTTTTCTCGGATTTGCCTCCGTCGGCGGGAGCCGAAGCGCTTGCGTCAAGCGAGATGGAGTTCTTGTCCACGCGGAGCTTCACCTCACCGTCCACCTTGATGAGCACGGTACGGTCGTCCACGTCGCAGATGGTTCCGTAGATGCCTCCGGCGGTAACAACATGGTCACCTTTCTTGAGAGCCTTGCGCATCTCCTCGAGAGCCTTCTGCTGCTTGCGCTGGGGACGTATCATGAAGAGCCACATCACAAGGAAGAGCAGGATGAGCATTATCCACATGCTGGCCGCGCCTCCTGCGGGCTGTCCGGCCGCAGCCGATGTCTGCAAAATAGTTGTAAGCATAATTTATTCGTGTTTGTTGATTAATTTGTCAAGAAGTCCGTTCACGAAGCCGCTGCTCTCGGGAGTGCTGTACGCCTTCGCTATTTCCACATACTCGTTGATTATGATTTTCGGGGATGTTTCCGGATGTGCGTCCGCCTCAGCCATTCCGCATACTATCAGCGCGAGGTCGGTCGTGCATATCCTGTCCCTGTTCCATTTCGGTGTAAGCTCCGCGATGCGGTCGCAATATCCTCCGAAGCCCGTATAGGCGGTACGCAGTATCTTGTATATGAAAAGCTTGTCGCTGTCATAGCTTCTGTCACCGCCAAGCTCACTGCGGTAGAGGGGCGGCAGGTTCCACCTTTCGCCGGAGCCGAGCGCGAGCACGGTCTTGCGGCACAGGCTCAGGGCATAGCCGAGGTCGTCGTTCCAGTATATCGACATGTCCTCCAGGATGTCCGCCAGTTCGGAGTCGTTCTCGAACTCCCTCTCGAAGATGCGCACCCACAGCCTCGCGTCGTCCTCCATTCCCGAGGTCTCCCTGCCCATGTAGTCCTTGAAATACTTCCTTTCGCGGACACGCTCGTAGAGGTGGCGCAGGAAGACGTCGTACTGGTCCCAGGAAAATTTCTTCTTCGCGATTATCTTGGTGAAATCGGGGTCTTCGGCGAGGAGAGGGGTTATCCGGTTCTCCACGAACCTCATGTTGGGATGCAGCTCCTCCTCCGTGGGGTTGAACTTGGACCTGGCGGCCTCGATACGGGAACGGGCCTCTCCGACAAGCGGCCCCGCTATCGACAGCATGAACAGATACAAGTCCCTGGCCGCCTCGCATGAAGTTTCCATGAGGGCCTCGACTTCCTTGAGTGACATCCCGGTGTTTTCCGCATAGCCGTAGATTGCCTTGAAAACCTTCGTGCGGAGAATTCGTCGGTTCAGCATACTTTCAAACAAAATTGACGTGCAAAGATAGCAAGTAATCGATAAAAAGTCTTAATTTTGCGTAATTAATACAAGAAATTTATATGTACAAAGAAGATTACGATCACTATCGCTTCGACAGCAGGGATGGAGAAGACGTCTATTCCAAGCCTGTCAGGGCCGGAAAACGTACATACTTTTTTGACGTCAAGACCACCAGGGGGCACAAGGACTACTACCTTACCATAACGGAAAGCAAGCGCCGCACCAATCCCGACGGAAGCTACACCTACGACAAGCACAAGATCTTCCTCTACAAGGAGGACTTCGAGAAATTCTCCGAGGGCCTGTCGGAAATAATAGACTACATCAAGAACAACTGCTTCAACGGCGAAATCCCGCAGCACCAGCCGGAAGGAGATTCCGAAGAGGAATATTAGATCTCCGATGGCCGCGATTCTGTTGAGGGACATAAGCGTCGATGATGCCAGGAAGGACATCCTGATCCGTGACGGGCTTATCCGCAGGATAGAGCCCGCCGGTTCGTGCGTCTCCTGGGACATCGCCGGCGACATAGAGGTGATGGACTGCAGCGGCAAGGTTGCGGTTCCGGGTTTCGTCAACATGCACACCCACTCCCCCATGTCCCTGATGAGGGGCATAGGGGAGGACATGAAGTTCCAGGACTGGCTCTCGAAGATATGGAAAGTCGAGGAGAAGCTGGACAAGGAATACATCTACTGGGCGACAAAGGCGGCCTGCCTGGAGATGATACGCACGGGCACCACCACCTTCAACGACCAATACTGGTTCTTCGACACCTCCATACGCGCTGCCCGCGAGATGGGAGTCCGCATAGCCACCGGCTACGACGTGATGGACAAGGGCAGCCGCGAGGAATGCGAGAGGCAGAAGGAGCAGTGCATCGCGAAGAGCGAGCCTTTCATCGGCGGAAAGGGCGTAGACGGCGTGATATACAACCTCGCCTTCCACGCCATCTATTCGGTCAGCGAGGACATGATGGTCTGGACGGCGGAATACGCCCGCGAGCACGACCTCAACCTGCACGTCCACGTTGCCGAGACACGCAAGGAGGTCGAGGACTGCAAGGCCGCGCACGGCGGCCTGACCCCTGTGGAATATCTGGACAGGCTCGGAATACTCTCGCCCAGGATGCTTGCCGCCCATACGCTCTGGGTCACTCCCCACGACATAGAGCTTCTTGCCGCACACGGCGTGAACTGCATACACAACGTCAACTCCAACACCAAGCTGGCCTCCGGCTACCGCTTCCTCTACAACGAGATGCGCGACGCCGGAATCAACGTCTGCATAGGCACCGACGGCTGCGCATCCTCAAACAACCTCGACATGCTGGAAGCCATGAAGACGTCCGCCATATTCCAGAAGGCCTGGAGGGACGACCCGTCCGCGCTGCCGCTCCGCGAACTTATAGACATGGCCACCGTCAACGGGGCCAGGGCGCTGCGCTTCAACGGGGGCAGGATAGCGGAAGGCGCGGTGGCCGACATCAACATAGTCGACACCGACAATACCTTCTTCCTGTCGCCGGGACCGTTCCTTGCCAACCTCATCTACTCCGCGCATTCGGACTGCATCGACTCCGTGATATGCAACGGCAGGTTCCTGATGAGGCACAGGGAGATACCCGGAGAAAAGGAAATCCTCTCCGAAGCACGCAAGGTGCTCGCTAAAATATCATAATACATTGAAACTATGGACCAGAGACTAAAGACCATCAACCAGTGCGCCGACTTCATCAGAAGCAAGGCGGACGGCCGCGCGCCTCTCGCCGGCATAATATTGGGAAGCGGGCTCGGAAAGCTCGCCGAAAAAATCGGGGATGCCACGGTGATTCCTTACGGAGAGATTCCAGGCTTCCCGGTATCCACGGCCATCGGACACAAAGGCAATTTCATAATAGGCACGCTGGGAGGGAAGACCGTAATAGCGATGCAGGGACGTTTCCATTACTACGAAGGCTACAGCATGGACATGGTGACCATGGGCGTCAGGGTCATGAAATGCCTCGGCATCGAATATCTCTTCGTCTCCAATGCGGCAGGCGCCTGCAACCAGGACTACAAGGTCGGCGACCTCATCATCATACGGGACCACATCAACATGATGCCCAACCCACTCATCGGCCCCAACATCGAGGAGTTCGGGCCCCGCTTCCCCGACATGACCTGCGCCTACGACCTCAAGCTCCAGGCTCTTGCGGAGTCAATCTGCGAGGAGCTCGGCATCCCGGCGAAGAAAGGCGTGTATTTCGGCAGCACCGGGCCTTCATACGAGACTCCGGCCGAGGTGCGCTTCTTCCATACCGTAGGAGCCGACCTCGTAGGAATGTCCACCATCCCTGAGGTCATAGTCGCCAGACATTGCGGCATCAAGGTGTTCGGGATGTCAGTGGTCACGAACATCTCCAACTTCCTGAATCTGGAGAAGAACTACAACGACGGCGAGGACGTGGTCATGCAGGCTGACATGGCCGCAGACAGGATGACCGTGCTGTTCACGAAGATGATAGAGGCTCTCTAGACCGCAGGCAGCCAGGCCATGACCAGCATCCAGAAGTTTTCCGTATTCCGGCTGGCCCTGATGGCCATGGCCGTTTCCATGGCCTTCTCCGCCGGGAGCGCGGCCCAGACCTACAGCAATCCGGTCCTCCGGAGGGACTGCCCGGACCCGACCATTCTCGATGACAGGGAGAGGTCGGGATATTTCTATCTGTACTCGACCCAGAGCCAGAGGGACGGCAATGCCCTTGCAAGCCGCGATGCCTCCGCCGACGAGCCTGAGGACATAATCAGTCTCCCGATATACAGGTCAAGGAACCTCACGGATTGGGAGTTCGTCGGGGACGGATTTGCGGAAGGACGCCCGGAATGGGTGCGGAACACGCGCATCTGGGCGCCAGACATCAACTATGTGGACGGGAAATACATGCTGTACTATGCTCTCGGAGCATGGGCGCAGATTTTCCGAGAAGGCAGCGGCGTCGCTGTTTCGGACAGTCCGTGCGGCCCCTTCACCGACCTGGGAGAGGTCGTCAGCTTCAAGTCTACCGGGGTCACGAACTCGATAGACCCGGCGCTGTTCATCGACGATGACGGGCAGAAATACCTTTTCTGGGGCAGTCTCGGCCCCGGTTCGGGGATATGGGCGGTCAAGCTGGACCCTTCCGGGCTGAAGCCTGCAGATGGCGCCAGGAAAAAGAAGCTAGGAGCGAGCAACATGGAAGGCGCTTACGTCTTCAAGCGCGACGGGTGGTACTACCTCTTCACCTCCAAGGGAACTTGCTGCAACCATGAGAAAAGCACCTACCGTCTTGCAGTCGCCCGGTCAAGGAACGTTTTCGGGCCGTACGTCGGGCCTGACGGAAAGCGGCTTACCTCAGGCGGCTTCGACAACATCATCATGGAGGGGAACGGAGAGTTCGTCGGCACCGGACATTGCACGCAGATCATCAGCGATGATTCGGGACAGCAATGGATGGCCTACCACAGCTACTGGGAAGGCAACGGCCATATCAACCGCTGCCTGTGCATTGACCGCATAGGCTGGACTGAAGACGGCTGGCCATACTTCCCCGATGCGACGGGAAGTCCGGATGAAGCCGCAGTCGCAAATCCCGGCGTAGGAGTCCCCGCCCCGGTCATACTCCGCTAAGGGCCGGTACCGGGACGCAGCTTGCCCCGGTAGTCCATTGAACATGCCGGATTACGTGGCTCGGTTCTGCAATTCACCTTTTTGGGCAATTGCCATCTGAAGCCCCTGTAAGGGCGTTCGCCGTTGGAGGTGGACACCTTTTCCTTCCACCTCGCTGGCAGATGTGCCCTGTATAGCCCTGCGACAGGGTTTACTCGTGAAGGTGGATTGCAGAATGGTTATCGACTGCTATCAACTGTCACCGGATGCGGCACTGCGGCTCGCGAGGCGAAAACGAGGGGCAAGCCTCCATCGCCCGCAGTCCGCATCCGGCCCCGGCAGTCCGTTGAACTTGCCGAATTACGTGGCTCGGTTCTGCAATTCACCTTTTTGGGCAATTGCCATCTGAAGCCCATGAGAGGGCGTTCGCCGTTGGAGGTAGACACCTTTCCCTTCCACCTCGCTGGCAGATGTGCCCTGTATGGCCCTGCAACAGAGTTTACTCGTGAAGGTGGATTGCAAAACTGCCATCGACCGTCACCGGACGCGGCACGCAGCTTGCCTTGCCGAGCGGTCTGAATTGACGCCGAGCAGACTTTTTCGTCTGCGAAGCGCAATTGCAGCCGCGAGGCTATGTGGCAACGTGAATCGTGAAGCCACATTGCAGCCGCGAGGTGGAAGGACTGCGGAACATGAAATTCATCGGCTACGGTTAAACCCTCCGCACACGCATGGATGAGGGGTGAAGCGCACAAATGGAACCGGATTCCTTCCATTTGCCCCACAGGCCCG
>UQQM01000027.1 GCA_900543205.1 uncultured Bacteroides sp. | reverse complement strand
TGTCGACTAGGATAATTTTGGCGCAAATCCATCACCCCAAATGTCGACTAGGCCGACAAAGAATATAAAGAATGGGTGAAAGACCTCGCCTTGCGGTATAGGAACAGCCAGATAAAGGCTGCGGTGAAGGTGAACACTGAAATGCTAAAATTCTATTGGGAATTGGGCAAGGATATTGTAGAATTGCACGCCGAGAAACGTTGGGGCGACAAGGTGATGAACCGTCTTTCCATCGATTTGCGCGAAGCCATGCCCGGCGTATCAGGACTGACACAACGCAATATCTACTATTGTTAACAATTTTATCTGCTATATTTCCCGGCACTTGAAACTTTGCCCCAAGCTGGGGCAAAATCTTCCGAAGAAAAATTGCCCCAACCTGTGGCACGATTCCAATCGGATATTTTCAGTGTGCCATGGGGACACCATAAGATACTGATTGATAAATGTAAAGACAATCTTGACAAGGCTGCTTTTTATGTCCGCCAGACCATCGAAAACGGTTGGAGCCGAGCCATGTTGCTCAACTTTATTGGTACAGGCATGTACGAGCGGCAAGGAAAGGCTTTGACCAACTTCAAGCACACGTTGCCTGATACCGACAGTGAGTTGGCCCAGGAAATGACGAAAGACCCATATAACTTCGCATTCACAGGTATTACCAAACCATATAATGAGCGTATCCTCAAAGATGCGCTGCTCAACAACATTACCCGATTCCTCACCGAATTGGGTACGGGTTTCGCATACGTCGGCAAGGAATACCGCCTGCAAGTGGGTGAAACGGAAAACTTCATCGACCTGCTTTTCTACAACCTCAACCTGTCGTGCTATGTCGTGATAGAGGTAAAGATAGGAAAGTTCAGCTTCGATGATGTGGGGCAATTAGGCGGCTATGTCGTGGCTTGCAACAATATATTGCGCAAAGAAGGGAGGGATAATCCGACCATCGGACTGCTTATCTGCAAGGAGAAAGACCGTATCCAGGCGCAATATGCTTTAGAGTCGAGCAGCCAGCCTATCGGAATTTCAGAATACGACCTTGAACGGTTCTATCCCGAAAAGATAGAGGGCACGATGCCGACAATCGAAGAACTGGAATCGTCTTTAGGCGATGAATGACCTTGTCGCGCGGTAATTGAAACAGGAGGGCGTCACTCCTTCGGAATACTGCCGGAAGCTGCGGAACTGACGCCCAGGCGTTTTTTATATTATTTCCCCAGCCGGCTATATTCTTCGTCGGTTACGGGCTCCAGCCATTCGTTGGACGTGTTTTCTCCGGGAACCTCGAATGCGAGATGCGCGAACCAGCTGTCCGCCGCCGCTCCGTGCCAGTGCTTCACATTCGCAGGGATGTGGATGACATCGCCCGGAAGCATCTGCACGGCAGGCTTGCCTTCTTCCTGATACCAGCCCCTGCCGGCTACGCAGACCAGCATCTGCCCGCCGCCTTTCGTGGCGTGGTGAATGTGCCAGTTGTTGCGGCATCCCGGCTCGAAGGTGACATTGTTGAACGGTATCTGTTCCTTGGATATCGGAGCCAGATAGCTGTTGCCGATGAAATACTGCGCGTATGCGGTGTTCGGTTCGCCGATGGGGAATATCATTTCCTTCTGGAATGCCTCCCTGCCGTCCGCTGCGGTCGTCTCTGTAATCTTTTCCTGTGCCATAATTCCTTGAATATTGGTCATTGTTGCCATTAATAATAAAAACAGTATCTTTTTCATGTGTCGGGGATTTTACTCATTGATCCGGTTGGCGGGATTGCTCCGTCTCCTTTGTTATTTCCTTGATGGTTCTTGCCGGAACGCCTCCTGCCACCACATTGGCTGGCACATCTTTAGTCACCACCGCTCCTGCTGCGACGACCGCATTGTCGCCGATGGTCACGCCTTGCAGGATAGTCGAGTTCGAACCGACCCACACGTTCTTGCCCAGCACTATCGGTGCGGGGTAAGTGTGCTTGCGGTCTTCGGGTGACAAGCCGTGGTTCAGCGTGGCGAACACGACGTTGTGGCCAATCTGGCATCCGTCACCGATGACAACGCCGCCATGGTCCTGAAAATGGCAGCAGGCATTGATGAATACATTCTCCCCGACGGTGATGTTCTTGCCGAAATCCGTATAGAATGGCGGAAAAACCCGCAGCGTTGAAGGAACCTCGTAGCCGAACAGTTCCGAAAGAAGCGCACGCACTTCTTTCGGCGTGCGGTAAGCCGAATTCAGCCGGAAGGTGACGCGGCGCGCGGCATCGCTCATCTCGTCCATAAAGAAGTGTATATCTTCAGTGTCGAGGCCCCGGCCGGTCTTTACATAGTCTTTGAATTCGTTGATTGTCATAATGATTGATTTAGGGTTAGCACGAACGCCTCTCCCGGAGCCAATATGTGAATGCGCTCAGGATTCACTATCCGTCCTTCCAGGTCTTTCGGATCTGCATTGAAGGGTTTCATGTCCGGAGCATCCACCGTTCCCCAGTGCGAAAGCAGAAGATGCGCATCAGGATAGGCGTTGGCGATTCTTACCGCATTGTCCAGGCCTATGTGCCATCCGTCATCCGAGAAATCGAAGAAAATGACATCCGGCGCGGGCAGCTGAAGGAATTCCGGCAGGAAGCGGGAATCTCCGGGCGCCCAAATCAGTCCGTCGGCAGTCTGGATAAGAAAGCCGCAATAATCCTCCCGTTGGAATGTACGATTGAAACCTCCGAACTCATTTTGCCATGTATGCCATGCCGGAGTGAGGCGGACAACAATATCTTTGATTTGAAAACTATCCGTAAGGCCATGCCCGAAAGACGGCAGCTGCAGATTCTTCATAAGCGAATCGACATAAGACGTAGAATGATATTCTTTGCAGACGGTTGCCAATTGTCTGCATGTCTCTACGCTGAAGTGGTCGTTGTCGCTGTGGGTTATCAGAATCGTATCCAGGGCCGGGACGGCGTCCGGCAGAATTGGCGGCTCTATAAGAAGCGGCATGTCAAAACCGATCAGCAGAGGATCCACCATGATACAGGTGCCCCTGCTGTTGATCAGGAATCCCGCGTTCCCCAACCAGCGGATGCTTGTATGATTCTCGGGCGCGAAGGCCTCCTTGTCAAAATGCAGTGTGGCTTGAGGGCTGGCCTGGCCTTTTTCTGTATATCTTACCTGTGCCGTTGAATGGAACGTGCATAACAGGCATAATAAAAGCATTGTTGGAATTCGCATGTCCGGTGTTTTTCTGCAAAGATACGGAGTCCGGAGATTGGGGAGGGTAGACATATCCTCCGAGTTTGTATCAATTTTACAGAAAAAGACCTTGGTCTGTTCCGACCCGGGGCAGACGGCCGGCGCCCGGCGTACGGGGACGGCCCGTGCGGAGTCCGACCGGACTGCTGCACGGGGGCCTGTGTGCGGCGCAGTTCAGTTCATCGCCTGCCACTTCTTCCATGGGAAGAGCTGATATTGAGCTATCCTGTTCGCTCCGTCCGCGGCACGGTTTACAGTTGTTCCGTTGTAGAAGGCGAAAGTGTTGTCGTTGAGAAAATCCGAATCTTCGGGGTCGGTGAGGTCTATGAGTATACAGGTGTCGAAATCAGTTCCCACTATCACATTCCCGATTTTGGGGCTCATCATCCAGAAGTCGAACCAGCCGTCAATGCGCTCGCCTTTCCTGGTGATGAAGTCAGCGAAGCGCCTGGTCTCTCCTTCGTGCTCCATTCTGCCCTGGAGCACTGCCAGGTCGGAGCCGCCGAACATTATCAGGTCGGCTTCGTCCGATTCTGTCACGTATAGTAGATTCTGGTTCTTGTCTTTCCATCCGGTGAATCCGCCTTCTACGAAATAGTAGGGACCGCCGTCGTAGACGAGTGTCGAGTAGTAGGGCTCGTCGACAATGTTACCTTTCTTGTCAACGAGTCCTTTCTTTCCGTCCGCATCGGTGAATACTGCGTAACCGTTGGGGTCGAAGATGAGCGGGGTGGTGGAAATGTAGTCTGTCAGCTGTTTCCCGTCAATCGTGAACGCGGCTATCATTCCGTCGCTGTCGGCTTTCGAGTATATCGAGCCGACGGGAGGCGCCAGAGCGGCCGGATATCTTGAATAACTGTAGCCGAGTGCCCTGAAAATCTCCTCCGAAGGCTGTACTACCGTCTTGCCTTCAGTGTTGATTATACCGGCTCTTTCCCCGTCCACGGACACATAGTAGGCGTTGCCTTCGCTGAATGCGCTCACCGGGAATCCGTCAAGGCTGAACAGGACTTCGCCATGCCTGTCTATCGCCCTGCATTCGCCTGACTGGCTGTCGCGTATGAATGCGACTCCGTCGGAGAATGAGGTGCCGCTGCCTCCGTAGGGTCCGAACATGTCATGTGTATCGAGGATCACGTTGCCTTCAGTGTCGACATAGACCGGCGCTCCCCGGTGCTGGACGCGGAGCAGCCCCTGATAGAAGAACTCGGAACCTTTGTAGCCCAGCGAATCAAGTGTGCGGGAGAGCTTCTCCGCAACCTTGCCTTCTTCGTCGACATAGTAATATGATCCGAACCCTGCGCCGCCCATGCATGGCAGGGGGAACAGGCTGTCGCTTTCAGGAGCGGGCGATGAACATGAATAACTTGCCGCAGCGGTGATGATGAGCGCACCGGCTGCCAGGATGGCGGATTTGCGCATAGCTTCAAATTTTCTTGCAAATTAGAAAATAATCAGCACTTCTTCAAGGAGAAGACAGGTTGCACGTCGGGGAATTGTCCACGCTGTCAGTATGTCAGATTCTCCGTTATTTGACTTTCAGCTGGAAAACAGTATCTTTGTACTGACAAAAATGATGAATTTGTTGGGCATTTTGTCAGTATGATTTTTTGCTGCGCGTTATCATGATTATAGAAAGGAACGAATATGTAGATCAACTTCTGGCAAAGCGTTGGAATGGGAAGATAAAGATTATTACAGGGTTGAGACGCTCTGGAAAGTCATTCCTCCTCTCTACGCTTTATAAGAGAAGACTGATTCAGGAAGGGGTGGAAAGAGATGCTTTTATAGAAATAGCACTTGACAGAAAGTCGGACATGGCATATCGTAATCCGAATCTTCTTTATGATTATGTTATGGCGCATGCGAAGGATTCGAATAGAGACTATTACATATTCATCGATGAAATCCAATTGTCATATAGGGTGAAAAACAAGGATGTTGACGATGCATCAGTCCCGGAAGAGGATAGAGACTTGCTCTACACTACATTCTATGATGTCCTGAACGATCTGATGGTCAGGCCGAACCTTGACATTTACGTGACCGGTTCGAATTCAAAGATGCTGTCGAAAGACATAGTTACGAATTTTCGTGACAGGGGTTCGGAAATAAAAGTATTTCCTTTGTCATTTGCTGAATATATGTCTGTCGCTCGACAGGAGAAAGCCGATGCGCTGGAGGAGTATATGACCTATGGCGGTATGCCGCTGGCAGTTATTGAACCGGATATTAAAGAGAAGGTAAGATATCTGCAGGGACTATTCTCCAATGTGTACATAAAAGATATCGTGGAGCGGCACAATCTTAAGGATGAAACGATATTGAGCGCTTTGGTAGATACGCTTGCCTCCTCTGTCGGATCGTTGACAAGTCCGAACAGGCTTGCAAATACGGCAGGTTCAATTATGGGGAAGTCTGTTTCCCATAATACAATCAGAATTTACCTGGACTACCTGGAGGAGTCATATCTGTTTCAGAGTTCCAGGCGTTGGGATGTGAAAGGACGCAGGTATTTCGACAGTATCCAGAAATATTACGCCACAGATCTTGGATTGAGAAATGCCAGATTGAATTTCCGTCAACAAGAACGGTCTCACCTGATGGAAAATATGATTTATAATGACTTGGTCCGAAGGGGTTATTCTGTTGATGTCGGGGTTGTGGAACAGACCCGTACTATTGACGGTAAACGCAAAGCATCGCAATATGAGATAGATTTTGTCGTCAACTTGAGAAATAGCAAAGTATATGTTCAGTCGGCATTGAATGTAGATTCTCCGGAAAAAAAATTTCAGGAAACTTTTTCGTTGAGGAATACAGGAGATTTCTTTCGCAAGATAGTGGTTCTGGACGGCAGCGGCAAACCATGGACTGATGAGGACGGCGTGATGTATATAGGCGTCATCCCGTTTCTGCTGAATGATATTATTTCCGAGGTTGTAGGTTAGAAGTCTGCACGGTTGACAAAACGGATATGCCGATGAAATTCAAGCTCGAATCCGACTACAAGCCGTCGGGCGACCAGCCCGAGGCGATAGACCAGCTCTGCTCGGCCCTGAGCGAGGGCGTGGGCGACATCACCCTGCTCGGCGTGACGGGTTCGGGCAAGACCTTCACGATGGCCAACGTGATTGAGCGCCTCCAGCGTCCCGCGCTCATACTCAGCCACAACAAGACCCTCGCGGCCCAGCTCTACGGCGAATTCAAGTCCTTCTTCCCGACCAACGCCGTGGAGTACTTCGTCAGCTACTACGACTACTACCAGCCCGAAGCCTACATCCCTTCGAGCGACACCTACATCGAGAAGGACCTGAGCATCAATGACCAGATAGAGAAACTGCGCCTCAGCGCCGCCAGCGCCCTGCTTTCCGGCAGGCGCGACGTGGTCGTCATCTCGTCGGTCTCCTGCCTCTACGGCATAGGCAACCCGGATGACTTCCACGAGCAGACCGTAATTGTCCGCAGGGGAGAGCGCCGCAGCCTGACGGGACTGCTCTACAAGCTCGTGGACGCGCTCTACAACCGCACCGAAGTCGAGTTCAAGCGCGGCACCTTTCGCGTGCGTGGCGACACCGTGGACGTGTTCCTCGCAGGCTCCGACAACGCGGTGCGCATAGAGTTCTTCGGCGACGAGGTCGACGCGCTCAGCGTCATAGACCCGGTGACCGGCGCGCATGTCGAGGATATAGACGAAATCAGCATCTATCCCGCCAACAACTTCGTGACCACCAAGGAGCGCAGCATAGCCGCAGTCTCGCATATACAGGATGACCTCGTCAGGCAGATGGAGTACTTCGAGGGCTGCGGCAAGGAGCTTGAAGCCAAACGCCTGAAGCAGAGGGTGGAATACGACCTGGAGATGATAAAGGAGATGGGCTACTGTCCGGGCATCGAGAACTACTCACGCTATTTCGACGGACGCAAGGAGGGTCAGCGGCCGTTCTGCCTGATAGACTATTTCCCCAAGGACTTCATAACCTTCATCGACGAGAGCCATGTGACCCTGCCGCAGATACATGCGATGTACGGCGGGGACCATTCCCGCAAGTCCATACTCATAGACTACGGCTTCCGCCTGCCCGCCGCTGCCGACAACCGTCCGCTCAAGTTCGAGGAGTTCGAGGCTCTTACGGGACAGAAGGTCTACGTGAGCGCGACGCCTGCTGACTATGAGCTCGAGAAGTCCGGCGGGCTCGTGGTGGAGCAGGTCGTGCGCCCCACTGGCCTGCTTGATCCTCCGATAGAGGTGAGGCCGACAAAGAACCAGGTCGACGACCTCGTGGAGGAAATCAGGAAGCGCAGCGAAAAGGACGAGCGGGTGCTGGTCACGACGCTGACCAAGCGCATGGCCGAGGAACTCGACGACTACCTCCGGAAGATAGGCATACGCGTGCGCTACATCCATTCCGATGTCGACACTGCCGAGCGCGTGGAGATAATCGAGGATTTCAAGATGGGCATGTTCGACGTGCTCGTCGGGGTCAACCTGCTCAGGGAGGGTCTGGACATTCCCTCCGTCTCCCTCGTGGCGATACTCGACGCCGACAAGGAGGGTTTCCTGCGCACGGGCAGGGCGCTTACGCAGACTGCGGGCAGGGCCGCGCGCAACGTCAACGGACTCGTGATAATGTATGCCGACTCCGTAACCCCGTCGATGGAGCAGACCATCCGCGAGACCAACCGCCGGCGCAGCAAGCAGATAGCCTGGAACAAACTGCACGGCATCACCCCGAAGCAGGTGGAGGTGAAGCAGAACATCCTGGCGAGCGAGCTTACGCAGCAGTCTTCGAAGGGCAGGGGGCCGGTCGGCGGCACTACCGGGCGCTACAGCGCGGCCAATTCCTACGACGATCCGACCTACATCCCCAATCCTTCGGATTTAGGCAGAGGTTCCGTCTCCGTCGGACTGGGCCACGCTTCTCAGCGCAAGGACGGGGATGCCTTCGTCGACGGCTATGTGACGGCCGACCTCGCGGCGGTGCTTCAGGATCCCGTGATACGTTCGATGTCGCGCAGCCAGATAGAGAAGATGATAGAAGAAGACCGCCGACGCATGAAGAAGTCGGCGGCCGATCTGGATTTCGCCCATGCGGCGAAGTTTCGTGACGAAATGTGGGCCCTTCAGGAATATCTGAAGGTCTGGAAAGACGGATAGCGCTATTTCACCTTGCTGTCGCAGTAGCGGCAGCGCACTGCCCCGCCCGCAGAAAGCTTGAATTTCGGCTTTACGTTCTCGTTGTTGCAGATGCACTTGACATTGGTGCACCTGAGGCTGTCGTCGGTCACGCAGGATTCCGCCTCGGGCATGGGATGCGCGTCATCGTCCTTCCATTCCAGCAATTTGCAGATGAGCGCCATCCTAACGAACTTTCCGTTCTCGACCTGCCTGAAATATGCGGCGCGGGGGTCGTCATCGACTTCAGTGAGAATTTCATTGACCCTGGGAAGGGGATGCAGCACGGCCATCCCGGGCTTGCCGAGAGCCATTCTGCGGCAGTCGAGCACGAAGCTGTCCTTCACGCGTTCGAACTCCTCCTCGTCGAGGAACCTTTCCTTCTGCACCCTGGTCATGTAGAGCACGTCCAGTTCCGGAATCGCCGAGTCCAGGTCATCGGTCTCCCGGTAGGCTATGCCCATGCGGTCGCAGACGTCCTGCTTGATGTAGTCGGGCAGACGGAGCTCGTCGGGGGCGATGAGCACAACCTTGATGCCGCTGTAGCGCGACAGGGCCTTTATAAGCGAATGCACGGTGCGGCCGAAACGCAGGTCGCCGCAGAATCCTATGGTGATGTTGTCGATATGTCCCAGTTCGCGCTTGATGGTGAGCAGATCGGTCAGGGTCTGGGTTGGGTGGCTGTGGCTGCCGTCCCCGGCGTTGATTATCGGCACTCTGGCTACCTCGCTTGCGGCAAGGGGTGCGCCTTCGATAGGGTGCCTCATGGCAATGATGTCCGCGAAGCAGCCCACCACGCGTATGGTGTCCTGCACCGTCTCGCCCTTGCTTACCGAGGAGTTCTTGGCATCGGAGAATCCGAGCACGCTGCCTCCCAGTTCGAGCATGGCGGAGGTGAAGCTGAGCCGGGTGCGGGTGCTGGGCTCATAGAACAGCGTGGCGAGCTTGCGGTGCGCCATCCTGTCCTGGTATTTCTCCCGGTGAGAGATGATGTCCTCGGCGAGAGCGATTATCTCGTCGGTCTCCTGCTTGGTCAGGTCGGTGGGGTCAATCAGATGTTTCATAATGAATTGCGGAATTCTATGATTTTCTCTTTCCATTCGGGGGCTATGTAGCCTTCCTCGGCGGCCACTTCCACCAGGGTGTCAAGGTTGCTGAGAGAGTGGTTCGTGATTCCGGCTGCGGCCATCCTGTCCAGGCCCTTCTTCATGCCGTAGGTGAAGATGCTGACTATGCCCAGCACCTGCGCCCCTTCCTCCCTGAGGGCTTCGACCACGTCGAGCGCACTGCCGGCCGTGGAGATCAGGTCCTCGACCACTACCACCTTCGCCCCCTTCTCCATCCTGCCCTCGATGCGGTTGTTGCGTCCGTGGCTCTTTGCCTCCGAACGCACGTAGCCCATGGGCAGGCCGAGCAAGGTCGCGGTGATGGCGGCATGTGCGATGCCGGCCGTCGAGGTGCCCATAAGCATCTCGCATTCGGGCCAGTACTCGCGCACAAGGGAGGCGAGGCCGTTCTCGACTTTCTCCCTTACTGCCGGTGCCGACAGCGTGAGGCGGTTGTCGCAGTAGATAGGGCTTTTGATGCCGCTTGCCCAGGTGAACGGCTCTTCGGGGCGCAGGAACACCGCCCCGATTGAAAGAAGCTCCTTTGCTATGCTTCTCTGGATTTCAGTGTGTTGCATATCTTGATACTGGTTCAGTTTCCGAGGAATTCACTTACGCATCTCCGGTAGGCGGCCACGGGGTCGGCGGCTGCGGTGACAGGGCGTCCGACGACTATGTAGTCGCTTCCGATCTCACGGGCGCGGGCGGGAGTGGTGATGCGGACCTGGTCGTCGGCTGCGGCGTCGGCGAAACGTATGCCGGGCGTTACGGTCAGGAAGTCTGTTCCGCAGGCCTTCTTGACCATGGCGGCTTCGAGGGGCGAGCATACGACCCCGTCAAGTCCGGCCTCTTTCGTGTTCTGCGCGTACTTGACTATGGTCTCGTTGATTCCGGCGCCGATCAGCAGCTCGTTCTGCATCCTCTCTTCGCTCGTGGAGGTCAGCTGGGTCACGGCAATCAGCAGCGGACGGCTCCCGTCAGGCCTGGTGAGGCCTTCGAGGGCAGCTTTCATCATTTCGATGGTGCCGGCCGCGTGTACGTTGCACATGTCGATGTCGAGGCGCGAAAGGGCGCGCATGGCCTTCCTTACGGTGTTGGGGATGTCGTGGAGCTTGAGGTCGAGGAAGATGGGATGTCCGCGGCGCTTGATTTCCCTGACTATTTCCGGGCCTTCGCTGTAGAACAGCTCCATGCCTATCTTGACGAAGGGTTTCTCAGGCACCCCCTCCGCGCTGAACTTGTCGAGGAAGCCCAGCGTATCTTCCGCGCTGCTGAAGTCGCAGGCGATTATTACGTCTCTTTTGTTCATATCTTTTTGAGTCTTGATTTCTGTTCTTTCTGCCGTCAGCAGTCAGTTGGCTGCCGGCGGTCCTCCCCACTTCGTGGGTCCCCTCCCTTTTCGGGAGCCAATGCCGCCTTGCAGCCATCTGCTGCTGACGACAGAAGTAGGAATGATAGCTTGTCGGAGTTCGGCAGGATGAGCCTGAAGAGGCTGGCCGCCCACGGCCGTGAGTGGGTGCCGCGGCAGCGGCGGGATGAAGCGCGCAGCGCGGAACCTCTGAAGGCTTATGCCTGCCGAACTCCGTATCATACTATTCCGATGATTTCGCGCAGCGAACCGATGCCGAGGCGCTCCATCACATCGGGCAGGGCTGCGATGATCTCGGGGCAGGCTTCGGGATTGCGTATGTTCTCCGCCCCCACCTGCACCGCCGAGGCGCCCGCCATCATCATCTCCACCACATCTTCCGCGCTCGCCACGCCGCCGCAGCCCATCACCGGGATACCGCAGGCGTGCGCCACCTGCCATACCATCCTCAGGGCTATGGGGAATATGGCCCTGCCTGAAAAGCCTCCCGTCCCGGCCGCTACCACGGGGCGGCGCCGGCAGATGTCGATTCTCATTCCGAGGAAGGTGTTCACGAGGGTCAGCCCGTCGGCGCCGGCGTCCTCGCAGGCCCTGGCTATGCCGACGATGTCGGTGACGTTGGGGCTCAGCTTCACGAAGACCGGCTTCTGCGTCACGGCCTTCACGGCAGCGGTCACTTCCGCCGCCGCCTTCGCGCTTGTGCCGAAGGCCATGCCTCCGTCATGCACGTTGGGGCACGACACGTTCACCTCTATGATGTCTATCCCTCCGCAGGCATCGGCCTTGGCGCAGTTCCGGGCGTATTCCCCGACCGAGAAACCGCTGATGTTGGCTATGACGGTCCCGGAGTAGATTTTTCTCAGGGCGGGCACCTTCTCGCCCGTGAGGACGTCTATCCCGGGGTTCTGAAGCCCGACGGAATTGATCATGCCGGCGGCGCATTCGGCGATTCTGGGCGACGGGTTGCCGAATCTGGCCTGCTCGGTGGTGCCCTTGAGGCTGATGCCGCCCAGGACGTTGAGGTCGAACATGTCCGCCAGTTCGGTGCCGAAGCCGAAGGTCCCGCTCGCCGGAATCATGGGATTGCGCAGCTTGAGGCCGCAAAGCTCTACAGTCAGGTCTTTTACCATATTATCTCCTCCTTGTCGAATACGGGGCCGTCCTTGCATATCCTTTTCGCTCCGCTCTTCATCATTCTGCTGCATCCGTAGCAGAAGCCCGCGCCGCAGCCCATCCTCTCCTCGAGGCTGGCCTGTCCGCTGACGGGAAGGGCCTCGCATACCGCCTTCATCATGGGCATCGGGCCGCAGCAGAAGAAACTGTCGTATTCCGGAGCGAGCTCCAGGATGGCGTCGGTCACGAAGCCTTTCGTGCCTCGGCTTCCGTCCATGGTGGCGAAGGCCGGCCGTACTCCCATGGAACCGAACTCCTCTTCGAGGATGATTTCATCGGCAGTGTTGAATCCCAGCACCACGCTGACCTTCTTTCCAGCCTGGAGCAGCTCCCGGCAGAGCAGCAGCATCGGGGCGGCACCGAGCCCGCCTCCGGCAAGAAGCGCCGACGAGCTGCACTTGGAAAGGTCGAAGCCGTTGCCGAGTCCGGTGAGCAGCTCAAGCCTTTCGCCGGGCAGCATGAGCGACATCTGCCGTGTCCCGGCTCCGACGGCCTTGTAGCACAGCACCAGGCTGCCGTCGTGCAGGTCGCAGACCGAGATGGGCCTGCGCAGGAAGAAGCCGTCGAGGGCGATGTCCACGAACTGGCCGGAATGCATTTCGGGCATGGCTGCGCAGCCCAGCCTCATGAGCCAGGTCTGCCTTGCAATCTCCCTGTTCTCTTCTATGGTGAAAACTGTCTTCATATCGCAGGATCCTCCCAGACGGGGTTCCCGTCCTTTATGGTCATGAGTATGCGGCCGTGGACTGCCATCCCGTCGAAGGGGGTGGAATGCCCCATTGACAGGAAGTCCCGGCTGTCTATCGTGTATTCGGCGCCGAGGTCTATTACCGTGAGGTCGGCGGCCTCGTCCTCGCTCAGGGGGTTGTCGAGCCCGAAGATTTTCCTCGGGGCGTCGCACATGGCCTCCAGAAGCCTTTCCAGACTGATTCTGCCGCTGAGCACCAGTCCCGTGTAGAGCACGGGGAAGGCCGTCTCGAGTCCGGTGATGCCCATCGCGCTGCCTTCCAGCCCGCGCGATTTCTCCGCTGCGGTGTGGGGCGCATGGTCGGTCGCGACCGCATCTATGGTGCCGTCCTTCAGGCCCTCGACGAGAGCGGCCCTGTCGTCGGATGTGCGCAGTGGCGGGTTCATCTTGAATCTACCGTCCTCCATGAGGTCGTCCTCGCAGAGCAGGAGATAGTGAGGGGCGGTCTCGCAGCTCACCCTGACGCCCGTGGCCTTGGCTTCGCGTATGAGCTCAACGCTCCTGGCCGTGGAGATGTGGCACACATGATAGCGGCAGCCCGTCCTGGCGCAGAGCTCAAGGTCCCGCTCTATCTGCTTCCATTCGCTTTCCGCGCAGATGCCCCGGTGCCCGTGCTCCAGGCAGTAGCGCCCCTTGTGGATGTAGCCTCCGCCGAGCAGCGAGTCGTCTTCGCAGTGGGCGGCGATGATGCAGCCGAGAGCGGCGGCTTCACGCATCGCCCTCAGCATCACTTCTCCGTCCTGGACCCCGCTTCCGTCGTCCGAGAAGGCCACGCAGCGTCCCTGAAGGGCCGCGAAGTCCACAAGCTCCCTGCCCTTGCGGCCTTTGGTGATGGATGCGTATGGAAGCACCTCGACGACGGCGTCGCGGCGTATGATTTCAAGCTCCTTCTCGAGATTCTCCGGACAGTCCGGCACAGGGTTCAGGTTCGGCATTGCGCAGACCGTGGTGAATCCTCCGTGCGCGGCCGCCTTGGTTCCCGTGAGTATGGTCTCCTTGGAGGAGAATCCGGGTTCGCGCAGGTGCACGTGGATGTCGGTGAAGCCTCGGGTGACCAGGAGTCCGCGCACGTCGACGGTCCTCGTGCCCGGGCGGAGCGCGAAGCCCCGGCCCCGTCCGAAAATCCTGCCGTCGCGCAGCAATATGTCGGAGCCGTCGCCCCTCAGGAGAATATCATTGTTCATATCGGGACAGGTAAAAAAACAGACAGCCTTGCCAAGCTGCCTGGGAATAGGGTGAATATGAGCCGGAACAATGGAAATTGTGCCTGACGGAGGCAGGACTGAAGGAATTCTGTCTAAAATTTCTCATTGTTCGTCATTTTTACAAAGGTAGTCAAAATCGGATTAAAAGAATAATAAATTTTTCAACAAAAAATGTGGATAAATACATTTGCAGGGCCTGAAGGAATGTTGTACCTTTGCGATGCCGTTGGTAAGAGACAGGCGCCGGGTTGGCTCATAATCTTAGATAGTATATGAAAGTCAGTATTATTATGGGGTCCGGAAGCGACTGGGACGTAATGTCCGCCGCTTGCGGAATTCTCGACGGTTTTGGTGTTCCATACGAAAAGAAGGTCATAAGTGCGCACCGCACCCCCGATTTCTTCCGCGAGTACATGTCCTCGGCGAGGGAGAGGGGAGTGGAGGTCGTCATAGCCGGAGCCGGCGGAGCCGCCCATCTTCCCGGAATGGCCGCGGCGATGACCACGCTTCCGGTGATAGGGGTCCCCATCAGGACTTCCGGCCTCGGAGGCCTGGACTCCCTCCTGTCGATAGTGCAGATGCCGTCCGGCATTCCCGTGGCCACGATGGCCATAAACGGAGCCAAGAACGCGGCGCTCTACGCGGTTTCGATACTGGCTCTCTCCGATGCCTCGCTCGCGGCGAAACTCGAGGAATTCAGGAAATCACAGGCTGAGAAAGTCCTTCGGACGGAAATATGATGAAAGCTCACAGGATCTATGTCGAGAAGAACCCGGAGTTCCGGGTGGAGGCCGAGAGCCTGAGGAGCGAGTTCAACGAAAATCTCTCATTGTCGCTGCGCAGCCTGCGGCTGCTCAATGTCTACGACCTCTTCGGCTTCTCCGACGAGCTGCTGGAGAAATGCCGCTATACCGTCTTCGGCGAGATAGTGACCGACACGGTGTCCGACAGCTGCAGCCTCGAGGGCAGGAAATATCTTGCGGTGGAGTACATCCCCGGCCAGTTCGACCAGCGCGCGTCTTCCGCGGTCGACTGCGTGCACCTGATAGACCCGGGCGCGGATATCCAGATACGCAGCTCGCGGCTGCTGATTTTCGATGACGACCTCTCCGACGAAGACCTCGCCAGGATAAGGCGCTATTTCATCAATGCCGTCGAGTCGCGGCCCAAGGACCTGTCGGTGCTGAAGCCATACGACAAGGTGGACGTTAAGCCTCTGGCCTCCCTCGAAGGCTTCATCGACATGAAGCCGGAGGAATACGCGGCCTTCTGCGGCAGGTGGGGGCTCGCCATGAGCGCGGAAGACCTTGCCGAAGTCGTGAAATATTTCCGGGGCGAGAAGCGCAATCCCACCGAGACAGAGCTGCGCATACTGGACACCTATTGGAGCGACCACTGCCGCCATACCACCTTTACGACCGAGCTTCAGGAGATTGCCGTGGACGATTCGTTCGTTCGTGCGGAGATAGAGTCGGAGCTCGAGGAGTTCAGGCATATACGCCATGAGCTCGGCAGGGACGGCAAGCGCCTGTGCCTCATGGAGCTGGCGACAATAGGCGCCCGCTGGCTCAGGAAGCAGGGCCTGCTTGACGACCTGGAGCAGAGCGAGGAGAACAACGCATGCAGCATCTACGTGGACGTGGATGTGGACGGTGCCACCGAGAAATGGCTGCTGCAGTTCAAGAACGAGACCCATAACCATCCCACCGAGATAGAACCTTTCGGAGGTGCGTCCACCTGTCTCGGCGGGGCGATACGCGATCCGCTGTCCGGCAGGTCGTACATCTATCAGGCGATGCGGGTCACCGGAGCCGGCGACATCACCGCCCCCGTTAGCGCGACTCTGCCCGGAAAGCTCCCGCAGAGGGTCATCAGCCGCAAGGCTGCCGCAGGCTATTCCAGCTACGGCAACCAGATAGGTCTTGCAACCACCTGCGTGCGCGAGATATACCATCCCGGCTATGTCGCCAAGAGGCTCGAGACCGGCGCCGTGGTCGGAGCGGTCAAGGCGGAGAACGTGCGCCGCGAAAGCCCGGTTCCGGGCGATGTGATTCTGCTGCTCGGCGGAAGGACCGGCCGTGACGGAATAGGAGGGGCGACAGGCTCGTCCAAGGAGCATACCGAAAGCTCGATCGAGACCTGCGGAAGCGAGGTGCAGAAGGGAAACGCCCCCGAGGAACGCAAGCTGCAGAGGCTGTTCCGCCGCCCCGAGGTCACCAGGCTTATAAAGAAATCCAACGATTTCGGCGCCGGAGGAGTCAGCGTCGCGATAGGCGAGCTCGCTCCCGGACTGGATATCCGTCTCGACAGGGTGCCCGTGAAATACAGCGGACTGAACTCCACCGAACTCGCCATCAGCGAGTCCCAGGAGAGGATGGCGGTAGTGGTCGGGGCTGCTGACAGGGAGGAGTTCGAATCCTACTGCCGCAGCGAGAACGTGGAGGTGACCTACGTCGCCGATGTGACCGGCAGGGGCAGGATGCGCATGTTCAACGGCGACGAGCTCGTGGCGGACATCAGCCGTGAGTTCATCGACAGCGCGGGCGCCAGGCACGTCGCGACGGCCTGCATATCCGCCGTCGAGGACAGGGATCCGTTCCTCCGCGAACCTGAAGGGGATAATCTCTCCGGGAAATTCGCGAATCTGCTCTCCGGGCCGAACGTGGCCTCCCAGAAGGGACTTGTGGAGATGTTCGATTCGACGGTCGGCCGCTCCACGGTGCTCATGCCCTACGGAGGTGCGACCCAGAGCACGGAGACCCAGGTTTCCGTGCAGAAGCTTCCGGTGCCGGGCTATACCGACACCGCCAGCGTCATGGCCTTCGGCTACAATCCCGACCTGGCCGGGTGGAGTCCCTACCACGGCGCGGCATATTCCGTGGTGGAGGCCTGCGCGAAAGTTGTCGCGGCAGGCGGCGACTGGTCCCGCATGCGTTTCTCCTACCAGGAATATTTCGAGCGCATGACACATGACCCCCACAGTTGGGGCAAACCCCTGAGCGCCCTGCTCGGAGCGCTCAAGATGCAGCTCGGACTCGGCCTGCCTTCAATCGGAGGAAAGGATTCGATGAGCGGCACCTTCGAGCACATCAACGTGCCTCCCACGCTCATAGCCTTCGGAATCACTACCGTGAACGCGTCCGACGTGATCTCCCCCGAGCTCAAATGGGAGGGCGACAGGCTCTATCTGATCAAGCACACGCCCCTCGGCAACCGCATGCCCGACCTCGATGCCCTGAAGAAGAACTGGGACTTCGTCCATTCCAGGATACTTTCCGGCGACATAGTTTCCGCATGGTCCGTAGGCTTCGGAGGAGTCGCCGAGGCCCTCGCGAAAATGTCCTTCGGCAACCAGTTCGGAGTAGATGTCAGGATCGACGAGCGCAGTCTCTTCGACCTGAGCTACGGTTCGATAGTCGTGGAATCGCAGTCGGAACTTGATTTCCCTTCTGCGATACTGCTCGGAAAGGTCACGGACGGAGAGGACGGAAAGCTCCACGTGAACGGCGAGAGCCTGGGCATCGACAGGCTGATGGAAGCCAACGGCCTGAGGTATTCGCGCATATATCCCACGGTGAGCGCGCCTTCCGCCGATTCGGTCAAGGCGCTGAAGCGTATGTCCGGAGTCAAGGCCGTCTCCCGGCCCGGAACCCTCCGCCCCGTGCAGGGAAAGGAGCATCCCCTCGTGTTCATTCCGGTGTTCCCCGGAACCAACTGCGACTACGATACGGCCAAGGCGTTCAGGAAGGCCGGGGCCGAGGTGCGCTTCGGGGTGTTCCGCAACCTCGACGGCCGCGACGTGCTGGAGTCCATAGACGAAATGGCCGCGAATATCGCCGCCTGCGACATATTGTCACTGGCGGGAGGCTTCTCCGCCGGAGACGAGCCTGACGGAAGCGGAAAGTTCATAGCCAACGTGCTGGAGAACGCCAAAGTCGCGGAACAGATACAGGCCCTGCTCGACAGGGGAGGGCTCATACTCGGAATCTGCAACGGCTTCCAGGCTCTGGTCAAGAGCGGACTTCTGCCCTACGGAAAACCGGGCGGAGTGACCCGGGAGTCGCCCACCCTGTTCCGCAACGACATCAACCGCCACATCTCGCAGATGGTCACCACCAGAGTGGTCTCCAACGCTTCGCCCTGGCTGTCTTCGATGAAGCCGGGAGAGCTCCACACCATAGCCGTGAGCCATGGCGAAGGCAAGTTCACCGTCAGCGAGAAACTTGCCAGGGAGCTTTTCGAGGCTGGACAGGTGGCTTTCCAGTATGTGGATCCGGTCACCGGGCAGCCCACCATGGAGTCGCCGTACAACCCCAACGGTTCAAGTTTCGCCATTGAGGGAATCATCAGCCCCGACGGACAGATACTCGGGAAGATGGGACATACCGAACGTTTCGAGCGCAATCTGTTCAAGAACATCCCCGAGGAGCTTGAGCAGCCGCTGTTCGACAACGCAGTGAGATATTTCCGCAAACATTAGCCATCATGCCGCAGACGGATAACGAGATAGTCAAGGGAGAGCTGCTTTTCGACGGGAACGAGAAGCAGGTCTATGCGACGGAAGACCCCGAGAAGGTGATTTTCCGCTTCAAGGACGTTGCCACGGCCTACAACAACATAAAGAAGGCCGTATTCCCCGGGAAAGGGGTGGTGAGCAACAGGATTTCGTCCCTGCTTTTCAGCTACCTGGAGAGGAACGGGGTGCACACGCATTTCCTGGCCGAGGTGGCCGACAACGAGCAGCTTTGCCGCAAGAGCCGCAACATCCCGCTGGAGCTCAGGGTGCGCAACTATTTCGCCGGTTCCATTTCGGGAAGGCTGGGCATAGAGGAGGGGACCAGGGCGTCCAACGTAATCTATGACCTCAACTACAACGATGACGAGCTGGGCGACCCCCTGATCAACGACAGCGAGGCTGTGGCCCTCGGAATCGTCAGCTTCGAGGACCTTTCGTTCATCTACGGTGTGGCGGGGAAGGTCAACGGGCTGCTGACGGAGCTCTGTGCGACCGCCGGCCTGAAGCTGGTCGATTTCAAGCTGGAGTTCGGCCGCGATGCCGAAGGGCGTATAATGGTCTGCGACGAAATAGGGCCCGACACGGGCCGTTTCTGGGACGCGGCGACCGACGAGAGGCTCGACAAGGACCGTTTCCGCCACGACCTGGGATATATAGTCGCATCCTACCAGAAGGTGCTCGACAGGCTTCTTTCAGTGTACGGAGACGAAGGAAAACCAAAGGAAAGTTAAGATAATATGGCCAAGACTTACGAAAATGCAGGTGTGAACCTGGAAGCCGGATATGAAGTTGTACGCCGGATAAAGCAGCATGTGGCATCGACCGTGCGTCCCGGCTCCATGGGAGGCATAGGCTCGTTCGGGGGTATGTTCGACCTTTCCGCCCTGGGAATCCATGAGCCGGTGCTGGTAAGCGGGACCGACGGGGTCGGAACCAAGCTCAAGATAGCTTTCGCCATGGACAGGCACGACACCGTGGGCATCGATGCCGTGGCGATGTGCGTCAACGACGTGCTCGCGCAGGGAGCGGAACCTCTCATCTTCCTGGATTACGTGGCCATAGGCCACAACGTGCCCGAGAAGGTGGAGGCGATTGTCGCCGGAGTCGCAGAGGGCTGCCGCCAGGCCGGATGCGCACTGGTGGGCGGCGAGACTGCCGAGATGCCCGGAATGTATGCCGACGGAGAATATGACATAGCCGGCTACACCACCGGCGTGGTGGAGAAATCGAAGCTGATTGACGGCTCTAAGGTCAAGGCCGGGGACGTCCTGGTCGGAATAGCCTCTTCGGGCGTGCATTCCAACGGTTTCAGCCTGGTCCGCAAGATAGTCGGAGACAGGGGGCTCTCATATCACGACACCGTGGAGGAGTTCGGGGGAAGGCGCCTCGGCGACGTGCTCCTGACGCCGACCCGCATATATGTGAAGCAGGTTCTGGAGGTCATCCGCAAATGCGATGTCCATGGAGTCGCCCATATCACCGGAGGCGGTTTCGACGAGAACATCCCCCGCGTGCTTCATGAAGGCCAGGGCCTCGAAATCCATGAGGGGAGCTGGGAGATTCTTCCAGTGTTCAGGGTGCTCGAGAAATGGGGCGGTGTCCCCCACAGGGAGATGTTCAACATCTTCAACATGGGCATAGGAATGGTCCTCGTGCTTGATGAGGCCGAAGCCGGCAAGGCCATCGGCATACTGGAGTCCCGGGGAGAGAAGGCGTCCGTGATAGGCAAGGTGACCGCCGAGCCCGGCGTAAACATCATAATGCGATGAAGCACAGGCTTGCAGTATTCGCGAGCGGCGAAGGCACCAATTTCGATGCCATAGCCCGCGCCTGCGCCGACGGTACCATAGACGCGGAGGTGGTGCTCATGGTCTGCGACAAGCCTGCCGCACCCGTGGTGGGCAAGGCGGAGCGCATGGGGATAAAGAGCTTCGTGTTCTCGCCCAAGAGCTACGCATCGAAGGCTGAATATGAAGAGGAGATCGTGCGCCGCATGGACGCCGAGAAAGTGGAGCTGGTCTGCCTGGCGGGCTATATGCGCATACTTTCCGACGTGCTCCTGAAGGCCTACGAAGGCCGTATAATCAACATCCACCCTTCGCTGCTCCCCGCCTTCCGGGGTGCGCACGCGGTAGAGCAGGCCGTGGAGTACGGAGTCAAGGTCTACGGAATCACGATTCATTATGTGAACGCCGAGCTTGACGGCGGGAAGATCATCGCCCAGAAGGCCTTCGAATATGAGGGGAACGACCCGGCGGAGATCCACAGGATAGGTCAGAAGATAGAACACCGACTGTATATTGACACGATAAACAAACTGTTAAGGAAATGAGAAGAGCACTGGTCAGCGTAAGCGACAAGACGGGTCTGGTCGACTTCGTCAGGGGTCTCAAGGACCTCGGATGGGAGATAATCGCAACCGGCGGCACACAGAAGCTGCTTGAGGACAGCGGGGTTGCCACCATAGGAATTTCGGAAGTGACCGGATTCCCCGAAATACTCGACGGAAGGGTCAAGACCCTGCATCCCAAGGTGCATGGCGGCATCCTTGCGCGCCGTGACGTCCCCGGACACATGAAGACCCTCGAGGAGCAGGGAATCGGCACCATCGACCTCGTGTGCGTGAACCTCTATCCTTTCAGGCAGACGATTTCCCGCGAGGGCGTGAGCATGGAGGATGCCATCGAGAACATCGACATCGGCGGCCCTTCCATGGTGCGCAGCGCAGCCAAGAACTGGAGGGACGTGACCATAGTCTGCGACCCGGCTGACTATGGGAAGGTGCTCTCCGAACTCAGGGAGAACGGCTGGACTTCCGACGACACGCGCCTGAAGCTCTCGGCCAAGGCGTACACCCATACCGCCGAGTACGATATGTGCATCGCCTCCTGGATGAGGGAGAAGGCCGGGCTGAACGAGAAGCTCTTCCTTGAGTATGACCTGGTGCAGAATCTGCGCTACGGCGAGAACCCTCACCAGAGCGCGAAGTTCTACGGAGCCCTCGAGCCTTGCTCCTACGCCCTGCCTTTCGCCCGTCAGATCCAGGGCAAGGAGCTCTCCTACAACAATATCCAGGACGCCAACGCGGCGCTTTCGGTGCTCCGCGACTTCAGCGAGCCCTTCTGCGTGGCCCTCAAGCACATGAACCCCTGCGGCGCTGCGGTGGGCAAGACCATCGAGGAGGCATGGCAGGCCGCATACGAGGCCGACAAGGTCAGCATCTACGGAGGCATCGTGGCGGTGAACCGCGAACTGACGGCCGAGGTTGCCCTTGGCATGAAGCCCATCTTCCTGGAAATAGTGATAGCCCCTTCCTATACTCCCGAGGCCCTGGAGATTCTCTCCCACAAGAAGAACCTCAGGGTGATGCAGGTCGACATGACGCCCGACAGCTCCGAGCAGATGCAGTATGTCGGAGTAATAGGCGGAATGCTCGTGCAGCAGCAGGACAAGGCGGTTGAGGAGGTGACTCCGGAGATGTGCGTGACCAAGGCCAGGCCCGACGGGTCGCAGATGGCCGACCTGAATTTCGGATGGAAGATAGTCAAGCACGTGAAGTCCAATGCGATAGTCGTGGTTAAGGACGGTCATACAATCGGCGTGGGCGCAGGCCAGACCAACCGTGTCGGTTCGGCCGAGATTGCCCTCAAGGAGGCGCAGGCCGCAGGTTTCACTGAGGGTCTGGTGCTGGCTTCCGACGGCTTCCTGCCCTTCGATGATACCGTGGCACTTGCGGCCCGATATGGCGTGACGGCCATAGTCCAGCCCGGCGGCAGCATACGCGACAACGACGCCATCGCCAAGGCCGATGAGCTCGGCATCACGATGCTCTTCACCGGAGTCAGGCATTTCAAGCATTGAAATGTTTTTGGAGCGGCCGGGCTGTGCTGTCCCTCGTCGGGGG
>UQQM01000026.1 GCA_900543205.1 uncultured Bacteroides sp. | reverse complement strand
TTTGCAGTCCCAAAGTATGCGGACGTGGTGAAATGGTAGACACGCTACTTTGAGGGGGTAGTGGGCATTATACGCCTGTATGAGTTCGAGTCTCATCGTCCGCACGTAGGACCAGCCATTCCGGCTGGTCTTTATTCGTTTATGCCCCGGGCTTCGGTTGAGGCGGCCTTGAATTGCCACCGGCCTGGCTACGCCTCATCGTCCAGCAGGGATTCTCCGGTCTCCACAAGGCCAAGGTCCTGTATGAGCTGCAGAATTTCAAGGTTTTTGATTCTTTCCATGATAGTTCCTCCTTTCTTTTGACATTGCAAAACTACCTATGGAAAATGTAAAAAAATGGCACCGACCCTCTAATCGGAATAGAAATCGTTCATCCGGGCCACTTTTCCGGCCACCAGCCGCCGAAGCGGCTCGGGAGAAAGCACCTCCAGCGCCTCCCCGTGGGAAAGCAGCTCCTGTATGAAATCGAAAGTCGGCACCAGATGATAGCGGTATATGGAGAAACCGCCGGAACGTTCCAGCAAAATCTGGCTATGGTGCAGCGGCAGGCTGTCGAAATACCTGTCCTGTCCCTCACCGACCCTGACGGTTATGTCCTGGGCCTTCACTTTGTCCACGGTATATATACCGTAGCTGTCGCTGAAATACTCCGAGGCGTCGAAATCCGGCGGCAGCGTGAACTTCTCCCCGGTCTCCTCCAGGCTGCCTATCCTGTCCAGCGCATATGTGCGCATTCCCTTGGCTGTGCGGCCCAGCACATACCAGCGCTGCCTGGACACCTTCACGCAATACGGCTCTATCACGAAAGGCGTGGCATCGGGCCGGCGGAAGCTGTCGTACACCATGCGCACTCTAACCGAATCCCTCATGGCTTCGATAAGCGGAAGCAGGTACTTCTCCCCCGAAGGGATGTTCTCAAAGATTATGCGCTTCCGCAATCCGGCGCTCTCCTGAATCGCATTGCTGACCGAGATGGTGCTGAGCAGCCAGTCGGCCAGGCCGTTGTCGCCTCCGTCGCCGTCATCCTCAATCTCATACACGCCGCCTGCCGCGCGGTTGCACCTTATGCGCAGGTTGAATATCTCTTCAATTGCGTCTATATGGTTGTGGAATGTCTTCTCCGGCATCGGAAGATGCTTGTCGTTCTCGGCCGCACCGGCCCAGCGTGCCAGTATCTCCGGCCGCGTCAGCCTGTAACGCCGCACGGTGTTGATAAGCCAAACATAGCGTCTGAAGAGTGTCCCGGAATTGCTCACGGGAGCGAATTACGGAATTTTAGCACAGAAATCAAAGGAAGGCGCCCTCGGACATCGACGCCGCACGCAGCCGCACGAGCTCCGGCAGGCGCCTCATGAGCTCCGGCAGACGCCGCAGCGGATAGGTGGAGAAGTTCTTCACGCTCATCGCCACGAGCTCCAGCGGCTCCAGAACGAGGCGCAGCGGCAGACAGCGGCCGGGGTCGCTGAGCTTGACCGTCGGCGCCACGCATTTCAGCCGCATCCTCTTCTCCTTCGGCAGGCTCCTGCCGGAACGGTCGTGCACGGCGGAGGCCGCAGGGACCACCCCGCATTTCAGTCCGTGCCAGTGCAGCCTGTCTATGAAATTGTCGTCTTCGCCATATTGCCGGAACGCCGGCGAGAATCCGCCTATGCGCCGTATCGCCTCGCGGCTGAGCAGCCAGTGCGCCGCCATCACGAAAGGCACCTCCACGATGCCGTCGCCGGCATTTGCAGAGGTCTTCCCGGGACGCGGCTCCATAAGGACTCCGGCCCGTTCCAGGCTTCTGCCGCATTTCCTGCGGAAATTGGCGTCCGGAACACCGTCGGCAGACAGCTGCATGGGGCTGAGCACCCCGTACTCCGGCCGGTGGGTTCCGGTCAGCAGCCTCAACGTGTCCTCACCGACCCATGCGTCCTGGTTCATCAGGTAGACGAAATCATAGTCCCCGTCGAGCGCCCTGCGGAGGCCGATGTTGTTCGCGGCCCCGAAACCCAGGTTCTCCGTATTCCCGAGCACTTCGACCTCGGGGAAAGCGGCGGCGACATGCCCGCACGTTCCGTCGGTCGAGCCGTTGTCGACCGCAAGCACGTCAGGTCTCGGAGAAGAGGCCAGCAGACTGCCGAAGCAGCGGTCCGCCCACTGCATCGCGTTGTAGGTCACCACGACGGCAAGCACTCGCGGGGAGCGGGAGGTCACAGGAGCTTCCATCTGCGTACGGAATCGATGAATATGCGTTTCGGGCTGCGGCGGCTGAAGACTGCGGCGCAGTTCTCACGGAAAGTACGCCGTTTCAGCGTATTCCCGTGTGAGGGCCGGAGCACGCAGCGCAGGCAGGCCTTGAGGTACTTCGAGAACTCGGCGAGCCACACGGGCAGCGCCAGCAGGAAATATCTGACAGAAGAACCCCGGCTGAAGAAAATCAGGGAACCGCGTATGGCCGCAGGTCGCACCGCCACAGACATCCCGGAAGCTGTGGTCTTCCATTTGTGCACCACTTGAGCCGCCCGGTCGACATACACTCCGTAGCCAGCTTCCCCCAGCTTCATCGACAGGGCGATGTCCTCGGGTGTGAAGAAATAGCGCTCGTCGAACCATCCCGCCCGGCGGAACACGTCCGTCCTTATCAGGAACGCCGCACCGGAAATGTTGGAAGTCTGGAACACTTCTCCGAACACGGCCGTCTTCCCGACCGTGTCGTCCTTGGGCTCGCTGTGGAGATGCCACTGCTGCAGCACGTAATAGCGGGAAGGATACGGCGGACGGCCGCAAAGCTGCAGGCTTCCGTCGGCGTTCAGCAGCCTCGGCGTGACTATAGCCGCATTCTCCGGCAGATGCGCGAAGTCTTCCACCAGGCGCCCTATCACGTCCGAGTGCAGCTCCGTGTCGTCGTTGAGCACGAAGCAATAGCGTCCGCGCGCCTGCCTCAGGGCGAGGTTGTTGTTCTCGGAGAAACCGCGTATTTCGTCGCTTTCGATGAACTTCACCTCCGGCCAGTCGGCCCTCGCCTTCTCCAGATTCTTCCCGGAGAAGAGATAGGCCACCACCAGAATCTCATGGGAGACGGTGCAATGCTCCTCCAGGCTTCCGAGGCACGGATACAGATTGTCCGGCCTGTTCATGCAGACAATCACGACGCTCACTTCGGGAGCCGGGGCGGATTTGAGGGCGGAATCCATGTCAGCTGTCAAGAAGGCCTTCCGGCAGATCGAGGTCGAGGGTCCCGGTCTCAGGGTCGCAGGAGATTATGAAATCCTCATGGAGCGGAACCAGGGTGTCGCCGACATAGAGGCAGAGATTGCCCGGAATCGGCTCCATCCCCGTGATCTCACCGACCGTTTCACCCCGGTTGAGCAGCGTCCAGCCCGTGAAATCGAGGTCGTCCTCGTCAGCGGCCTCGCCTTCGATGCAGATTTCCCTGCCCACGAGCTCTTCGGCGTCCTTCAGGCACACCACGTCGTTGAGATACAGCACAGCCCTCGCCGAGCCCTTCTTGCGGACGGAAAGCACAAAAAAAGGAACCGGAAGTCCATCGAATTCGATGAACACCGGTTTCCTGGAGTCGATTTCTTCCGTTCCGATACCACGCAGCCCCACGAGGACGCCGCCGTCGGTACCGTCGGACTTCAGAATCTTCGCTATCGGAAGCATTATGCCTCTGCCTGCGCCTCTTCTGCTGCGGGAGTCTCGGTCTCAGCTGCGGCAGCCTCGGCTTCCGCCTCCTTCTGCTTTGCTGCGAGCTCCGCAGCCTTCTTGGCAATAGCCTCGGCACGGGCCTCGTTGACCTTCACCTCCGCCTCCTTGGCCGCCTTCCTGGCCTCGATGGCGCTGTTCTTGAGGGCTGACTTCTTGGCTTCGATCTTTGCATCGCGCTGAGCCTTCCAGTCGTTCCACTTCTTGTCGGCCTCAGCCTGGGTGAGAGCACCCTTGGCTACGCCTCCGTCGAGGTGGTGACGCAGCAGCACTCCCTCGTATGAGAGGATGCGGCGTGCGGTGATGGTGGGCTCCGCACCTACCTTTACCCATGCGAGAGCGCGTTCGGCGTTCAGAACGATGGTGGCAGGGTTGGTGTTGGGGTTGTAGGTTCCCAACTGCTCGATGTAACGTCCGTCACGGGGTGAGCGTGAATCGGCCACGACAATGTGGAAGAATGCGAAATTCTTCTTTCCGTGGCGCTGCAAGCGAATTTTAACAGCCATTGTGAATCTGTTTTTAATTGTTAAACCTCATGCCTCCTTCTCGAGGAAGCCTGCAAATATAGTCAATTTTTTTGTAAAATGTTAAATTTCCGCTATTTATGAAGCAGATAGCGGAAACCGGGATGGTTGCGGGTGTTCATCCCGTCCGGAAGGAAGAAGTCGACAGGTATGCCGCACTTGTGCAGACACCACATGAAGGAGAGCTGGTCACGGAAGCTCACGGAGAAGAGTTTCGACCACCAAAGCTCGTCAAGCCGGACGATTGCCGGATCAAGATGCCTGCGGAAAATCAGATTGTTCTCCATGAGCCCCGAGCGGTACGGAACCCCGTGAAGCCACAGCCACAGCCAGATGCGCAGTCTGTCGAAGTGTTTGATATGATGCGCCTTGCGGCAGGCGGAGACTTCTTCATACATGCTGTCGCGGTCGGGATGCGGCACTCCGCTGTAAAGCACCCCGGAAGCTATCTTGGAGCGGGCGGCCTCGTAAATCGACCCGTCCAGCAGCTCTATATTGCCGTCCACGTACACGCTGCACTCATATCCGGGAAGCAGCACATGGGGGTGCATCTTGGGATAGCGCGACACCAGACGCGGATTGTCCAGCCCGCAGTCGAACTCGCGAATCTCCCAGACCCCTATCCTTTCGGCCGTCTTCTCGCCCTTGCCCACGAAACATACGAAATCGAAGTCCGGGTCGGTGACAGCCGGCTGCAGCAAATCATCGTACGCACCGATGATGCAGGTATATATCACGCATTTCTTCATTTCTCCGGAAGCTTGAACATCCGCCCTATGGTTTCATCGGCGGAATCGGGGTCGAAAGCCATGAATCCGCCCCAATGGTAGAAGGTATATTCCCCGAACAGCACCTTGCCGTCAATCTCATAGAAGTCCAGGCGCACCTGCGGGAGCCCCCGGGAGAGGAGCGCGGCCAGCCGTTTCATCTCCTCGAAGCAGGACGGACAGGCGGGAGGCACCGCAGCGTTCGGATGTCCGCTGCGCAGGTCGAGATGGTTCCAGTCCATGTCGAAGAAATCGAACTTGGTCTCCTCCTCCGCATTGAACCTGTCGGTGGCGACGAACATGAACTTCGGTTCTCCGTCAAAGCAGAAGAACTTGTAGTCGTTGACCTCGCCCTCGAGGTATTCCTCGGCTATTATCCTCGCCTTCAGCCCCTTGTAGACCCATTCGCGCATGGGTTTGTAGTAATTCTTCTTCAGGCACGCAGCCAGCTTACGGCATGCGGCCTCGCGGTCGAACGAAGCCTTGTCCCTGCAGATTACGGTACTTCCGCTGTCGTGCGTGCATTTGAGCACGAACCTGTCGGGAAGGCCGTCCCAGTCTATCTCCTCCGGAGAGTCCCATACCCCCAGCGTGGGGACTATGTGCTCCTCCCCGACGAGGGCGGCCACGTAAGGCTTCACGTCCGCCTTGTCCACCAGTTTGTGATACAGCGGATTATGGTCATAGAGCTTCATCCACTGGAGCTTCTCGGTATAACGGACAGGATTCTTCAGGTCGGGAACCCTGCCGAAAGTCCTCCAGTACAACAGCTCCAGATACAACTTGTCGGGCATCCACCCGTGCGGCTTGCGCAGCAGGAAGGCCTTCTCGCCGGGGGTCAGCACGAAGCCGAACGCGCACGCGGCCATGGAAATCCAGGCCAGCAGGCATACGAGGACCAGTCTGAGCACCCCTTCCGGCAGCAACATGCGGGCGGCGACGGGCAGCACGGACGAGAGCAGGGCCAGCGCCAGCAGCTTCAGCAGGACCTCGCGCAGGAAACGTCCGACGGGGAAACCCGCATCCAGACGGGCGAACAGCAGGCGGATTGCAAAGACAGCGACATAGACGCCCATCATGCACCAGTACGCCCATTCGGCGCCGGCGCCCATGCGGAAGGCCAGCCAGACCGCAGGCAGGCACAGCAATGAGCCCAGCCCTGAAACCAGATAATATTTCTTCAGCTTCCCGGTGGCCAGCTGCAGGGTAAGCAGGGAGTTGCCGGTCATGTCGACTATCAGCGCGAGCATGGAGAGCCGCACGAACACGTCGGCGCTGGTGGGGACGCTTCCCAGCCAGAAGCGCAGAAGGATACCGGTCTCGAGCACCACGGGAACCAGGAAGACCAGAATCGCCAGGAAAGAGAACTTCGCCCCTTTCGCGACCAGGCTCCAGCAATATTCCCGGTCGCCGCCGGCCCAGGACTTCGTAATCTGGGGATTGACGGCCGTCATGAAGTTGGAGGCGAACTGCTTGACCACAAGCTCGACCTGCGAAGCCACGCCCCTCGCGGCGTTCATCGCGACTCCGAAGAACATGTTCACCAGCAGGTTGGAGCCCTGTACGTTGAGGACGCCGACGCCCGAACCGAAGAAGCTCCATCCGGCGAAACCGGCCATCTCCCTGAAGAGCTGACGGTCGAACGCGAGCCGGGTGCGGCATTCGGCGAAATGCCTGCGGCAATAGATTCCGTATGCGAGCCTGACCGTCAGGGCGACCGCCAGCATCAGCAGCGCGTAGGTCTCGAGCTTGTCGAACACGGATACGCTCAGCAGCACGGCTATCAGCAATTTGAGCACCGCCTCCCCCACGCTGATATAGGCGAACGCCGACATGCGCTCATGCGCGATTATCGCGGCGTTGAACGGCACCGAAAGCATGTTCAGCACCAGCACTCCGAGAGAGCAGTGCAGCACGAAGCGGGCGGCCCCGAGACGCGGCTCCGGAATCACCATCTTCTCGTTCAGGAGCCAGAGCCCCAGGGTTTCCACGAGAACGGCCAGCACGACGCACAGCAGAAGCTGCACCAGCATCCCGGTCGCAAACACCTTGCGCAGCCTTTCCTCGTCGGAGCGGCCGAGCTCGTATGCGAGATAGCGGCTGATAGCCGAGGAAATCGAAGTCGTGACGAAGGTGAACATGGCCACCACGCCCCCGACGGCGTTCCAGATTCCGTAATCGTCGACCCCCAGCTCCCGGAGCACCACCCTGGAGGTGAACAGGCCGATGAGCATCAGCAGGAACATGCGGAAATACAACAGCACGGCATTGCGTGCGATACGCCTGCCGTTCTGCAGATTCCTGTCGTCCCTCGTGCCCATATCTATTTCCTGAATATACCATAGACCGCCGAGCCCGAACCTGACATGGAGGCGTACACCGCCCCCTCGTCATAGAAGCGCCGCTTCTCCGCCTCAACCTGCGGCCACGCGGCGAATACCGACGGCTCGAAGTCGTTCACCAGCAAATCCTTCCACCTCTCCACCGGGAGCGCCAGCACTTCGCGCAGCGGAGGCCTTCCGGCGGAATACTCCCTCGGGACCACCCTCGAATAGGCGTCCCTTGTGCTTACATGCACTCCTTCCGGGACGCGCAGCTCGATCCTGAACTCATCCAGATCCAGGCTGAAATCCGAAAGGACCTCTCCCCGGCCTTCGCCCAGCATCGGGCGGTTATAGATGAAGAAGGCGCAGTCCGAACCGAGCCTTGAGGCGTATTCCGCAAGAGCCGGAGCATCCAGGCCCAAGGAGAACATCTCGTTGACCATGCGCAGCGCGAAGGCCGCGTCGGAGGAGCCTCCTCCGAGTCCGGCGCCGGCAGGAGAATGCTTCACAAGCCTGACATCCACGGCCGGGAACACGAAATCCCCGCGAAGCAGTTTCACCGCCCTGAAAGAAAGGTCGCTTTCAGGGTTCCACCCGCCTCCGACCAGGGTCATCGAGTCCTCTCCGGAAGCGGAAAGGCTTATCTCCAGTTCGTCGCGAAGCCCGGAATACGGCACGAAAAGCGTCTCGAGGTCGTGGTAGCCGTCGGGACGCTTCCTGAGTATGTTCAGGCCCAGATTTATCTTGACGTTAGGATATGCTTTCATACAGTTCCTGTCTAAGGTCCTCCGGAAGCCTCTGCATCACCGGAGCGAGGAAGGCGAGTTTCTGGAGCTGGAGCGCCACCTCCTCCGGAATGCCCCGGGAGCGCATGTAGAACTCCTCCTCGGCGTTCAGGAAGCCCGATGTGCAGCCGTGCGAGCATATCACGTCGTCGGCATAGATTTCCAGCTGGGGACGCGCCTCCACTTTCGCTTCCGGCGAAAGCAGTATGCTGTGGCTCTCCTGATGGGCCTCGGTCTTCTGCGCGTCCGGAGCGATATAGATGAGCCCGTCGAACTCAACCCGCGAACCGCCGCCGGCAAGCCCCTTGACCAGCTGTCTCGAACTGCTGCCGCCGGACATGTGCCGAACCAGGATGTTCATCCTGAAATCGTCCTCTCCGCCGCAGACGTAGGCTCCGGCGATATCCACATCGCAGCCCGGGCCGGCTATCTCCACTTCCAGCGCAAGCCTGGCCACAGTGCCGGGAAGGGCTATGAAGGTCAGGCCGAGCCGCCCGCCGGCTTCAAGCCTCAGGTACTGCGGCACCGCATCCCTTCCTATCACGTAAACCTTATCCATTCAGACTCTCGTATCCTTCGTTCTCTATCCTGCCCGCGAGCTCCCTGCCCGCAGTCTCGACAATGCGCCCGTCCTTGAGCACATGCACCACGTCCGGGACGATGTAATCCAGCAATTTGCGGTAATGGGTGATGACTATGGCCGAGGTCTCGGGCGTGCGCAGGGCCATGACGCCGTCGGCGACAATCTTGAGCGCGTCCACGTCGAGTCCCGAGTCAGTCTCGTCGAGTATGCTGAAGCGGGGTTCCAGCATCGCCATCTGGAATATCTCGTTGCGCTTCTTCTCTCCTCCGGAGAAGCCCACGTTCACATCCCTCCTGGCGAACTCGCCCTTCATGCCCACGAGGGCCATCTTCTCCTTGAGCAGCTTCAGGAATTCGCCTGGCTTGATCTCGGGCTGCCCCATGGCCTTGCGCCTCGCGTTGATCGCGGCCTTCATGAAGTTGGTGATGCTTACCCCGGGAATCTCCACCGGATACTGGAAGCTCAGGAAGATGCCGGCCCAGGAGCGTTCCTCCGGGCTCATGGACAGCAGGTCCTTCCCGTCGAAAACTATGCTCCCTTCGGTGACTTCATAGCCCGGACGGCCGGTCAGCACGCCGCCCAGGGTGCTCTTTCCCGCACCGTTGGGGCCCATCACCGCATGCACCTCGCCTTCGCGTATGGTGAGGTCTATGCCCTTGAGGATTTCCTTGCCCTCGACTCCGGCGTGCAGGTTCTTTATTTCTAGCAGTATCTTACTCATTGTTCTTGTACATTTTTCTCCATGACACCAGCGACCAGATGCCGTTGGCTATATACAGCGCGCTCACGACGGGCATGATGTAGAGGCCCGAGAGTATGTAGAGCGTGGCGTTGCCTATGTTCACAAGCAGCCATACTATCCAGCACTCCCAGTACTTGCGGGCGCTAAGGTACTGTGCGCAGAGCGTGAGCATCAGCATCAGGGAATCCAGATAAGGGTTCGTGGGGTCGTCGAACACGAACTTGAGCACGAAGGCCCAGGCGATGGCGGCGCCGAGCACGGCCAGCACATAGAGGGCCAGGTGCCGCGGGGGTATGTTGCCCACCTTCAGCCTGCTGCTGTCGGCGGCACTGCGCTCCTCCTCTTTCGGATGCGTCCAGCGCCAGTGGCCGTAAGCGTTGATTATCAAGGATATCGGCTGGAGTATCATGGCCGAATAGAGGTGCTGGTGCAGGAACAGCACGAAGAGGAATACGTTGTAGACGTATCCCACGTAGAAATTGTATTTCGAATTGCGTCCCGCGAGGAACACGCACGACAGTCCGAGGACCGCCGAAACTATCTCTACCCAAGTCATCCTATAGAACCTTCAAGTGAAACCGAGAGGAGCCTCTGCGCCTCTATTGCAAATTCCATCGGCAGGCGCGCAAGGACCTCCTTGGCATAGCCTCCGACAATGAGCCCGGCCGCATCTTCAGGGGAGATGCCCCTCTGGCCGCAGTAGAAGAGCTGGTCGTCGCTGATCTTCGAGGTGGTGGCCTCATGCTCCACGACCGCAGTGGGGTTCTGGTTCCTGATGACCGGGAAAGTGTGCGCCCCGCATCTGCTGCCGATCAGCAGCGAATCGCATTGCGAGAAGTTGCGGGCGTTCTGCGCTCCGGGGGCGATATGCACGAGTCCGCGGTAGCTGTTCTCGCTGAAACCGGAGGATATGCCCTTGGAGACTATGCGGCTGCGGGTATTGCGGCCGAGATGTATCATCTTCGTGCCGGTGTCCGCCTGCTGGCGGTGTCCGGTCATCGCGACGCTGTAGAACTCCGATGACGAGTTGTCGCCCTTGAGTATGGTGCTCGGATATTTCCAGGTGACGGCGGAACCTGTCTCCACCTGGGTCCAGCTCAGATGGGAGCCGCTGCCCCTGCAGATGCCGCGCTTGGTCACGAGGTTGAGTATGCCACCGCGGCCTTCGGCGTCGCCGGGATACCAGTTCTGCACGGTGCTGTATTTCACGTTCGCGTCCTTCTCCACTATTATTTCGACCACTGCGGCATGGAGCTGGTGCTCGTCGCGCATCGGAGCCGTGCAGCCTTCCATGTAGCTGAGCTCGGAGCCTTCGTCGGCGACTATGAGCGTGCGCTCGAACTGTCCGGTGCCGAGGGCGTTGATGCGGAAATAGCTGGAGAGGTCCATCGGGCACCTGACGCCCTTGGGTATGTAGCAGAAGGATCCGTCGGAGAACACGGCCGAATTGAGCGCCGCGTAGAAATTGTCGCCCGAAGGCACCACGGTCGCAAGATATTTGCGTACCAGCTCGGGATATTCGCGCACGGCCTCGGAGAAGGAGCAGAAGATTATGCCCTTCTCGGCGAGGGTCTTGCGGAAGGTGGTGGCCACGCTCACCGAGTCGAACACAGCGTCCACCGCCACGTTGCTCTTAGGCTTCACTCCGGCGAGGGCCTCCCTCTCGTGAAGCGGGATGCCGAGCTTGTCGAAGGTCTCCATCAGGGCCGGGTCTATCTCGGTCGGCCTGTCCTCGTCGCGCTTCGGGGCCGCCCAGTATATGATGTCCTGGAAGTCGATTTCCGGCAGCTTCAGATGCCCCCATGACGGAGGGGTCATCTTCTGCCATTTCCGGTAGGCGTCGAGGCGGAAGTCCAGCAGCCACTGCGGCTCGCCCTTCTTCCCCGAGATGAGCCGGATTATATCCTCGCTCAGGCCTTTCGGGACATACTCCTGCTCGACTTCGGTCACGAAGCCGTCCTTGTACTCCTGCTGCGAGATTTCCTTGAGAATATCGTCCATAGCAAATTGCAAAGGTACGGATTTTTTGGATACGCGCCATCCGCCGATTTTTACTATTTTTGCCCCTCCAGACATTGACCCCATGAACCTTGCCATAGTGTCGGCGGCCATATTCCTGTATTTCGCCGCCGTGATTTCCCTTAGTCTGTGGGCGGCCCGCAAGAACCGGGGCAGCGCCGACTTCTTCCGTGGCGGCAGGCGCTCCCCGTGGCCGGTGGTCGCAGTGGCCATGGTAGGCACTTCGATTTCCGGAGTGACCTTCGTCTCCGTCCCGGGCATGGTGGAGGCGTCGGCGTTCTCCTATCTGCAGATGGCCCTTGGTTTCGTGGCCGGATACGCGGTGATCGCCTTCCTGCTGCTTCCTCTCTACTACAGGCTGAACCTGACCAGCCTGTACGAATACCTCGAAATGCGCTTCGGGCTGTGCAGCCACAAGACCGGAGCCGTCTTCTTCCTGCTGTCGAAGGTGCTGGGCTGCGGCGTCAAGATGTACCTTACGGCGATAGTCCTCCAGCTCGTGCTTTTCGACCCGCTAGGCGTCCCGTTCGCGGCCAACGTGGGCCTGACCATGCTGCTCGTCTGGCTCTATACCTTCCGGGGCGGGGTGCGCTCCCTGGTCTGGACCGACATGATCCAGACACTATGCATGCTCGGCTGCGTGGTGCTGTGCATAGTGTTCGTATGCCGGGCAGCCGGGTTCAGCCTTGCGGAAGGCTGCCGCAGCATAGCGGAAAGCCCGATGAGCCGCATCTGGTTCTTCGACGACCCCAGGGACACCAGATATTTCTGGAAGCAGTTCCTTGCCGGAATGTTCACCACCGTCGCGATGACCGGACTCGACCAGGACATGATGCAGAAGAACCTTTCATGCCGCAACCTCAGGGAAAGCCGCAGGAACGTGCTTTCCTACGGAGTCGCCTTCATCCCGGTGAACCTGCTCTTCCTGGCGCTCGGGGTGCTGCTGTCCGGCTATGCGGCGGCGAACGGGATACACATCACCAAGCCCGACGACCTCTTCCCTACGATAGCCTGCGGCACTGGGACTGACGGCGCCCCGTTCATGCCTCCGGCGGTCAGTCTGCTGTTCGTACTCGGTCTGGTCTCGGCGGCTTTCAGCAGTTCCGGTTCGTCGCTCACCTCCATAACCACAACCTTCACCCTGGACATCCTGAAAGCGGGGAACAGGCAGGACGAGGCTGGCCTGAAGCGCACGCGTAACCTCGTGCACGCCGGAGCCGCCATAGTCATGGGAGCTGTCATCTGCGCTTACCGCGCCATAGGCGACGAAAGCGTGATCAACGCGGTCTATACCATCTCGGGATATACCTACGGCCCGCTGCTCGGCCTCTTCCTGTTCGGCATTTTCACCCGCCGCAACCCCCGCGAGGCATGGGTGCCGCCGGTCTGCATCGCTTCTCCGCTTCTGTGCATGCTGCTTTCCGCCAACAGCGAACAGTGGTTCGGCGGCTGGCGCATAGGCTTCGAGCTTCTGCTGATAAACTGCGCGCTGACGATGCTGGGGCTCTGGCTGGCCGGCCTTGGCAGGGCGGAACAACGGAAAACGCCCGCCGATTCGCAATCGACAGGCGTCTGAAGTGCCCGAGGCCGGACTCGAACCGGCACGTCTTTAGGGGACAATGGATTTTGAGTCCATCGCGTCTACCATTCCGCCACTCGGGCAAGCGGGAACGGCGTATGCCGCAAAGGATTGCAAAGGTATCCAAAATTCACGATTTATCAAATATTTGCAGTATCTTCGTTCCTTTCAACCCATACGCATGGACAGGAAGATCTTCATAGTCTGCGACCGCAATGTCGAGGAGTTCGCAAGAAAGACGGCGCCGGGAAGGCCTCTGCTGGCCATCACGGCGGACGAGGAGCACAAGAACATAGGCACGGTGACGGACATCTGCCGCTGGCTGATGGAGCAGGGGGCCGACAGGAGCTCCATTCTGTACGCCGTCGGCGGAGGCGTGACCACCGACCTTGCCGGATTCGCCGCCAGCATCTACAAGCGCGGAATACGCTATGTCAACTACCCGACCACCCTGCTCTGCCAGGTGGACGCGGGAATCGGCGGAAAGACCGGCGTGAACCTCGACAGCTACAAGAACATGATGGGGGTTACGCGCTTCCCTGCCGACACGCGCATACTCCCGGACGTCCTGAAGACGCTTCCGCCGAGGGAGCTCCGCTCCGGCGCCGCCGAGATGCTCAAGACCTTCATCATCGAAGACCACGGCAACTACGGGCGCGCGGTCAAGGTCCTGTCGGCGCCCGAGCTGGACTACAAGGCCCTCCACGAACTGGCCCTGGAAGCCGCCGAGGTCAAGCGCAGGATAGTGGAGAAAGACCCGTTCGAAGAGGGTCCGAGGCGCAAGCTCAATCTCGGACACACCTACGGCCATGCAATCGAGTGGTACCAGCACGTGCACGGCGTCGCCGAACCGCTCTCACACGGCGAAGCGGTCGCCATAGGCATCATACGGGCCGCCGAAATCTCCGAAAGGCTCAGACTGGCCGCACCGGGGCTTGCGGACAGGCTCAGGAGCGACTTCAAGGCCTGTGGCCTTCCGACCGGGCTGCCCTGTCCCGAAGCCGGTCTGGACGCCGCCATCTGGAAGGACAAGAAGGTGGAGAACGGGAAGATACATTTCGTACTCATCAGAAGAATAGGGAAAGTCACAATAAAAGACCTGGATGATCTGCACAAGTTTACAGAATAAGACCTACGGGGAGCTGCTTGAGATTCTCGCCTCCCCCGAAGTGGAAATGGCGGAGATACGGCTGGACAGCTGCCGCCTCTCGGACGATGAAATCACCGACATCTTCGGCAACTCCGACGTCCCCCTGGTGGCGACCTGCCGCATTTCCGAAACACTCGGCGCCGATGAGGCCGAGAGGAGGCTGAAACTGGCCGCCGAAGCCGGCGCACGCTTCGCCGACCTCGAGATAGAAGCCCCCGTGCAGACCAGCAAGAACTTCCAGAGATTCTGCCGGGAGAACGGCACGGAAATCATACGCTCCTACCACGACTTCAGCGGCACCCCGGACATGGAGATGCTGCAGAAGGCGCTCGCTCGCTGCTTCCGCTACGGGGCGGACATCGCCAAGATAGTTTGCAGCTGCAGCTCGGAGGAAGACGCCGCGAGGATAGAAAGCCTCTACAGCCTGCTCGTCGAGGGCGTGCCCAGCCTCCAGGGACGGCTGATTGCCTTCGGAATGGGAGAATACGGCCGCGAAAGCCGTTTCGAGTGCCTGAAGAGGGGCGCTCCGTTCAGCTACGCCGCCCTGAACGATGAAGAGGCGACCGCACCCGGACAATGGACGGCGGCGCAGATGCGCGAAAGAATATACGGCGGACGTTTCAGCTACCACGCCTCCGGACTCAGGATGCCGGCGTCCAAGAGCTTCGCGCAACGGGCGATAATTGCGGCCGCCCTGGCTTCCGGCACCTCCAGGCTGGGCGGATACAGCCCCTGCGGCGACTCCGAATCCGCCATTTCCGCCGCCTGCGCACTGGGGGCCGAAGTCATACGGGAAGACGGAGGAGGCACGCTTGTAATCAAGGGCATGGATGCCGCCAGCCGTGGAATCACCGCCGACAGGATAAACGTCGGAGAGTCCGGCCTGCTCGCAAGGCTGCTCATACCCATACTTGCCGCCTCGGGCCCCGGCAGATGCCTGGTGGAAGGCGGGGGCACGCTGCCACACAGGGCCCTCAGTTCGGCCTCCGACATCATGGCCGCCTTCGGAGTCCTGCTCTCCAACGCCTCACCGCGCCGGGACAAAGAGGTCTTCGTGCCCGTGAACATAAGCGGAAAACTGATTCCGGGGTCCGCCGAAGTCCCGGGAAGCGGCGGCTCACAGCTCATTTCCGGCCTGCTCATGGCCCTGCCGCTCTGCTCCAGGGATTCGGTGCTCCACGTGAACGAACCCAAGAGCATACCCTACATGTTCATCACGCTTGACGTGCTCAGGCATTTCGGGATAAGGACCAGGAGCGAAATGGAAGGCGATGCCGAACTGCTCGAAGCCACCGACTGGTCGGGATGCAACGGCATAAGCTTCAGAATCAAGGGAGGGCAACGCTACAAGGCCGCCGATTTCGAGATCGAGGGCGACTGGAGCGCTGCCGCCAATTTCCTCGTGGCCGGAGCGATATTCGGAAGCGCGGAGATAGAGGGGCTCGACACGGCATCGCTACAGGCCGACCTGACCATACTCGACATCCTGGTCGAGGCCGGCGCCTCAGTCTCTCAGATGGATGACGACAGGACCGTATGCGTAAGGAAAGCCCCTCTCGAAGCCTTCGAGATGGATCTCAACAACGCCCCGGACCTCTTCCCCATCACGGCCGTCCTGGCCGCGTTCTGTGCCGGCGAAAGCCGTATCGCCGGTGTCGGGAGGCTGGCGTCGAAAGAATCCGACAGGGGCGCAGCCATTCTTGAAATGCTGGGGAAGATGGGCGTGGAGGCCGAAGTGGAAGGCGACATCCTTTCCGTCTGCGGAGAGAGCCTGAGCTCGAGAATCTGCTCCGGACGTCTGCTGAACGGCGGAGAATACAGCTCCCGCCACGACCACAGGATGGCCATGGCCCTGAAGGTCGCCTCCCTGGCAGCAAAAAGCCCCATCGTCATCGACGATGAGGCTTGCGTAGGGAAATCCTTCCCCGAATTCTTCAAGCTGTTTACTCAGCCTTAGGCTCCTCTGAAGCTGCAGGGGCTGCAGGTGCCGCAGGCTCCGCTACGGGAGCTTCGGCGGCCTTGGGCGCTTCAACAGCTGCCTCAGCCTTCTTTCCGCTGCGGCCGCGACGGGTGGTCTTCTTTGCGGTCTTGGCTGCGGAAGCGAGTGCTGCCTCGTTGAAGTCAACGAGCTCAATCAGAGCCATTTCAGCGGCGTCACCCTTGCGGAAGCCGGTATGGAGCACGCGGGTGTATCCGCCGGGACGATCCGCAATCTTGGGAGCGATCGTACGGAAAAGCTCGGTGACAGCCTCCTTGGACTTGAGATAACTGAAGACGATACGGCGGTTGTGGGTCGTATCCTCCTTGCTCTTGGTGATAAGCGGCTCGACGTAAGACTTCAGGGCCTTGGCCTTGGCAACGGTGGTGTTGATTCTCTTGTGCATTATGAGAGAAGTCGCCATGTTGGAAAGAAGGGCCTTGCGGTGTCCGCTCTTGCGACCAAGATGATTTACTGCTTTATTGTGTCTCATCTTTCAACGTTCTTTTTCTTGGGTTCGATATTGTACTTTCTGACATCCATTCCGAACGAGAGCTTCATCTTCTCGACCAGGAGGTCGATTTCGTTGAGAGACCTGCGTCCGAAATTACGGAACTTCATCAGCTCGGCACGGGAATATGACACGAGATCGGCGAAGGTGTCGATATCGGCCGCCTTGAGGCAGTTGAACGCCCTCACCGAAAGTCCCACGTCGGAGAGCTTGGTAAGGAGCAGATGCCTCATGCGGAGTGATTCCTCGTCAAGCTCCTTGCTGTCGGGCTCCACGGTGTTCTCCAGGGACATCTTCTTGTCGTCGGTGAACAGCTTGAAGTGATAGATGAGGATGCTTGCAGCCTCATGGAGGGCCGAGTTGGGTGAAATCGAGCCGTCGGTCACGATTTCGAGGTTGAGCTTCTCGTAGTCGGTCTTCTGCTCGACACGATAGTTCTCCACGCTCCAGTTCACCTTGCGGATGGGAGTGTAGATAGCGTCAACGGGAATCGTTCCGATGGGGGTATTCTCGTCCCTGCTCTCCTCCGCCGGCACGAAGCCGCGTCCCTTGGTTATCGTGAGGGAAATCTCAAGCTTCACCGAGGGCTCGAGAGAACAGATGTGAAGTTCCGGGTTCAACACCATAAAAGAAGACAATCCCTTGGAGATATCCTCTGCCGTGAACTCCTGCTTGCCGCTGATTACGATGTTCGCCGTCTCAGTGTCGACAGACTCGACCATGCGGCGGAAGCGCACCTGCTTGAGGTTCAGGATGATGTCCTGCATACCCTCGATCACGCCCGGGATGGTCGCGAACTCCTGGTCCACGCCGGAGATTCTTATCTGGCTGATGGCGAAACCCTCGAGAGAGGCCAGCAGGATGCGACGAAGAGCATTTCCGATGGTCTGACCGTATCCGGGCTCCAGAGGACGGAACTCGAAGCGGCCGACGGTATCGGTGCTTTCAAGCATGATGACCTTGTCAGGTTTCTGAAATGCTAAGATTGCCATATTGCTACGGTGTTAGATTTTACTTGGAATAGAGGTCGACGATAAGCTGCTCGTTGATGTTCTCGGGAATCTCGGTCCTGGCGGGCACGTTGAGGTACTTGCCGACGAGATTCTTGCTGTCGAAGTCAAGCCATGAGTACTTGGTCACGGAAGCGACGCTGTTCTGGATGACCTCGAGGCTCTTGGACCTCTCCCTTACCGCTACGGTGTCTCCGGGCTTCACCTGGGTGGAGGGGATGGAGCATACCGAACCGTTGAGGGTGATGTGGTGATGTGACACGAGCTGACGGGCGGCCGCACGGGTCGGAGCTATTCCGAGACGGTACACGATGTTGTCAAGACGGGACTCGAGGAGGAAGATGAGGTTCTCACCCTTCTGTCCTGCCATGCGGGACGCCTTGTTGTAGGTGTTGTGGAACTGGCGCTCGAGGACTCCGTACATGTACTTCACCTTCTGCTTCTCCTTCAGCTGCATGGAGTAGTCCTTCTGCTTCTTGCGCTTCGCGGCGAGGCCATGCTGTCCCGGAGGATAGTTCCTCTTCTCAAAATACTTGTCTGACCCGAAAATGGGCTCGCCGAACTTACGGGCGATCTTGGTGCTGGGACCTGTATATCTTGCCATAGTAGTCTTGCTTTATATGATTAAACTTTACGACGGCCTTTAGGTCGGCATCCGTTGTGGGGCATGGGGGTCACGTCCACGATCTCGGTGACCACGATGCCTGCATTGTTGATGGTGCGGATGGCGGACTCACGTCCTGCTCCCGGACCCTTCACATAGCACTTCACTCTGCGCAGACCGGCGTCGAAAGCGGTCTTCGCCGCATCCTCGGCAGCCATCTGGGCGGCGTAGGGAGTGTTCTTCTTCGAGCCTCTGAAGCCGCACTTTCCGGCGGAGCTCCAGCTGATGACCTGTCCCTGGGCGTTGGTGAGGGACACTATCACGTTGTTGAAGGTCGATGAAATATGGGCCTCGCCATAAGCTTCAACCTTGACAACCCTCTTGGATGTTGTAGTTTTCTTTGCCATAGTTCATCAATTTTTACTTGGTGGCCTTCTTCTTGTTGGCAACGGTCTTCTTGCGGCCCTTGCGGGTACGGGCGTTGTTCTTGGTGCTCTGTCCGCGCACGGGAAGTCCGAGACGGTGACGGATGCCGCGGTAGCAGCCGATGTCCATGAGACGCTTGATGGACATCTGGACTGAAGAACGGAGCTCACCTTCGATCTTGTACTCCTCGTTGATTTCAGCACGGATCTTGGCAACCTGATCGTCGTTCCAGTCACCGACTTTGATAGAAGGATCGATTCCGCACTTCTCAAGAATCCTCTTCGCAGAGGGGCGGCCGATTCCGTAGATATAGGTAAGACCTATCTCTCCCTGTTTGTTGTTCGGTAAATCAACACCGGCTATTCTTGCCATAATTATACTTTACTTTATTGTTTACTGATTATTAACCTTGGCGCATCTTGAACTTGGGATTCTTCTTGCAGATGACGTAAAGACGGCCTTTACGTCTCACAATCTTGCAGTCCTCGCTACGCTTCTTGATGGATGTCTTGACTTTCATATCTGTAATTTTTTATTTGTATCTGAAAGATATTCTGCCCTTGGTTAAATCATAAGGTGAAATTTCTACTCTAACTCGGTCGCCAAGAAGAATATGGATAAAGTTCATCCTCATCTTGCCCGAAATGTTGCAGAGCAGGACGTGACCATTCTCAAGCTCGACTTTGAACATCGCGTTCGGAAGGGTCTCGATAACCTTTCCATCTTGTTCTATTGCTACTTGTTTTGACATAAAAAATTACACTTAAAATTTAATCTTGCCATCTTTCTCGATAAAATCGAAGGTTGAAAGCTGCTCGGCCCGGCCCCTCCGGACAACAACCGTAAGCTCGAAGTGAGCCGAATTCCTGTGGTCCGCTGTATGCACCGCCCATCCGTTCCTGTCGAGATAGACGGCCTTGCCTCCGGCGTTGATCATAGGTTCGATGCAGATGACCTCGCCCTCGAAGAGCTGGGGCCCCTTGCCGCGCCTTCCATAATTGGGCACGCCGGGGTTCTCATGCATTCCCTTGCCTATGCCATGGCCTTCAAGCTCGCGCACCACCGAGAATCCGAACGATTCGGCATACGACTGTACCGCGTATCCGATGTCACCGATCCTCGCCCCCGCAACCGCCGCGGCTATGCCCCTGTACAACGACTCCTTGGTCACATCAAGCAGCTGGCGGGTCCTCTCGTCCACCTCCCCTACCGGGAAAGTATAGGCGGAGTCGCCGTTGTAGCCCTTGTAGAGCGTGCCTATGTCGCAGGAGACGATGTCGCCTTCCTTGAGGACATAGTCGGACGGGAATCCGTGCACGACGGTATCGTTGACTGAAGCGCAGATGGCGGCGGGGAAGCCCTCGAAACCCAGGAAGCTCGGAACCGCTCCATTGTCACGGATAAAAGTCTCGGCCACCCTATTCAACTCCATAGTTGTCACACCGGGGGCGACCGCCTTGCCGACTTCTGCCAATGTCTTGGAGACGAGAATGGCATTCTCGCGCAAAAGCTCGATTTCTTCCTCTGTCTTGGGCCTTACCACAACCTTGCAATTTTAATTCAAAGAACTACATTCCTGAACGTCCGCTGATCCGGCCCGTCTTCATGAGGCCGTCATAGTGACGCATCAGCAGATAACTTTCCACGCGCTGCAGAGTATCGAGCACAACTCCCACAAGAATCAGCAGCGAAGTTCCGCCGAAGAAGCTTGCGAACTGGTTGTTGACGCCGAAAATCATCGCAATCGCGGGAAGAATGGCAATGATGCCAAGCGCGAATGAACCGGGAAGGGTGATCCTCGTCATGATGGTGTCGAGGTACTCCACGGTCTTCTTGCCAGGCTTCACTCCGGGTATGAATCCTCCGTCACGCTTCATGCTCTCGGCCATCATGGTCGGGTTGACGGTGACGGCGGTATAGAACCAGGTGAAGACAACGATGAGGATGAAGAATATGAAGTTATACCAGAAACCGGTATAGTTGCTCAGCGTAGCTGCAAGTCCTCTGGTCGCATCCCAGCGGGAGAAAATCAGAGGGAAGAGCATCAGGGCCTGTGCAAAGATGATAGGCATGACGCCCGCAGCGTTGATCTTGAGAGGGATGTACTGGCGCACTCCGCCGTACTGACGGTTGCCGACCACCCTCTTCGCATACTGTACGGGAACCCTGCGGACCGCCTGCACGAGAGCGATGGCAGCGATAATCACGAAGAACCAAATAAGGAGTTCCACGATGATGAGCAGCAGACCGCCGTTGTTGATGGACAGCTTCTCGCCGATTTCAGCGAACAGCGCGTAAGGGAGACGGGCCACGATACCGATCATGATGATGAGCGATATTCCGTTGCCGATTCCCCTGTCGGTGATTCTCTCGCCGAGCCACATCACGAACATGGAGCCGGCCATGAGAATTACGGTGGAGACAAGGTTGAACATGAAGTTGCTCCATCCGAGCTGGTTCACCGCAACGAAAGCCGCAGCGGGAATCTGGCTGTGGACGGCCGCCATGTAGGCGGGGCCCTGGATGCAGATGATGGCGACGGTCAGCCACCTCGTCATCTGGTTCATCTTCTTGCGGCCGCTCTCACCCTCCATCTGGAGCTTCCTGAAATAAGGCACGAAAACTCCGAGAAGCTGGATGACGATGGATGCCGAGATATAGGGCATCACGCCGAGCGCAAAGATGGAAGCATTTCCGAAGGCACCGCCGGAGAACATGTTGAGCAGTCCGACGAGGCCTTCCTGAGTGCTGTCCTGAAGAGTGGCAAGCATGGACGCATCAATGCCCGGAAGCACCACAAAGCACCCCAACCTGTAGACCAGGATGAGGAGGAATGTGTAGATGAGTCTCTTGCGGAGCTCCTCTATCTTGAAGATGTTCTTTATAGTCTCAACGAATTTCATAGGACTATTCGTTTACGACTGCCTTTCCGCCGGCAGCTTCGATTTTAGCGATGGCTGACTTGGAGAAGGCGTCTGCGGTGACGGTCACTGCAGCGCTGATCTCGCCACGGCCGAGAACCTTCACGAGGTCGGTCCTGGCAGCCAGTCTCGCCGCCTTGATTTCGGCTATGCCAATTTCCTTGAGTCCGGTCTTGGCTGCGAGAGCCTCGATGTCGGAAACGTTCACGGCCTGATATTCAACCCTGGTGGGGTTCTTGAAGCCGAATTTCGGGAGTCGGCGCTGGATAGGCATCTGACCTCCTTCGAAGCCGATTTTGTGCTCGTAGCCGGCGCGGGCCTGTGCACCCTTGGTACCGCGGGTCGCGGTGCCGCCCTTGCCTGAACCCTGTCCGCGGCCGAGCCTCTTGCTGGTACGGGTAGAACCCGGAGCTGGTTTCAAATTTTCAAGTTTCATCTTTCGGGTCCTCCTTAGTCAATTACTTCAATTTTGCAGAGGTGCGCAATCTTGGCCACCTGACCTGCGGTCACGGGAGTCTTCTCCACCTCTACGGTCTTATGCATGCGGCGCACGCCAAGGCAGCGGAGGTTGTCCTTCTGCCTCTGGGTCTCGCCGTTGCTGCTGATAATCTGGGTAATTCTGTACTTTGCCATTGTCGTGTCCTCCTTAACCGTTGAAAACCTTTGACATGGGCACGCCGCGGAGACCTGCGACGGTGTAGGCGTCCCTCATCTGGGTAAGGGCGGCAACCGTGGCCTTGACGAGGTTGTGGGGGTTGGAAGAACCCTTTGACTTCGCCAGCACGTTCTGAATGCCCACTGACTCGAACACTGCGCGCATCGCACCGCCGGCCTTCACGCCGGTACCGGGGGCGGCAGGCTTCATGAATACGCGGGAACCGCCGAACTTGGCCTCCTGCTCATGAGGAATCGTGGTGTTGATGACGGGAATCTTCACGAGATTCTTCTTGGCGTCTTCAACGCCCTTGGCGATAGCGGCGGTCACCTCATTGGCCTTGCCGAGGCCGTAGCCGACAACTCCCTTCTCGTCTCCCACGACCACGATGGCCGCGAAGCGGAAGTGACGGCCTCCCTTGGTCACCTTGGTGACCCTCTGGATGGCAACCAGTCTGTCCTTGAGCTCAAGGTCAGAAGTCTTTACTCTTTTAACGTTTGTATTTGCCATAGTTCTGTCTCTTAGAATACGAGGCCGCCTTCACGGGCAGCGTCTGCCAAACTCTTAACCCTTCCGTGGAAAAGGTATCCTCCGCGGTCGAAGCAGATGGTGTTTATGCCCTTGGCGAGAGCGCGCTCGGCAACGGCCTTGCCCACGATGGCTGCAGCCTCGATACCGGTCTTGCCCTTGCACTGGGCCGCAAGCTCCTTGTCATTGGAAGCGGCTGCGCACAGAGTCCTGCCCTGCTCGTCGTCGATGACCTGGGCGTAAATCTGCTTGTTGCTGCGGAATACCACGAGACGGGGTCTCTCGGCAGTTCCGTTGACATGCTTGCGTATGCGGTAGTGAATCCTTCTTCTTCTTTCAATTCTGTTGAGTGCCATAATTCAATCCTCCTATTATTTTGCTGCGGCGGTCTTGCCTGCCTTGCGACGAAGCTGCTCGCCGACGAACTTGATACCTTTGCCCTTGTAAGGTTCGGGTTTGCGGAATGAACGGATCTTGGCTGCCACCTCGCCCAGCAGCTGCTTGTCGCAGCTCTTGAGGACGAGCACGGGGTTCTCACCCTTGCGGACATCGGGAACCTCAGCCTGCACCTCTGCAGGAAGCATCAGCTGAATCTCATGGGAATAACCGAGGGAGAAGGTGAGGATGTTGCCGCTCATGGATACACGGTAACCCACACCCACCAGCTCCTGCTTGACGGTGAACTGCTCGCTGACTCCCAGGACCATGTTGTGCACGAGAGCACGGTAGAGGCCGTGCATCGAACGGTGGCGGGGCTGGTCTGAAGGACGTGCGAACTTGATCTGATTGTCCTCAATGGTGACGCTGATGGCCGGATCCACCTTCTGGCTCATCTCTCCATGAGGTCCTTTAACCTTCACCACGTTGCCGGGGAGAAGCTCGGCGCTCACTCCGGACGGAAGGCTTACAGGCAATTTACCAATTCGTGACATCTATTTTCTATCTTTAAAATTAATATACATAGCACAAAATCTCACCGCCGACGCCGAGCTCCTTGGCCTCCTTGTCGGTCACGATGCCCTTGGAAGTGGAAAGGATTGCGATTCCGAGTCCGTTGAGGACCCTGGGCATGTTCTCCACGTCGGTGTATCTGCGGAGACCGGGAGTGGACACGCGCTCGATTTTCCTGATTGCGGCCGTCTTGGTCTGGGGATGATACTTCAAGGCTATCTTGATGGTGTTGTAAGGGGTGCCCTCAACCACCTTGTAGCTGAGGATATATCCTTTCTCACAGAGAATCTGGGTGATGGCCACCTTCATCTTGGAAGAAGGCACTTCCACGACCTTTTTGCCTGCACTATATGCGTTGCGTACTCTTGTGAGGTAATCTGCAATAGGATCAGTCATAACGTTAACTTAGTTTAATTTTTACCAACTTGCCTTCTTTACTCCAGGGATAAGTCCGTTGCTGGCCATCTCGCGGAACTGGATGCGGCTGATGCCGAAGGCCCTCATGTATCCCTTGGGACGTCCGGTCAGAGAGCAACGGTTGTGAAGGCGCACCGGAGATGCGTTCTTGGGGAGCTTGTCGAGAGCAGCCCAGTCGCCGGCCTCCTTGAGAGCCTTCCTCTTCTCTGCATACTTAGCAACAAGTTTAGCGCGCTTTACCTCGCGGGCTTTCATTGATTCCTTTGCCATAATATCCTATTTGTCGTGTTTCTTGAAAGGCAGGCCGAAGGCTGCGAGAAGCGCGCGGCACTCCTCGTCGGTGCGGGCCGTGGTTACGAATGTTATCTCAAGACCGTGAATGCGCGGGTTCTTGTCGATGTCGACCTCGGGGAAGATGATCTGCTCCTTGAGACCGAGAGTGTAGTTTCCGCGGCCGTCCATGTTCTCGGCGATGCCGTTGAAGTCGCGGATACGGGGAAGGGCCACCCTGATGAGCTTCTCGAGGAACTC
>UQQM01000025.1 GCA_900543205.1 uncultured Bacteroides sp. | reverse complement strand
TATATTAAAATCAATACATTGCAGTGATTCCATCACCCCAAATGTCAACTAGGCCAATTTCCGAAAAGCTGTTGTTTTGAGGATGTGCTACTCGGCAAGCTGAACATGATGAACAGCAGGATTCCAGCATAAAAAGAAAAGCAGCCGCCCCGAGGCAACTGCTTGAAATTCAGAGTGATTCCGGCGCGATTCGAACGCGCGACCCACAGCTTAGAAGGCTGTTGCTCTATCCAGCTGAGCTACGGAACCGATACCCTTCCTTCGCGGAAGACTGCAAAGATAATCAAAATCCTTTACAAGCCGCGCCGTCCGCGCCAAAACTTTTTGAAAACCACATCGGCAGAACACTTGCCCCCCCCCCGCAGCGCAAGCCTCATCCTCCGGCCTCTACACCAGCTCGATTCCTGCGTTCCGGCAGGCCGTGCGCATCTCCACAGGCCAGATGCTGCTCTGGATTTCGCCGATGTGGGCCTTGCGCAGCAGGAACATGCAGAGCCGCGACTGCCCGATTCCGCCGCCGATGGTGCAGGGGAGCTGTCCGGAGAGCAGCATGCGGTGGAACATCAGCTCCTGCTTCCATTCCTCGCCCCTTTCCGCCAGCTGCAGCCGCAGCGCCGCCTCGTCCACCCGTATTCCCATGCTCGAAAGCTCGAAGGCGCACTCCAGTACGGGATTCCATACCAGCAGGTCGCCGTTGAGACCGGGAAGTCCGTCCTCTCCGGGAGAACTCCAGTCATCGTAGTCGGCAGCGCGGCCGTCGTGCGGCTTCCCGTCGGAGAGACGCCCTCCTATGCCTATGATGAACACCGCACCGTGCTTCTTCACGATATGCAGTTCCCTTTCCTTGGGCGGCAGCCCGGGGTACATCTGCAGCAGTCGCTCCGAGTGTATGAACAGTATTTCGTCCGGCAGGATAGGCTCGATTTGAGGGAACTCCACGAATATGCGGTTCTCGGTGACCTTGACGGCCTCGTATATGCGGCGTACGGTGCGTTTCAGGAAGCCGATGCTCCTGTCTTCGCGGCGCACGGCCTTCTCCCAGTCCCACTGGTCCACATAGATGGAGTGGATGTTGTCCAGCTCTTCGTCCGGCCGCAGCGCGTTCATGTCTGTGTATATGCCCCGTCCGGGCGGAACTCCCATCTCCGCGAGCTTGAGCCGCTTCCATTTCGCGAGCGAGTGCACAACTTCGGCCCTCTTTTCGCCCATGTCCTTTATCGGGAAGCTCACGGGCCGTTCAGTTCCGTTGAGTTCGTCGTTCAGTCCTGTCCCCGACAGCACTGCCATCGGAGCTGTCACCCTGAGCAGGGCGAGCTGGGCGGCAAGATTCTCCTGGAACATGTCCTTGACGCACTTTATTGCTTTCTCTGTCTCTTCCACGCTTCCCAGGAGGTTGCGGTAGCCTTTCGGGAGTATGAGCTGCATATTATCTTTTTCTTCTGACTGTCAACGTAATGTAGGAGACCGCCCCTGTCAGCAGGACCACTATGGCATGCATCTCGTGGTTGAGCGTCGCCGCAAGTATGCCCGTCTCCCAGCTTGCGCCGTAGAGCGTCTGTAGCGCGAGCGCCACGAGGTAGTGGTAGGCTCCGATGCCTCCGGGCACCGGAATCACCGAGGCGAAATTGCCCACCGACGAGATGAAGAGCGCGTCGATGAAGCCGAGGTGCGAGAGCGCCGGCACGGCCTGGAACACAGACCAGGTCATCAGCAGGTACATGGTCCAGATTCCGACGGTACACAGCAGGAACATCCATTTGTCCGGAATCTGCGCGAAGCTCGCGATTCCCTTCCAGAGTCCGGCGGCGGCTCCGGCTATCTTTCCGCAGACGCGGCTTTTCTTCCTGAAACGCCAGACCGCCCACGCCAGCGCGACAAACGCCGCAGCGGGAATCAGCAGCCACCATGCAGAAGCCGAACGCCCGAGCAGGGGATGCCAGATGTTCTCCACGAAGAAACCTCCGAAGCTTTTCCATTTCAGCGCCAGGGCCAGCAGGAACAGCAGGCCGACGGCAAGGAAATCCCATGCCCTTTCGCAGACTATGGTTCCGAATGCCTTGTCGTAGCCGAGACTCTTCGAGCTGATGTAGCCGCAGCGCACGAATTCACCGGCTCCGGGCAGCACCACGTTGGTCAGGTTGCCGACGTTGGCGGCGTCCCATGCGTCGATGCGCCTGACCCCGGGGTCCAGCGGCAGCATCATCGCCCTCCACCGCTCCTCCCTGAAAATGAGGGCAATCACGGACACGGCGAGGAACAGGACTGCGTAGCCCCAGCGTATCTCCCTGAGGCCCTCGCCGAAGGCCTTCCAGTCTATCCCCCTGAGCGCGAAATAGACCAGTGCGCCGGCAAGCGCCAGCGAGAGCAGATATTTTATCGTGTTGCCGAGCTTTTTGTTCATTCCTGCAGCCGCCTTGTCTGATGCGGCTCGCGAATTTACGATATTTATATTAATTTTGTAATCTTATGAAATCTATACTTGGCATAGGCAACGCACTCACCGACATTCTTGCCGTCCTTCCCGACGACAGCCTTCTGAACACCTTCCACCTCCCCAAAGGGAGCATGCAGCATGTGGACATGAAGACCGGCGACGGCATCTGGGCCGCGCTCAAGCCCCTGGGCGTGAAATACGTGGCCGGAGGTTCGGCGGCCAACACCATCACCTGCACCGCGATACTCGGAATGCCTTCGGGCTTCATAGGCAAGATAGGCGACGACGAGCTGGGAGAGCTCTTCAAGAGCGACCAGGAGCAGTACGGGGTCAGGACCCGGCTGCTGAAGAGCCCGCATTCAAGCGGACGCTCCATGGTCTTCGTGAGCGGCGGAAATGCCGAGCGCACCTTTGCGGTATACCTGGGGGCCGCCCTTGACCTGGTTCCCGATGACCTCCGGCCGGAATGGTTCGAAGGCTACGACTACTTCCATATCGAGGGCTATCTGGTGCAGAACCAGGACCTCGTGCGCAGGGCGGTGGAGTATGCCCGTCAGGCCGGCTGCCTGATTTCCATCGACATGGCCTCGTACAACGTGGTCGAGTCCAACCAGGCCTTCCTCCACGACATCGTGGATAAGTACGTGGACATAGTCTTCGCCAACGAGACGGAGGCCAGGTCCTTCACCGGGATTCCCGACCCCGCGAAGGCGCTCGACGAAATCGCGAAGATGTGCAGCATCGCCGTGGTCAAGGTCGGAAAGGACGGCAGCATGATAAAGTCCGGCGACGAGAATCACTTCATCGAGGCTTGGCCCGCCGACACCATCGACGCCACGGGAGCCGGCGACACATACGCCGCAGGTTTCCTGTACGCGCATTCCCTCGGTCTGCCGCTCAAGGTCTGCGGTGAGGCCGGCTCCATAATAGCCGCCAAGGTGGTCGAGGTGATAGGCACCAAGATAGACATCCCCCGCTGGAAGGTTGCCAAGCGGGAGCTGCGCGAGCTTATTGCTTCGGTCTCCCCGAAATGACGAATCTTCTGAAATATCTGGTCCGCAGGATGGCACTGGCGAAGAACGGAAGCAAGGTCTCCCAACGCATGCTTCCCCTGGAGTCGGTGAAGTCTGCGGCCGTCTTCATAGATTCCGGGCTGCCGGGCGCGGACGCCGCAGAATCGGCGGTCAGGAAGTTCTTCTCGGCGCGGAATATCGGACTTCTGCTGCTGCGTCCCGACAGTGCGCAGCTCAACTATGCCGGCTTCATGCGCCGGCGTTTCAGGATTCCTGCGGGTACGGGGCGCGGCGAGGACCTTTTCATCTCCCTTTCCGACGACCCCGGCAATTTCGCGTCGGAGTTCGAGGCGAGGTGCAGCCCGGCAAGGTTCAAGGTGGGACGGGTCCGGCTGACCGGGGAGATTTTCGACCTTTGTGTCGGTCTGCCCGAAGGCGGGCAGGCCGACCAGGCCGCAGTGTTCGAGACCATATCTGAATATTTGCTCAAGATAAAATGAACAACTCACTTAGTAAATACCTTCTTGTCGGCCTCAAAGGCATAGGCATGGGTGCGGCGGATGTGATTCCCGGCGTCTCCGGGGGCACGATAGCCTTCATGACAGGAATCTACGAGGAGCTCGTGGGCTCCATCAACAATATCAACGGGACTGCCGTGAAGCTGCTTTTCAAGGGCAGGTTCCGGGATTTCTGGAAGCATATCAACGGAAACTTCCTGATTTCGGTAGTCGCCGGAATCCTCATCAGCATCATGTCTCTGGCCAAGCTGATGACCTATCTGCTCAGCCATCTGCCGGTTCCGACCTGGGCGTTCTTCTTCGGCCTCATAGTGGCTTCCTCGGTCTTCATCCTGAGGGACATCAAGGCATGGAAGCTGAAGGACGGGCTGATGCTGGTTCTCGGAATCGTCCTCGGCGTGGTGGTCTGCACCCTGTCGCCGACGGAGACTCCGGATGCGCTGTGGTTCATCTTCCTTTCGGGCGCGATAGCCATCTGCGCGATGATACTGCCCGGCATCAGCGGCAGTTTCATCCTGCTGATTCTCGGCAAGTATGAGTTCATGCTGTCGACGCTCACGAAGATTCTGTCGGGTGACGGAGTGGCCCTGGACTTCGCTATAGTGGTGATTTTCATCCTCGGGGCGCTTGTCGGCATACTCGCATTCTCCAAGTTCCTGCACTGGCTGCTTGCGCGCTACCACAGGTCCACCCTGCTCGTGCTGGCCGGTTTCATCATAGGCTCCCTTGTGAAGGTCTGGCCGTGGAGCGACATGGCCACGGTCACGGAGGCCCAGCTCCTGCGCACCGGCTCCATAGCCGAAATCGACATGCAGGTTCCCGCCGCAGTCATCTGCTGCATTGTCGGCGCCGCCCTGGTGACCGTGCTCGAGCTTATCGCCCTGCGGAAGGAGCGGAAGTAGCGAGCCTCCTGCGGAGATATTTGGCTAGGCTCGTGTCTATCCCCATCTTATGGGCGAGTCGGGTCTTGCGCACTGCGAGGTTGGATTCGGAGATGCCCAGTATGGTGCAGACGGCGCCGTTGGGATAGCCGCAGCAGGTGAGTGCGATCAGGTGCAGGTCGTCGTCCTGCAGGGCGGGGAAGTCTGCGGAGAGCTTCTTGAGGAAGCTCGGGTAGGCGGTCTCTATCATCGCGGCGGCGTTGCGCGGGGAGTTCATGTCCATGATGAAGCCGCGTGCGACCTCGAGGGCCTCGTCCATGAAATGCCTGGGGTTGGAGCTGCGCGAGTCGTAGATGTTCACGATGTCCTGCATCGCCTTGCGGGCCATGCTGTAGTACCGCATTAGCTCCTGGTTCGAGCTGGACTGCCGGGTGAGCATGGCTTCGAGTTCCTTGCGGGTTTCTTCCTCCTGCTGCTTCTCGAGTTTGAGTGCGTCGGCCTCGGAGGCCTTGGACTTCAGGTCGAGCTCGAGGCGTGAAGCGGTGTCGTGGAGCTTGCGGGCGATGCCGGTCTGCCTGTCGATTTCGGCTTTCTGGCGCCTGAGCAAGCGCCGGAGCAGGAAGAAGACGCTGCCGGCCGCGAGGGAGAGCACGCTGAAGACGGCAACGAGGACGAGGATCCTGTTGTTGCGCTTGTAGAGCTCCTCCCTGAGTACGGAGTTCTCATACTTCTTCTCCACCTCCACGAGCTGGGCGTCGTATGACGCTTGTTTCATTTCGTCTGCAATTCTATCGGATTCAGCCTGATATTCAAAGGCTTCCTGCCAATTGTCTTCGGCCGAGGCGATGTCAGAATGAAGAGAATAGAAAATCAGACTGTCGTATTGCGTGTTCAAAGGAAGTTTTGATGAGATGGCTCTTGCAGAATCCAGTTTGCCTTGCCAGACATAACTTTGCGCACAATTATTGAGAATGGTAACGTACATATCTCTTTCTATGCTGTTTTGAGGATTCTCTCCTAAAATCGAAATCGCTTCATTGGCAACCGTGACGACAGAACGGTAATCCTCCTTTAATTCATAGATGTGGGTCAGCAGTTCGTAACCGGAAAGCAGACAGATACGGTCTGCGTATTTGTCGGCTATATTGAAACTTTCCTTCAAATATTTTTCAGAAACATCTATAGAATCAACCAGCAGGTAGGCTCGGGATAAGGCGAGCAGAGTATGCATGATTCTATTTTCATTATTGATGCTTTTAAAGCACTCTAAAGATTTCAGGTAATAATTGACCGCTTCCTGACCGTTTATGATGCTTACTTGGTAAACCTCCCCAATTCTTGAATTCAGTATTCCCATTTGCTCTTTATCGTCACAAAGCACGGCTATGGATTCCGCCTCTTTGTAGGATTCCAGTGCGTTTGTCGGTTCGAACCTTTCTTCATAGACTGCGCCTTGCATCATCAGGGCGCGAGCCAGTCGGTTGTCCGGCCCTTTCTTTCTGTAATAATCTACGACCTTAAAAATAGCTGAATCCTGTGCGACAGGGAAGTAGCTTTTGTATTTGGCTTCTGTCGTGAGCAGATTATAGAAATTTCGGTTAGGTCTGTTGAGATTAACGTTGTCGTCTATTGCGGCCAACGTATCGAGAGCAGCTTCCGGCTGTGCCATCACTAAAGCGTCCGCAGCATCAAGAATCGACCTGATCTCTTTATTTTGACTGGAACAGGCAGCCGAAGCCAGCAATAGGATGGTTGCAATGACAAGAAGGAAAAACCTGGAATTGATGGCGTTTTTCATGTTGCTGAAATATGACTTGCTTTCTGACGGCTGCATGAGCATATTGCCAATGTCGGCAGCAACGTTGCCGCTACGATAATAAGGAAACGTCGGAAACATCTGTGACATATCATGATGCCAAATTAAAAATTTTTACGCAAGATTATTCTTTCTTGCTTGAAATCAAAGAGTTGTTGTTCTACATGTAATTTTCACAAATATTCTCATGATTTTATGTTAATGGTCTGGGCTATAATACTTTATATGACTTTATCGGGACGTTTACCTGTAATTATTTTTCTCTTGTGTATAATCTTCAAAGCAAATATTTTTACCTCGACAAAATTTTTAAGCCATGAAGAAAGAACTGATGATTTGCGCCATGCTGGCGCTGGCCGCGGCGGCTGCGCCGGCCGTTGCGGGCGATTTTGCGACGGACAACCGCACTTCGGTGAGGCTTTACGGGGGCATGGGAGCAAACGGCCCATACGTCCGGAGTTCCGAGGTCGCGCCTGAAGGTTTCGTGGATGTGTCGTATGACCGCACCGGTTTCGCGGTTTACGGTTTCTCCGTGTCCCGCGACCTGCTCCCGAGGCTTGCGCTCGAGCTCGACGTCCAGAACGCCTATCGCAACACCTTTCCTGCTATGGCGGATTATGGGGAAATTACGGGCTCTGACTATCAAGATTTTGGGATCCAGGACATTCCTGCTATCAAGGATTACATAGACGGTCTGATAGCCGAGGACGGCAATCCCTCCACCGACTGGCTCCGCTACAATTCTCTCGCGGTGACCTTGCGGCCCGTGTTTCATGTCATCAACACCATTCCGCACCGTCTCTCGGTCTACGCCGGGGTGGGTTTCCATGTGACTGACGAGGTCGGGTTCCAGGTGTCCTGCTTCCTTCCGTCTTCGCCGTCGGTGAATCCCGGGGAATATTGGACGGAACATCGTCAGTACCACATGGTCGGCCTTGCGGGGGCCGCGGGCGTGCGCTACGAGTACAGCTTCGCCGAGCATTATATGGTCGGCATTGACCTCGGCGCAGCGTTCAACGACAGCGAGGCGGACTGGCACAAGGAGTCCTCGCGCCTCAACTGGTGCGACTATCGGGCGCTGCTCTATCTCGGATTCCGGTTCTGACGCCGGTCCTGACGCCGGTTCGGATTCAGGTTCAGGTTCAGGCTCCGGCTCAGGCTCCGGCGCAGGCTCAGACAGGATATTGACGTAACGGATAAGTTGGATTATGATTCTGACGCCGGCCGATAAAAAAAGCCAAGGACAGGGCCGCGAGACAGATGTGCCTCTCAACGCCGCCGGATGTTGATTTTGCAGAATCCTCTATGCTTCATTAAGGTTCCAAAGTCCGACTGAAGCACAGGGGATTTTCCCTAATCTGCAGCAGGCATCGCTCAAAACGCATTTTTGGAAAAAGCACTGTGCCTGACTTTTTGGATTGCATGTGAAATAGCTCGGGAAATGGCCCGGTAGACTTGCCCGGCGCCTGTCTTCCGCATCGCCGACACATTGCTGATGCGGATTTAAGAATCATCTCCCGGAGCGCGTCCCGGAAGCCCGCAGAACTCCCGGCAATCTTTCTGGATGCCCGGCAAACTGCCCGACAAACTGCCCGGCAAACTGCTCGCAAACTGACCCGGCGAACTGATCCGGAACTGTCCGACAAACTGACCCGGCAACCCTCTTGGGGCAGCCGGTCAGCGGCGTCCTGAAGCGCAGATCCGCAGACTGATTCCGGGAAACTTGTGAGCGGCGCGATTATTCCAGCACCAGCTCCACGGGGCAGTGGTCGGAGCCGAAGACTTCGTTGTGGATTTCGGTGGAGACGATGCGGCTGCGGAGCTGCTCGCTGACCAGGAAATAGTCGATGCGCCACCCCACGTTGCGCTCGCGTGCCCGCATGCGGTATGACCACCAGGAATATTTGGCCTCGCCGGGATGCTGCCAGCGCCAGCTGTCGCAGAAGCCCGAGTCCAGCAGCTCGCTCATCTTGCCCCTCTCCTCGTCGGAGAAGCCCGCGTTGAAATGGTTGGTCGCGGGATTCTTGAGGTCTATCTCCTCATGCGCCACGTTCATGTCGCCGCAGACCACGACCCCTTTCCTGGCCGCCAGGCCTCCGAGGTAGGCGCGGAAGGCGTCCTCCCACTCCATCCTGTATCCCAGCCGCTTCAGCCCGTCCTGCGAGTTGGGTGTATAGACATTCACCAGATAGAAGTCCGGCATTTCCAGGGTGATTACGCGGCCCTCCCTGTCGTGCTCCTCAATCCCTATGCCGTAGCCGGCTCCGAGGACCGGCACGCGGCTGTAGATGCAGGTGCCCGAATAGCCCTTCTTCTCGGCATAGTTCCACCACGATCCGTAGCCTTCGAACTCGAGGTCTATCTGTCCCTGCTGGAGCTTGGTCTCCTGCAGGCAGAAAAAGTCGGCGTCCAGCGCCCGGAAGGCTTCGGCGAATCCCTTTCCGGCAACCGCCCTGAGCCCGTTCACGTTCCAGCTGATGAATTTCATAAAATCGGTTTCTTGCGTTCAGTCAACCGGCGAAGATAACGAATATAACTCATTATTTAGTATATTCGCAATCTAAGTTTTCAGGATATGAGAGATTTCAGACTGACGAATACCCTTTCCCACAGGAAGGAGCTTTTCGTGTCGGTGCATCCGGGACATGTGGGCATGTACGTGTGCGGCCCCACGGTCTACGGCGACGCCCACCTCGGGCATGCACGGCCGGGAGTGACCTACGACGTGCTCTTCAAGCTTCTGCGCCATCTCGGCTACAAGGTGCGCTACGTGCGCAACATCACCGACGTGGGCCATCTGGAGCACGACGCCGACGAGGGGGAGGACAAGATAGCCCGCAAGGCCAGGCTGGAACAGCTGGAGCCCATGGAGGTCGTGCAGACCTATACCCTGCGCTACCACGAGGCGATGCGCCTGCTCAACGTGGCGCCGCCCTCGATTGAACCCCGCGCGTCAGGCCACATCATAGAGCAGATAGAGGCGGTGAAGAAGATTCTCGATGCGGGATACGCCTACGAGAGCAACGGAAGCGTGTATTTCGATGTGGAGAAATACAACCGGGACTATCATTACGGAGTGCTTTCCGGACGCAATCTCGAAGACACGCTCGAGGGCACGCGCAGCCTTGACGGCCAGTCCGACAAGCGCAACCCCTACGATTTCGCCCTCTGGAAGAAGGCCGGGCCCGAACATATCATGCGCTGGCCGTCTCCCTGGAGCGACGGTTTCCCCGGCTGGCATCTCGAATGCTCGGTGATGGGGGAGAAATACCTCGGCCGCGAATTCGACATCCACGGCGGCGGAATGGACCTGATCTTCCCCCACCATGAATGCGAGATAGCCCAGAACCAGGCGTCGCGCGGCACCGGCGGCGTCCACTACTGGGTGCACAACAACATGATCACCATCAACGGCCAGAAGATGGGCAAGTCGCTGGGCAACTTCATCACCCTGCCGCAGCTCTTCTCCGGCGACCATCCCAAGCTGGAGCAGGCCTACACTCCCATGACCATACGCTTCTTCATCCTCCAGGCCCATTACCGCAGCACCCTCGACTTCTCCAACGAGGCCCTGCAGGCGGCGGAGAAAGGCCTGAAGCGCCTGATGCAGGCCGCGAAAGACCTGTATGCGATGGCCGGGGCCGCAGCCCCTTCATGGCCCTACGGCGAGGAGGAAATCGGAATCGCCCCCGAGAGCTGCAACGCCTCATCGCCCGGGGTCAGGGCGGTGTTCGACGGAGTCTATGACGCCCTTTGCGACGACATGAACACTCCGATTGCGCTTGCCCATATCTCCGAGGCGGTGCGACTGGTGAACTGCGCCAAGGCCGGGCAGCTGAAACTGTCGCAGGAGGATCTCGGCACTCTGGTGCGCCTCTTCGACGACATAGTGTTCGGCGTGCTCGGACTCAGGGACGAGGAGCTTTCCGAGGGAGGTTCTGGCAAGGTGATTTCCGGACTCATGGAAATGGTACTCGACCAGCGCGCGAAGGCGAAGGCTGCCAAGGACTGGACTACTTCGGACCACATCCGTGACGCCCTCAAGGCCCTGGGCATCCAGGTCAAGGACACCAGGGACGGCGCCGAATGGACCTTCATCGAATAGGATTCAGACGATGATGCTTCCGAGGAAGAGTTCCATCCCGGAGGCGGACATATTGCGGCGGCGGGCATAGTCCTCCGCCGTTTTTGCGTCTATGCCCCTGATTTCGGGGTAGAATGCATCGGGATGCACGAAGATGAGCCCGCAGATGCTGGCGTCGGGCGACATTGCGCAGCTTTCGGTAAGGCTGATGCCCAGCTTGCCGGAATCCGGAAGCAGACGGAGAATGTCCCTCTTGAGGGAGTGGTCGGGGCAGCTCGCATAGCCTGCGGCGGGCTTGATGATCCGGGCGGCCGTATCCTGCGGCAGCTTCCGTTTCAGCCGCCCGTCGATCCAGGAGGATGCGGCTTCCGCCAACGTGACCCTCGCGGCCCTCTCCATCAGGGCGTCATAGTCGCTTTCCGGGGGAGCGCCTGCAGCATGGACGCTGACGGCGAACATGCCTGCAGGGGAGCCGAAGCCGTATTCCACGGGCGCCACGAAGTCGCAGAGCGACCTGTGCTGTCCGTCGGGCTGGCGCAGCATGGGCAGGCGGAAGCTTCCGCAGATTATTTCGTCGCCGTCGCTGCGGCAGGCATCGAACCTCATGCCCAGCATTATCCTGCATCTTCCCTCCCTGACCATCCTGTCAATGGCCGCCACCGCATCGGCGTTGAGCTTCACGGCGGCTTCGTCCTGCCTCTCCCTGATTCCGAGGCTGGTGTAGAACAGCCTCCAGTCGAAGTAGGGCAGAACCTCCCTGATGTCCAGTTCCGCCACGGGCATGTCATCGAAGAACTTCCCGCGCAGGAAGGTTCCGGAAGGGAAGGGGGCGGGGATGGCGGCGACGTTCTTTCTGCCGGAATGCGCTTCGAGGTAGAGCCGCCTGAGCTTTTCCTGCTCTTCGTGCTGCAGTTTCTCGCATTCTTCGCGGGAGGAGACCAGCCGGCCGGCCAGCACTGCGCTGGAGGATGCGTCGGCGCCGTAGAATACGTGGCCGTAAAGCGGGGCGAGCCTGACCGCTGTGTGCAGGGCGGAGGTGGTTGCGCCCCCGACTATCAGGGGAGTGTCCATGCCTCTCGCCGACATCTCGCGGCAGAGGGCCTCCATCTGTGACAGCGACGGGGTTATGAGCCCGCTTACGCCTATTATGTCGGCCCGGAGCTCCGCCGCCTTGTCGAGTATCGCCTCCGCCGGGACCATGACTCCCATGTCTTGGACTTCGAAGCCGTTGCATCTCATCACGATGCCCACAATGTTCTTGCCTATGTCGTGCACGTCGCCCTTTACGGTCGCGAGCAGCACGAGTGGCCGGCGATGCGCAGCTGAGTCATCCTGCCCGCCTTCTTCGAGGTAGGGCTGGAGTATGTCCACGGCGTCCCGCATGACCTTTGCGGACTTGACCACCTGCGGCAGGAACATGCGCCCTCCGGCGAAGCGTTCGCCCACTGCGGCCATTCCTGCCATCAGCGGGCCCTCTATGACGTCCACCGCCTTTCCCGTGATGGCGAGGCATTCGAGCACGTCATCCCTGAGGCTTGCCGAGCCTCCGTTGACCAGAGCCTTCTCCAGACGCTCTCCGGCGGGGAGCCCGTCTTCCGGGGCTGTAGCCTTGTCCGCTGAGCCTGCGTCCTTCCCCCGCTCCGCGCGGCTCCGGATTATGGCTGCCATGTCAATCAGCCTTTCCGTGGCTCCGGGGTCGCTGTCGAGTATCACGTCGCTCACGCACTTCAGCAGCTCCGGTTCGATTTCGTCATAGACCTTGAGCATCGCCGGGTTGACTATGCCCATGTCCAGCCCTGCGGCTATGGCATGGTACAGGAACACCGAGTGCATGGCCTCCCTGACCTCGTTGTTGCCCCTGAAGGCGAACGACAGGTTGGAGATGCCTCCGGAGGTCAGCGCCCCGGGAAGCTCGGCCTTTATCCATCTGACGGATTCTATGAAGTCCACGGCGTAGCGCGAGTGTTCCGCAATGCCGGTTCCTACCGAAAGCACGCCGGGGTCGAAGATTATGTCGCAGGGCCTGAATCCCAGCCTTTCCGTGAGCAGCCGGTAGGCGCGGGCGCAGATTTCGGTCTTCCTTCCGAAGCTTGTGGCCTGCCCCTGCTCGTCGAATGCCATCACCACCACGGCGGCTCCCAGCTTCCTGGCCTCCCGGGCTTTCCTCAGGAAACTTTCTTCTCCCTCCCTGAGGGAGATTGAGTTCACGATGCACTTTCCCTGGGCGTTCTTGAGTCCGGCCCGGATGGTGTCCCAGTGGGAGGAGTCCACCATTATCGCCGCCCTGGCGACTGACGGCTCGTTGGACACATGGCGCAGGAATTTCTCCATCTCGGCGCAGGAGTCGAGCATCGCGTCGTCCATGTTCACGTCCATTATCGAAGCTCCGCTTTCAAGCTGCGCGGCGGCCGCCTCGAGGGCCTGGGCATAGTCGCCTGAGGCTATGAGTCTTGCGAATTTCCTGGAACCGGCGACGTTGGTCCTTTCGGCTATGTTGGTGAAGTTCCTGCTACGGTCGATGGTGACGGCTTCGAGTCCGCTCACGTGCAGGCAGTCCGAAGCCTTGGGCCGAGGTCTGCAGGGGCAGTCCCTTACGGCGGCGGAGATGGCGGCTATATGCTCCGGAGTGGTTCCGCAGCAGCCTCCGACTATGTTCAGCAATCCCTCACGGGCGAGTGCCCCGAGCTGTGCGGACATCTCAGCGGGCGTCTGGTCGTAGTTCCCCATCTCGTTGGGCAGCCCTGCGTTCGGGTACAGGCTGACCGCGCATTCTGCCCATGAGGCCACGTCCCTGGCGAGGGGTGCCAGCTCTTCGGCCCCGAGCGAACAGTTGAGTCCGAACGAGAGCGGCGCGGCATGCCCGACCGAGCGGTAGAAGGCTTCCATGGTCTGCCCGGTGAGGGTTCTGCCGCTCCGGTCGCTCACGGTCGCCGAAATCATCAAGGGGCGGCGCAGCGACGGGTCGGTTTCGGCCAAGGTTTCCAGCGCATAGATGGCCGCCTTGGCGTTGAGCGCATCGAAGCAGGTCTCCAGGAGTATGATGTCGGCGCCGCCTGCAATCAGGCCGCGCAGCTGTTCCTCGTATGCCGAAGCCATCTCATCGAAGCCTATTTGCCTGAATGCGGGGTCGGAGATGTCCTGGGCTAGGGTGAGCGACTTGGATGTAGGCCCGACGCTGCCTGCCACCCAGACCTTGCGCGGGGCTTCGTCGGCGGACTTGCGTGCCAGGCGCGCGGCCTGGAGGGCCATTTCGTAAGCCCTGTCGGCGCAGCCGTATTCGCTCTGGGAAATCCTGTTGGCCGAGAAGGAGTTGGTCTCTATGATGTCGGCTCCGGCATCGATGTATGCCCTGTGGATGGAGCTGATGACCTCCGGTCGCGTGAAGTTGAAGCTCTCGCTGTTGCCGCTCAGCCCGTTGCGCTGGAGCATCGTACCCATAGCCCCGTCGAGTATGAGTATCCTTTTGTAAAGGAGGTCGCGTATGTCATCCATGTCCTAGAAGCAGTCTCTGAGTATTCCGATGATGTTGTCCGCCCTGCCCATGGTGTAGAAATGCACGGCAGGCACTCCGTGCGCGAGCAGGTCCCTGCACTGCATCGTGCACCATTCGCGGCCTATGTCGTAGCAGGCCTGCCTGTCATCGCTGTGGGCCTCGATTTCGCGGGTCAGCTCCTGGGGGATGTCAATCGAGAAGGTCTCGGGCAGCAGCCTTATCTGCCTGTAGCTCGAGAGCGGCTTGAGCCCAGGTATTATGGGGACATTGATTCCCGCCGCGCGGCATTTGTCGCGGAAGTCGTAGAAGACCTTGTTGTCGAAGAACATCTGGGTCACTATGTAGTCGGCCCCGGCGTCCACCTTGCGCTTCAGCATCTCGATGTCGTGCTCGAGGTTGGGAGCCTCGAAATGTTTCTCGGGATAGGCTCCGACCCCTATGCAGAAGAAAGCGTCGCCTCCGAGCTTCTCGTGTTCGAAGCCGTGTACGGCGCGCACTAGCTCGTCGGCGTGGCTGTAGCCTCCCGGCTCGGGCGTGAAGCGCTTCTCGCCGGTGGTGCAGTCGCCCCTGAGGGCAAGTATGTTGCTTATGCCCATGAAGTGCAGGTCCTGAAGCTGGAATTCTATCTGCTGGGCGGTCGCCCCTCCGCAGATCAGATGGGGCACGACCTCGACCTTGAACTCCGACTGTATGACCCCGCAGACCGCGCTTTCGCTGATTCTCCGCCTGACCAGCCGCCGGACATAGCTGCCGTCGGGGCGCAGGGTGTATTCCACCTCATCGCGGTGGCAGGTGATGTTGATGTATTTCGGGCTGAATTCCATGAACGGGCGTATCTCGTCCAGGAGCTCGTCTTTCGTGAGCCCGGTCAGAGGCGGCACTATCTCAAGTGAAGGATAGGGCTTTCTGCTGGATGCGAGTATTTCGGAGACCTTCATGGGCCGGCTCTAGTTCTTGTGGGTCATTATGTCGAGTATGAGGCTGTCCGTCTCGTTCATCCCGTCGCGGCCTATGGTCGTGAGGTTGCGTATGCACCTGTCGATGTCATCGTCGATGATGCCTTCCAGCGAGCTGACGCATTCATGCTCCATCGCCATCATCGCGGAAAGCACGGCGGTGGACACCCCGCTGGTGATTTTCAGGGCGCAGCTGGGCTTGGCTCCGTCGCATATCATTCCGGTGAGGTTGGCTATCATGTTCTTGACGGCGCTGCAGATTTCAGGGTAGCCTCCGCCCATCAGGTAGGTTATCCCGCAACTGGAGCCTGTGGCGGCGACCACGCATCCGCAGAGGGCCGAGAGGCTTCCGAGGCTCTGCTTGATGTAGATTGCCGTGAGGTTGCTCAGCGTCAGCGCACGGATGAGCTGCTCTTCGTCCGCCTTGCGCTCCTCCGCATATATGACCACCGGCACCGTGGCGGCTATTCCCTGGTTGCCGGAGCCGGAATTGCTCATCACCGGAATCTTCTCGCCGGCCATCCTGATGTCGCAGGCCGCGGAGGTGTAGGAGAGTATGCGGGTGAAGGTGCTTTCGCCCATGGTCTGCCTTTCCAGGCTGTTCTTCATTATCTTGCCCAGGTTGTGGCCGTAGTCACCCTTGAACGAGCGCTCGGCAGCCGCCTTGTTGAGCCTGCCCGCCTCAAGGATGAAGCTGAGTTCCTCCACGGGGGTTCCGGTGGCGAACTCCCAGACTTTGGCGAGGCTGAGTTCCGGGTCGGCGTTGCTGCCGTCGCTCTCATGTGAGGTGCCGTCCTCGTCCAGAAGCACGGAGCCGTCCTTTTCGACCCTGGTGAAATGCGTGTGGCTTCCCGAAATCACGGCGACGGCCTCATGTTCCCCGCTGCGGGCATGTATCTCTATATAGAGCTTCGCCGGCGCGTCCTTCTTCAACGAGATGAGCGTCCTGCCTTCGGCGATGTACTCCTTTCCCTTTTCCACGGCTTCGGGATTCACGTCCCTGAGCACTTCGAGTCCGTATTCCGAGCGTCCGACCAGGGCCCCGAGGGCTATGGCTATCGGAAGGCCCGTCATTCCGGTGCCCGGAATCCCTACGCCCATGGCGTTCTTCAGGATGTTCGCGCTGAGGATGGCTTCTATGCTTTCGGGGGTCTTTCCGAGGGTTTCGGCCGCTCTGGCGACACACAGGGCCACGGCAACGGGCTCGGTGCACCCAATTGCCGGCACGACTTCTCTCTTTATCAGGGAGATAATCCGCTTGCGTTCGGTTTCAGAAATCATATCTGCCAAAATTAAGGATTTTGGCAGAATAATAAAAGAAAAACGGGCTCCGTGATGGGAGCCCGTCCTTCGGTATCTCAGTCTTGCGACTACAGTTCGTTGAGTTCCTGGGTGAGTTCGTCCTTGCGGCCCACGATGATGTCCTGGTAGGCCTTCAGACCTGTGCCGGCAGGAATCAGGTGTCCGCAGATGACGTTCTCCTTGAGGCCTTCGAGATGATCCACACGTCCGCGGATGGCCGCCTCGCTGAGCACCTTGGTGGTCTCCTGGAAGGAAGCCGCCGAGATGAAGCTGTCGGTCTTGAGGGCCGCGCGGGTGATTCCCTGGAGCACGAGCCTTGCGGTGGCAGGCTTTGCGGGACGGACCGCCATGAGGGCGAGGCCCTGGCGTCCGAGCGAATCGTTCTCGCTGCGGACCTCGCGTGCGGTCAGAATCTGGCCTTCCTCGTACTTCTGTGAGGCGCCGGGCGTCAGCACGACATATTTTCCGTAGATCTTGTCGTTCACGTCCATGAACTTCCACTTGTCCACCATCTCCTCGTTGAGGAATTCGGTGTCTCCGGGATTGGTAATCTCCACCTTGCGCATCATCTGACGCACGATAATCTCGAAATGCTTGTCGTTGATCTTCACGCCCTGGAGGCGGTATACCGCCTGGACCTCGTTCACGATGTACTCCTGTGCCTTCACGGGGCCGAGGATGTTGAGGATGTCGGAAGGAGATACTCCGCCGTCGGAAAGCCTTGAGCCGGCCTTGACGTAGTCGTTCTCCTGGACGAGTATCTGCTTGGTCAGAGGCACGAGGTAGTGCTTCTCCACACCGTACTTGTTGTGTACGATGATTTCGCGGTTACCCCTCTTTACCTTGCCCATGAGGACCTCGCCGTTGATTTCGGACAGGATTGCCGGACTTGACGGGTTGCGGGCCTCGAAGAGCTCGGTGACGCGGGGCAGACCTCCGGTGATGTCGCTGGCCTTTCCGATGGCGCGCGGAATCTTGATGATTACGTCGCCGACCTTGACCTTGTCGCCGTCCTCCATGAGGATGTGGGCGCCGACGGGCAGGTTGTACTGCCTGAGGCTTTCGCCGTTCTCGTCGGTGATGACGATGGTCGGAGCCTTGGTCTTGTCCTTGGACTCGATGATCACCTTGTCGCTCACGCTCGAGTACTCGTCGGCGCTCTCCTTTTGGAAGGTGCTGCCCTCAATCATGTTCTCGAAGCGCAGCGTACCTGCGGTCTCCACGATGGTCGTGGCGTTGTAGGGATCCCATGCGCAGATGAGGTCGCCCTTCTTCACCTTGTCGCCGTCGTTCTTGTAGAGCACGGCTCCGTAGGGAACGTCGTACTGTGAGAAGGTGATTCCGGTATTCTCGTCGACGATGCGGAGCTCGGTCATGCGGCTTACGACCACGTTCTCGGTCCTGCCGTCGTCGGTGATTCTCTCGATGGTGCGGAGCTCCTCGAAGTTGAGCACTCCGTCGTACTTGGACTCGATGGACGAATCCGCAGCTGAAGAGGATGCGGTACCGCCGACGTGGAAGGTACGGAGCGTAAGCTGGGTACCGGGCTCGCCGATGGACTGGGCGGCGATGACTCCGACGACCTCACCTTTCTCGACCATGCGGCTGGTGGCGAGGTTGCGTCCGTAGCACTTGGCGCAGACACCCTTGCGGCTTTCGCAGGTGAGCACTGACCTGATTTCGACCTGCTCGATGGGGAGGGAGTCGATGAGGTCGGCCTCTTTCTCGCGTATTTCTTCGCCGGCCTTGATGATCAGCTCGCCGGTCAGAGGGTTGAAGATGTCGTGCACGGAAGTGCGTCCGAGTATCCTCTCTCCGAGTGACTCGACCACGTCATCCTTGTTCTTGATGGCGGTTGCGATAAGTCCCCTGAGGGTTCCGCAGTCCTCCTCGGTGATGATGACGTCGTGGGATACGTCCACGAGACGGCGGGTCAGGTAGCCGGCGTCGGCGGTCTTCAGCGCGGTGTCGGCAAGACCCTTTCGGGCTCCGTGGGTGGAGATGAAGTATTCGAGCACCGACATGCCCTCCTTTAGGTTGGAGATGATGGGGTTCTCGATGATGTCCGCCCCCGAGGCACCGGCCTTCTGGGGCTTGGCCATCAGTCCTCGCATTCCGCAGAGCTGCTTGATCTGGGTGGTCGAACCACGGGCTCCGGAATCCAGCATCATGAAGACGGGGTTGAAGCCCTGCTGGTCAGCTGAAATCTGCTGGGTCACGATCTTGGTCAGCTTGTTGTCCACTGAAGACCAGAGGTCGATGACCTTGTTGTACCGCTCGTTGTTCGTGATGAAGCCGTTGTCGTAGTCGTCGCGGATGCTCGCCACCTGCTTGTAGGCCTCTTCCACGAGGGTGGTCTTCTCCTTCGGCACGATTACATCGCCGAGGTTGAAGGAGATTCCCGCGCGGAACGCCTGGTCGTATCCGAGGTTCTTGATGTCGTCGAGGAACTTCGCGGTGCGGGTCACGCCGGTGTGCTTGATTACCTCGGTGATAATCTTGCGGAGCGCCTTCTTTCCGAGGAGCTCGTTGACGAAGGGAACCTCATCGGGCACGTACTGGTTCACGATGATACGGCCAGCGGTGGTCTCCACGAGATGCTCTCCCTTCGAGGGATCCTGCTTGTCCACCGGCAGACGCACCTTGATTTTGGCGTGCATCTCGATGGCCTTCTCGTCGTATGCCACTATCACTTCCTCGGGGGAGTAGAAGCATTTGTTCTCTCCCTTCGCGCCCGGGCGTATCTTGGTGATATAGTAGAGTCCGAGCACCATGTCCTGCGAAGGCACGGTGATAGGGGCTCCGTTGGCGGGGTTGAGGATGTTCTGCGAACCGAGCATGAGCAGCTGCGCCTCCATTATGGCGGCGTTGCCGAGAGGGAGGTGCACCGCCATCTGGTCGCCGTCGAAGTCGGCGTTGAACGCCGTACAAGCGAGCGGGTGCAGCTGGATGGCCTTGCCCTCTATCATCCGGGGCTGGAAGGCCTGGATACCCAGACGGTGCAGGGTAGGCGCACGGTTGAGCAGCACGGGGTGGCCCTTCATCACGTTCTCGAGAATGTCCCAGATGACGGGGTCCTTGCGGTCCACTATCTTCTTGGCGGACTTCACGGTCTTCACGATGCCGCGCTCAATGAGCTTGCGGATGATGAACGGCTTGTAGAGCTCGGCAGCCATGAATTTCGGCAGACCGCACTCATGCATGTTGAGTTCGGGTCCGACGACGATGACGGAACGTGCGGAATAGTCCACACGCTTTCCGAGGAGGTTCTGGCGGAAGCGTCCCTGTTTGCCCTTGAGCGAGTCGGAGAGCGACTTGAGCGCCCTGTTGGATTCGCTCTTGACCGCCGAAGACTTCTTGGAGTTGTCGAACAGCGAGTCCACGGCCTCCTGGAGCATGCGCTTCTCGTTGCGGAGAATCACTTCGGGGGCCTTTATCTCTATGAGCCTCTTGAGCCTGTTGTTGCGTATGATGACCCTGCGGTAGAGGTCGTTGAGGTCGGAAGTCGCGAAACGTCCGCCGTCGAGGGGGACGAGGGGGCGGAGGTCAGGGGGGATGACCGGAATCACGTCCATGATCATCCACTCCGGACGGTTCTTGCCCTTTGACTCCTGGAACCACTTGACTACCTGCAGACGCTTGAGCAGCTCGGTCTTGCGCTGCTGCGAGGTCTCCACCAGCATCCTCTGGCGGAGCTCCCTTCCGAGCGCGTCCACGTCAATCTCCTTGAGGAGGTCGTAGATTCCTTCGGCGCCCATCTTCGCGATGAACTTCTCGGGATCCGAGTCGTGGAGGTTGGCGTTGCCGGGCAGCTTTGCGAGGATGTCGAGATATTCGTCCTCGGAGAGCAGCGTCATCTTCTCAAGCTCGCTCGCGCCGGGCTGGACCACTATGTATTTCTCATAGTATATCACGGACTCCAGCTTCTTGGCGGGAAGGCCGAGAAGCGCGGATATCTTGTTGGGAGCGGACTTGAAATACCAGATATGAGCCACGGGAACGGTCAGCTTGATGTGGCCGGTCCTCTCGCGGCGCACCTTCTTCTCGGTGACCTCGACCTTGCACCTGTCGCACACGATGCCGCGGTAGCGTATCCTCTTGTACTTTCCGCAGTAGCACTCGTAGTCCTTGGTGGGGCCGAAAATCATTTCGCAGAAGAGACCCTCGCGTTCAGGCTTATAGGTCCTGTAGTTGACGGTTTCCGGCTTCAGCACCTCCCCGCTGGAACGCGCCATGATGTCCTCGGGCGAAGCGAGCGAGATGCTGATTGTCTGGAAGTTGCTCTTCGTCTTGTTGTCTTTGTTATTGAAAATAGGCATAATTCCTTATCGTTCAAACAATTATTCCAATGTAACCTTGAGACCGAGGCCGCGAAGCTCGTGGAGCAGCACGTTGAGCGACTCCGGAATGCCTGCGGGCGGCATGGGATCTCCCTTCACGATAGCCTCGTAGGTCTTGGACCTGCCGGTCACGTCATCGGACTTGACGGTCAGGATTTCCTGGAGGGCGTTGGCGGCGCCGAAGGCTTCGAGCGCCCATACCTCCATCTCTCCGAACCTCTGTCCTCCGAACTGGGACTTTCCTCCGAGAGGCTGCTGGGTAATCAGGGAGTAGGGACCGATTGAACGCGCGTGCATCTTGTCGTCGACCATGTGGCCGAGCTTGATCATGTAGATTACGCCGACAGTCGCGGGCTGGTCGAAATAGTCGCCGGTTCCGCCATCGCGCAGACGGGTCCTTCCGAATCTGGGAACGCCTGCCTTGTCGGTGTACTCGCAGATCTCGTCGATGCTGGCACCGTCGAAGATCGGGGTGCTGAACTTGAGCCCGAGCTTTGCTCCGGCCCAGCCGAGAACGGTCTCGTAGATCTGGCCGAGGTTCATTCGCGAAGGTACGCCGAGAGGGTTCAGCACGATGTCCACGGGGGTTCCGTCCTCCAGGAAGGGCATGTCCTCCCTGCGGACGATCTTGGCCACGATACCCTTGTTTCCGTGGCGTCCTGCCATCTTGTCGCCGACCGTGATCTTGCGCTTCTTGGCGATGTAGACCTTGGCTATCTGCATGACTCCGTTGGGGAGCTCGTCGCCGACCTTGATGTTGTCCATCTCGCGCCTGCATACGGCCTGCTCGGTCTTGAGAGCTATGCAGTAGTTGTTGATGAGGTCGCGGATCAGCTCGTTGGTCTCCTTCTCGGTGGTCCACTTGTTTGAGTTGATGTTGTTGTAGTCTATGCTCTTGAGGACGTCGGCGGTGATTTTCTTGTCCTTCGGGAGTATCTCTACCCCGTAGAGGTCGGTGATTCCGGCGCTCTTCTTGTTCTTGGTCAGGACAAGGAGCTTCTGGATGAAGTCTGAATAGAGCTTCTCCGCCTTCCTGTCGTATTCCGCCTGGCGCATCTCAAGACGGGTCTTCTGCTCGTTCTTGGCGGCTCCCTTCTTGCCGGTCTCCTTGGAGAGCTTGGTGTAGAGGGCTGTCTTGATGACGGTTCCGCTGAGCGAAGGATTGGCCTTGAGGGACGCGTCCTTGACATCACCGGCCTTGTCGCCGAAGATGGCCTTGAGCAGCTTCTCCTCGGGTGAGGGGTCGCTTTCGCCCTTCGGGGTGATCTTGCCTATCATGATGTCGCCCGGCTCTATGTGCGCGCCGACGCGGACTATTCCGTTCTCGTTGAGGTTCTTGGTGGCGTCTTCGCTGACGTTGGGGATGTCGGCGGTGAGCTCCTCCATGCCGCGCTTGGTGTCACGCACCTCGGTGAGGTATTCGTCCACGTGTACGGAGGTCAGCACGTCCCACTTGACCATCTCCTCGGAGAGCACGATGGCGTCTTCGTAGTTGTATCCCTTCCAGGGCATGAATGCCACCTTGAGGTTGCGTCCGAGGGCGAGCTCGCCGTCCTGGGTCGCATATCCCTGGGTCAGCACCTGGCCCTTCACGACCTTGTCGCCCTTCCTCACGATAGGGGTGAGGGTGATGGTCGTGCTCTGGTTGGTCCTGCGGTAGATGGGGAGAGTGTAGGTGGTCTCCTCGGGCGAGAAGCTTACGAAGTTCTCGTCTTCGGTCCTGTCGTAGCGTATGCGGATTTCGTTGGCGTCCACGTAGGTCACCTCACCGCTGCGCTCGGCCACCACCTGGGTGCGCGAGTCGACGCAGGCCCTTTCCTCCAGTCCGGTTCCCACAATGGGGGCCTCGGGCTTCAGAAGGGGCACCGCCTGGCGCATCATGTTCGCGCCCATCAGTGCGCGGTGGGCATCGTCGTGCTCCAGGAAGGGAATCAGTGAGGCGGCGACCGAAGCCATCTGGTTCGGGGCCACGTCCATATAGTCCACCTCGTCCTTGGTCACTACGGGGAAGTCGGCCTCAAGGCGGCACTGGATGCGGTCCTCGAGTATGTTGCCGTCGTCATCCATCCTCACGTTGGCGAGGGATACGAGCTTGTCCTCCTCCTCTTCGGCGCTCATGTAGTGGCAGCCCTCGGCGGAGAGGTCGACCTTGCCGTCCTTGACGTCACGGTAGGGGGTCTCGATGAATCCGAGGTCGTCGATGCGCGCGTATACGCAGAGTGAGGAGATGAGTCCGATGTTCGGGCCTTCAGGAGACTCGATAGGGCAGAGCCTTCCGTAGTGGGTGTAGTGCACGTCCCTGACTTCGAATCCTGCCCTGTCCCTGCTCAGACCTCCGGGACCGAGTGCGGAAAGACGCCTCTTGTGCGTGATTTCGGCAAGAGGGTTGGTCTGGTCCATGAACTGCGAAAGCTGGCTCGTGCCGAAGAAGGAGTTGATCATCGACGACAGGGTCTTGGCGTTGATGAGGTCGATGGGGTTGAACTGTTCGCTGTCGCGGACGTTCATCCTCTCCCTGATGGTACGTGCCATGCGGCTGAGTCCTACGCTGAACTGGTTGGCGAGCTGCTCTCCGACAGTCCTTACGCGGCGGTTGGAGAGGTGGTCGATGTCATCGACGGTCGCCTTGGAGTTGATCAGCTGGATCAGGTATTTGATGATTTCGATGATGTCGGTGTTGGTGAGCACGCGCACGTCGGGGTCAATCGTCAGATTGAGCTTCTTGTTGAGGCGGTAGCGTCCCACGTTGCCGAGGTCATATCTCTTTTCCGAGAAGAAGAGCTTGTCGATTACGTCCCTTGCGGTGCTCTCGTCGGGCGGTTCCGAGTTGCGCAGCTGCTTGTAGATGTAGTTGATGGCCTCTATCTCGGTATTCGTCGGGTCCTTCTGCAGGGTGTTGAAGATGATGGCGTATTCGTTCGAGCCCACTTCATCCTTCTGGAGCAGGATAGTCTTCTCGTCGGTGTCGAGGATTGCGGCGATGGTGTCGTCATCGAGGAACTCACCTCTCTTGACGATGATTTCAATGCGCTCTACGGGGGTCACCTCTCCGGTGTCCTCGTCTATGAAGTCCTCGAATTTGGTCTTGAGTACGTTGTTGGCCAGCTTTCGGCCCTTGTTGGCTTCAAGGTCCTTGGCGGTGACGGGGATTTCGTCGGCAAGGTCGAAGATGTCTATGATGTCCTTGTCAGAGTTGAAGCCTATGGCTCTGAGCAGCGTGGTGACCGGAAGCTTCTTCTTGCGGTCGATGTACGCGTACATCACGTTGTTGATGTCGGTTGCGAACTCTATCCATGAGCCCTTGAAGGGGATGATTCTGGCTGAATAGAGCTTTGTTCCGTTGGCGTGCATGCTCTGGTCGAAGAACACGCCGGGCGACCTGTGCAACTGTGAAACGATGATTCTCTCGGAACCGTTGATCACGAAGGTGCCCGCAGGGGTCATGTACGGAATATTTCCGAGGTAGACGTCCTGCACCCTCGTGTCGAAGTCCTCGTGGTCGGGATCGGTGCACGAAAGGCGCAGCTTGGCCTTAAGGGGGACGTTGTAGGTCAGTCCTCTGTCAAGGCATTCCTCAATCGTGTACTTTGGAGGATCAATGAAGTAGTCGATGAATTCGAGCTTGTAGTTGTTCCTCGTGTCCTCGATGGGGAAAATTTCCTGGAATACCTTGAAAAGGCCTTCGTTCTTCCTGTTCTCCGGGGTGGTCTCGAGCTGGAAGAAGTCCTTGAATGACTTCAACTGCACCTCCAGCAGATCAGGATATTCCAAAATCTTGGAAGTCGCAAAATTTATTCGCTTGTTGTTGGTCTTTTTTGACATATTCTGCCTTTGGAAATAGAGAAAAATCAAATACGGAAAAAAGGTTTAGAGCCTATTGTCCCGGCTCTAAACCTGTTTGTCCCCTGGCAGGGAGAGTTGAAATTATTTAATCTCAACCTCTGCACCGGCTCCCTCAAGAGCTTCCTTGAGTGCTTCAGCCTCTGCCTTGGAAATTTTCTCTTTGATCGTGGAAGGAGCGCCGTCTACGAGATCCTTGGCCTCCTTGAGTCCGAGTCCGAGCTCAGCCTTCACAACCTTGATGACATTGAGCTTGCCCTGTCCTGCTGACTTGAGGATAACGTCAAACTCGGTCTGCTCAGCCTCGGCGGCTGCGCCGGCGCCGGCGTCACTTGAAACTACTACTGCAGCGGCTGCAGGCTCGATACCATATTCTTCCTTGAGAACCTTTGCAAGTTCCTGAACATCTTTCACAGAAAGGTTTACCAACTCTTCTGCGAGGGCTTTTACGTCTGCCATAATTCTTTTATCTTTTTAATTGTTAATATTATTCTTTTGTTTCTTCTGCCGGCGTTGCAGCTGCCTCAGCTGCGGGTTCGGCGGCTACCTCGGGAGCTGCCTCGGCTGCGGGTGCAGGCTCTGAGGCTGCTGCTGATGCAGTGTAGATCTTCTCGTCGTCGGCCTTGCCTTCCGCTGCGTTCTGCAGAGCGGATACAAGGTTGCGGGCGGGACTCTGGAGGAGACCGATGATGTCACCGATGAGCTCTTCCCTGGTCTTGATAGCCGCGAGCTGATCCAGCTTGTCTTCACCGATGAAGACGCAGTCCTGTACGTACGCACCTTTCACCACGGGCTTGGTGAAGCCGTCGCGCTGGAGCTTCTTGATGATTCTCGCAGGCGCTGCGGGGGTGTTGGTGTGCGTGTACATTATGGCGGTGTTGCCTACGAGAGTCTCGCAGAGGGTCTTCACATCCTCGCCCTCAAGTCCGTTGAGCACGTGCTCGAACAGGGTGTTCTTGACGACGGTGAGGACTACGCCCTCGTTGAAGCACTCGCGACGGAGCTTGCTTGTCTGTCCTGCATTCAGGCCTGCAATATCCGTGATGTAGAAGTTGGGATACTGCTTTAGCTGCGCTGAGATGCTTTCAATAATCTGACCTTTAAGTTCTTTTTTCATAGTATTGAATTTTTACTCAGCACTGTTGATAAATGCCTTGAGATCAATTTTGATTCCGGCGCTCATGGTAGAGCAGATTGCGGCTCCGAGCATGTAGGTTCCCTTGAGGGCCTGGGGCTTGAGCTTTGAGATGGCGTTGATGACCTCCGCCGCGTTCTCGTAAATCTGCTGGGCGCTGAAAGATACTTTTCCAATTGCGGTGTGGACGATTCCGGCCTTGTCGACCTTGAAGTCAATCTTACCTCCCTTGGATGCCTTCACGGCGGCTCCGATTTCCATGGTCACGGTGCCGGTCTTGGGGTTGGGCATGAGCCCGCGGGGGCCGAGAATCTTTCCGAGAGCACCAATCTTGGGCATCACTGAAGGGGTGCAGACGATTACGTCCACATCGGTCCAGCCGCCCTTGATCTTCTCGATGTATTCGTCCAGTCCGACATAGTCGGCTCCGGCTTCCTTTGCTTCGTTCTCCTTGTCAGGGGTGCAGAGTGCAAGAACCCTGACCACCTTTCCGGTTCCGTGGGGGAGCGTCACCACGCCGCGGACCATCTGGTTGGCCTTGCGGGGGTCTACTCCGAGGTTTACGGAGAGCTCGACTGAAGCGTCGAACTTGGTGAAGGTGATGTCCTTGACGATCTGGCACGCCTCGGTGAGAGTATACAGCTTGTGGGAATCGAACTTCTCAGCAGCTGCCTTCTGGTTTTTTGTCAACTTGCTCATATCGCGTACAAGGTTTAAAGGTTCTCGGGGAATTCTCCGCTGATGGTGATTCCCATGCTACGTGCCGTACCTGCCACCATACGCATCGCGGATGCGAGGGTGAAGCAGTTGAGGTCCTGCATCTTGCCTTCAGCAATGGTCTTCACCTGGTCCCAGGTGATGGTTGCGACCTTCTTGCGGTTGGGCTCTCCTGACGCGGTGCTGATCTTTGCCGCTTCCTTCAGGGATACCGCCACGGGCGGCTGCTTTACCTCGAAAGTGAAGGACTTGTCTGAATAGACGGTTATGACGACAGGAAGGACTTTTCCTGCCTGACCCTGCGTGGCCGCATTGAAGGCCTTGCAGAAATCCATGATGTTCAAGCCTTTGGAACCGAGTGCCGGTCCTACCGGAGGTGCAGGGTTTGCCGCTCCGCCTTTGATCTGGAGCTTGATGAATCCGGTAACTTCTTTTGCCATAATACTTCTTAAGCTTTAGTTACTTTAGTTACTTGTGCAAAGTTGAGTTCGACCTGTGTCTTCCTGCCGAAGATTTCAACTATGACCTTGATTTTGCTCCTGTCTTCCAGGATGTCGTCCACAACTCCGGTGAAGCCGCTGAAAGGCCCTCCGATGATGCTGACTGACTCGCCAATCTCGTAGTTGACTATCGTTTCGGCCGCGCTGTCGGCGTTCTCGTCCTGATTTCCGAGAATCCTCTGCACCTCGTCATCGCGGAGCGGGACGGGGATTCTCTCGAACTGGGCTGAATTGGCGGATTTCTTTTCGGTAAGGAAGCCGGACATGCCGGGAACCATGTTGCGGATGATGTTCTCAAGCTTCGCGCTGAGCTCGGCCTGGATGAGCACATAACCGGGGAAAAGCAGCCTGTCGACCGCCTTTCTCTTTCCGTTCTTTGTGACTATCTCCTTCTTGACGGGAACAAGCACCTGAGCAACCTCGTCCTGAAGACCGCTTCTCTCGATTTCCTTCATGAGATATTCAGCCGCCTTCTTCTCCTTAGTTCCTGCAGTGCGCAGGACATACCATTTCATCTCGCCCATTTGAATCTAGGATTTACAGAGTGTAGATTCCGGTCATCAGAGATTGGAACGCGAAGTCAACGACCCAAAGCAACGCCGCCAGGATGACGGTGGCAAGCAGGACGAGCAGAGCGGAACTCTGGAGTTTCGCCCAGTTAGGCCACGTAGTCTTCTTGGTCAGTTCTTCGAATGATTCCTTGCAGGAATTGATAAACCTTCTCATCTTTACATTTAATGGATACCGTTGAATGGAAGCGAAAGAGCGGTATCTGTTAAACAATTACCAAATCGTAACCTTTGATATTTTGCAGGGGAAGCAGGATT
>UQQM01000024.1 GCA_900543205.1 uncultured Bacteroides sp. | reverse complement strand
CCGACAACGCCCCGCCGTACCCCTACATCGCCGAATATCTCTGGGCGCGCAAGGGCTTCGGCGCGGACGTGATGATACACTTCGGAACTCACGGCAGCCTCGAGTTCACGCCGTCCAAGCAGGTCGCCCTGAGCAGCCGCGACTGGCCCGACAGGCTGGTCGGCACCACGCCCCACCTCTACATCTACACGATTTCCAATGTCGGGGAGGCAATGATCGCCAAGCGCCGCTCGTATGCTGGCATACAGTCATATCTGACGCCGCCCTTCATGGAGAGCGAGCTGCGTGGCACCTACAAGGAGCTCAAGGACGCCATAAGCGCCTATTACACCGCCCTTGAGACGGGAGGTGAAGCTGCTGCGGAATCCAGGAAGGTCAAGGACATAGTCCTGGAGATGGGCATACACCGTGACCTCCGTCTCGATTCGCTTTCCACCTCCGGCTACACCGAGGAGGAAATATCCCGTATCGACAACTTCGCCGAAGAGCTGACCAACGAGAAGATTACCGGCGAACTCTATACCATGGGCGAGGCATACGAACCCGGGAGAATACGCAGCAGCGTGTTCGCCATGGCCAGCGACCCCATTGCGTACGCGATGCTGGCGCTCGACCGTCAGCGCGGCCGTGCCGAAGCCGGGCTGGAGGAGAACTCCCGCGTGTTCAACCGCGACTATCTCGAACCGGCGAAGGACATAGTGCGCCGGGTGCTTGACAACCCCTCCATGGCAGACGACGCATTCATCTGCCGGCTCGCGGAAGTCAGCGCCGACGAACTCTCCGAAGCGCGGAAGACCGTGGAGCGTCTCGACCGCCCCAGAAGCATGATGGAGATGATGACCGGATCCGCCGGAGCCGGAAGCGAGCCGCAGATTACCGATGAATATGAGGCTTTCGCCCGGACGCTGAACCAGCTGGCGGCAGCCGTGGAGAATATCAACAATTACTCGGAAGCGCTCCGGGAGAGCCCTGAAGAGGAGTTCCGCTCACTGCTCAACGCGATGGACGGCGGCTATACGGCCCCCTCTCCGGGAGGCGATCCCATAGTCAACCCGAACACTCTGCCCACCGGCCGGAACCTCTATGCGGTCAATGCCGAAGCCACCCCTTCGGAGAAAGCCTGGGAGGAAGGGAAGAAACTCGCGGAGAAAACCATCGAGATGTACCGCCGCAACCACAACGACTCTATCCCCCGCAAGGTCAGCTATACGCTCTGGAGCGGGGAGTTCATCGAGACCGAAGGGGCGACCATAGCCCAGGTGCTGTACATGCTTGGAGTGGAGCCTGTGCGCGATGCGTTCGGACGCGTCACAGACCTCCGGCTGATTCCTTCCGAAGAGCTCGGCAGGCCCAGGATTGACGTGGTCGTGCAGACCAGCGGACAGCTCCGCGACATCGCGGCTTCCCGTCTTTTCCTGATAAGCAGGGCCGTAGAGATGGCGGCTGCGGCGAGGGATGACGTCTACGAGAACCGGGTCGCCTCAGGTGTGGTGGAATCCGAGAAGATGCTGACCGACAGGGGAGTCAGCCCCCGTGAGGCGCGTGAACTTTCGAGGTACAGAGTGTTCGGCGGCCTGAACGGAGGCTACGGCACCGGGATTACGGGTATGATACAGAACGGCGACAGCTGGGAGGACAGCGGAGAGATAGCCGACAGGTACATGCAGAACATGGGCGCCTACTACGGCAGTGAAGACGAGTGGGAGAAATACGGGGAATTCGCGTTCGAGGCGGCCCTCGGAGGGACCGACGTGGTCGTGCAGCCGCGTCAGAGCAACACCTGGGGCGCTTTGAGCCTCGACCATGTCTATGAGTTCATGGGAGGTATGAACCTCGCGGTGCAGAAGGTCACAGGAAAGGATCCGGACGCTTATCTGAGCGACTACCGGAACCATCACAACATGCGTATGCAGGAACTCAAGGAGGCCATAGGAGTGGAAGGCCGCACCACGATTTTCAATCCTGCATATATCCGGGAGAAGATGAAGGGCGGCGCCAGTGCTGCGGCAGGCTTCGCCGAGGTGGTGCAGAACACCTACGGGTGGAATGTCACGAAGCCTTCGGTGGTCGATGACGAGATGTGGGACGAAATCTACAATGTCTATGTTAAGGACGAACTGGATCTCGGCATCGAGGAATGGTTCGGCGACAAGAACCCTGCGGCTCTCGAGGAGATGACGGCGGTGATGATGGAGACCGCGCGCAAGGGTATGTGGGATGCCAGCGAGCAGCAGCTTCGCGACATAGCTTCCCTGCATACGCGCCTTGTGGATGAATACCTGCCTTCATGCTCCGAGAGCGTCTGCGACAATGTCCCGTTGCGCAATTTCATCGCATCGAATGTGGATGCGTCCGCTGCCGGCCGCTATAACGCGAACATCGAGAATATCCGCGAGGCGAGAGTCTCCGGACAGGACGGCGTGGTCATGAAGCGGGAGGTGATGGATGACGGTGCGGCGGAGCGCAAGGCCGTCCTGAGCAACACCGTGGTCGTGGCTTTTGCGGCAGCGGCGATTGTGGTCATAGTCCTGCTCGTCCGCAGAAGGCGCAAGAACAGCGTGCGGTAGTATGGAAACAGTAGTAAAGGTCGCGATGGTGCTTGTGAGTTTCAGCTTCGTGCTGAAGCTCACCGGCTATAAGCTCCGGCAGCTGCTGCTGATGGCGCTTTTGTGCGCGTTGTTCACCGGTCTCTCTTGGCCTTTTGCCGCAGAGCAGTCGAAGACCGAGATTGCTTCGTGGCTTGGCGACCGTGCCCTTATGCAGGACATCGCCGTGGTGCTCACTCTGGATGTGGTGCTTCAGATGTCCTATTGCCTGATGGCCGTGAACCTGATGAACAGCGGCCCGGTGAGGCGCCGTACGATATGGATATACAGGATGCTGCGCATCTTCCCTGGCATCATGGTGTTCTTCGTCCTGTTCAGTCTGGTGGTGAGCTGTCTGTTCGCTTTCCCCGGGGTGTCCTTTGCCCTGATTTCCTGGTGCATGGCCGGAGCCGTGCTGGTGTTGCTGCCGCTGGCGGTTCTTGGGGTCAGGAAGCTGTTGCCCGAGAAGGAGATCCGCCTGGAGCTGCTGTTCCTGTCGAATGCGATGACCGCCGCTCTCGGAATCATAGCTACGGTCAACGGCACAACGGCTTCGGAGAGCGTGGATTCGGTGGATTATCTGGCATTTGCCGCCGTCTGCGCCATCGTGCTCGCCGGAGCGGCCCTTGGCTTCTTGCTGTACCGTCTCAGGACCGGAAGAAAATGGAAGGGTTGAGCTTGCATTATGCCGGCGCGCAGCCTGTCGCCTTCGGGAAGGTTCCGCTGCGCTCCATTGATATTTCTTCGCTGCGCTGCGAAATATCACCCGCTCACAGCCGCGGGCGGCTAGCCTCTCCAGAGGCAAACAGCCTGCGAGCGGCTAAAGTCAATGAATTAATTTAAAGATAAAGAATATGGAAACGATTTCAAATGTGTTATTCTGGATTTCGAACGGACTGCTGGTGCCGGACATAGTGCTGCTGATACTGCTGTTCGTCAAGGCCCTGCTGCTTGTCGGCGGCTTCTTCGGACAGTATATCGGCATGCGCAAGACCGACAAGCTCATCCACGACGAGATTGAAGGTCTCAGCGCGTCCGGCCTCGAAGCTTTCGGGAGCCGTCTGCCGGAGAAGAACCCTTCGGCCGTCGTCGTGTATGCCAGGAAACTTCTCGCCGCCGGGGCCGACAGGCCTCTGAGGGACAAGTTGCTGTCCGAATTCGAGATATATGCCGACAAGGACATGGCCTGGTCTCGCTATCTCGCCAAGCTGGGACCCATGCTCGGTCTGATGGGCACTCTGATTCCCATGGGGCCCGCATTGGTGGGACTCTCCACGGGAGACATAGGATCCATGGCCTACAACATGCAGGTCGCTTTCGCCACCACCGTGGTCGGAATGGTGTCGGCCGCGATAGGATATTTTACGGAGCAGGTCAAGCAGCGCTGGTATCTCAAGGATCTCACGGCCCTGCAGTACCTTTCCGATGTTATTGACAGCGAGTCGGATGAAAAGGATGGGGGAGAGAGGAAATGAGGAGGCATCTTCTGAAAAAGCGGGAGGAGAGCGACCCCATGGGCGTCGTGAGCAATCTTTTCGATGTCGCGATGGTGTTCGCCGTGGCGCTGATGGTGGCCCTGGTGACCCGTTACAGCATGACCGAGATGTTCAGCCAGGAGGACTTCACGATAGTGAAGAACCCCGGCAAGGAGAACATGGAGATTATAACCAAGGAGGGAGGTAAGGTGAACCGCTATACGCCGTCCGAGGACCAGAGCTCAAAGTCCGGGGCGAAAGGCCGCCGCGTCGGAATCGCATACGAGCTCGAGAACGGCGAAATCATCTACGTCCCGGAGTAGCGTCCCAGGACGGCGGCAGCCGGCCCTCCATGGCCTTCAGGCACTCATTGCGTGAAAAGGAGAATTGCAGCCGTATATTGGCGGAAAATCCGTTACGGCCGAGCGGACTGAATTGATGCCGAACAGGCTTTTGTCGCCTGCGAGGCACAATGCCGCAGCGAGGGTAGCAGGGACGGGATTACTAGTCCAGCTCAACGGGCGCGCAAAAGTATTTTTCAACCGCCGCTGCGGAGTCGGTCTGTCGGCAGTATAGGGTTGTGCGGGAGGTCTTACTGCCGGAGACCGAGCTCCGGCAACGGCAGGAGGGGTGGATTGCAAATCCAGCTTGTCAGAGGCCAAGCTCCGGCAACGGCAGTGGGGATTGCAAATTCTGCCGAACAGGGAATGAGAACAAGTCGGTCAGGAAAAACACCTTCCAACACGACAGTCAATGCATGCGATGAGCCTCTGGTCAATATGGACGATGCAGGCAAATCATCTGCATTGTCCATACCGTGTGCAGGCTGCACGCTGTGTCAGGCATCCAGCTATGGAAGGTGTCTTACCCGAGGCTTGAGGTGAACAGCAGGATTCTGCAATCCTGCCGGACGGTGGTTGCCGATCGGTGTGGCGTCCGGCAAAAAAAAGAGAGAACCCCATCGCCGAGAGTTCTCTCCTCTTTCAAGTAATCTGGAATGGCTCACTCAACTGTCTGACGCGTTAGCTATGTCGGGCGATGTTCTTGTAGAGCAAAGTTATGATTTCCGCAGTCGTCTTTCAATACCAATATGTTATGATTTTGCGTCATACGGAGGAACCGTTCCTTCAGGTCTTCAAGACCTTTTTACACAGTTACCAGCTTCTTGCCGGCTTTTGCGTTGCGTGCGGGCTTCTTTTCCCAGATGTCCTGGGTGAAGAACCGGCATATGGTTGCCAAAGCAATGAATAAAGTTCTCATATCTTGTCCTTTTTGATTATTCGTTCGGGAATTCACTTGATAGATGTAAAAAAGCCCCGTTTCGTTGCGTCAGAAAATGAAATTTTTGAAAAATATTTCAAGATTTTCTGAATTCCGAGGCCGTGCACATCTGCTGTCCGGAATCTGTGCGTCAATCAAGCATCACGTCAATCAAGGATCACTGCAATCGCAGGGTCAAGCGGCAGAGCAACATCAACCGGGAGGAAATCTTCACCGAACCTTTCAGGAAGAGCGCAAAGGGCAAGATACGCCGATTCCTGTATACTTCTGCATAGTAGGCCAGATTCAGCGTATAGGATAAACGAAGACGGAGACCCCGAAAGGTCTCCGTCCTGTGTGTAATGATAGCGGAAATTACTTCGTGATGACCTTTGCCATCTCGAGAACCTTGTTGGAGTAACCCCACTCGTTGTCATACCATGCGCAAACCTTCACGAAGGTGGGATCGAGTTGGATACCTGCCTTTACGTCGAAGATTGAGGTGTGAGGATCGTTGCGGAAGTCGGTGGAAACGACAGCCTCGTCGGTGTATCCGAGAACTCCCTTGAGTTCGCCCTCGGAAGCCTTCTTCATGGCTGCGCAGATCTCCTCGTAGGTGCAAGGCTTCTCGAGCTCTGCGGTGAGGTCAACGAAGCTGACGTCGGAAGTGGGCACGCGGAGTGACATTCCGGTGAGCTTGCCGTTGAGGACGGGGAGAACCTTTCCTACTGCCTTGGCGGCGCCGGTTGATGAAGGGATGATGTTCTCAAGGATTCCGCGTCCGCCTCTCCAGTCCTTCTTTGAAGGACCGTCAACGGTCTTCTGGGTGGCGGTGGCGGCGTGAACGGTGGTCATGAGACCCCTCTTGATTCCGAAGGTGTCGTTGAGGACCTTGGAAATGGGAGCGAGGCAGTTGGTGGTGCAGGAAGCGTTGGAGATGATGTCCTGACCGGCGTAGGTCTCATGGTTTACGCCATATACGAACATGGGGGTGGCGTCCTTTGAAGGTGCTGACATGATGACCTTCTTGGCGCCGGCCTTGATGTGCTGACGTGCGGTCTCGTCGGTGAGGAAGAAACCGGTGGACTCAACTACGACCTCAGCTCCGACCTCGTCCCACTTGAGGTTTGAAGGATCCTTCTCGGCGGTGACGCGGATCTTGTGTCCGTTTACTACGAGATGTCCGTCAACAACGGAAACCTCACCCTTGAAAGTGCCGTGAACTGAATCATACTTGAGCATGTAGGCGAGATACTCAGGATCGAGAAGGTCGTTGATACCTACAACCTCGATGTCGTTTGAGAAATTCTCGACAGCAGCACGGAAGACCATACGTCCGATACGGCCGAATCCGTTAATACCAAGTTTTACCATCTTTTAAAATTATTATGAATATTAAACTAAAACTCCAAACCTTTGAAGCGTCGCAAATTTATCAAAAAAATAGGGAAAAATCAATTATATTTGTAGAAAAAGTGGAGATGAAAATACTCGTTACGAACGATGACGGATATGAGGCCAAGGGCCTTCTGGAACTGGTCGGCATATTGCGCCCGTACGGCGAGCTGACCATCGTCGCGCCCAAGAAACCGCAGAGCGGAATGTCCATGGCGGTGAGCATGGGACTCAGGCCGCTGGCCGCCAAGAAAGTCCTTGAAAAGTCCGGCGAACACTGGTGGTATCTCGACGGAACTCCGGCGAGCTGCGTCAAGTTCGGCCTGGACAACGTCATGTTCCCGGAGCGTCCTGACCTTGTAGTGAGCGGCATCAACCATGGAAGCAATGCCGCGACCGCCGCCCTGTACTCGGGGACTCTCGGGGCCGCGATGGAAGGTGCGGTGAACGGCATCCCTTCGGTGGGCGTGAGCCTCGACAGCTTTTCGGAAGACGCCGACTTCTCGGCTGTCGCGGAGCTGTTCCCCTCAATTCTCGAAAAACTGCTGGCCCGCCCGCGCAGGTTCGGCGCCTACTATAATGTCAACTTCCCCGGTCTGCCCGCCGACGGGATAAAGGGCGTCAGGGTTTGCCACATGGGAAGGGCCCACTGGGAAAGGGAGTACCGCGATTTCACCGGCTTCCTCGGGCAGATAGGGCGTACTCCGACCGAGGAGGACCTCGGATATGTGGCGGCGGCTGAAGCCGGCGAGGAAATCTTCGTCATGGCGGGGGATTTCACCGACAACGGTGACAACACAGGAAACACCGACCATATATTGCTGGACGAAGGATATATTACGGTGACCCCTCACAATATTGACAACAGCGACCGCGAGGAGGGCGCCGCTCTCCGGGAAATCTTCATATAGCCATGCGATATTATATCATTGCCGGAGAGGCGTCAGGCGACCTGCACGGCAGCAATCTCGTGCGCGGACTGGCCGCAGAGGACAAGGAGGCGCGGATACGGTTCTGGGGCGGCGACATGATGAAGGAGGCCGCCGCGGAGAGTGGGGTGCCCGCCGAGCTGGTGCGCCATTACCGCGACGGTGCGGTCATGGGTTTCACGGAAGTGCTCGCAAAGGGCTTCAAGCTGCTGCGCAATGTGGAATTCTGCCGGGAGGACATAGCCGCATGGAAGCCCGATGTCGTGATTCTTATCGATTATCCCGGGTTCAACATGAAAATCGCCTCCTTCTGCCACCGGCACGGGATAAAGGTGTTCTATTATATTGCCCCGAAGACCTGGGCGTCGCGCGAGGGCCGCAACCGCAGGCTCAAGGCCTGGGTGGACAGGCTCTTCATCGTCTTCCCCTTCGAGAAGGAATATTTCTCGAGCCGGGGGATAGGCTATGTCTACGAGGGCAATCCGCTGGTCGACGCCGTGGATTCCCATGATTTCGTACGCCCCGTGCCGGGACGCTACATAGCCCTGCTCGCAGGTTCGCGCAAGGCGGAGATCGCGCGCACGATGCCGATTTGCATGGAGCTCGCTGACAAACTTTCGGCGCTGCCCCGATATGAAGGCTATAAGTTCGTCGTGGCCGGCGCCCCGGCGAGGACCCGGGAGGACTATCAGCAGTACATAGGCTCACGGACGAACGTGGAGCTGCTCTTCGGCAGGACCTACGACATCCTGAAGTTCGCCGATGCGGCCGTGGTCAATTCCGGTACGGCCTCCCTGGAAGCGGCCCTTATCGGAACTCCGCAGGTGGTCTGCTGGAGCACTTCGCCCCTGACCTATTTCATGGCGAAGAACGTGCTCAGGGTCGGGGACCACATCAAGTATATCTCATTGGGCAATCTCTGCATAGACAGGCTGGCCTTCCGGGAGCTGATCCAGGACGACTTCAACCTTGAAGAGGTGCTGGCGGAAGTCAGGAGGCTCAACGAAGACGAGGCCTACCGTTCGCGTATGCTGGCCGACTATGCGGCAATACGGGAAGTTCTCGGAGGCAGGGGAGCGTCGCGCAAGGTTGCGGCGGCCATGATAAGGGAGCTCAAGAAATAGCCGGTTCCATATCCGCCGCTATTCAGGGCTGGCCTTGGACTGGTTCAGCGCATCGAAAAGCTCTCTGGTGCGGGACGGCTCTTCCGTATTGAAGAATATATGCTTTCCGCCGGAGGTGACGATATGCACGAACGGCGGGCGGTTCATCTTGAGATAGAGCCGGCAGGCTCCGATTCCTTTCATGCGGAAATGCCCGGTCATCGAATTGCCAAGGGCGAAGCCATTGGTGCGTATCGTGATTTTCGGAAGGCTGTCCAGCAGTTCGGCCGTCTGGATTTCGTCCGGTTTCACGCTCATCGGGTAGCTGCCGGAGATGACGAGGCTGCCGTCGCATACCTCTATCCTGTTCGGTCGGGAGATTGACACCAGCATCACGACGATGCCTGCGAATATCATGACTATTCCGATGATGATTCCTGCGCTCATGTTCTTCATCGCTTCAGGGAAGTGTTCCGTTAGAATGGTGATTCAGTACTGTCTCGGGCCGAAAATCGCCGTACCTATGCGGACCATTGTGGCCCCGTATTCGAGGGCTATGCGCCAGTCGCCCGACATGCCTATGGACAGCTCGCGGAAACTCTCCAGTTCCGGGAAGAGGTCCCGGCAATAGGCGAAGAAGGATGAGATTCTCGAGAAGTCGGCGCGTATGTCCTCCTCGTCGTCGCTGTGCGACGCCATGCCCATCAGACCGCAGAAGCGGACGTTGGCGTACCTGGACGCATTGAAGAGTATGTCGAGGGCCTCTTCCTCGACGAATCCCTGCTTCGTCTTCTCGGCGCCGATATGGAGCTCCAGCAACACGTTCACGGTCTTTTGCGCCGTCTTTCCCCAGCCGTCCACCGCCTGCAGCAGGTGGAGGCTGTCTATCGACTGGACCAGGGAGGCGTAGGGGAGCACCATCTTGAGCTTGTTGGTCTGCAGGTGGCCTATGAAATGCCATTCCAGCCTCCCGGCGAGGTCGGGATTCTCCGCCTCCAATGCCAGTACCTTTTTCTGGAATTCCTGCGGCCGGCTCTCTCCGAAGCGCAGCTGCCCGGCCCCTGCCGCTTCGATGATGGTTTCGAGGGGGTGGAATTTGGAAACTGCCACCAGCTTGACGTCGGGTGGCAGTTCCTTTTGGATGTTATGGAGATTCTCTTCTATCATATTACTTGCGGCCCTGTTTCTTCCTCTGCTCGCGGAGCTGCTGCTCCTGGATTCTCTGGGCCTCCTCTATGCGCTGCTGCCATTTGCTCTTGGGCATGGGCTTGCCTTCGCTCGCCCTGACCTTCTCGAGTATGGCATCCTTGTCTATGCTCTTGCGGATGATTACGGTTTCAAGTATGGAGATCAGCTGCGAGAGCAGGTAGTAGTAGCTGAGCGCGGCCGAGAGCTGGTTGCAGATGAAGAACATCATTATCGGCATCAGCCAGAGGCTCATGAAGCGCATGCTCGCGGCACTGGGGTCGTTGGCGTTGGGCTGCGAGGCCAGCGTGAACTTGGAATATACCCACATGGTCACCGCCATCAGCAGGGCGAAGAGCGACAGGTGGTCTCCGAGTATGGGAATGCGCGTCCCGTAGTCCAGTATCGAGTCGTAGGCCGAAAGGTCGTCGCACCAGAGGAAAGGCTGCTGGCGGAGCTCGATGGATGCGGGGAAGAAGCGGAACATCGCCCACAGGATGGGGAAGGTCAGCAGCATGGGCAGGCAGCCTCCCATGGGACTGACTCCGGCCCGCTTGTAGAGGTTCATCATGGCCTGCTGCTTCTTGAGCTGCTCCTGCTGGTTGTCCATGTGGGGGTATTTCGCGTTTATCTTGTCGATTTCGGGCTTGAGTGCTCCCATCTTCGCCGAAGAAGCGTAGGACTTGTAGGTGAAGGGGAGTACGACGAGCTTGATGACTATGGTCATCAGCAGGATGACGAGTCCGAAACTGTCGATGAACCTTCCGAAGAAGTTGAACATCGGGATTATCGCGAATCTGGTGAACCAGCCCACGAGCCATCCTCCCAGGGGGATGATCTTCTCATACTTGTGGTCGTAGCTCTTGAGGGTCTGGAAGTGGTTAGGGCCGAGGTAGAACTCGAAGGGTATCGTGCCTCCGCCCTGTACCAGGTCGGCGCGCATCCTCGCGCTGCAGTCCATCAGGTTGCGGCCGGGGTCGCTCTCCGGATAGAAGCTGATTGCAAGGTCGCCGGAGGAAAACTCCCGGGGCGCGCGCATTATCACCGAGAAGAACTGCTGCTGGAACGCGAACCAGCTGAGCCTGGAGTCTATGCGGCGTTCGCCGTTGCGGCCGTTGCCTATGGCTTCGGGCTTCTTGTCGCCTTCATAGTAATAGTTCAGCTTGGAATACTGGGACTCGTTCCTGTAGCCTTTCTCCATGCGGGGCACCGTGACGTTGAAGTCGATGTCGAAGGAGCTTACGTTCCCCGGAATCACCCCGTCCATGTCCACGAAGGAGAGCAGGTTGTCCATGCGGTAGCTGTCTTCGTGGAGTATGTATTTCTGCTCGATGTATCCGCCTCCGGAGAAGGGCAGGCGCATCGTGACGCTGCTGTCGGTCAGCTCGGCGACCTCGAAGGTGAACTTGTCGGAGCGGATGTATTCTCCTGCGTAGACGCTGATCGCGTAGTCAGCCTCTCCCGGCCGGAAAAGGTAGAGTTCCGTGCTGTCGTAGTTGTAGTAGTCCTTGACCATCACGGAATGGGGCTGCGCGCCCCTGGTGTTGAACTCGACCTTGAGCCTGCTGTTCTCGATGGCCACAATCTGCGCTTTGGCGTTGTACGCATGCCGTATGGCCGTGTCCTTGAACATCGTGGAGTCATCGCGGCTCTCCGGCGACTCCTCCGGAATTTCAGGGATGTCGCGGACCGGGTTCATGGCCAGGGCTATCGAATCCGCCTGGGCCTGGAGTTCGGCGTTTTTGCGTGCACGGCCGGTCTCGAATACCGAGAAACCGACGAAAATCAGAATTATGAGGACGAATCCTATAATTGTGTTCTTGTCCATTTACTTGCTTTCTTCTTCGGCGTTCCTGATCTGTTCCTCCAGTTTCTTGAGCTCCGCCTTCGCCTCGTCGATCTTCGCCTGCATCTGGCGGATAAGGGGGCTGTCGCTGCTTGATGATGAGAAGAATCCGATATTGTTTTCGTAAGTGTTTATGTTCTGCTGCAGTGTGTTGTATTTTGCTATGAGAATGTCCTTGGGACTGCGGTGACCGCCGGATGCGGATCCGCCCTGCTTCCCGCCTCTCTGGAGATTGAACAGAGGGAACTTCTCCCGCATCGCTTCGCGGAATTCGCTCTGGACGGCGTCCTTTTCCTTGAAGGGCACATGGCCTATGGCCTGCCAGCGCTCGTTGAACTCGCGCATCATCTCCGCGTTCGCGGTCTCGTCATCGCCGGGAACGTAGGCCCTGATGTCCCCGATGAGCTTCCTCTTGGCCTTGAGGTTGCCGTAGAAGTCGTTCTCGGGCGATGCGTTGGCGTCCCTCCTGGCGAAGAACTCGTCGCAGGCTGCCCGGAACCTTTTCCAGAGCTGTTCGGATTTCTTGCGGGGCACGGGGCCTATCTCCTTCCACTGCTTCTGGAGCGAGATGTACTGGTCGGTGGTCTTCTTCCATTCGGTGCTGTCCTTGAGGGCCTCGGCCTGTTCGATCAGGGCCTGCTTCTTCTCGAGGTTCTCGTTCATCGTGCCCTTGATGCCGTTGTAGTACTCGCGCTTGCGTCCGAAGAAGGCGTCGCAGGCCGCGCGGAAGCGGTCGTAGATTTTCTGGTTCTCCTTCTTGGTCGCGAAACCTATCTTGCGCCATTCGGCCTGTATGTCCTCGATTTCCTTGGAGAAGGCGTTCCATTCGGCCGAGCCCTTGACCTCCCTTGCCGCTATCTCCTCGACCTTCTCGCAGAGTTTCTTCTTCTTCTCGAGATTCTCGAGCTGCTGGCCCTTGAGCTCTTCGAAGTGGGCCTGGTAGCGCTTGTTGATTACAGCGGTCGCCGCCTTGAAACGGTCCCATATCTCCTCGCGCTTCTCCTTGGCCACGGGGCCGAACTCCTTCCACTGCTCATGCAGTTTCTGCAGTTCATGGAACGCCGACACGATGTTCTCGTTCTCGGCGAGCTTCTCCGCCGCCTCGCAGAGGGCCTCCTTGGCTTCCAGGTTCTTCTTGAAATCGAGGTCGCGCAGGTCGCGGCTTATCTTGACCATGTCGTAGAATTTCTCGACATAGAACTGGTAGCGGTCGTTGATGTCCCTGAATGACTGGGCGGGCACGGGGCCTGCCTCTTTCCAGCGGTTCTGGATCTCCCTGAAGGCGGGGAACTGGGAGCTCATGTCATCCTGTCCCTCCACAAGGGCCTTGAGATCCTCTATGATGGCCTGTTTCTTGAGAAGATTGGCCTCGCGCTGCTCGTCCTGCTGCCTGTTGTACTCGGCGCGCTCCTTCTTGTAGTCGGAGTACATGGCCTTGAAATTCTGCTCCACGGCCTCGAGGGGATTGTTCCTGGCATCGTCGGCAATCTGGGGATTCTCGCCCTTCAGCCTGGTGAGCAGCTTGTAGAAAGCTGACTTGATGCTTTCGGCCTCCTTGGAGCGCAGCATGCTGTCAGCGCTGTCCTTCAGGCTGACGAACATGTCGGACAACTCGGCGAGAGACTTGTCTGCAAGTTCCTCGGTTTTGTCGGCTGCGGCTTCGGCGGCATCTTCCACCTTGTCGGCAAGCGTATCAAGCTTGTCGCTGACGGCTCCGGCGACATCGTTCACCTTCTCGGTGACTTCTGCAAGGACCTCTTGCACCTTCTCAGGAAAGTTGTTTTCGCTCATAATTTCTTCAGTTGATTACAGATTACAAATATAGGAATTCTTTTTGGCTATATTTCAAATCGGCGGATAATTTATACGACAAAAGCCTGTCATCACGACAGGCTTTTACGGTTAGTTATTAGTAGTGTATTACCTTATAGAAGGTTAATTATTGTTGGTTAGAAACCTCCGGCACAGAACCGGAGTCGAGTTGTTTTCATTTCCAAGAGCAAAGATACACAATTTTTCTAATTCGCAATAATTTTTTCAAAAAATTTTCAAGAAAAATATTAAGTTTTTAAAATTCTTTATTAAGTAGCTCCGGCCTCCTTTTCGCTGTGCGTTCCAAAGCCTGTTCGTCCTGCCACTGGCGTATGAGCCTGGGATTCCCGCTGAGCAGCACTTCGGGCACTTTCCAGCCGTTGAATTCCGCAGGTCTGGTGTAGACCGGAGGGGAGACCAGGCCCTCCTGGAACGAGTCCGAGAGGGCGGAGGTTTCGTCCGTCAGCGCCCCGGGAATCAAGCGCACCAAAGCGTCTGCCACCAGGGCCGCAGGAATCTCCCCGCCGCTGACCACATAGTCGCCGACGGAAATTTCGCGGGTCACGAGATGCTCGCGTATGCGCTCGTCTATGCCCTTGTAATGTCCGCAGAGGATTATGATGTTCTCCTTGAGTGAGAGTTCGTTGGCCATGCCCTGGGTGAAACGCTCACCGTCCGGTGACATGTAGATGACCTCGTCGTAGTCCCTTTCGGCCTTGAGCTCGGCTATCATGTCATATACGGGCTCCACTCTCATGACCATCCCCGCGTCTCCGCCGTAGCTGTAGTCGTCCACGTTCTTTCTCGGACCTATTCCGTATTTGCGGAGATTATGCACCTGTATGTCCACCAGGCCTTTGCCTATCGCGCGCCCGACTATGGAATGGGCCAGGGGGCTTTCAAGCAGCTCGGGCACGACGCTGAGTATGTCTATTCGCATGTTCCTGAAGTTAAATCCGCACAAAAATACCCTTTTTATGCAAGATAAAGTCCGCATTCCCTGAAAAACTTGAATCCGCATGCCGGCGGCGGAAACGGCTGATGATATATAATTACTTGACACGGCGCAGGAAACCGCTGCGCCAGCAGGCTTTTGTCGTTCAATGAGTTACGGATGTATAGGCCTTCGAAAAGCACGGAAAGTTGGGCCTAGTCGACATTTGGGGTGATGGATGCGCGCCAAAATTATCCTAGTCGACTAGGCCGAAAGTTGGCAAGAAAGTTGGCAAGTTTCTTTGTCGGAGATGTAAAAAGATGTCAAATGAGGGCACAAAAAAAGCGGAGCTGCAGCCCCGCTTTTCTGTCAAAACCTATTTTCTGTTGCGGCTTCAATTCCTTGGGCGAGGCACCTATCCTTTCCCAAGAGGATTATCCTACCAGTTTTGTAGTCGTTATCGGATATTCTCCACGCCCTGATGTTTTATTAAACACAATTTTTTTCGAAAGATAAAAGATAAGGGAACTTGATTCCGGCGAAAGCCTTTATCTGCATCAGCCGCTCCGAAGCGATTTTGCGAATCTTTCAGCAAAATCTGCCGACAAAGTTTCGTATGTGAAATTCATCGGCTACGGCCGGGGGCTCTCAATGGTGCTGTCCCTGGGGCCGGCGTAGCTGATGGACAGGAATTCCTTCCATTTGGCGCACCCCGCCGCCTCTGGCGCATCTCAGCCGGGCATGGCCGTAGCCTATGAATTTTACGAAGTGAGTCGAGGTGCAAATCACACCGCAATGCAGAAGTCAGCCGCGATGGAGCCGACCTGCCGGCAGTATAGGGCTGCGCGGTGGTTCCTACTGCCGGAGGCCGGACTCCGGCAGCGGCTGGATGGTCGCAGCTGGTTGTCGGCGGCAGTCTGAACGGCAACCGGCAGGCAGTAAAATTCTTCCTGTGCAGTCTCTATTCCGAAAACGGCCTTGCAGGGCCCTGGGAGGCCGTTTTCGGCAGGCCCGGTGCACGGCCATCGGCTTCCAAAAGTGCAAGGCCGGGCACTCCCGAATCGGAACTTGCTGACTGACAACCTATTGCAAATCGCATCTGCACAACCATAATTTCAGTCTCTAAGATTCCCCCGGCCAGCCCTTGGCCGAAATTGTCTGCCCCGTTCCGGCGGATTCGCTTGCCGAGCGGACTGAATTGACGCCGAGCAGACTTTTTTCGTCTGCGAGGCGCAATTGCCGCCGCGATGGCAGCTTCCGACAATTACCTGCAAGCGGATTGCAAATCACGCCGTAGCGCCGAAGCCAGCCGCGACGGAGCCGCGATACCTGACTCGGATGAATTCAGTACTGCGGCTACTACGAATGCCGTCCCGTGCCCGACCGTATTGCGGATTCAGTCAAAAATTCCGTTCTTCACTTTTTGCAGCCATCCTTCCCGTAGGTACGCCGCCCTGCCCGGCGTCTTTTGCGGCGGCGTATGTTTCCGTTCGTTCCCCGAAGCCTGCAGTTCGTCCTGAAAATCGGGCCCCCGGCCTTCTTGCTTTCCGATTATTTCGACATTTGATTCAGCCGGATGCCGCCGAACGGAACATCTGTCCTCCGAAGGCCGGGGAGGACGAGGTTCCGGCAGTGTCCGGCATGTAACCAAATTAATAACCAAAAAATCATTCCAATGAGAGTATCATTCGTATTCCTTGCGGGCATCCTGCTTTCGGGCGGGCTGTCTGTTCCTCTGTTCGCTCAGAGCGGATATGAGGTGAAAGGAGTTGTAGTGGATTCGGAAGGGCCCGTCATCGGCGCGACCGTCATGGAGAGCGGCACGACGAACGGAGTCTCCACCTATCTGGACGGAGACTATGTCCTTCAGGTGTCCGGCGCTGACGCGATTGTCGAGTTCAGCTGCATAGGATACAAGACGGTTTCCATGCCAGCCCGTTCCGTGCCCGCGACAGTAGTCCTCGAATATGATTCAGAGATGATCGAGGAGACCGTGGTCGTAGGTTACGGTTCGCTGAGCAAGAAGGAGATTTCCTCCTCGATCGTGAGCGTGAGCTCGGAAGACTTCAACAAGGCGCCCGCCGGAGACCCCATGCAGCTGCTGGTCGGAAAAGTCGCCGGACTGAACATCGACGTGGCAGCTGACGGAGGCAGCTCCTCGTTCCAGATCCGTGGCGCAACCTCCATCAACGGCGGCAACTCTCCGCTCGTGGTGATTGACGGCGTGGCCGGCGGTTCGCTCGAAAATATCTCCACGGAAGACATCGAGTCCATCTCCGTGCTGAAGGACGGTGCGTCAGCGGCAATCTACGGTACGCGCGGCGCCAACGGCGTGATTCTGGTGACCACCCGTAAGGGCGCCGGCACCCCGGGCAAGGTCAGCGTCACCTATGATTCCTACTACGCCCTGCAGATCCTCCATCCCACCCCGGATGTCTACAGCCTCGACGAGTGGCTGGAAATCAACGAGAAATACCACCGGGGCAAGACCGACTACGGCGGACGCGAGGACAAGGCCTACTGGAACGCGCTGCGCAACGACAAACCGACCTACGACCTGAACCAGTACATCTCCCTTGCAGGCTCAACGGAAAAGAGCTCCTACAATCTTTCACTGCGCTATTCTGACCGAAACCAATTATATAAGAACAACACCCGCCAGACCTACAGCGTGAGGTTCAGGATGAACCAGCGCATGCTCGGCGATTTCCTCGAACTGTCCACCCTGGCGAACATCAACGCGCGGGTCAACAACGGCAACGGGGCCGACCTCGGCGGCACTATCTTCATGAACCCCACCCAGCCGGTCTATGACGACTCCACGCCCACGGGCTTCTACTGGCCGACCAACACCACCGGCTCGACCAATCCGGTGGAGAACAACCGGGTTCCCGTGAACAAGAGCCACAACATGTATCTGACCTTCCAGCAGGATGTCAAGCTGAACCTGCTGCGCACCACGTCAAGCATGCTGACCACCAATGCCAACATCGCGGTTGACTACGGCAGCAGCTTCAACCACAGCTACACACCTTCCATCATGCAGACCTGCCAGATGTGGAACGACTATGCCGGTTCGGCATATCTGGCGTCCAGCAACAACCTTGGCCTGAACTTCGAGTGGATGGTCAACTACAGCCTCGACCTCGACAAGCACCTGCTCAAGGCGGTGGCCGGATATTCCTACCGCCAGGACGAGGGAGAGAACATGTCCATGAACAACTATGACTTCCAGTACGACCAGTTCCTCTGGTACAACATAGGTTCGGGTTCCTTCCTCAAGAACGGAAGGGCCGGCATGGGCTCAGGCAAATGGTTCAACAAGATCGCCGGCGTGTTCGGGCGCGTAACCTATTCCTGGAACGACCTCGTGACCGTGACCGGTTCGCTGCGCTATGAGGGAAGCTCCAAGTTCGGAGCCAACAAGAAATACGGTCTGTTCCCCGCTCTCTCCGGAGCCTGGACCATTTCCAACATGAAGTTCATGGACTCCACCAAGGGCTGGCTCGATGACCTTCGCCTGCGCGTATCCTATGGAGTGACCGGCCGCAATGCCGGCGACGACTACGCCTCGCTTGCGACCTACGAGTCCAAAGGAACTTATTATATGATTGACGGACAGTGGGTTCCCGGATACGGAATCTCAAGGAACGCCAATCCCAACCTCGGATGGGAGACTGCGGTCGTCTACAACTACGGAATCGATTTCGAGATGTTCGACCACAAGTTCAGCGGTAGCATAGAATATTTCGACAGGCGTTCGGAAGACCTGCTCTACACCTATGCCGCGCCCCAGCCGCCCTACGTCTACGACTCCATCAGGCTCAACCTCGGTTCGACCCGCAACACCGGCGTGGAGATGGTGCTGAATTACAGCATGAACTTCGGAAAGGACTGGCGGCTGAACGTAGGTGGAACCTACACCTACAGCAACGCCGTGCTCAGCAGCCTTGGAAATGACATCTACCAGGCATCCTACATCGACCTCTACGGCACCGGCGTCCCCGGAAGCAGCGATTACTATTTCCGTCTCTATGAGGGCACCCGCATAGGTACCATCAGGGGATTCGAATATGCGGGCTATACTGAAGACGGCCAGCTGCTCCACTACACGGCCGACGGCGGCACCGCGACCAAGACCGGCTCGCTCGACGACGACAAGAGGGAAATCGGAAACACCCTTCCCAAGCACAGCTTCTCGCTGAACATCACCCTCAACTGGAAGGACTGGGACCTCAGCATCAACGGCCGCGGACTCGCGGGCATGGACATCTGGAACTCCCAGCTCAAGGACTACGGCTATCCCGGAGTCGCCGCCGAGAACCTGCTCAAGTCGGCGTACGAGAAATATCCCTACCTCACCGCAGACAACGAATATGTCAATTCCTTCTTCCTCGAGAAGGGCGACTGGTTCAAGATAGAGAAAGTGTCCATCGGACGCCGCTTCAACTTCAAGGAAGGCAACAAGCTCGGCCTGGACAATCTCTATGTCTATCTCGCTGCAACCAACCTGCTGACTCTCACCGGATTCACCGGAGTTGACCCCTCTACGGTGACATCCATAGGACTGACTCCCGGTATTGCCGGCACGACGACTCTCTACTCTTCGCGCGTAACGCTCGGAGTCACCATGAAGTTCTAAATGACAAACAGGATTATGAAAAAGATAACAAAACTCATTGCCGTGTTCATATCTTCGCTTGCCGTGACAAGCTGCTTCGATATGACCGAGCATCCATACACCCTCATGGATGCGTCGAACTACTTCACCGACGAGACTGCGGTGAAGCAGGCGATCGCGAACATCTATGCCCAGGAACAGGGTGACATATCGGAGTTCTACTGGTATGCCGCCGAACTTACCGCCGACCAGATAGCCTGGCGCTCATGGAACGGAGGAAGCTGGGGCTGGGACAGCGGCGACAAGTTCGTGCTCTCCACCCATACCTGGACGCCCCTCTCCACCTATGTGAACAGGATATGGAACAGCGCATGGACCGCCATCGGCCTCTGCAACAACTTCATTTATGACCTCACCAACGTCGACGCCGCTTCTATCGGAATCACCGAACAGCGCAAGCAGGAGTACCTTGCGGAGATACGCACCTTCAGGGTCTACTGCTACTACAACGTGTTCGAGGTGTTCGGAGGGACGATTCCTCTGACCACGTCCATCGACACCTCCGAGCTGCCTGTCAGCGCGATGGACGGCAAGACCTTCGAGGAAGGCTGCCGCAGCGTCTGCGAATGGATGGAGCAGGAGCTCAACGAGACCGTGGACCTGCTGCCGGTAGGCGGTTCGGTCAACACCTGCAGCCAGGCCATGAACAGGATGATCCTGATGAGGCTCATGCTCAATTCTGAGATATTCACCGGCACGCCCCGCTTCGACGAATGCAAGGTCCTCGCAAAGGAAATCATGGACGGCAAGTATGGCAACTACTCCCTCGCCACGAAGTACCAGGACATCTACTCCGCCAACAACGACACCCAGTGCAACGAAATCATCTTCGCGTTCTCGAGCGACGAAATCTACAACATGAGGTCCACCAACATGCGCAACGGCCCGTTCATGAGCTACGTGTTCATCGACTATTACGATACGCCGCAGCGTCATGCAGGATGGAACTGCTGCTGCGTGGTGCCTTCGTTCGACAACAGCAGCAACTTCTATGACCAGTGCGTGGAGAACATCCCCGTGCTCGACGATGCCGGCAATGTAGTGGGCTATGAATTCAACGTGCTCAGGGAGATGTACGACAAGGAGCAGGCCACCTGCTTCCTCGATGCTCCCTACAACGACAAGCTCGGTGCGGTACGCGAGCGCTTCGACCCCCGCGACATACGCCTCGTGAAGCCCTACAACGACGATACCGGCGAGAACTGGGGCGGACTGTTCCTCGAGGGAGTGATGCGCGAGCATTACGGCACGGGCGACGTCCAGCTCGCCGATGCCGACAGGAACAACATGGCTCTGGTCTATGTGGACCAGGTCGGAAACTTCCAGGGCAAGGGCAACCACCCCGTGCAGATAGTGGAGAATCCCCGCTGGGGTGAGACCAACAGCGGTCTGCGCGCAGCCAAGTATCCCTACTACACCACGAACTCCCCGTACGATTTCTGCGACCCTGACGTCGTCGAGTTCCGTCTTGCCGAGGTCTATTACACCTACGCCGAGTGCCTGCTCCGCGAGGGCAATGCCGACGAGGCCAAGGAAGTGGTGAACGAAGTGCGCGTAAGGTACTTCTCTGACGAGGACTGGACCGGTTCTTCAGTGGACGAGGCCACGGGCAGGGTGCTCGGGCCGGCCAGGGACCAGGCTCCGCGCGGTTTCTCCGATGAGTTCGACATGGACCGCATGCTCAGCGAATGGGGCCTCGAGTTCTTCGATGAAGGCCATCGCCGCCGCACCGACCTGCGCAGGTTCGACAAGTTCACTCAGGGACAGTGGTGGTTCTTCGGAAGGACGACCGAGGTGGGATATGACCTTCCCGCGAAGAGGGACCGCAAATACGAGTGGTTCCCCGTGCCGGAGCGCGCGCTGTCGGCAAATCCGGGACTTTCGCAGAATCCTTACTATCTTTAGCTGAATATTGCTGAAAGGTCTTGGTATGAAGAAATTGTCCGACTTCTGGGTCATCCAGGTTTTCGTATTGCTGCATGTAGCGGTGGCGCTGCTGTCGAGGCTGCTGGGTCTGTCCGACGAGCTGCTGCTGACCCTGCTGACCATGCTTCTTGTAGTCGTGTTGTGCTGGAGGAGGCAGGTCGGGGTGGCCGTGATGGCCTGCATGCTGATTATTGCAAATGTCGGCGGTTTCTTCCTCTCCAAGGCCTTCGGCAATCTTCTGTACCGTTTCTTCGAGTGGAACAACATCGTCTTCGGCCCGGGCATCGTCCTGGCGGTCACGGAGATTGTCGCCTGGGTAGTGCTCGGGCTCATCCATCTTCTGGAGAAGCTCGGACTTCCGGCACGCAAGGAACGCATAAGCGTGCGCTGGCTGATGTTCGCTTTCATGACGATACTCATGGTCCGCTTCGTGCGCATCTTCGTCGTGTCGGAGGAGCATCTGTCCAGCAACCTGGGGCTCAATGTCCTGCTGGACTATCTCTTCAGCTGCGGAGCGGTGTTCTATCTCGCCCATTGCTCGATCCGGGCGGAATCGCGTGCCGCCGAGGAGAGGGAGAAGGCGCACAGGGCACAGTACGACTATCTGAAGCTCAAGCAGCAGGTGGAGCCGCATTTCATGTTCAACAACCTGAACGTGCTCGACGAACTTGTAAGTTCCGGCAACACCGAGGCCGCCTCGACCTTCATACGCAAGCTCGCGTCCACCTACAGGTACATGAGCGGCAGCGAACTGGAGGCCATGGTGCCGCTTCGCGACGAGATGAAGTTCGTCAGGGAGTATGTGGACCTGCTGAAAGTCCGCTTTGAAGACGCCGTGGACATCGCTGCCGAAGGCATTCCGGAGAGCGCGATGGCCATGTTCGTCGTCCCTTGTTCCGTACAGCTGCTCGTCGAGAATGCCTTCAAGCACAACGCCGCCTCGTCGGAGAATCCTCTCGTGGTCCGCATGCGGGTCGAGGGGAACTGCCTCGTGGTCTCCAACCCCCTGCGGCCGAGGTTCACCCTGGTCCAGGCTTCGGGGCTCGGCCTCCGTTACATACGCCAACAATACCGCGACGTTGCCGGAGAGGACATGACGGTATCTTCCGACGGCGGAGAGTTCACAATCAAACTGCCTTTGATTTATGGAAGCACTGATAATAGAAGATGAGAAGCTGGCCAGCATGCGTCTGGTCAAGCTGCTGGCCGCGGTCGCGCCCGACATCGAGGTCGTCGGCATGACGAAGTCGGTGAAGGAGAGCGTGGAGTGGCTGAAAAACCGCGAACGTACGCCCGATGTGATCTTCATGGACGTCGAGCTTGAAGACGGCACCTGCTTCGAGATATTCAGGCGGAGCCGCATAAGCTCCAACGTCGTCATGGTGACGGCGTACAACAAATATGCGATCAACGCCTTCGAAGTAGGCTGCGTGGACTATCTTCTGAAGCCGGTGGACCAGACCATGCTGCACCGCTCGGTAGAGAGATGCCGTGCGAACCGCAACGTGGTCGATGCGGAAAGGCTGCTGTCGGCTCTCGGAAGGGTGCTGGTGAGCTCCGATACCCCTGCAGTGCCTGCCGGATACCGCAAGCGTTTCGTGGTGAAGACGGAGGAGCAGTTCATCCCCGTTGACACCAGGGACGTGGCCTATATCTATTCCGAGGACAGGGCCAACTGGATAGTGACGACGGCAGGGGAGAGGTTCAACGTGAACCTTCCCCTCGACCTTATCGCTGACCAGCTTTCGCCCTTCGAATTCTTCCGCATATCCCGCACCTGCATAATCTCCGCAGCTGCGATACGGAGCATAGTCCGCCTGAAGAACGGAAGGCTGAGGATCATCACGGACAACAAGGCCTGGTGCGACCTCACGGTCTCGCGCACCCGCTCCGCCGATTTCCTGGTGTGGTTTTCATGATAAACAAGACAAAATGAAAAAGATACTGATTGTCGCCCTTCTGCTGGTCTCGGCGCTTGCATGCGGCGGGGGCGGCCGGGGCATTCCTGCGGCTGATTCCGCCGCGTTCGTGCCGCCGCATCCGCAGGATGTGGTGATGTACCAGGTCAACCCCCGCAATTTCGCGCCGTCCGCCTCGTTCAGGGCGGTCGGGGAACATCTCGACTCCATAGCGGAACTCGGGGCAAACGTGGTCTGGTTCATGCCTATCTTCGAGATAGGCGAACTCAATTCGGTCAATTCCCCGTACTGCGTCAAGGACTACCGCTCCGTGAACCCGGAATTCGGCACGGTCGAGGACTTCAAGTCCCTGGTGCGTGAATGCCACGCGAGGGACATGGCGGTGATCATCGACTGGGTCGCGAACCATACGTCCTGGGACAACGCCTGGATATACGAGCATCCCGACTGGTATACCAAGGGCCCCGACGGCGGGATAACCTCTCCGGAGGGAACCGGGTGGAATGACGTTGCCGACCTGAATTTCGACAATCCCGAGATGTGCGCCGCGATGATAGACGCCATGCGCTACTGGGTCGAGGAAGTCGGGGTCGACGGATTCCGCTGCGATGCTGCCGATTTCGTGCCCTTCGAATTCTGGCGTGACTGCGTATCGAGCCTCCGGGCTATCGATGGACACAGCCTGCTGATGCTCGCCGAGGGGCAGAGGAAGGACCACTTCGACGCCGGATTCGACATGAACTATGCCTGGCAGTGGCTTTCCGCCCTGCGCGGAGTCTATTCCCGGGGGTACGCCAAGGCTCCGGCGAGCAGTCTCTTCCAGGTGGATTCCGCCGAATATGCGGGTATTCCCGACGGCTGCGTGAAACTCAGGTTCACCACCAACCACGACGAATGCACCAAGATGTCACCCGTGCAGGAATTCTTCGGTCCGGAAGGCTCGATGGCGGCATTCGTGGCCACGGCCTTCATCCACGGAGGCATGCTGGTCTACGGTTCCCAGGAGGTGGGCTATCCCGGCGCCATCAATTTCTTCAACTACACCAAGGTCGACTGGAACGCCAACAGCGAAATGTATGAAGAGTACTGCCGTCTGGCGGAGATCTACAATGAATGTCCCGCAGTCAGGAAGGGCTCGCTGGAGACCTGGCCCGACGATGACGTGCTGATGTTCTCCAGGACTCTCGGTGGCGAACAGCTGCTCGTGGTCGTCAACATGCGGCCCGCCCAGGACAGCATCGTGCTTCCGGTGGAATGGCGCGGACGCAGCTGCACCGACCTCATGGATGGAGACAAGCTCTCTCTTCCCAGCACCCTCGACCTCATGCCTTTCGAATACGTTATCCTTAAATAAGAACTGTCATGCCAAGAAAAATCCTGACCACATTGTTAGCCTCGATTCTGGCGCCCGCACTTCTCGCAGCCGTCGAGATTGAAAGGATGGACCCTCCGTTCTGGTACGCCGGAATGAAGAATCCGGAGGTCCAGATCATGTTCTACGGCGAGGACATTGCCTCCTCGTCCGTGAGCCTTGCGCCCTACGAAGGCGTGAACATCAAGGAGATATGCGAGGTTGAGAACCCCAACTATCTCTTCGTGTATCTCAACGTGGATTCCTCGGCGCGTCCCGGAGTCCTGAATTTCACCTTCAGCGAAGGCAGGAAGTCCGAGGATGTGGCCTTCGAACTGCGTCCGCGCAACACGAAGCCCGGCGCGATGGGCTTCAGTTCGGCCGACGTGCTCTACCTCATCATGCCCGACCGTTTCGCCAACGGCAATCCGGACAATGACGTGCTGGACGGCTATGAGGTCGACAGGACACGCGACGGCCGCCACGGAGGGGACATCCAGGGCATCGTCGACCATCTCGACTACATTGACGAACTCGGAGTCACTGCGATATGGCTGAATCCCGTCCAGTACAACCGGGGCGGAGCGTCGCACGGCTATGCGATTTCCGACTTCTATCTCGTCGACCCGAGACTGGGCTCCAACGAGGAGTATTGCGCGATGATAGAGAAGGCGCACGAAAAGGACATCAAGGTCGTGATGGACATGATATTCAACCATTGCGGAAGCTCCCACTGGTGGATGGCCGACATCCCTTCGTCCGACTGGTTCAACCATAACGATTTCGCCGTCAAGACAGGAAGCGGGGAGAGGGTGGACTGGAACGAGGTCCCCGCCACCACCCACTACAAATGGGTGCTGATGGATCCTCACGCCCCTCAGTCTGAAAAAGACGTGCTCGTGCAGGGCTGGTTCTCGGGCGGAATGCCTGACCTCAACCAGAAGAACCGCCATCTCGCCACCTATCTTATCCAGAACAGCCTCTGGTGGATAGAATACGCCCGCATCGACGGAATCCGCATGGACACCTATCCTTATGCCGACTATGATTTCATGGCCCGCTGGTGCGAGGAACTGTTCGCGGAATACCCCGACTTCAACATCGTGGGCGAGGGCTGGTATCCGAGGAACTCCGCCGCCGGCTGGTGGCAGGGCGGCTCGAAGGTCAACTCCGAGGGGGAGACCGGGCTCAAGACCGTGATGGACTTCGACCTCACCTTCACCGTTCAGGACCAGATTCTCAAGGAGAGCAACACGAGCGAGCGCTCCGAGGCCGGGCTGTTCAAGATTTACGAGTGCATCACCCAGGACTTCCTGATACCCGACAGCGACAACGTGCTGACCTTCCTGGACAACCACGACATCTCCCGCTTCATGAAGGAGGGCGACCCTCTATGGAAGTTCAAGCAGGGGGTCGCGTTCATCCTGACGACGCGCGGAATCCCTCAGATTTATTACGGCACCGAGATAATGATGGGCCGCGACCCCGGCAACTGGCTCAGGGCTGACTTCCCGGGCGGATGGAAGGAGGACGGAACCGATGCGTTCACCTCTGCCGGCCGCACTACCGACCAGAACGAGGCCTGGAACTATATCAGCACCCTGCTGAACTGGAGGCGGAGCTCCGATGCCGTGAAGCACGGCAGGCTGGTCCACTATACTCCCGACAACGCCACGCGCTGCTATGTATATGCGCGCACCGACGGCGAGGACACCGTGCTGGTGATGCTCAACGGCAGCGACCGGCCCCGGACCGTCGACATGGAGAGGTTTTCCGAGGTCATAGGTGACAATGTGCGCGGCACGGATGTCGTGACCGGAGAGCAGGTCGACGTGACCGCACCCGTGAGCATTCCCGCAAGGGGAGTATATGTGCTCGAACTGGATGAATGAAAGCGAAAATATTCCTATATTTAAGACATTGCATCCTGAAATCTCAAAATGACACATTATATGAAAAGACTGACTTTCATCCTTGCCATCCTGGGCGGCATGCTGCTCACTGGCTGTAAATCCAATGCTCCCGCCGTACAGGCCGCCGACGTCCCGGCTGCCCCGTATGCCGTGTTCGAGGAAGGCCTCATCGCCGACATCGAGCCGCAGGGCTGGCTGCTCGAGATGCTCGAGAGGCAGAGGGACGGCCTTACCGGACACCCCGAGGCCATGGCCTATCCCTACGATTCCCCTCTGTGGGCCGGCGAACTCAAGAGGGATTCCGAGAACAGGGGCGCCGACTGGTGGCGCTATGAGCAGACCGCCTACTATCTCGACGGCCTCGCGAGGCTGGGCTATATCCTGGATGACGAGAACCTTCTCGCCGTCTGGAACGAGAACATAAACTATGTGCTCGACCACCCGCTTCCCGCGAAGAAGGGCGTGGAGAAGGCCCTGCCCGAGAATTTCCGCAGCGACAACCCCGCCGTGAGGAAGAGGCTCGAGAAGATGCAGAAGATCATGTCCGCCGGAAGGCCGGAGGGCCGTCTCGGAGCCGACGCGAACTCGATGGCATGGCCGCTGGCCGTGTTCTTCAGGGCCGCGAAGGCCTGCTATGAGGCTACCGGTGACGAAAGGATACCCGCCGCCCTGGAGAAGAACTGGTTCTCCTTCACCGTCGAGGAGCTCGGAAGCGACCGGGGCCCCGTCAATGTGGAGGGCATACTCTGGACTTATGCGATTACCGGAAATCCCGAACTGCTGAAGCTCGCCGAGGCCGTATGGGCCGAGGACGGAGCTGAACTGACCCAGGAGAACTGCCTCGATGACTCGAAGTTCAACATGCACGGAGTGACCATGAACGAACTTCTCAAGGTCCCCATGCTGCTGTACGCCTATACCGGCAAGCCCGAATATCTTCAGGCGGCGCTGAACGCAGACGCGAAGATGGAGAAGGCCAACATGCTCGTGGACGGAGTCAATTCCAGCAGCGAGCACCTTGCCGGAAACGATGCGCTGGCCAGCCATGAGACCTGCGACGTGACCGACTACGCATGGACCATGGGCTATTTTCTTACAACCACGGGTGACGCGCAGTGGGCCGACCGGATCGAGAAGTCGGTGTTCAACGCCGGAATGGGCGCCATCACCAAGGACTTCCGCTCCATGCAGTACTTCTCCTGCCCCAACCAGTTCATCGCCACCGGCAACTCCGACCACAACGGCTTCAAGCACGGCCTTACCTGGATGGCCTACAGGCCGATCCATGAGACCGAATGCTGCATAGGCAACGTCCACAGGTTCCTCCCGAACTACGTGTCCCGCATGTGGCTCAAGGATACCGACGGCGAACCGGTGGCCGCGCTCTACGGACCCTCGACTGTGGTCTACGACCTCGGTGACGGAATCACCGTGGAGATTGAGGAGAGGACGGACTATCCTTTCGGCGACAGCATAGACTTCGTGTTCACCTTCTACAAGGACGGACGCAGGACCAAGGCCCCCGTCGACATGGACTTCACCTACCGCGTGCCCGGCTGGTGCAGCACCATGAAGCCCGGCTTCATGACCGAGAGCCGCGAATGGAAGAGCGGCGACGTGTTCTCCGTGGAGTTCCCCATGGAGATTGAGGTCGTGGACAACCCGGTCGAGGGCAAGAGCATAGTCCGCGGGCCCCTCGTGTATTCTTACGCGATACCCATGGACTGCGTGGAGGACACCACCGTCTACGAGAACCTCGCCGGCAAGGTTTCCGGCAATCCCGACTTCAAGAGCTGGTCAATGACCCCTTCCGGTAAATGGAACTACGCCCTTGTCGATGACATGCTGGACGAGGCCGAATATGTCCCGACATCGTCTGACGGCTTCCCCTTCGACCTCGCCACCGTGCACGGCAAGATACGCGTGCCCGTCGTCGGAGTGAAGGGATGGGAGCTCGAGGAGAACAGATACACGCCCGCGCTTCCCGACGAGGTGGTGCCCGAGGGGGAGACTTCATGGATAGAGCTGGTGCCCTACGGAAGCACGACCCTGCGTCTTACGGTGTTCCCCGTGGCCGAATGACAACATTTTCTTAAAAGCAACACGCTAAAGACCGATTCAAATGAAAAAATACATCACCATGCTCGCCGCGGCAGTCATGATACTGTCAGGCAGCGCAAGCCGTAACCTTTCCGACATACCGGAAGCCGCTCCGGGAAGAATAGCCCATGTAGAACCGCCCTCCTGGTGGACGGGGATGAAATGCCCTCTCCAGCTCATGGTGAACGGCGAGGACATATCCGCCTACGATGTGAGCGTGCAGGGCGGCAGGGGAGTCAAGGTCGCCGGCGTCCACAAGGCGGACAGCCCCAATTACCTTTTCGTGGACATTTCGGTCTCTCCGAAGGCGAAGGCGGGAACCTACTGGCTCGTGTTCGACAACGGACGTGAGAGTTTCCGCTACCCCTACGAGATAGCTTCCCGCAAGGAAGGCTCGGCCGGGCGCGCCAGCTTCACCACCGCCGACCTCGTGTACCTGATAATGCCCGACCGTTTCGCCAACGGCGACCCTTCCAACGACGACACTCCTGACACGGCGGAGAAGGCTGACCGCGAGAGTGCAGGCGGCCGGCACGGAGGCGACATCCAGGGTATCATCGACCATCTGGACTACATCGCGGACCTCGGCGCCACCGCCATCTGGTGCACGCCTCTGCTGCTCGATGACGACAGGTTCGGCTCATATCACGGCTATGCCTGCTCCGACTACTACAAGATCGACCCCCGTTTCGGCAGCAACGAGCTCTACCGCGAATTCGTGGACCGCGCGCATGATCACGGACTCAAGGTCATAATGGACATCGTGACCAACCACAGCGGCACCCGCACCCACTGGTGGGCCGATGACCTTCCCTTCAACGACTGGATCCACCAGTTCCCCGAATACACGGGCTCGAACGGCAGCTTCTCCACGGTGATGGATCCCAACGCCTCCGAGCGTGACGCCATGATCATGGACAGCGGATGGTTCACCGGCGGCATGGCCGACATGAACCTTGACAACCCGTACCTGCTCCAGTATTTCAAGCAGTGGGCTATATGGTGGATAGAATGGTCCGGGCTGGACGGCTTCCGCGTGGACACCTATCCCTACAACGAGAAGGTCCCCATGTCAGAGTGGTGCAAGGCGGTGACCGACGAATATCCCAACTTCAATATAGTCGGCGAATGCTGGACCGGTTCGATTCCCCAGCTTGCCTACTGGCAGAAGGACAATCCGAACAGGGACGGCTTCAACTCGAATCTCCCTTCCATAATGGACTTCCCCCTGCGTGACGCCGCCACGGCAGTGTTCTCCGCCAGGGAAGCCGGCATAAGGTCGCTTTACGATGTCTTCTCACATGATTTCTGCTATCAGGACCTCGACAACATGCTGATTTTCCCGGGCAACCACGACACCGAGCGTGCCGGAGACATAGCCGGGAAGAATCCCGAGCGCTTCAAGGCCATGATGACCCTGTTCGCCACGGCCAGGGGCATACCCCAGATTCTCTATGGAGATGAGATGATGTTCACCTCTTCGGACCTTCGCCAGGGGCACGGCGGCCTCAGGGTCGACTTCCCCGGAGGATGGGAGGGTGATGAATTCGACCTCTTCACAAAGGAGGGCCGTCTTGCGGCCGACACCGATTTTGACGGTTCGGAGATGGATGCGGGCGTGCGCGAGGACGTCTACGAATATTGCCGCACCCTATTCCGCTGGAGGAAGGACGCCGATGTGATCCACCATGGACGCACCCTGCACTTCCTGCCCGAAGGAAGCGGCTACGGCTATTTCCGCTACAATGACGACGAGGCCGTGTTCGTGTTCATCAACAACTCTTCGGAAGACGAGGTCGCAGTGCCCTGGTCGCATTATGCAGAATTTACCGAAGGCCTCCATGACGGAGTCAATGTGATTACCGGAGAGAAGACCACAGTCTCCGACGATACCGTCGTTCCTCCGCTCGGAGCCCTCGTCATAGAATTCAAACGATGATAATATGAAAGTCTGGAGTTTGTTTGCGGCATTGCTGGCAGCAGCTGCCGGTGCCGTGTCGGCCGGAGCCGACGAAATGGATCCCGTCGCGAACCCCGAGGCCTGCGTCGTTGCGGGTAACGCCCGCTTCACGGTGCTGACCGACAGGCTTGTGCGCATGGAATGGTCCGAAAACGGGGAGTTTGAGGACCATGCGACCCTCGCTATCATCAACCGCAACCTCCCCGTCCCCGAGTTCAGGGTCACCCGTGACGGCGATGCGGTAAGGATCAGGACTTCCGCGCTGACCCTCGACTATTCGGGTGGGGGCCGTTTCGACGAGTCCAACCTGAACGTGAGCTTCAGGATGAACGGGCGCAGGGTCGAGTGGCATCCCGGAATGGAGTCCGACGGCAACCTGATGGGCACCGCCAGGACGCTTGACGGCTGCGAGGGCGCCGACAAGATCAATTACGACGACCCGCTGGAACTCGGCATCCTTTCCCGTGACGGCTGGGCCATAGTCGATGAGAGCGCCAGGAACATCTTCGTGGAGGACGGCTCCGACTGGGGCCACTGGGTGGGCGAGCGTCCCGAGGGTGAGGTTCAGGACCTCTATATCTTCGCCTACGGACATGACTACAAGGCCGCCCTTGCCGATTTCACCAAGGTGGCCGGAAAGATTCCCCTTCCCCCGAAGTTCGTGTTCGGCTACTGGTGGAGCCGCTACTGGGCGTATTCAGCCGACGAGCTGCTGGCCCTCGGCAAGGAGTTCCGCGACAGGAAGATTCCCATGGACGTGATGATCATCGACATGGACTGGCACGAGACCTGGCCGCAGAGTTCGAGGAAATACCATGTGGACGAGTTCGGACAGGGCATAGGCTGGACCGGCTATTCCTGGAACCGTGACCTGTTTCCCGATCCCGAAGGCCTGCTCGGCGAGCTCCATGACATGGGCTTCAAGACTGCGCTGAACCTGCATCCCGCTTCAGGCATAGTGCAGAGGGAGGACTGCTATCCCGAATTCGTGGCGGACTATCTCTCCCGTACCGATGACTACGACGGCCCCGAAGGCTACGTCTACAAGGGTGGCGAGCTGCTGCCGGGAGGCAGGACCGCCTACAGGGGCTACCATGCGCCGGTGCCTTTCCGCATCGACCAGAGGGCCTGGGCGGACGCCTATTTCAATTCTGTCATCCATCCCCTCGAAAAGCAGGGAGTGGACTTCTGGTGGCTCGACTGGCAGCAGTGGAAGACCAGCAAGTACACCGAGGGCCTGAGCAACACCTTCTGGCTCAACTACACCTTCTTCAACGACAAGCTCCGCAGGGAGGACCACGGCGACCCCGAGAACT
>UQQM01000023.1 GCA_900543205.1 uncultured Bacteroides sp. | reverse complement strand
AATTGACGCCGAGCAGACTTTTTTCGTCTGCGAGGCGCAATTGCAGCCGCGAGGCAGCAGGATTGCAGAACCGATATTGTCGTATAATCCGGTGCCGGGCGGACTTTTTCCGTCCGCGAGGCACTGATGCGGCGATAAGGCATAACAAATTGCAGCCCGCCAAAAGCATTGTGGCCGCAAGGCGTTCCGTCTGATGCGCCGAGCACCCTATTCTGGCGGATGTAATTACCCGGGAACGGGACGTTTTCGGATATGGCTTGCTATCAGCCATTTGCAATCGAAGCGTGTCCGCTGGTCAACGTCCGAGAAGCGGCTAGCGGACAGGCTGTTCAGAGAAAACCGCCCTGCAGCGGCCTCCAAGGCCATTTTTGCAAAAACCATTGTACTCGGGTATTTACATCTGCCATGCCCCGTCAGTTGCCGAGCGGTCTGAATTGACGCCGAGCAGGCTTTTTTCGCCTGCGAAGCGCAATTGCAGCCGCGAGGCAGCAGGATTGCAGAACCGATATTGTCGTATAATCCGGTGCCGGGCGGACTTTTTCCGTCCGCGAGGCACTGATGCGGCGATAAGGCAAAGCGAATCGCAGGCGGGCGAATCAATCATCTGAAATTGCGATATGATAGCTCGGCCAAGTTTTGTATATTTGCCTTCCGAATTCAAAACAACAGGCAAAATGATTGAAACACAAGTCTCGAAAGGTATCATAAGCACCTATTTCAATAAGCTCGAAAGGAACCTCGACCTCGACGTGGCCATAGTCGGAGGCGGCCCTTCAGGCATCGTGGCGGCATATTATCTGGCGAAAGCCGGCCTAAAGGTGGCCCAGTTCGACCGCAAGCTCTCCCCCGGCGGAGGAATGTGGGGCGGCGCGATGATGTTCAACCAGATAGTGGTACAGGAAGAAGCCCTCGACATAGTGAAGGACTTCGGAATCAACTACGAGAGCTACGGCAACGGCCTCTATGTCATGGACTCCGTGGAAAGCACCTCGGCCCTGCTCTACAGGGCGGTGCACGCAGGCGCCACCATCTTCAACTGCTACTCGGTAGAGGACGTTATCTTCAAGGACAACGTAGTGAGCGGAGTGGTAGTTAACTGGACTCCGGTGCTCAGGGAAGGTCTGCATGTCGACCCCCTCAACATCATGGCCAAGTGCGTGATTGACGGTACCGGCCACGACAGCGAGATGTGCCGCACCGTAGCCCGCAAGAACGGAATCCGTCTGGCGACCGATACCGGCGACGTAATAGGAGAGCGCTCCCTCGACGTAGTCACAGGAGAAAAGGAAGTCGTGGAAGGCACCAAGGAAATATACCCGGGCCTCTATGTCTGCGGCATGGCAGCCTCCGCCGTAAGCGGCACCCCCAGAATGGGCCCCATCTTCGGCGGCATGCTGATGTCCGGAAAGAAGGTCGCAAGCCTCATCATCGACAGGCTGAAATAGCGGGAACCTTGCAGAATGCGCCCCGGAAGACTCTTCTGCCTTCCGGGGCGCATCGCATCATCCCCTATCAGATTATCTCCAGGTCGGAGGCCGGAATCCAGCCCTGACGGCCGTCGGAAAGCTCGATGTTGAGCCACTGGCCGAGCTCGTCCACCACTGTCACCACGGTGCCCTCGTGCAGCACGAACAGATCCTTGGCCGTACCGTCGGAAGGAGAGCTCTTCGCGGTCGTGACGGCGCGCGTGACCACCGCCGTGTCCTCCTTCGCATAGTCGGCCTTCTGCCAGAAGGAGAAGGACAGGCAGGCCAGCGACAGCACGAAAGCCACGATCATGCACACGAAGCCCGACCTGCGCGAGGCGGCCGAACGTCCGAGCAGGAAAAGCAGCAGCATTCCCAGGGCCAGAGCGAAAAGGACCACTCCCGCAATAGCCCATGAATCCGAAGGCATCATCCAGCACAGACTGCGCATCCAGCGGCTCAGGAAAAATTCCGGAACCGTCTCGATATTGTCCTGGGTCATCGAGGACGCGAGCTCCAGGTTGTACCGCGCGTCGGCGTATGAAGGGTCGAGCTTGAGAGCCCGCTCATAATTCAGAATCGCGTGGGCGATATCATCGTTCTTGAAGCAGGCGTTGCCGAGATTATAGTAGAGCTCCTTCGAGACCACGCCGCTTTCTTCTATCGCAGACCATGCGGCCCCTGCCTCCGCCCAGCGGCCCGCCTCGTATGCGGCGACTCCGGCGGTCCATAGCGAATCCGCTTGAGCGTCAGCCGGTTTCGCCCCCGCCTGCGGCAGGAACATCAGAAGGGCGAGGGCTGCGGCGGCAGCTCCCGCAGAATTTGACTTATGCCTGGTTTTCATACTGGCTTCAATGACTGAAATGGTTGTGACCGCCTTCTCGTAATGTTCGTTCATGGCCTCGTGGCCGGAATCAGGGGCATAGCGCGCAAATTCGCAGGCGTCGATCAGTGCGATGAAATCGTCCGCCACGTTGGAGTGGACGCCGGAGCCGGCGAGCCTGGAGGCAATGTTCTCCTTGCTCATTTCGGCGGCATCCATGTTGAACTTGTCGGACACGTAGCCCAGCAGCGCCCTGTGGAGCTCCTCATAGAATGCAGTATAGAGGTTCTTCTTCAGGAAATCCTCCGCCTGCACAAGACGCTTTCGGGCCATCTTGACGGCTCCGCGCGTCTTCATCCCCACCACGTCGGCACGCCGGGCCGCAGCAGCCTTCAGAAGGAAAAAGGCACCCGCTGCAAGCGCACACAGAAGGACAAGAACCACCCAGAACATCGCAGAACCTGCGAAGAAAGTCCCCGCAGGGGCGAGAGACGGCGTTCTCGTGACTATGAAACGGATGTCAGAACCCACGTCACGCACGTCACGGCGCTGCACCCCGGGCACTAGAACCCCTGCGGTGCTGTCGGCCGTCTGTCCGCTCCCCTTCTCGACCTTCACCGCGAGAGGTTCGCTGCGCAGGGTTACATAACGGCGGCTTGAAATATCGTAATAGCTGTACTCCACCGGCTCTATGGTGAAATCCCCGTGGCTCCGGGGTATGAAGGGATATTCGAAGAGCTTGCCTCCCGGGATGTCGCTGGTCTTGACGTCATAGACTTCGAAGTCGGGAGGGAAATTGACCTTGGGAGGGTTCAGCAGGGCTATGTTTCCGCTGCCGGTGATCCTGACCTCGAGGGATGCGGCGTCATGCACGGGCATCTCCTCCCTGGACAGCCCGGCGGTCATGCTGAACTTTCCGACTCCGCCCCCGAAGGATGCAGGAGCCCCGTCGGGAAGCCTCCGCACATGCACGGTCTTCGGTTCGGTGACCAGCCTCTTGCGTATGCTCTGGTAGTCATTCTGGAAGAACTCGTCGAAGATGCTGCCCGTGGAAGACCTGTCCACGCGGATGTTGATCACGCTGACCATCTCCACAGGATCTATGACTATGTCGCCCGCCTGCTGGGGGACGAGGTTCCAGCTGTGGATGAGCGCGACGTTGTATATCTTGCCGCCCACATTCTCGCGGTGGAAGTCCAGATTGGTCGGAGCCTGGAGATTCTGGCTCCAGAACCCGTTGAAATCCGGATATTTGATGTTCTCGAAACCGACGAGGTTCACCCTCTGGTAGAGCTTCAGCGTGGCGGTGACGGTCTCGCCGAGAATCACGTCGGTCTTGCTCAGGTCGAAGGAGAGGTAGATGTCATCCGAAGATACCGCTCCGGTCGCCGCAGCGGAACTCTCCTGCCGGGAATCCTGACTGGCGCCGCTGTTGTCGGCCACCACCTCCACCTCCGGAGAACCGGAACTTATCTGCTTTCCGCCGACCGTGGCATGGGCTGCCGGAAGCGCGAACTTTCCCGTCTTCACCGGCTTCAAGATATAGGTGTACGTGGTCTGCGTGGAGCTGGACTTGTGGCCGTTGGTGTTCGAATAGGTGCTCATCGACCCCTTCTGCGGTCCCCATACGAGCTGGAAGTCCCCGCCTGCCGACCAGCTGAAGTCGGACGGCGCCGTGCCCTCTATCACGAAAGTCACGTTGAACTGCTCCTCCAGGCCCACCAGATTGGGGACCCGGACGTCTATTTCCGTCTGTGCGAAAGCTGTCAGCGACAACAGGAACGCCGCCAGCAAGGCTGTCAGTTTTCTCATCACCAATTCTTTTCTTTCTGTCTTGATTTGAGCATGGCCGCCTTCTCGCGGTCGACCTTGTCTCGAGTCTTCTGTTCGCTCGCCTGCACCGCATTCAGCATCTGCTGGGCCTGCTGGGGCGAAATTGCGGAACCGTTGTCACCGGAATCGCCGCTATCCTGATCCGGCTGGTCCTGCGGCCGGTTCTGCGGCTGCTGTCCTCCGTCGTCATTCTTGTCCTGGCTTTCCTCGTCATCCTGTCCGTCCTGGTCCTGCTTGTCCTGTCCGCCACCCTGCTGCTGTTGCTGCTGGTTCTCCAGCATCTTCTTGGCATAGATGTAGTTCTCCTTCGCATCCAGGTCGCCCGGATTCTGGAGCAGGGAGTTCCTGAAAGCCTCCACGGCTCCGGCGTAGTCCTTGAGCTGCAGCGCGATGTCGCCGGCATTGTAGCTCTGGTCGGACGACATCTCCTGCCCCTCGAAGGACTGCATGACCTCCCTGGCGCCCTCATAATTCTCCTGACGGTAGAGCGCGGAAGCCAGATTATACCTTCCGGCCACGGAAAGCGAATCCTTCACGAGAGCCTTGCGGTACGAGAGCTCGGCCTCCTTCCAGTTCTCCTTCCCGAAAAGCCGGTTCCCCCGGCGCACCTCGTGCCTGTCGGCCTGGGCGAACGCGCACGCCGCATCCAGGAACAGGAGAAGCATCAGCGTCAATATCCTTGTCTTCATCTTAAAATCCTCCTTTTGGCCCTTCTTTCACCTATGAGCATCTCTATCACGAACAGCCCGAGGGCGATGCCCAGGAAGTACATGTAGAGCTCGTCATATTCCTCGAACACGATGGAGCTCAGCCTCTCGTCCTCCATACGCGATATCTCGTCGACTATGGGGTTGAGCCCAAACTCCTCGTTGCCGGCATGGACGTAAGAACCGCCGCCCGCAGCGGCTATGTCCTTGAGCATCTGCTCGTCCAGCCGGGACACGACTATGTTGCCGCTCTTGTCCCTGAGCAGCTCGCCGTTCACGGGTATGGGTTCGCCTTCGCCCGTGCCCACACCTATCGTGTAGACCTTTATCCCGCTTTCCGAGACGGTCTTCGCGGCTGCGACAGCGTCGTCCTCGTGGTTCTCGCCGTCGGTTATGACTATTATTGCACGGCTCTTCTCGCTCTGGGCGCTGAATCCGCGCGCGGCGGTGATGATGGCATCGCCTATCGCGGTGCCCTGGATGGGTATCGACCCAGTGTCTATATTGTCAAGGAACATCTTCGCCGAAATGTAGTCGGCGGTAATCGGAAGCTGGACGAAGGAGGTTCCGGCGAATACGACCAGACCTATCCTGTCGTCCTGCAGCCTGTCCACCAGGCGCGAAATCGCGAGCTTCGCCCTCGAAAGTCTGTCGGGACGGTAGTCCTGCGCGAGCATGGAATTGGAAACGTCAAGGCATATCATGATTTCCGCTCCGCGCGTCTCCCTCTCGGAAAGCTTCGCGCCTATCAGCGGACGCGACAGGCCAATCACGAAGAAGAAGAAAGCCAGGCAGAACAGAACCATTCGCCACCAGCCCTTGGCCGATGACCATGAAGGCATGAGCTGGCGCACCAGCGAGGGTTCGCCGAAGCGCAGCACCGCCCTGCTCCTGAAATGCCTGGAGATGCCGTATACAATCAGCAGGACGGGCACCAGAAGCAGCAGCCATAGAAATTGGGGTTCAGCAATATACAGCATCAGGGCAGCCTCCTCAACAATAATCTGGACAGCAGCTCCAGCAGCAGGCACACAAGGGCCGCGAGAGCATAGCCTCCGAACAGTTCCTTATATATGGGGAAACTGTCCACCGTGGTGCGTGCAGTTTCCATCTTATTGATTTCCGAATAGATTTCGGCGAGCTTGGTGTTGTCGGTGGCACGGAAATAGCGTCCGCCGGTAATCTCAGCCACCTGCTGGAGCAGGTTCTCGTCTATCTCCACCTTCACGTTCTGGACCTCTACGCCCCAGGGGGTGATCACCGGATAGGGGGCGGTGCCGGTCGCGCCTATGCCTATGGTGTAGACGCGCACTCCGTAGGTCTTCGCAATCTCGGCGGCGGTCAAGGGAGCGATTTCCCCGGTATTGTTGACTCCGTCGGTGAGCAGTATCACCACACGGCTCGGGGCGTCGGAATCCTTCAGCCTGGCCACCGCAGTGGCGATGCCGTTGCCTATCGCGGTCCCGTCGTCAATCAGCCCGGTCTGCACCTCCTTCATCATGTTGATAAGCGTGGACCTGTCGGTCGTGAGGGGGCACTGGGTGTAGCTTTCGCCCGCGAAGACCACTATCCCTATGCGGTCGGAAGGGCGCTGCGCGATGAACTCTATCGCTATGTCCTTGGCCACGCTGATCCTGTCGGGGGTGAAGTCCCTCGCGAGCATGGTCGTGGAGACGTCCATCGCCAGCACTATGTCTATTCCCTCGGTGTCCACCGACTCCACTTCCGACGAAGAGCGGGGACGGGCGACGGCGATGATGATGAGGCAGAGCGCCGCAGTCCTGAACGCGAAGGGCAGATGCCGGATCACGGAAAGCGGGGAAAAGCCGCCCTTCCTCCAGGGGCGTATCGTGGAGACCCTCAGATGGGGCCTGCGCTCGCTCAGCTCCACATAGATGTAGTGCCCTATGAGCAGCAGCGGCAGGACAAGCAGCCAGAGCAGTCCGGGATACTCAAAGAACATCTTTCTTCCGCTCCTCCTCCAGCTCTGTCTGATAGGTTGATGTCACGAAGCCGACGGCCGTGGAAAGGGCCTTGACATTCTCGTCGCGCGATGCCGTATGCTTGGCGAACTTGACGAAGTCCGCGAGCTCGAAGAGGCTGCGGGTCTCGGTGAAGACGTCGGGCCTGATGCCGTCGCAACCCTTCAGCGCCCCGAACAGCTCGTCCGTGGTCATCTCGGGCGCGTCCACGCCGAAACGGCGGTCGATATAGGCCTTAAGTATGTCGGTTATTCCGGAATAATATGCCTTCTGCTTCTCCGGCGCCCAGTATTTCTCGTCCTTGAACCTGTCCAGCGACCTCAGGGCCACCACGTAGGGAGGGTCGTCGGGCCTTGCGTCCAGGACTGCGGAGCGCCTGCGCCTTATCAGCCACACGGCAAGCGCCACCAGGGCGGCGAGCAGCAGCGCGCCACCGACCCAGGGCAGAATCTCCTTGAAAGTCAGAGGGTAGCGCATCTGTCCCTTGATGTCGTTGATTACGAAGGTCGCGGTGTCCACAGGCATGGTCTTCACGTCCAGCTCCGCCGGGTTGAAGAGCAGGGTGTCAATCTGCCCGTCCGGGAGCACCCTCCTCACGGCTATGCCCGGAAGCGTGTAGCGCCCCTCCTCGAAGGGTGCGACCACCACGCTGCCGCTGATGTCCATGGTCCCCTTCGACGCACGCAGGGTGTCCAGCTTCCAGTCGCGCACCAGCACGAGGGTGTCTCCGCTGAGCTGCGAGAAGTCCTGAAGCATCACCGTGGTGCCGGGCTCCACTCCGTCCAGCCTGAAGCCATACTCGAACTGGTCGGCCACGAGCACGGAATCCCTGGGCTGCAGCGGCTCCAGCCAGGCGTCTCCCGAAGGCACCAGGCCGGCGAACGCGAAAAGTATTGATGTCAGTATGCTCATCTATGGTTGAAAAGCGCCATCAGCCCCTTCACGTAGTCGGAGTCGGTGGCTATGTCGACATTGTCTATCCTGTATCTGTTGAACAGCTTCTTCTCCTTCTCGTCGAGGGAGGCGAACCAGTTCCTGTAGTATTCCCTCACCCGGCGGCTTCCGGTGTTGACCCAGGAGCAGCTGCCGCTCTCGCTGTCCTTGACATGGACGAGGCCCACGTCGGGGATTTCCCTCTCGCGGGGGTCATGCACCTTGATCACGCTCAGGTCGTGGCGTCCGGCCGCCACCTTGAGGGAGTCCTCGTAGCGCGGGTTGCCGCCCTCGTCCACGTCCAGCATGTCGCTGAGCAGGAAAGCCGTGCACTTCTTCTTCAGGCCGTTGGTCAGGAAGCGCAACGCCGCCCCGATGTCGGTGCCGTCGGAAGTGGGCTGCAGCTCAAGCATCTCGCGTATTATGTGCAGCAGGTGCGTGCGTCCCTTCTTCGGCGTGATGAACTTCTCCACATGGTCGGAGAAGAAGAGGGCGCCCACCTTGTCGTTGTTGAGTATCGCGCTGTAGGAGAGCACGGCGGCGATTTCCGCCAGCCGTTCCCTCTTCGTGTCGCCGGCGGTTCCGAAGAGTCCCGAACGGCTCACGTCCACCAGCAGCACCACGGTGAGCTCGCGCTCCTCCTCGAAGACCTTGATGTAGGGCGAGCGCAGACGGGCGGTGACGTTCCAGTCCATGGAGCGCACGTCATCGCCCCACTGGTACTCCCTGACCTCGCTGAACGCCATTCCGCGGCCCTTGAAGGCCGAATGGTATTCACCCGCGAAAATCTGGTGCGACAGCGCCTTCGTCCGGATTTCGATCTTCCTGACCTTCTTCAGGAGTTCCGTCGTGCTGCTATGGTACGATGACGGCATTGATTATCCTCTCTATTATGTTCTCGGGAACCACGTTCTCGGCTTCGGCCTCGTAGGTCAGGCCTATCCTGTGCCGCAGCACCTCGGGGCACACCGCCCTGACGTCCTCGGGAATCACGTAACCCCTGCGCTTGATGAAGGCGTAGGCCTTGGCGGCCATCGAGAGGCTGATGCTCGCACGCGGGGACGCCCCGAAGGAGATGAATCCAGCGATGTCGCCCAGCCCGTAGTCTCCGGGCGTGCGGGTCGCATAGACCATGTCCACGATGTAACGCTCTATCTTCTCGTCCATGTAGACCTCGCGGACCACCTTGCGGGCCTTGATTATGTCTCCGGGCTCCACGACCTTGTTCGCCTTGGGGAACTCGCCGCTGTTGTTCATGCGTATGATCTGCTTCTCCTCCTCTTTGGTGGGATAGCCGACTATGACCTTGAGCATGAAACGGTCGACCTGCGCTTCGGGCAGAGGATAGGTGCCTTCCTGCTCTATGGGGTTCTGGGTCGCCATCACGAGGAAAGGTTCGGGCAGGCTGTAGGTCTCGTCACCCAGCGTGACATGACGCTCCTGCATGGCCTCCAGCAGGGCCGACTGCACTTTCGCCGGGGCGCGGTTGATTTCGTCGGCCAGCACGAAGTTGGCAAACACGGGGCCCTTGTGGACCTCGAAGCGCTCCTGCTTCTGGGAATATATCAGCGTTCCGGTCACATCGGAAGGCAGCAGGTCTGGGGTGAACTGGATACGGCTGAACTTGGCGTTCACAGCCTGGGCGAGAGTGCTGATGGCCAGGGTCTTGGCAAGTCCCGGGACGCCTTCCAGAAGGATGTGTCCGTCGGCCAGCAGGGCTATCATCATGTTCTCGACAAGATGCTTCTGCCCGACTATGACCTTGCCCATCTCCATCGAAAGAATGTCGACGAACGCACTTTCGTTCCTGATGCGGTCGTTGAGTTCCTTTATGTTTACGCTTTCCATATTATTTTTAATACTTTTGCATTCATCATGCGATACTTCATCAGACTGTCATACAGCGGAGCGGGATTCCACGGCTGGCAGATCCAGCCCCGCCACGAGAGCGTGCAGGCCGCCCTCGAAAAGGCTCTGGCCACGCTGCTGCGCACCAAGACGTCCGTCACCGGCGCCGGACGCACCGATACGGGAGTCAATGCGACAGGGTATGTGGCTCATTTTGACGCCGACCGTCTGACTGACGCAAAGGATTTGGCATACAAATTAAATGCCATCCTTCCTCCGCAGATAGCCGTCCTCGAAATCGGCCCCGCCTCCGATGACTTCCACGCGCGCTTCAGCGCAAGCAGACGCGAATATAGCTATTTTCTGCACAGGGTGAAAGACCCCTTCCTCGACAGCTTCTCCTACCAGTGCGCCTATCCCTCGCTGGACTTCGGACTGATGAACGAGGCCGCCTCGCTGCTGCCCGGCAGGCACGATTTCAGCTGCTTCGAGAAGACCGGAGCCGACAGCCGGACCTCAATCTGCACCGTGTTCTCCGCAGGATGGAAGCCCTACGCGCCATCCGTGTCGGCCTGGGAGCCTTTTCCCGAAGGAGGAGAGCCGCGCTACTGGAAGTTCGAGATAGCCGCCGACCGTTTCCTGCGCAACATGGTACGAGCCGTCACGGGCACGCTGCTGGAAGTCGGACGCGGCAAGCGCAGCCTGGAGAGCTTCAGCTCTCTGATACTCCCGCCGCCGGCAGATGCGGATCCGGCCGGACATGGGCCCGCCGCAGGAAAGGAAACCGCTGCAGGAAAGGGGCCCGCCGCCGGAAAGGACGCGGGACTGCCGGCACGCTGCGCTGCCGGGGAATCCGTTCCCGGCAAGGCGCTGTTCCTCACCAGGGTGGAATACTGACGCCTGGCAACAGGCCGCATTTGCCCGTCAGCACGGCCGATTCAGCCGCTCCCGGCTTGCATTTCGCCAAATTTGAAGTATATTTGCAAGTTAGGATTATAGTGTATTTTTAACAACTGCTCATTTTATGTTATTCACTTTGCTTCAGACCGAGATCGCGGAGGCCGTCCCCGTGCAGCAGGAGATGTCATATTCTCTCATAGAAATGGCTGCCAAGGGCGGCTGGCTCATGATAGTCCTCCTGATTCTCTCCATACTTGCAATCTACATCTTCGGCAAGAAATGGTGGAGCATACGCCAGGCGGGAAAGATAGACAAGGACTTCATGATGGACATACGCGACTATATCCACGAAGGTAAGATCAAGTCCGCAAAGACCCTCTGCTCGAAATACGACGCCCCCGTGGCCCGCATGGTCGAGGCCGGACTCTCGCGCATAGGCAAGCCCCTCGCCGACATCCAGACCATAGTGGAGAACGTGGGCAACGTGGAGGTGGCAAGGCTTGAGAAGGGCCTTCCCTACCTCGCTACCATAGCCGGCGGCGCCCCGATGATCGGATTCCTCGGAACCGTGACCGGTATGGTCCAGGCCTTCTTCAACATGTCCAACGCAGGCAACAACATAGACATCACCCTGCTCTCCGGAGGCATCTACACAGCGATGATCACCACTGTGGGCGGACTCATCGTGGGCATACTCGCATACTTCGGATACAACTACCTGACCGCCAGGATATCCTCGCTCGTCTACAGCATGGAGAGCGCGATAATCAAGTTCATGGAGGTTCTCGGCGAGCCCGCCGCCCCCGTGACGGAAGAGGCGCCTGCCGCCGAAACAGCTAAAACGGAGGAATAGGATGGCTCTCAAGAGAATAACGAAGCCGGACCCGAACATGTCCATGTCCTCGATGACGGACATCGTCTTCCTGCTGCTCATCTTCTTCCTGGTGACCTCGACGCTGGTGAACCCCAACGCCCTGAAGCTGCTGCTTCCCAAGAGCACCGGACAGGTGGGCGCGAAGGCCACCGTCAGCGTGTCCATCAAGGACTGGGGAGACGAGCGCTTCACCTACCATATCAACGGCGACGAGAGTCCGGTGCCGTTCAGCGAGGTCGAGGACGACCTGATATGGCTGCTCCAGACGGAGGAGGATCCCACCTTCTCGATCTACGCCGACGAGAGCGTGCCCATAGGGCAGGTGGTGCAGGTCATGAACATAGCGAAGCGGAACCATTATAAGGTAATTCTCGCAACACAGCCCGAATAATGGCATACGACGGCAGGATAAGGGACAGGAACGAACGCAGGGGCGTGGTCACCGGCATTGCGATGACGGTGGCGCTTCATGTGTGCGCCCTGGTCCTCGTGTCCTTCAGCGGGCTGAAATACATCTATCCGCCGCCCGAGGAGAAATCGCTGCTGATTGACTTCAGCGACGACCCGGCGGCGCTGGTGGAGGAGATCTACGGAAACGCGCCGCAGGCGGAGGAGATCGACCCCGACGAGGCGGTGAACCTGGTGCAGCAGAGCGCCTCGCCTGAAACCGCCGACAGAGAGAACCTGACCCCGGAAACCGCTCCGGACGACTTCGGCGACGTGGACACACCTGCGCCCGAACCCGAGCGGCCTGCTCTCGACCCGAGGGCGGCATTCCCGGGAATGGCGAAGAAGGACACCACGCTGACCGCGATGCACGCGGCCTCCGACAGCTCCGCCCTGTTCAAGGCCGGACAGGCCGACGGCAACACCAGGAGCGGACGTACCGACGGGAAGCCGAACGCCCAGGTGAAGGGAAGGTCGGTGATCGGAAACATTCCCCGCCCGGTCTACAACGTGCAGGAAAGGGGCATAGTCGTGGTGGACATAGTGGTGGACAACTACGGGAACGTCGTGAGGGCCACACCGGGAGGCGAAGGCACCAACGTTCTCGACAAGAACCTGTATGCGGCGGCAAGGAACGCCGCCATGGATACTCATTTCAATATGAGCGCAGACGCTCCGGCGATGCAGGAGGGAACAATAACTTATTATTTTAATCTCAAGTAAAATGGACCAGTTTACAAAAGAAGGTCGTAAACTTAGACCAAGAAAAACTGCGGCTCAGAGGCAGCCGAATTTTGAGAAAGTCGAATACTCGGGAGGAGGATTCGGCTCTGAACACAAGCCGCGCCAGTACAGCGAGCGCAGAGGCTACGGTGAGAACCGTGGCTATGGCGACAGCCGTGGCGAGCGCCGTGGAGGAGGCTACGGACAGAACCGTGGCGGCTACGGCGACCGCAGGGAAGGTCGCGGAGGCTATTCTTCCGACCGTGGAGGAGGCTACCGCGGACACGAAGGCGGATACGGAGACAACCGCGAGGAGCGCAGACCGCGCCAGTACGGCGAACGCAGGAGCTACGGCGAGAACCGTGGCGGCTACGGCGACCGCAGGGAAGGCCGCGAAGGCGGATACGGAGAGCGCAGGCCCCGCCAGTATGGCGAACGCAGGAGCTACGGTGAGAACCGTGGCGGCTACGGAGAGAATCGCGGAGGTTTCGGACGCGGCCCCAGAAGGGACCAGAGGCCCGCTCCGGGAAGGTCAGCAGGGCCCAGGAAGAAACCCGCTCCCAAGCAGGGCTCCAGGATGTTCACCAAGGATTCATTCGAGGGAATCAACCGCATGATAGAGCGCCGGCCCATTGTGAACGGCAGCGAATCCACCGAGCAGTACGAAGCCCCCGTAAAGGACGTGGTGCGCCTCAACAAGTTCATCGCCAATTCGGGAGTATGTTCGCGCCGCGAGGCCGACACCTTCATCCAGGCCGGAGTCGTGACCGTCAACGGACAGGTCGTCACCGAGCTCGGCACCAAGGTCAACATCCATGAAGACGACGTGCGCTTCAACGGAGAGAGACTCAAGGGCGAAGAGAAGGTCTACATCATAATGAACAAGCCCAAGGGCTTCGTCACCACAGCAAGCGACCCCCATGCCGACAAGACCGTCGTGGACCTCGTATCGAAGTGCCCCGCAAGGGTCTACCCCGTCGGAAGGCTCGACAAGAACACCACCGGAGTGCTGCTGCTCACAAATGACGGCGAGATAGCCGAAAGGCTCACCCACCCCTCATACGACAAGAAGAAAATCTACCAGGTGGCCCTCGACAAGGAGCTGACCGAGGAGGACAGGCAGAAGATACTTTCAGGAGTCACCCTCAGCGACGGCGACGAGAAGGCCGACGAGCTCGAATACATCGACGAGAACGACAAGCGCAAGCTCGGCATAGAAATCCACTCCGGAAAGAACAGGATAGTGCGCAGGCTCTTCGAGAGCCAGGGCTACAACGTCAAGGCCCTCGACCGCGTATACTTCGCCGGGCTCACCAAGAGAGGGCTCAAGAAGGGCGAGTGGCGCTACCTGACCGACAGCGAAGTCAATATCCTGAAGATGGGGGCGTACGTATAATGGCTCACCGTTCAGGATTCGTAAACATAATCGGCAATCCCAATGTCGGGAAGTCCACGCTGATGAACGCCCTCGTGGGGGAAAAGCTCTCCATAGTGACGGCCAAGGCGCAGACGACCCGGCATAGGATAATGGGCATAGTGAACGGAGAGGACTGGCAGATAGTCTACTCCGACACCCCAGGCATACTGAAGCCGAACTACCGCCTGCAGCAGAACATGATGAACTTCGTCGACGAAGCCCTGGGCGACGCCGACGTGATACTCTATGTCACCGACACGGTGGAGACGGCCGACAAGAACGCCGAATACATCGACAGGCTCACCCGCATCCAGTGCCCGGTCATAGTGGTGGTCAACAAGATTGACCTCAGCAACCAGGAGGCCGTGATGGAGCGCATGCGCTGGTGGCAGGACAAGCTGCCCGGAGCCACCGTGATTCCGGCGTCGGCACAGGAGAAGTTCAATCTCGAGAGCATACTGGACGCCATAGTCTCGAAGCTGCCGGAATGCCCGCCCTGGTACGACAAGGACACCTTCACCGACAAGAACCTCAGGTTCTTCGCCTCCGAGATAATCAGGGAGAAGATACTGCTCAACTACAAGGAGGAGATTCCCTACAGCTGCGAAGTCGGAATCGAGAGCTTCAAGGAAGGTGCCGAAAGGTACGAAATCAGCGCCGTGATCTATGTGATGCGCGAGTCGCAGAAGGGCATAATCATAGGCCGCGGAGGCTCCGCGCTCAAGAAGGTGGGCACGCAGGCGAGGCTGGACATGGAGGACTTCTTCCAGAAGAAGGTCTACCTCAACATCTACGTGAAGACCGACCCCGACTGGAGGGAGAACAGGAAGGAACTCAGGAAATTCGGATACGAAAACTAAGGAAGCATGGTTGAAGAAGACGAGATATTGGAAGACGTGCCCGTGAACGGCGACGGCGAGGAATCAGGCAGGTTCGAGAAACTGCTGGACTCCGATGCGCACGAGTTCAGGCTGTCCGGGATGTTCAAGGACTGGTATCTGGATTACGCGTCATACGTAATCCTGCACCGTGCCGTGCCCGACATCGTGGACGGCCTCAAGCCAGTGCAGCGCAGGGTTCTCCACGCCATGTTCAACATGGACGACGGCAAATACACCAAGGTCGCGAACATAGTCGGACAGGCCATGCAGTTCCATCCCCACGGCGACGCGTCGATACTCGGGGCCCTGGTCCAGCTGGGCCAGAAGGGCTTCGCCATCGACTGCCAGGGAAACTGGGGAAACATCCTCACCGGCGACTCCAACGCCGCAGGACGATACATCGAGGCGCGTCTGTCCAGGTTCGCCAAGGAAGTGGTCTTCGATCCGAAGGTCACGGAATGGATGACCTCCTACGACGGAAGGAACCGCGAACCCGTAGAGCTGCCGGTGCGCTTCCCGCTGCTGCTCGCCCAGGGCACGGAGGGCATCGGCGTCGGACTCGCATCCAAAATACTCCCCCACAACTTCAACGAGCTCATCGACGCCTCCGTGGCCATACTCGAGGGCCGCAGCTACGAAATCTACCCCGACTTCCCCACCGGCGGCTTCGCCGACTGCAGCAAGTACATGGCCGGAAAGAGGGGCGGCAGCGTGAAGGTGCGCGCCCGTATCGAGAAAATCGACAAGAACACGATAGCCATCACCGAAATCCCCTACGGCAAATACACCAAGGACATAATCGAGTCCATCCTGAAGGCCAAGGAGAAGGGCAAGATCAAAATAAAGAAAATAGAGGACATGACCACCGACAAGGTGGACATCATGATCCATCTGCCCAACGACGTCTCCCCGGACAAGACCATAGACGCGCTCTACGCGTTCACGGACTGCGAATGCAACCTTGCGCCCAACGCCTGCGTGATCAGGGACAACAAGCCGGAGTTCCTGTCGGTCAACGACATCCTGGAATACAGCACCTTCCACACCCGGGAGCTGCTGCTCAGGGAGCTGAACATCAGGCTCGACGAGCTCGAAGGCGAATGGCACTACAGCTCCCTGGAGCGCATATTCTTCGAGAACCGCATCTACAAGGTGCTGGAACAGGACCAGAAGGACTGGGACTCCCAGCTCGCCGACGTGTTCAGCCACATGAAGAGCTATCAGGACCTGCTCCGCAGGGAGATAGTCATGGACGACATACTGAAGCTCGTGGAGAAGCCGGTGCGCAAAATCTCCAAGTTCGACACCAAGGCCATGGACGAGAAGATTCTGGCCATAGAGCAGGAAATCGCCCGGGTGCGCGACAACATCGAGCACATCAACGCCTACACCATAGACTGGTTCAGGTCCCTCAAGAAGAAATACGGCAAGGACTGGCCCAGGAGAACCGAACTCACGGGCTTCGAGACCATAGCGGTCAGCCGCGTGGCCAACAACAACGCCAAGCTCCAGGCCAACCTGGCCGAGGGCTTCGTGGGAATCGGGCTCAAGAAGGACGACGGCGGGGAATATATATGCGACTGCTCCGACATGTCCGAGATAATAGTCATCGGAAAGAACGGCAAGTACCGCATCACGAAGGTGCAGGACAAGGCGTTCTTCGGCAAGGACCTGCTTTATGTCAACGTGTTCAACCGGGGCGACAGCAGGACCATATACAACGTCATCTACCGCGAGGGCAAGACCAGCATCTACTACGCCAAACGTTTCGCCGTGACCTCCGTCACCCGCGACAAGGAATACGACATCACCACCGGCGAGGAGGGGTCAAGGATAATGTGGTTCAGCGCCAACCATAACGGAGAGGCCGAGACCGTCCGCGTGCAGCTGAGGCCCAGGCCGAAGCTCAAGAAGACCTCGCTGGAATACGACTTCTCCGAGCTCGCGATAAAGAGCAGAAGCGCCAGGGGCAATCTGGTCACAAAGAACGTAATCCAGAAAATCACCCTCAGGAGCAAGGGTGTCAGCACCATTGAAGGCAAGGACATCTGGTTCGACTCCGACATACAGAAGCTGAACGACGACGGGCACGGACAGTACCTCGGCAAGTTCAGCGGCAACGACAAGGTCCTCGCCGTATTCCGGAACGGAACATGGTACACCACCTCCTACGATACCGTGAACCGCTACCAGGGCGAACTGCTCCGCATCGAGAAGTTCGACCCCGACAAGACCTTCACGGCGCTCTACTGGGACGGAGCCTCCAAGAGCTTCTATGTCAAGCGCTTCTCCTTCACGGTCAGCGACAACACGCCGCAGAGCTTCATCTCCGACGACCCCAAGTCGAAGCTCCTGGAGCTCAGCGATGACAGGCACCCACGGTTCGAGGTCAGCTGGAAGACCGACGACAGGCAGCCGGAAGCCGTGGACGCCGAAGAATGGATAGCCAAGAAAGGCGTTGCGGCGAAGGGCAAGAAATGCACCTCACGGCCGGACGCGAAGGGCGTGCGCTTCATCGAGCCGCTGATAAAGGAGGAGGACGAAGAGGAGCTGCCGACCGAAGTTCCCGACGGGGACTATTCCGGCCCGGAAGACGCGGGCTACGGCACCGACGACGATGTCCCGGAGGAGGAGCCCACGCTCTTCTGAACCACGTAACCGATAGAAACAAAACAAGATACGATGGAATATAGCGAACAGGAACTTCTGCGGAGGGAATCATTGAACAAGCTCCGCGAACTCGGGATAGAGCCCTATCCCGCGGCAGAGTATCCGGTGAACGCCACGGCAGCGGAGATCACCGCCGGCTATGACCCGGAGAAGAACAATTTTCAGGAAGTGTGCATAGCCGGAAGGCTGATGAGCCGCCGCATCATGGGAGCGGCGTCGTTCGGCGAGCTGCAGGACGAGAGCGGCCGCATCCAGGTATACGTGAAGCGCGACGAGATATGCCCGGGCGAGGACAAGACCATGTACAACACTGTCTGGAAGAAGCTTCTGGACATAGGCGACATCATCGGCATCAAGGGCTTCGCCTTCATCACCCAGACCGGGCAGCTCAGCGTACACGCCAAGGAGCTGACCCTGCTGAGCAAGTCGCTCAAGGTCCTTCCCATCGTCAAGGAGCAGGACGGCAAGGTGTTCGACGCCTTCACCGATCCGGAGATGCGCTACCGCCAGAGGTACGTGGACCTCATCGTGAACCCGCAGGTGAGGGAGGTGTTCGTGAAGCGCGCGAAGATAATCGCCGCCATGCGCGAATACTTCAACGCCGCAGGCTGCCTCGAAGTCGAGACGCCCATACTCCAGAGCATCCCCGGAGGTGCGACGGCGAGGCCGTTCGTGACCCATCACAACGCGCTGGACATCCCCCTTTACCTCAGAATCGCCAACGAGCTCTACCTCAAGAGGCTGATAGTCGGAGGCTACAGCGGAGTCTATGAATTCGCGAAGGACTTCCGCAACGAGGGTATGGACAAGACCCACAACCCCGAATTCACCTGCATGGAAATCTATGTGGCCTACAAAGACTACATCTGGATGATGGACTTCGTAGAGAAGATGCTCGCGAAAGTCTGCATGGCGGTGAACGGCACCACCAAAGTGAAGATAGGCGACAACGAGATAGACTTCGGAGGCAGCTACCGCAGGCTCCCCATGCTCGAGGCCATCAGGGAATATGCCGGAGTCGACGTCAGCGGAATGGACGAGGACGCCCTCCGCGCCACCTGCGACAGGCTGAACGTGCACACGGAGCCCTCGATGGGCAAAGGCAAGCTGATCGACGCCATCTTCGGAGAATACTGCGAAGACAAGCTGGTCCAGCCCACCTTCATCATCGACTATCCCGTGGAGATGTCGCCCCTGACCAAGCGTCACCGCAGCAATCCCGAACTCACCGAGCGTTTCGAGCTTTTCGTATGCGGAAAGGAACTCGCGAACGCCTACTCCGAGCTCAACGACCCCATCGACCAGCTCCAGCGCTTCGAGGAGCAGGCGAGGCTCAAGAGCAAGGGTGACGATGAGGCCATGTACATCGACATGGACTTCGTCCGCGCCCTCGAATACGGCATGCCTCCCACCTCGGGACTCGGTATGGGCATCGACAGGCTCACCATGTTCATGACCGGCCAGACGACCATCCAGGACGTGCTGTTCTTCCCCCAGATGAGGCCCGAGAAGGTGCTCAAGTCGGAGAAGAAGGACGAATAGCCGTGGCCGAGACCATCACATCGGCGCAGAATCCGAAAGTCCGGAAGCTCCTGGCGCTGCAGCAGAAGGCTGCCGAACGCCGGGAATCCGGGCTTTTCGTGCTCGAAGGCGTCAGGGAACTGCAGCACTGCCTGTCCGCAGGCTATAAGGCCGACTCCCTCTTCGTATGCCCGGAAATCCTGGGAAGCCGCCCCGATGCGGAAGGGCTGATGTCATCCGTCCCCTCCGGCAGGGTCTTCGAAGTCCCCAGGGAGCTGTATGCCAGAATCGCCTACCGGGGAGGCACCGAAGGGATCATCGCCGAAGTGCATGCGAAGGAGCGCGGACTTGAAAGCCTGAAGCTGCCGGAAAATCCCCTGGTGCTGGTCACAGAGAGCGTGGAAAAGCCTGGCAACCTCGGGGCAATGTTCAGGAGCTGCGACGCCGCCGGAGCCGATGCGATGATAATCTGCGGGCCCGACCATACCGACCTCTACAACCCCAACCTGATACGGGCCTCCGTCGGAGCGGTCTTCACCGTCCCCTGCGCCGTATGCGGTTCCGAAGGGGCGATAGCCTTCCTTCGCGGGCTCGGGGTTCGCATTCTGACCGCCCAGCTGCAGGACTCGTCCCTCTACTACGACTGCGACATGCGCCGTGGAACCGCCCTCGTGATGGGAGCCGAAGACACCGGGCTCAGCGACATCTGGCGCCGCGCCGCCGATGCGCACATACGCATACCCATGCTCGGGCGCCTGGACTCCCTCAACGTTTCGGTATCCGCCGCCGTCCTGCTCTTCGAAGCGGTCAGGCAGAGGAAGAAATGATTAACTTTGCATTCCACTTATCCGCTGACACTGATGAAGTATAACGCCATATCTCTATTTTCAGGTGCGATGGGTCTGGATCTCGGCATCGAGAAATCCGGTTTTGACATCAAGGTCTGTGTTGAACTGGACAAATGGGCGGCCAGGACAATCCGCCTCAATACTGACATACCTGTCATAGAGAAGGATATAAACAACGTATCATCGTCAGAGATTCTGGAGACTGCGGGAGTAGGCGCCAAGGATGTCACATTGCTTGTAGGCGGACCTCCATGCCAGGCCTTTTCAACTGCCGGCAAACAACGCGGATTCGCCGATTTCAGAGGCAACGTCCTCATTCAATACCTCCGCATCCTGTCGGAGATTCGACCTGAATATTTTATTCTGGAGAACGTGAGGGGGATATTGTCCGCAAAGCTGAATTCACTGCCTCCGGAATATTCCGAGTATGAGCCCGTCAAGGACATCAAGGGAAGCGTTGTCCATTTTATAGCCAGAGAAGTGGAGAAATTAGGCTACAATATCAGCTATGCTCTGCTCAATGCTGCGAATTACGGAGTTCCGGAGAAGCGAGAACGCGTGATTTTCATCGGCCACCTGGGCTCCAGAGTCCCTCTGCCGGCTCCCACCCATTCTGAAGACGGCTGTCATGGAACCAAGCCATGGGTCACGTTGAGGGAGGCCATCGGCGATTTGGAAGGACGGGAGGATTTGCGTTATATTCCGTTACGTCCGAACAGCATAGAATACCTCAAGCTGCTGAAGGAAGGGCAGAACTGGACAAATCTGCCTCCGCATCTGGCCATGGAGGCGATGGGCAAGGCATATAGACTGTCGGGAGGAAAGACCGGATTCCTGAGGAGACTCTCGTTCGACAAGCCTTCCCCGACTCTTGTAACCAGTCCGACCATGCCCGCCACCCTGCTATGCCATCCGACGGAACTGCGTCCGCTCTCAATAGAGGAATATGCAAGAATCCAGCAATTCCCCGATGCATGGAAATTCGAAGGGAAAATCGAGACAATCTACAAGCAGATCGGCAATGCCGTCCCTGTCGGGCTAGGATATGCAGCCGGCAGACAGGTAATGGACCACATTCATGGCAGAACGGAAGACAATAAATCCAATATACCTTACTCAAGGTATCGGACGGCCGTCGATTCAGAGTGCGAAAAAATATTCGACAAAAGAATACAATCCTTAAAAAACTAATACTATGGAATCTTTGATAGCGCAGGTTGAAGCTTACGTGGAGAACAATATCTCCTATTTCCACACAAGCAGAATAGACAAGCTGAAGTCCTTGAAGCTAGACAGGCTTCTCAAAAGCAAGAACCCCTATCTTTACAAGGCGAAAAACCTGAACACGCCTCAGGAGGTTGTAGAAAGCATCGCCGCCGCATTCATTTCTTCCGCAGAAGAAAGCATGTTCGGAGACTGGCTGGAAGGCCTTGCCATATTTGTCGCATACCAGGTCTATAACGGCTATAAAAGTTCCGCAGAAGGCATTGACCTTGAGATGGATAAAGACGGAGTCCATTATTTCGTCAGCATCAAGTCCGGCCCCAAATGGTCCAACTCCTCATCCCTGAAGAAATTAAAGGAGAATTTCATGAAGGCGAAGAGAATCTATCATACCGGAGGGAACAAAGGCCTGTGCCAGGCTGTCGAAGGTTGCTGCTATGGCAAGGAAGCCAATATCCAGAAAGAGTCGCACATCAAGTTGTGCGGCCAGCGTTTCTGGGAATTCATCTCCGGTTCGGAAACACTGTATCTGGATATAATTGAACCCCTCGGAATAAATGCAACGGAGAGGAACAGGGACTATCAGGAGGAATATGACAGGATGATAACACGGTTCACACGTGATTTCATCTCCGATTATTGCGATAAGGAGGGTAATATTTTGTGGGAGAAGATAGTGAATCTCAATTCTGGAGCAGAATAAAATCTTTGTTCACATGAACAAATTCGGACTTATAGGCTATCCTGTCGCGCATTCGCAGAGCCCCGGGCTGTTCTCGGCGGCCTACGGCGGCAGATACCCCTACGAACTCATCGAAACCCCCGACTTCGAAAAGGCCTGGGAGTGTTTCGTGAACGGATACAGGGCGGTCAACGTGACGGCGCCCTTCAAGGCCGATGCCTTCGATGCGGCCGACTGGCACAGCCCCGAGTGCAGGAGGGTCGGAGCCGCGAACCTGTGCGTAAACGAAAACGGCTGCGTCAAGGCCTACAATTCCGACTACCTCGGGGTCAGGGCCCTGCTCGAACCACTCCCTCGCGGCACCGCCGCCGTAATAGGCTTCGGCGGGGCCGGCAAGGCCGCACTTGCGGCAGCGGAGGATTCAGGATTCAGGACCAGCCTCTACCGCCATGACGAGATTGCGGGAGGAGTCAGCGCCGACGTGATAATCTACACCCTGCCCAAGGCAGTCGAGGGCGCGGACAGGCTGGAATGCGGCCATCTGCTCGAAGCCAACTACAAGGACCCCTGCCTGGGCTCGCACCCGGGATATATCCCCGGAACCGCATGGCTGCTGCAGCAGGCCGTCCTCGGCTATTCCCTGATGACAGGAGAGGAGCCGGACGCCGTGGCGATGAACGCCCTTTTCCGCCGGCAGGAAAAAGCCTGAAACCGCTTGTTTTTCAGAAAGGACTGCATAAATTTGCATCAAACGCTCCTATGCTGGAACAACAGGCCAACGACATACTTCTGATGGGAGAGCACGCGCGCATCATCGTGATGTCAGCCATAGTCGTGTCCGCCTATCTAGCCGATTTCCTCTGCTGCCGGTTCATAGTCCCGCTGGTGCGCAGGGTGGCGCACAGGACCGCGTTCAAATGGGACAACTATCTGACCGAAGGCAAGGCGCTAAACTACGCCTTCCATCTCATCCCGCCGCTGGTATTCCTGGTCACGGTGCCGCTGCTGTTCCCCGACTCCGCCCTGTGGAAGCGGCTGCTGCTCAGGGGTCTCTACATCTACCTGATAGTCGTGGTCTGTCAGCTGATATGTGCGTTCATCTCATCCATCTACGCGATTTCGAGCGAGAGCGAGACCTTCAGGAACAAGCCGCTGAAAGGGCTCTACCAGATGCTGAAGGTCGTGGTGGTCTGTCTGAGCGCGATAATGATAGTCGGAGTCCTCGTGGACAAGGATTTCACGGCCCTTATCGCGGGGCTCGGCGCCTCCGCAGCCGTCCTGATGCTCATCTTCAAGGACACGATACTCGGGGTGGTGGCCGGAGTCCAGCTTTCGGCCTACGACATGCTGCGTCCGGGTGACTGGATAATGCTGGAGAAATACGCCGTCGACGGCGAGGTCGAGGAGGTGAACATGAACACGGTGAAGATACGGAACTGGGACAAGTCGATAACCACGATTCCGCCGTACATCCTGGTCAGCGACTCCTTCAAGAACTGGAGGGGCATGCGCGAAAGCGGCGGACGCAGGGTGGCGAGGTCGCTGCGCATAGACATGAGTTCGATCCGCTTCTGCACCGGCGAGGAACTGGCGGCCTTCGCCGGAAAGGAATGGGCCTCCGGACTCAGCCTTGAGCCGGGCACCGTGAATCTCAGCCTCTTCAGGGCCGCAGCCGAGCACTACCTGCGTGGCCTCTCCGAGGTCAACGGGGACCTGATGCTGATGGTCAGGCAGCTGGAGCCGGATTCCGAGGGCCTGCCGCTGCAGTTCTACTTCTTCACCCGTCCCAAGGACTGGCCCACGCACGAGCGCATCGCCGCCGGAGTAATGGAGCACATGATAGCCATCCTGCCCGAATTCGGGCTGCGCGCCTACCAGAGGCCGGCAGGAACCGACATCACGGGGATTTCAGGCAATTCCGGCAAGGCTTCATAATCTGAAAATCTTTTACTATCTTTGTCTAGTATGGCAAAGGAGTACAAGTGGATTCTCAGTGAACCGGCAGACCCCGAAAAGGTGGACCGTCTGGCCGCTGAAGTCGGCATTGACAGAGTGCATGCCGAACTGCTTGTAAAGCGCGGGGTGGAGACCTTCGAACAGGCGCGCTCCTTCTTCCGCCCGAGTCTGGACGGACTGCACGACCCCTTCCTGATGAAGGACATGGATGCCGCCGTGGAGAGGCTCCAGAGGGCTATTGCCGGAGGGGAGAAGATTCTCGTCTACGGAGACTACGATGTCGACGGCACCACAGCGGTCTCCCTCGTCTATTCATTCATACGCCGCTTCACCGACAAGGTGGACTTCTACATCCCCGACCGCTACGACGAAGGCTACGGAGTCTCGCTGAAGGGCCTGGACTGGGCTGCGGAAGGCAACTTCAAGCTCATAATCACCCTGGACTGCGGCATCAAGGCCACAGACAAGGTCGAATACGCCCGGAGCAAGGGTCTGGACGTAATCATCTGCGACCACCATCTGCCGGAGGACACGCTTCCGGCCGCCGTGGCCGTGCTCGACCCCAAGCGCGAGGACTGCGACTACCCCTTCGATGACCTCTCCGGCTGCGGCGTGGGCTTCAAGCTCGTGCAGGCATATTCCAGCAAGTACGGCATAGCCTTCGAGAGTCTGATTCCCCTGCTCGACCTGCTGGTGGTCAGCATAGCCTCCGACCTCGTGAGCATGGTCGGAGAGAACAGGATACTCGCCCACTACGGACTCAAGCAGCTGAACAGCTCGCCCTGCTGCGGCCTGCTCGCCCTGATCAACCTATGCAAGATAGACCCCGGGCACATAACTATAGACGACATCGTGTTCAAGATAGGCCCCCGCATCAACGCCGCCGGCCGCATCGACTCCGGCCGCTTCGCAGTCGAGCTGCTGACCGCCGCCGACATGGGCAGCGCGATGCGCATAGGCGAGAAAATCAACGAGAGCAACAATGAGCGCAAGAGCATAGACAGGGAAATTACCAGGGAGGCCCTGGAGATGGTTCAGAACGGACAGAACCTCTCGAAAGGCAATGCGACGATAGTCTACAACCCCAAATGGAACAAGGGCGTCGTGGGCATAGTCGCCTCGCGGCTCGTGGAAGCCTACTATCATCCGACCGTGGTGCTCACCAAGTCCAACGGCTTCGTGACCGGCTCGGCCAGGAGCATAAGCGGGTTCGACCTCTACGAGGCGATAGAGAGCTGCGCCGACCTGCTGGAGAATTTCGGAGGCCATGTCTACGCCGCAGGTCTCACGATGAAGGAGGAGAATCTGGAGGAATTCGCCAGGCGCATCGACGATTTCGTGGACAAGCACATCACCAGCGACATGCTGACGCCGGTCATCGACGTGGACGCGAAACTGACCTTCGCCCAGATAAGCCCGAAGTTCTTCCGGATACTCAAGCAGTTCCAGCCTTTCGGGCCCGGCAACCACAACCCCATGTTCATGACGGAGGACGTCTACGATGCGGGCACGGGGCGCAAGGTCGGGGCCGGCGGAGTACACCTGAAGCTCGACCTGCTCCAGGAATCCCAACCCTACCACCAGATACCTTCGATAGCCTTCAACATGGCGAAGTTCTACGACTACATCCATGAAGGCAACCCCTTCGACGTCTGCTACACGATAGTAGAGAACTATTACCGGGGAAACTCCTCCATCCAGCTGCGCATACGCGACCTGCGCGAACGCGAGGACATACTCTAGCGCAGCCCAGGCAGCCCGGCGACCTTCAGCGCCACCTCCTGCGGGGTCAGCGTTCCGGTATCCACAACGAATTCGGCCATCGCATAAAGCGGCTCCCGCTCACGGAACAGCCGCAGGGCGTCACCGGCAAGCGGACGCGAGCCGCCGTCATCGGAAAGCCTCTCCATTATCGTCTCAATACCTGTACGCAGCCAGACGCAGCGGGTCCTCTCCAGCACCGCCTTCCTCGCCTCCTCCACCGTAAGCGTGCCCCCGCCAAGGGCTATCACCATAGGGCCGGAAGCCCTGTCGAGCAGCCAGAGGAGGGCAGAAAGCTCGGCTTCGCGGAAAGCCTTCTCGCCGTCACGGAAAATATCGGGGATGCTGCGGCCCTCGCGGCTGCATATCAGCTCGTCGAGGTCGGTGAACCCTGCGTCCAGCAGCCTGGCCAGCTCCCTGCCTGCGCTGGTCTTTCCGCAGCCCATGAACCCTGTCAGTGATATTGGTTTCATTAGATTGTAAAGATACGGATTTTTGCTTACCTTAGCTTTCAAAAACGTAATTTACATCATGTCACTTAACAAAGTAATGCTCATTGGCAACGTGGGGAAGGATCCCGAAGTGAAATACCTCGAAGGAGGCGGCCCCAACGGAGCCGGAAGGAAAGTTGCCTCATTCACCCTGGCGACATCGGAGAGGTACAGGGACCGCAACGGAGAGACGCACGAAAACACCGAATGGCATAACATCGTAGCCTGGGGCCAGCCCGCCGACATAGTCGAAAGGTTCGTCAGGAAAGGGACCCAGCTCTACATCGAAGGCCGCCTGAGGACCAGAAGCTGGACCGACAAGACGGGAAATACGCGCTACACCACCGAAATCAACGTCGACAACCTGCAGCTGCTCGGCCGCAGAGACGGACAGAACGATGGAGGAGGCTACCAGCAGGGCGGCGGTTACCGCCAGAACGGCGGAGGCTACCAGCATGACGGAGGCCAGTACCAGACCGGATACCAGAAGCCCTCATACCAGGCCCCCGCTCCAGTGGAGCCTGCAAGGCCCGCAGCCGGAGACGACGACCCCGCGGACGACCTTCCGTTCTGAAACCCCAGGCGACAAATGAAAACAGCCCCGCTCCCGGGTCGGCCTGACTGCGGGGGCGACGGCATTACACGACTACAGAGAAAATGGCAGAAAAAGTTAGAAAACTCCTGAACGACTACCCCGCAGCAAGGTGGTCCGTTCTGATACTCATCGCGCTCGCGATGTTCTTCGCATACATGTTCGTCGACGTGATGTCCCCTCTCAAGTCGCTCGTGGAGAGCACGAGGGGCTGGGACAGCGGAGCGTTCGGAACCTACGCCAGCGCCGAATATATACTCAACGTCTGCGGATTCCTGATACTCGCCGGAATCATACTCGACAAGATGGGAGTACGCTTCACCGGCATTCTGTCCACCTCGCTGATGGTGGCGGGAGCCAGCATAAAGCTGTTAGGCGTCAGCGACTGGTTCCAGACCACCGCGTTCTGCGGCTGGCTTGACAGCTGGTGGGTCGCGATGCCCGGCAGCGCCAAGATGGCCTCCCTGGGATTCATGGTATTCGGCTGCGGCTGCGAGATGGCCGGCACCACGGTCAGCAAGGCTCTGGCCAAATGGTTCAAGGGCAAGGAGATGGCCCTCGCGATGGGGCTTGAGATGGCAATTGCCAGGCTTGGTGTGTTTGCGGTCATGTGGCTCTCGCCCGCGATAGCCGGGAAATACGACGGCACCGTCGTGGCTCCGGTGGCGTTCTGCACCGTGCTGCTGCTCATCGGCCTCATCAACTTCATCGTGTTCTCGGTCATGGACAGCAAGTTCGACAGGCAGCTCGTGGCTGCGGGACTTGCCACCGACGAGAAATCCCCCGAAGACGAATTCCATGTGCGTGACCTCGGCAAGATATTCTCCAGCAAGATGTTCTGGCTGGTCGCCCTGCTCTGCGTGCTCTATTATTCCGCTATCTTCCCCTTCCAGAGATATGCGCCCAACTATCTCGAAGTGACCCTCGGGGTGGATGCGGCGACCGCATCCAGGCTGTTCAGCTGCTTCCCCATACTGGCGATGTGCCTGACGCCCCTTCTCGGCATCTTCCTCGACCACAAGGGGAAGGGCGCGTCGATGCTGATGCTCGGCGCGGTAATCATGATAGTCTGCCACCTCTGCTTCGCCTTCGTGCTGCCGGCGTTCCCCAAACAGTGGTTCGCGGTGCTGCTCGTGGTGGTGCTCGGCGTCAGCTTCTCGCTCGTTCCGGCGGCGCTGTGGCCCAGCGTGCCGAAGATTATTGACGAGAAGATACTCGGAAGCGCCTACTGCCTGATATTCTGGGTGCAGAACATAGGCCTCTGCCTCGTGCCGCTGCTGATAGGCTCGGTTCTCGAAAGCACCGGAGGCTATCTGGTACCCATGATAATCTTCTCATCCTTCGGAGTGCTGGCCTTCATCTTCAGCATCCTGCTCAAGGCTGAGGACAGGAAGCAGGGCTTCGGCCTCGAGCTCCCCAACATAGAGGAAAAGTCCGAATAGCGATGGCGGGAGGGAGAGACATAGCCGCCGGAAGAAGGGGGAAAGTGTGCTGGATAGCGCTCATCTGCCTGATGGTGCCGATGTTCGCATCGTACTTCTTCGATGACATGTTCTCCACCCTGTCCCAGATTTTCCAGCATCCCGAATGGCTGCAGCTGGGCTGGGACAGCGCCGACTACGGCTTCTACGCGGGCGGATACAGTTTCCTCTGCGTCTGCGGAGGACTGATAGTCTGCGGCGTGCTGCTCGACATCTTCGGCGTGCGCATCATAGGCTCGGTGTTCGTCGGGCTGATGGCCGCCGGCGCCGGACTGGTGCTGTTCGCGCTGCGCTCCGGACTCGAGCCCGTGGTATCCCTGACTATAGCCTACATAGGCTGCATGATATTCGGACTCGGCAGCGAAATCGCCGGAGTCGCGGTCACCCGCTCCATAGCCAAATGGTTCAAGGGACGCAACGTTGCCTTCGCCATGGGCGCGCAGGTGGCCGTGGCCAGACTGGGCACTGCGACAGCCTTCATACTGTCGCCGGTGCTGGTCGCCCAGAAGGCCCCCGGAGAGATCTACACCCTTGCGGAAACCGCCCGCCCCGCGATGTTCGGACTCGGGCTGATTCTGTTCGGGGTGCTGCTCTGGGGTATTTTCGTGGCGATGGACGCCCGCTTCGACCGGCAGAACGGCATCTCAACCGGGCGCGGCAGGGTCAGGGAGGAGGACAGGTTCAAGTTCTCCGACATACTCAAGCTGCTGACCAACCCGCGTTTCATCATGATAGCGCTGCTCTGCGTGTTCTTCTACTGCTGCATCATCTCCTTCAAGAAATTCGGGACCTCCATAGTGATTCCGCGCTTCGGGATGGAGCTGGACGGCGCCAAGTGGGTGATTTCCATGATACCTTTCTTCACCGTGGTGTTCACTCCCCTGTTCGGCGCACTGGTGGACAAGGTCGGAAAAGCCACCGTATGGATGGTCATCGGGGCCCTGATGGTGCTCGGCGCGCATCTGCTGCTGTGCTTCGCCCCGCAGGGAGTGCCGTTCTGGGGCTATTTCTCGATTGCCGTGCTCGGAATCGGTTACTCGCTCGTGCCCTCCGCGATGTGGCCGAGCGTGCCCAAGATAGTCCCCGAAAGGAACCTGGGAACCGCATATTCCCTGATATATTGGATCCAGAACATGGGAATGCTGCTGGTGCCGATATTCGTAGGCCGCATATTCAAGGCCGACAGCGGAGTCTCGGCGGCGGTAAGCGCCGAATATATATTCATAGCCCTGGGATGTACGGCCGTATGCGTCGCCCTGCTGCTCTTCCGCTCCTCGCGGAAGCATGCGGAGCTGGCGCTTGACGAGCCTGCGGGAAAGGCATGAAAGGCTTAAGATGTACGAAATTCTTGACAAGATAAACGGTCCGGCCGACATCAAGGGCCTGGGGATTCCGGAGTTGAGACAGCTCTGCGGAGAAATCCGCAGCTATATCATCGAATGCTGTTCGACCAATCCCGGGCACCTGGCGTCCAGCCTGGGCGCAGTCGAGCTCATAGTCGGCATGCACTACGTATTCGACGCGCCCAAGGACAAGCTGGTGTTCGATGTGGGCCACCAGGCATACGCGCACAAGATTCTCACCGGCCGCCGCGAGGCCTTCAGGACTCTCCGCACCGAAGGCGGGATAAGCGGTTTCCCCAAGCGCAGCGAAAGCGTATACGACTGCTTCGGCACCGGACATTCGTCGACCTCAATCTCCGCGGCCCTGGGTTTCGCATGCGCGGCCAGAATCATGGGGCGCGACGAGAAGGTGGTCGCGCTGATAGGTGACGGGGCGATGACAGGAGGGCTTGCGTTCGAGGGCCTGAACAACGCCGGAATCGGTAACGCCGACCTGCTGGTGTTGCTGAACGACAACAACCAGTCCATAGACGGCAACATCGGGGCCATGCACGAGCACCTGCTCAAGCTTTCCACCAGCGAATCGTACAACAGCCTCAAGGAATCGGTATGGACCGCGCTCGGCGAAGGGAAGTTCAGGCGATTCATCCAGAGATGGTGGCGCAGCCTCAAGTCCTGGGCCGTCAAGAAGACCGGAGGAGACGTGTTCGAAGCCCTCGGTTTCAGGTATTTCGGCCCGATTGACGGCAACAACGTGGAGGAGGTCGTGAACGCCCTTGTCCGGATCAGGGAACTGAAGGGACCGCGCATTCTCCACTGCCTGACGCTGAAAGGGAAGGGCTATCCCGCAGCTGAAAAGAATCCCACCATCTGGCACGCGCCCGGAAGGTTCAACCCCGCGACCGCTGAAAGAATCTCCGAGAAGCACAGTCGCGACCGCTACCAGGACGTGTTCGGGGAAGTGCTCTGCGAGCTCGCCTCGAAAGACAGGAGGATAGTCGGCATCACGCCGGCCATGGCGCACGGCTGCGGCATGAACAGGCTCGCGGCCGAACTTCCGGAGCAGTTCTTCGACGTAGGCATAGAAGAAGAGCACGCCGTGACCTTCGCGGCAGGGCTTGCCGCCGCCGGAATGAAGCCCTTCTGCAACATCTATTCATCGTTCGCCCAGAGAGCCTACGATGAGCTTATCCATGACGCCGCCCTCCAGAATCTTCCCGTAGTGCTGTGCCTTGACAGGGCCGGGCTCGTCGGCGAAGACGGAGGCACGCACCAGGGAGCTTTCGACATTGCGGCGTTCCGCTGCATCCCCAACGTGATAATCTCCGCCCCGAAAGACGAATGCGAGCTCAAGAGCCTCATGTATTCGGCGACGCTCAGCCGGAGCGGCCCCTATATAATAAGGTACCCGCGCGGAATGGGGGAAGGAAGCGACTGGAAAAATACGGAGTACGTGGAGATTCCAACGGGCAGCGAGGAGACCTTAATGGAAGGAAGCGAGATAGCGGTAATAGCTTCCGGGCCCGCCGTCAACAGAGCCGCAGAGGCTGCGGCGGACTATCCCGGCAGGGTCGGAGTCTACAATTTCCGCTTTATCAAGCCCCTCGATGAAAATCTGCTGTCGGAGATAGCCGCGAAATACGGACATATCATCACCGTCGAGGACGGCTCGCTGAAAGGAGGGTTGTATGGTGCTGTGTGCGAATATCTTATGTCAACAGGAGCGAAGACCCGGGTGGATGGAATCGGCATCGGGGACGTTTTCGTCGAGCAGGCGCGCCAGAAGGTGCAGCTGGAGAATTTCGGGATAAGCAGGGAAGGAATCAAAAAAAAGATAGAAAAAGTTTTTGCGGAAAAGAAATAATTTCTATCTTTGCAATCCCTTATGGTAAGGGACTTTGAAATAAACATCATTGCCGATGTAGCTCAGTTGGTGAGAGCGTGTGATTTGTAATCTCAAGGTCGTGGGTTCGACTCCCTCCATCGGCTCATCAGCAAGAATGTTGAAAACAAGGGCAAGTACCAGAGTGGCCAAATGGGGCAGACTGTAAATCTGCTGGTTTACACCTTCGGTGGTTCGAATCCATCCTTGCCCACCCAGAAAGCGGGGTTCGTATAATGGCTATTATGCCAGCCTTCCAAGCTGGAAATGGGAGTTCGATTCTCCTACCCCGCTCTAAAATCTGCCGATGTAGCTCAGGGGTAGAGCGCATCCTTGGTAAGGATGAGGTCATGAGTTCAAATCCCATCATCGGCTCCAGGAGCCGGTCCTAAGGCCGGCTTATTTTTGCAACAACTTTTATACGTAATATTATGGCAAAAGAAGTTTTCAAAAGGACTAAACCCCACGTCAACATCGGTACAATTGGCCATGTTGACCACGGTAAGACCACCCTTACCGCTGCCATCACCAAGGTACTGGCAGCGCAAGGTCTGAGCGAAGTCAAGTCTTTCGATCAGATCGACAACGCTCCCGAGGAGAAGGAGCGCGGTATCACCATCAACACCGCTCACGTAGAGTATGAGACCGCCAATCGTCACTATGCGCATGTCGATTGCCCTGGCCACGCCGACTACGTGAAGAACATGGTTACCGGTGCTGCCCAGATGGACGGAGCTATTCTCGTAGTAGCCGCCACCGACGGCCCCATGCCCCAGACCAACGAGCACGTGCTTCTCGCAAAGCAGGTGAACGTGCCCAAGATGGTCGTATTCCTCAACAAGGTTGACCTCGTAGAGGACGAGGAGATGCTCGACCTCGTGGAGATGGAGGTTCGCGACCTGCTCAACAAGTACGATTTCGACGGCGACAACGCCCCTATCATCCGCGGTTCAGCCCTCGGCGCCCTCAACGGAGAGCCCAAGTGGGAGGAGAAGGTGATGGAGCTCATGGATGCTGTCGATGAATATATTCCCCTTCCTGTACGTGACAACGAGAAGCCTTTCCTGATGCCTATCGAGGACATCTTCTCAATCACCGGACGTGGAACCGTAGTTACCGGACGTATCGAGACCGGAACCATCCATGTCAATGATCCCGCCGAAATCGTGGGATTCAGCGACAAGCCCAAGCAGACCGTTGTGACGGGCGTCGAGATGTTCCGCAAGCTCCTCGACCAGGGAGAGGCCGGAGACAACGTAG
>UQQM01000022.1 GCA_900543205.1 uncultured Bacteroides sp. | reverse complement strand
CCTCCATTCGGTTGGACATCTCCCTGAGCGCCTGGGCCCAGCGGGAGGTGGAGTCCGCCAGCAGCAGGCAGCGCAGCCCCATCGCACGGTAGTATTCGCAGATGGTCATCGCGGTGTAGACGGAAGCCTCGCGTGCGGCTACGGGCATGTTGGAGGTGTTGCAGATGATGGTCGTCCTTTCCATGAGGTGCCTTCCGGTGTGGGCATCGATGAGCTCGGGGAATTCGGTGAAGATTTCCACCACCTCGTTGGCGCGCTCTCCGCAGGCCGCCATAACGATAACGTCGGCTTCGCCCTGCTTGGCGATTGCATGCTGGAGCACGGTCTTGCCGCAGCCGAAAGGTCCGGGGATGAATCCGGTGCCGCCTTCGGCTATCGGGTCGAAGGTGTCTATCACACGCACGCCGGTCTCCATGATCTTGTTCGGGCGCGGCTTCTCCCTGTAGTTCTTTATCGCGACCTTGACGGGCCATTTCTGGGTCATGGTCACGTTGACGTCCTCACCCGAGGCGTCGGTAAGCACGGCCACGACCTTGTTGATGTCGTATTCGCCGGCCGGGGCCACTTCCTTGACCGTATATTCGCCCTGGAATGAGAAGGGTACCATAATCTTGTGGGGCAGCCAGCCTTCCTTGACCTCGCCGAGCCAGTCGGCAGCGACAACCTTGTCTCCGGGCTTTGCGAGAGGGGTGAAGCTCCATAGCTTCTTGCGGTCGAGGGCTTCGGTATATTCTCCGCGCTTAAGGAACACGCCCTCCATCGTGGTGAGGTCGTTCTGCAGACCGTCGTAGATGCTGGAGAGAAGTCCGGGGCCCAGGGTGACTTCGAGCATCTTCCCGAGGAATTCCACGCTGTCGCCGTTCTTGAGGCCTCGGGTGCTTTCGAAGACCTGGACTGACGCCTTGTTGCCGTTGACCTTGATGACTTCGGCAAGGAGCTTCGTGCCGGCCAGGTCGATGTGGCAGAGTTCATTTTCGGCCACGGGCCCGTCCACTGTCACCGTGACGAGGTTGGAGACTATGCCCGTTACCTTTCCTGTTGTCTTCATATCAAATTGTTTTTCTTGTTGTCGTATGTGGCTCTGATTTCCTCGACCAGCTTGCGGAAGAGTTCGTTCCCGGTGTCGGGGTCGAGCTTATCCCACCTGTCGATTATCTTGAGCCTGGCGATGAAGCCGAGAATCACCTCGATGTCGAATACGTCCATTATGGTGATTTCCTCGATTTTCTTCCACATCAGGTCGTCCAGGCCCCTTTCCCTCTTGAGGATGTCAGCGCCTTCGAGCACGGACATGATTTCCTGCCTTCCCTCGAAGTCGGAGCCGTCCATGCCTTCAAGCCGCACGATGTCCATGTCCTCCGGCCTTCCGAGGGACTTGTTGAGATATTCTACCTTGAGGTTGCGCAGGTTCAGGTCGTAGGCGAAATACTCGCGGATGAAGCGGTTCCTGTGGTTCAGCGCCTTGAGATAGAACGCCGAATCGAGGCTCTCCGTATCCCAGCCGGAAAGCAGAAGGTCCACGAGGGCGTTGTCCTTCTCCGACAGCTGCTCCCTTATGGACGCCATTATCCTGTCCGCGTCCGCATGCGAAGCTCCGGTCGGGGCTTGCTGCAGGGCAGGAAGACCGGCGATGATGTATTCGTAGTTGTCCATCCTAACCGAAGAGAATCTTTCTGGTGACGGGACGCAGGTATTCGGCTATGAGTTCCTTGAAGGTTTCGTCGCTGAAACTTACGAACCAGCTGCCGTCCTTGGGGCCGATGGTGAAGCCGCCCTGGATTTTCTTGGTGAATTCCGCCTTCACATCCTTTCCCAGCACCTTGCGGAGTTCCGAGGACACCCAAGACTCAAGCTCTTTCTGCATTGAGGCGGGAAGGACCAGGCTTATGTCGCACGCCTCGGAGCTGCTGAACTTCTCGGCGACCACGCGTATGATCTCCTTCATGAAATTCTTGTCGGCCAGGGCCTTGTCCACCTTGTCGGAGATTACGGCGCCGACGAGCAGGTCCTCGATGTCTTTCCTGGTCGCCTGCAGGGCCTGGGCCGAAGCCATCATGATGTCGGACTCGGCCTTGTCCTTGAGTGCGGCTGCGGATTTCTCCGCCTCGGCCACTATCCTTTCGGCCTCGTTTCTGGCCGCAACCTTGATTTCTTCCGCTTCGGTGCGGGCTTTGGCGAGCAGGAGTTCGCCTTCTTCCTTGCCTTTGGACAGGCCTTCATTGTAGAGCTTGTCCGTAAGTTCCTGTAGTTTGTTGGACATATCGGTAGTTAGTGTTATTAGTCGGTTCCAAAGTCGCAATCGTAGCAAATTTATATAATTTCTGTCCTATTTGCAATATAATTCACAGGTATTTGCTCGCCGTTTTCCTATATGTCCGCACGTCCGGTCCTGGAGGGGAATGAAACTAATTCGAAAGCAAACGAAGACAAACGAAAGAAGACCGGAGTCGTACACTCCGGCCTTCATCAAGCAAGGGCATATGGCGTCATCCCAGGAAACCCAGCAGGATTCCGGCCGCGACGGCCGAACCTATCACGCCGGCCACATTGGGAGCCATGGCGTGCATCAGCAGGTGGTTTGAAGGGTCGGCCTCGAGGCCCACCATTTCAGACACACGTGCCGAATCCGGGACTGCGGACACGCCGGCGTTGCCTATCAGGGGATTGATCTTGTTCGTCTTGTCCCTGATGAAGAGGTTCATCAGCTTCGCGAACAGCACTCCGCCTATCGTGGCAATCACGAAGGAGATGAAGCCCAGGAAGAAGATCTTTATGGAGGTGGACGTCAGGAATACGTCAGCCTGGGTGGAGGCTCCGACGGTGAGACCTATAAGGGTGGTCACAACATCAATCAGAGGGCCTCCTGCGGTAGTCGCAAGCCGCTTGGTCACCCCGCTCTCCTTGAGCAGGTTGCCGAAGAAGAGCATGCCGAGCAGGGGAAGGCCGGAAGGCACTATGAAAGCCGTGCAGATGAAGCCGACTATGGGGAAGATTATCTTCTCCCTCTGGCTTACCACCCGGGGCTTCTTCATCCTTATCAGCCGCTCCTTCTTCGTGGTGAGCAGCAGCATTATCGGTTTCTGGATCACGGGCACAAGAGCCATGTAGGAATATGCCGACACCGCAATCGCACCGAGCAGGTGAGGTGCCAGCTTGGAGCTGAGGAAGATGGCCGTGGGGCCGTCGGCTCCTCCGATGATGCCTATCGCTCCGGCTTCGTTGGGAAGGAAGCCCAATGACAACGCGAGCAGATATGCTCCGAAGATGCCCAGCTGGGCGGCTGCACCGATCAGAATCAGCCTGGGCTGGGAAATCAGGGCGGAGAAGTCGGTCATCGCTCCTATTCCGAGGAATATCAGAGGGGGATACCAGCCCTGGAGCACACCCTGGTGGAGTATGTTCAGCACGGACCCCTGTTCGTAGATTCCCACCTGCAGGCCCTGGAAGATAGGAATGTTGCCTATGATCATTCCGAATCCTATGGGCACGAGCAGCAGGGGCTCCCATTTCTTTACAATTCCCAGCGTGATGAAGATGATTCCTATGAGAATCATCACCAGGTGCTGCCATGTGCAGTTCGCGAATCCCGTGAACTGCCAGAATTGCTGCAGGCTTTCGACTACCGTTTCCATCAGGCGATGGTGGCTATCTTGGCGTCCTCAAGAACCGAGTCTCCCTTGGAGACATGTACGGCGGAAACGGTTCCGTCGCACTCTGCGAGTATCTCGTTCTCCATCTTCATAGCCTCGATCACCGCCACCTTCTGGCCGCGCTTCACTGCGTCTCCAACTTTCACGTCCACGCTGATGACCACTCCGGGGAGAGGGGAGACCACATCCTTTCCTGCGCCGGGGGCCTTGGGCGCGGCGGCAGGTGCGGGTGCTGCCGCCGTGGCGGGAGCGGCTGCTGCAGGAGCTGCCTGCACGGGTGCCGCTGCGGGAGCGGCATTCTCCATTTCCACGCTGTATTTCACACCGTTGACGGTGACATCGGCATTTTTGCCTTCAATGCCGTTCACGGCAACCTCGTAGTCCTTGCCGTTGATCTTGAATTTGTATGTGCTCATTTCTGAATTGATTTTCTGAAGTTGCGTTGTTTGTTGTCCCATCCCGACGCACGGTCGTGGCGGATGGTTATGATTCCGGGTTCGATGTCATGCACTCCGCCGTTGAGATGGAGGTGCAGGGCCAGGGCTATGGCTGCGGCTTCATCGCCCTTGCCCGTTTCGGCGTCGATGGCCAGGGCGATGGCGGCCGCTACCGCAGACTCGTCAACGGTTTCGGCGCCGGCCTTCTCCTTTTTTGAGAACTTGATTTTCCCGGAGAAGATGTTGCCGGAGAGGGTGTAGATGAAGTAGAGTATCACCAGGGCGCAGAAAACCACGCAGATGCTGATGAGGGTCAGGGTCCAGCCGTGAGGGTCGACCTGCGCCATCCTGTCGGCGCCGGCCGTCAGCATGTTATAGAGGCAGGTTGTCATGTTTCTTGGTTGGTATTTCCTGATGTTTGCCCTCGAGCGCCGCAAGTGCGCGGATTACGCGGAAGCGGGTGTTCCTGGGCTCGATCACGTCTTCGATATATCCTTTCTTCGCGGCCTGGTAGGGGTTGCAGAAGAGGTCGTTGTATTCGTTCTTCTTCTCTTCGGCGAGCAGGGCTTTCTTCCCGGGGTCGGTTTCGGCCTTGAGCTCCTTGCCGTAGATGATGCCGATGGCCCCGTCCGCACCCATCACGGCGATGTTGGCGGAAGGCCACGCGTAGTTGACATCGCCGCGCAGCTGCTTGCAGCTCATCACGATGTGGGCCCCGCCGTAGCTCTTCCTGAGGGTGACCGTAACCTTGGGCACGGTGGCCTCGCCGTAGGCGTAGAGCAGCTTCGCTCCGTTCGTGATGATGGCGCCGTACTCCTGCTGCGTTCCGCATAGGAAGCCGGGCACGTCCACGAGGGTCACGAGGGGGATGTTGAATGCGTCGCAGAAGCGCACGAAGCGGGCGGCCTTGCGGGAGGCGTTGATGTCGAGCACTCCGGCAAGGATGCGCGGCTGGTTCGCGACTATCCCGACGCTCCTGCCGCCCATGTGGGCGAAGCCTACGATGATGTTCTTCGCGAAGTTCTCGTGAATCTCGAAGAAGTCGCCGTCATCGACGATGCTGCGGATGACTCCGTACATGTCGTACGCCTTGTTGGGGTTGTCGGGTATGATTTCGTTGAGGGCGTCGTCGGTTCTGGAGACGGGGTCTGCGGTCGGGCGCTCGGGGGCGCTTTCAAGATTGTTCTGGGGCAGGTAGCTCAGGAGCTTCTTGATTTTTTCGATTCCCTCCTCCTCGGTCGCGGCGCTGAAATGCGCGACGCCCGATTTCGTGGTGTGCACAGAGGCTCCTCCGAGCTGCTCCTGATCCACAACCTCTCCGGTCACTGACTTGACCACGCTGGGGCCGGTTAGGAACATGTAGGAGGTGTTCTCGACCATGAGGGTGAAGTCGGTGAGTGCGGGGGAGTAGACGGCTCCTCCGGCGCAGGGGCCGAATATGCCGCTGATCTGGGGCACGACGCCGCTGGCGAGGATGTTGCGCTCGAAAATCTCGCCGTAGCCGGCCAGGGAGTCTATGCCTTCCTGGATGCGGGCTCCGCCGGAGTCATTGAGTCCGATGATGGGGGCGCCGGAACGGGTGGCCATGTCCATCACCTTGCAGATTTTTTCGGACATCGTCTTGGAGAGAGAGCCTCCGTTCACGGTGAAGTCCTGCGCGAACACGTAGACGAGGCGTCCGTCGATGGTGCCGTATCCCGTGACCACTCCGTCGCCGTCAGTGTGGGAGGCGTCCATTCCGAAATCTGTGCAGCGGTGCTGCACGAACATGTCGAATTCCTCGAAGCTGCCCGGGTCAAGCAGTCTGGCGAGCCTTTCCCTTGCGGTGAGCTTGCCTTTTGCGTGCTGGGCGTCTATGCGCTTCTGTCCGCCTCCGAGCTTTGCGGATTCGCGGCGTTCAACCAATTCCTTGATTTTGTCTGTTTGAATACTCATATCGTCTTAGGTCTTAGACATAAAGCATTACGCGGGCGTAATGCGAAAAATCAGACAAAGATACTAATAATTTTATATATTCCGTAGCCGCCTGTTATACCTCGATTGCTTAAATTGCCGGCAGGTGCTTGTCTGCGGATATGTCCGCCCACGGGGCTTCGCGCAAAGCGCTCATCCCGTCACCTCTCCGCTACGCTGCGAGGCGACACCCGTTATCTGCCGCAGGTGGCAAGGCCCCGTGGGCAGCTATATCCGCAGACCGCAAAAAAATTGAAACAGAGCTGCTTTAACAACTCTGTTTCAATCATGCTAGGCCCTGTGCGGGGAATGTCAGCTCCTGTGGGCGGGGCGCAGGAGGTCGAGTACTGTCTTCACGGGGTTGAAGGTCTCGGCCGGAACCTCGACGAACAGCGTGTTCCAGTCGGACATCGAGCCGTTCCACAGTCCGGGAAGCTCCAGGGCCTTGAGCTCGCGGCCCTGATAGCTCTTCGAGCTTATGAGCCCGGTCTCTCCGTCCACGTGCTCCAGCAGGTTGAACTTCTCGCCCTTGTAGTCGTGCAGGCAGCAGACAAGGTCCACGGGATTGAAATGGGTCGCGCATTTCATCTGCCCGACGGCGTGGGGGTTGCTCTTGTCAATCTGCGCCGCCTCGAGAATCTGGAGCGAGGTGGAGCCGTCCTTGTCGCGGATTATGAAGGGGCCGCCTCCCGGTTCGCCCTCGTTCCTGACCATACCGCAGACCCTCACGGGGCGGTTGAGCTTCGCGCGGAGCTTCTCGGCCCTGTCGCGGCAGTCCCGGGCCCCGGGCATCTCAATGCAGAGCTCGTCGCGCAGGAAGGTTTCTATCTCGTTGCAGAGCGTCTGGCATTCGGGCGTCGCGAAGGGGTCGTCGAGATACACGTTTTCGGCAGGGATGAACGCGAAGTCGGACATCTCCTTGCGCATCACCGTTATCTGGTCGAGCGCGAAGATGTAGCCGCGTATGCGGTCGCGGAGCTGCAGGGCGCGCCCCATCAGCACCTTCTTCCATTTGTATGTGACCGGCTGCATCCTCTCCACGCAGACGTTGTCTATGTTCTTGATGGACACGAGCTCCGAATCCAGGGCGTTGAGATTGTAGATGAGCGCTCCGTGGCCGGCGGGGCGGGTGAGTATGCTTCCGTCTTCCTTCAGGAAGGGCCTGCCCTCGCTGTCGACCGCGATGGTGTCGGTCTCCTTGTCCTGATATGTGAAGCTGATGTTGTAGCGCACTCCGTAGCGCTGTTCGTATCTGTCCTTGACTTCGGCTACCGCCTCCTCGAAAAGGGCGCGGTGCTCGGGAGAGATGGTCACGGTGATGTTCACGCTGCCGTCGGCGTTGCGCATGTAGGCCTGGCCTTCCACGAAATGCTCGGCCAGGGCGGTGCGAACCTCCTCGGGATAGCGGTGGAACTTCAGCACGCCCTTGGGCTTGCTGCCGTAGGCGAGGCCCTCGTCAGTCAGCAGTCTGCGGGCGACCTGGGAGGGGTTGTAAGGAGCCTTTCCGAAGACTTCGGGACTGTAGAATGCGAAATCCTCGATGTTGTCGGCAAGCTTGCGTACGGCGTCGTTGGGCTCGTCCATGCCGGCGAAGATGTCCTTGAACATCCTGGAGGCGGCTCCCGACGCGGGGACGAACTTGCAGCGGCCGGCGGTCTCGGCGGTTTCGGCGTATCTGACCGCTTCTTCCGCCTGGGCCTCCGAAAGTCTTTCGATTCCTTTTCCGGGAGTGGCGGAGGCCACGATTTCCAGCCAGGGGAAACCCTTGCGGAAACGTTCCACCTGTGCGTTGATTTTGTCTTTGTTCATGGTTCTGGTAGTTTTAGTGATTGCTTTCTGTCGCTTAGATGAAGAATTCCCGGCGGTACTGGTAGTTCGTGCGCAGCTCCTCGAATTTGGTTGGGTTCATGCGGAACATGAAGTCGTCGGTGAATATGGGGTAGTTGTACTGGAGCATCGCGGTGATCTGGCCCTGCGACTTGTCGGTCACGTCGAGCTTCACGGCCTGATATTCCATGATGTCGGTCTGGGGGAAGAATTCGTAGAGGCTGCTGAGCTTGAAGAAGCGGGCCACGGCCCTGACGGCCATCGCCGTTCCGGTCTGCTTGCTCTGGAGGGAGTATCCGGCTATATGGGGCGTGGCAATGTCGGCCATCTTCATCAGCAGGGTGTTGACGGTGGGCTCGTGGCTCCAGGTGTCGATTATGACCGGCCCGAGCTTCGGAATCGCCTCTATCAGGTCCCGTTCGACCACCACATCGCCCTGGGAGGTGTTGATGAAGAACGCCCCAGGCTTCATCATCGCGAAGAAGTCCGCGTTGGCCATGCCTTTCGTGGACTCGTTCAGCGGCACGTGCAGCGTGACTATGTCGGAATCCTTGAGCAGCTTGTCGAGGGTGCAGAACTGGGTGTACCATTCGATTTCGGCCTTCTTCGGGTCGTTGCGGAGCACCTTGAACCCGAGCGCGCGCCCCATGGATTCGACCCTCTCTCCGGCGCTGCCGAGACCTATGATGCCGAGCTTCGCCCCGGTGAGGTCGATGCTTTTCCTTGCGGCCGCGCCGTAGAGGGCGGAGAACACGTAGTTCGCGACTCCGCCGGCGTTGCACCCGGAGGCGTTCTGCACGAATATCCCGTGCCTGCGGCAGTAGTCGTTGTCAATGTTGTCCGTTCCCGCCGTGGCCGTGGCGATGATCTTGACGGAAGAGCCGTCAAGCAGCTTGCCGTCGCACCTGGTCCTCGTCCGGATTACGAGCGCGTCGGCGTCGTGGAGGTCCTGGGCGGAAATTTCGGGGCCTTCGCGGTAGAGCACGCTGGCATACGGCTCGAAGACTCCTTCTATGAAGGGGATGGATTTGTCGATTACGATTTTCATTTGATAATCAGCTCTTTGACATATCTGTTCGTGCCGCCGGACGAAAACAGGGCGTCTTCGGACAGCAGGGCGTTGATTTTTTCGAGCAGCGCGTCCTTCTGGAAATGCAGCTGGCTGCGTATCACCGAGGAGTTCACCGTGATGTAGAGCCGCCCGTCCTTGAAATAGCGCCTGAGCGTGTAGGGCCCGGCTCCGGAGGCGTCGTCCCATGCGGCGTAGATTCTCCTGCGGTCGAGTTCGGGGCCGAGCCCGTTCTGCCGAAGCATCAGCCTGATGGCGTCCCCGAGGCTGGTGTATCTGCGGTACTGGAGCTTATTCATCGACTGTCCTGAAGACGCCTCCTTCCGTCTCTATGTACATCCTGTCGCTGGTGATGGCGTCCACTATGGTCCGCGTGCGGGTGCGGTCGCAGTCCGTGAGGAAGATCTGGCCGAACTCCCTGTCGGCCACGAGCTCCAGCAGATTGCCCACCCTGGAGGTGTCCAGCTTGTCGAAGAGGTCGTCGAGCAGCATCATCGGCGGATGCCCGCAGCTGGCCTTCATGACTTCGTACTGGGCGAACTTGAGGGCCACCAGGAAGGACTTCTGCTGCCCCTGGGAGCCGCAGCGGCGTATGGGATGGCCGTTCATCGTGAAGATGAAGTCGTCCCTCTGGATTCCCGCCGTGGTGAAGCGGAATACACGGTCCTTCTCGCGGTGCCTCAGGAGTATGTCGCGGAGGTCGCCGCGCTGCAGGTCGGAGCTGTATTCTATGCCAACCTCCTCCCGCCCTCCGGAAATGTCGGCGTAGTAGCGCTGCACGACGGGGAGCAGGCTTTCGCAGAACGCGCCACGGCGCTCGAATATCGGGACGGCCGCCGCGGCGAGCCTGTCGTCGAAGGTGCCGAGCAGATCTTCGTCGGCTATCCCGGCCTTAAGGAGGCGGTTGCGCTGCAGCAGGAGGCGGTTGTACTGCTGGACGGAGGCGAGGTAGCCCCTGTCCATCTGCGACAGCACCGAGTTGATGAATTTGCGCCTTTCCTCTCCGGACTCGCTGACCATGGATATGTCGGCGGGGGAGACCATGACTATGGGAAGCACGCCTATGTGCTCCGAAATCCGCGTATACGCCTTGTCGCCGTGCCGGAGCCGCTTCTCTCCTGACGCGTTCACCTGCACACCGAACCTCGCGACAGTGCCGCCGGGCATGTCGTAGACTCCGGCTATCGAGAAGCTGTCGGTGCCGTAGCGGAAATTGAAGCGGTCGGAGCCGGAAAGCGCGCTCTTCGTCATGGAAAGATACCAGATTGCGTCGAGCAGATTGGTCTTTCCCTCTCCGTTGCCGCCGCTGATGCAGTTGATGTTGGGGGAGAAGCCCAGATCCTGAAGCCCGATGTTCCTGAAATTCTGGATCGTTATTTTCTTCAATTCCGGCATAACCATACAAATATAACTTTATTTTTCATATAAATTTACCGGATTGATAATGTAAGGCCGTGAAATGAATGCGAAATCCGGGCAAGTGAAAAGAAAAGGCCTTGCTGCCGTGGAAGCGGAGAGCGATTCCCTGATGTATGGTATTCGCTGCTTTTTACTTATCTTTGACAGACCGGTTCAATCCCGCCGGCTGGTTCGTACAAGAATTAGAAGCATATGAGAATTATCATCGCCTTTATTCTGCTGAGCGCAATGTCCCTGAGTCTGTCTGCTCAGAATTTTACGGTCAAAGGTCATTTTACAGATGTCGCGAACGATACTCTGCTCATAGAATATGTCAAGCGTGAACCCGACAGGAACGTGGTGAATGTAAGCGTTCCCATTGACGCGAACGGATTCTTCAGCTATAGCTGCAATATCGGGTGGGCTTACTTTGCAGAATTGAGCGTTCAATCGAACGGCGTTAAATCGTATTTCTTTTTTGTCCCTGATGAAAGTGTGGAGATAGAAGGTCAGTCGGCTTCAATGACCGGTTGGGATATCGACGGGACCGGGTTTTACCAAAGGATGAACGCCGTCAACCGGCTGATGCTGCCGTTTGACAAGGAATTTGACGCTGCTCGCGCCAGGTATGACAAAGGCATGGCCGACGGGCTCGACAAAGCGATGCTGGACAGCGTAATGCCGTGGGCGGGATTGCGGAGATGCGACTTATGAAGAAATTCCTGGCGGCGATTCCCGCCGCGATGTTGCTGGTCTCTTGCATACGTGAGGGGCGTCCCGGCAGCGAGATCGCACCCGGCGACAGGCTGCCGGACTTCGTCGTGGAGATGAACGACGGTTCGCTCGTGAGCACGGCGTCGCTCGAAGGCTCGGTGTCCCTGATCGTGTTCTTCAATACCGGATGTCCGGACTGCCGCGAAGAGCTGCCTGTCATCCAGAGGATATACGACGACTTCGGCGCCGAGGTCCGCACGGTCTGCATCAGCCGCGAGCAGGGGAGCGCCGGGATTGAGGCCTACTGGCGCGAGAACGGTCTGACGCTCCCGTATTCGGCGCAGGAGGACAGGGCGGTCTATGAGCTGTTCGCAGGCAGCGGAGTGCCGCGCGTCTATGTCAGTTCGCCGGACCTCGTGGTCAGGAAGGTCTACGACGATGATCCGATAGCGGGATACGACGACCTGGCCGCCGACATGGAGGGATTATTGCGGTCCGGCGGTTTGCAAATTGAATGATTTTTGCTACCTTCGCAGGCTGATTTGTAAAAAAGGAATATAAAGATTCTAAATATGGCAAACACACATCAAAAGGACAAGTTCGACGAGAGGCAGGAGAACATCGCCGAGAAAGTCAACAGCACAAGCGAGTTCTTCGAGAAGAACAAGAAAGTCATCTGGGGTGTCGTGATCGCGGTGGTCGTGATCGGTCTCGGAATTTTCCTGTATCACAGGTTCGTTTATCAGAATCAGGTGGCCGAAGCCATGGAGCAGGCATATCCCGCCGAGAACCTTTTCAGGAACGGTGAGTACGAGCTCGCCCTGAACGGCGATGGCAACAACCTCGGATTCGCCGCCATCATTGACCAGTACGGCTCCAAGGCCGGCAAGTCCATGCCGCTCTACGCCGGAATCTGCGAGCTCCAGCTCGGCAATTTCGACAGCGCCATCTCATATCTGAAGCAGTACAAGGGCAAGGAGCCCGTGCTCGCCGCACGCGCCAAGGCTTGCGAGGGTGACGCCTACGTAGGACTCGGTGACTATGCCGCCGCCGTCTCATGCTTCAAGGCGGCCGTGGATCTCGCCGACAACGTCTTCGCCGCCACCTATCTTATGAAGCAGGGGCTCGCCTGCGAGGCCCTCGGCGACAAGGCAGCCGCGCTTTCATGCTACGAGACCATCAAGGACAAGTATCCCCAGGCTATCGAAGCCTATGACATCAACAAGTACATAGCCAGAGTATCCGAGTAGCCATGGGAAGAGCGTTTGAATTCAGAAAAGAAAGGAAACTCAAGAGATGGGGCCACATGGCTCGCACTTTCACCAAGCTCGGCAAGGAAATCACCATCGCCGTGAAGCAGGGCGGTCCCGACGTGACCGGCAACCCCCGCCTCCGCGCCCTGATGGCCGAGGCCCGTTCCGAGCAGATGCCCAAGGAGAATATCGAGCGCGCCATCAAGAAGGCCACCGAGAGCAAGCAGGGCGACTTCAAGGAAATCATCTACGAGGGCTACGGCCCCCACGGAATAGCTTTCCTCGTGGAAGCCGCGACCGACAACAACACCAGGACCGTGGCCAATGTGCGCAGCTACTTCAACAAGTGCGGCGGTTCTCTCGGCACCTCGGGCTCCGTGAGCTTCATGTTCGACCGCAAGTGCGTCTTCAGAATCAAGGAGAAGGAGGGCGTCGACCTCGACGAGCTCGAGCTTGAGATGATAGACTACGGGGTCGACGAGATGTTCGGAAGCGAGGAGGAGGACAAGGACGGAAACGTGTACAAGGTGATTGTCATCTACGGTGACTATTCCGCCTACGGCCAGATTCAGAAGTACATCGAGGAGAACGGCTACGAGCTCATCTCCGGAGGTTTCGAACAGATTCCGAACGTGGAGCTCAAGGAAGTGACCCCCGAGCAGCGCGCCGCCCTCGACAAGCTCGTCAACCTGCTCGAGGATGACGAGGACGTGACCAACGTCTATACCACTATGAAACCTGCGGATTCGGAATAGGCTTCCGTTTTCCGGTATATCAGCCCGGCCTCTGCAGGCCGGGTTTTTTGTTTCAGGGAGTTTGCAGTCGGACGGAAAAGTTCCACATGTATTCGATGCAAATTTCTTGAAATATATTTGCAGGATTCAAAATTATGTTATATATTCGCAGTGTACTACTAAACTAATACACAAAACAAATGATTGATATAGCAAATCTGGCTTTCAGCTACGGCACGTCCGAGGTGCTGAAGAACATCTCCATGAAGCTCGAGCCGGGGCGGATATACGGTCTGCTCGGCGAGAACGGAGTGGGGAAGACCACGCTTCTGACCCTGCTTTCGGGCTTGAAGAAATGCGGGAGAGGAACCATTCGCATTGACGGCCGCGACCCCTACCGCCGCGAGCCTTCACTCCTTTCGGACATCTGCTATCTCCCGGACGAGGTAGCCCCGGAGAACGACAGCGCAGCAGGCTGGGCTGCGTGCAGAGGACGTTTCTGGCCGAACTTCACCCTCGGGAGATTCTACGAGATTATGCGTGTGTTCGAGAACGACCCGGCGAAGAAGATGAACACCATGTCCAGCGGCCAGCTCAAGAAGACCTACATCTCTTTCGCGCTTGCATGCTACACGCGCTACCTCTTCCTTGACGAACCCACGAACGGGCTCGACATCCCCTCGAAGGCGCAGTTCCGCACGGCACTTCTCAAATATACGCCCGAGGACTCCACTATAGTCATATCCACGCACCAGGTCCGGGATCTCGAGGACATAATAGACCCTATAATCATCCTTGACCGCCAGGACGTGCTGCTCAAAGCCTCCGTCGAGGAGGTCACCTCGAAGCTCTTCTTCGACTACAGCAACACTCTCAATCCAGCGAACCTCTACTGCGAACAGCTCCCCGGAGGTTTCATCCAGGTATATCCCAATACGGAGAAGAAGGACTGCAAGATCAACGTGGAGGCCCTCTTCAATACCGTGCACAAGAACAAGGAATTCATAAAAGGACTTTTCGGCAATGGAGAGAATATTTGATTTCCGGCGTTTCGGCCGCTATCTTGCATACGACCTGCGCAATGCAAAGAACAATATGGGCTTTACCCTGCTCGTATACGGGGTGGCTCCGATTTTCCTGTTCGTCATCTATGAGATGTGCAGCCTGATTTTCAGCGGGTACATCTCTCCGGTCGGCTTCACCTTCAGGACAGTATGGCTGTTCGCGCTGGTGCTGCTCTGCTCGATCATGGCTCCGTCCAGGCTCTACGGCCATGTGACCGACAAACGCTACGGGACCGAGTTCCTGATGATCCCGGCCTCGACCTTCGAGAAGTTCCTCTCCCTGGTCATCATAAGCGCGGTCGTGATGCCGCTCTGCCTCGCAGTCCTGCTGCTTGTGTCGGATTCGTTGCTCGGACTGCTGTTCCCGAACTATTACGGATCTCCGCTGCTGTCGATGGAGACTCCAAGCTTCTTCGGAATCAGAAATAATACCGACATGGTGTATGTCAATTTTATCCTCGGCTTCGTGGTAAGCTGGATGGTCAACATGCTGGTGTTCACTCTGGGTGCGATATTCTTCAAGAAGTCCAAGGTCGCCAAGACCCTGCTCAGCTATTTCGCGGTATCCATGGTCTGCGGCGTATTGTTCTCTGCAGTAATCATCAGGCTGTCTCAGAGCGTCCCCGAACTGTTTCCGCCGGATCTGCGCTTCACCGACGTGCAGGGCCTGATAGATGCGCTGAACCTCTTCGCCAACATCTGGTACTTCTTCATAGTGCTTGTGCTTCTCGGCCTCATCTTCTGGCGGCTCAAGACCTTAAAACATTGAAAGCATGGAGTTCGACAACAATAAGCCAATATATATACAGATTGCCGACAATATCAGCGACCGCATCCTTTCGGGCGAGCTGAAGCAGGGCAGCCGCATACCTTCCGTACGCGAATGGGGTGCCGGCATAGGGGTGAACCCCAACACCGTCGCACGCTCGTATGAGCTGCTCTCCAACCGTGGAGTAATCTATAACCAGCGCGGCATAGGCTTCTTCGTGGCTGACGACGCCCAGGAGACCATCAAGAGCGCTGAAAGAAAGAAATTCATCGAAGAGGAGTTCCCCGCGTTCAGGACGAGGGCGGAGCTCCTCGGAGTAAACCTCAAAGAACTTATATGATGAAAAGACCAATCGTTATCCTCGCCCTTGCGGCGAGTGCCGTCCTAGTCAGTTCCTGCAAGTTTTTCGGTGTGAACGACGAGGCTGCCCTGAATTTTGCATGGGGCGAGGCCGTGGACGCCTCCGAACAGATAGAGACCCGCACTCTTCCGGTAGCCCCCTTCGACGCCGTCGATTTCGGCATGGTGGCCTGCAAGGTGGAATATCTTCCCGGAGACAACAGCCTTGAGGTCAAGACGCACGAGAACCTCTTCCGGCTTCTGAATTTCGAGGTGGACGACACAGGAGTGCTCAAGCTCACCCAGGACAACTACAATGTCAGGAACTTGGATACCATGGTCATCCGCGTGCATGCGCCGTCACTCAGAAGCGTGAATATCGGTGGTGCAGCGCAGTTCTCGGCAATGGAGGGCATAGAGGCGGAGACTTTCAAGCTCAACCTGGGCGGTGCCGGTAACGTGGAGATAAAAGGCCTGGACGCGGCTTCAGTGGACGTGAATCTCTCCGGAGCGGCGAAGATAAGGCTTGACGGCCTGGATTCCCAGGAGCTGAGCATCACTATCAACGGAGCCGGCGACGGAGTAATCAGCGGAAGGACCGATCATGCCGACGCACGCATCAGAGGAGCCGGCAAGATTGACCTGAAAGGCCTGGAAGTCGACGAGCTCACCACTTCCGTGAGCGGTGCCGGCAGGATACTCGAACCTGAAAGATGATTTTCCGGAAGTGAATCCTAATCTGTGTGGTTAATTGGGCGGTGCCGGGTTCTCCGGGCCGCCTTTTCTGCAGCCCTGACGGCTTCGTGCTCCTCTTCGGGGACGCAGAAAAGCAGGAATTTCTCCCAGAGGTAGTCAACGGCGATGTCGCGAGGGTGGACGAGGTCGGCGGCGTAGAAACGGTAGTCCCTGAGTTCGTCCATCATCAGCTCCCAGGCCGGGAAATAGTCGGCTTCAGGGCTTTTGAGGGCCTCCTGGAGGCCGAGATGCAGCAGGGATTTGGAGACAGTGTTGGCCTCCGCCCCGTCGGAAAGGTAACGTATTGGGGAGACCGTGAATATGAACTGCTTGTCGGGGTGCCTGAGCACGATGTCCCGTGAGATTTCTCCGATGCGGTCAAGCGTGAGCAGCTCGCGGGTGAATTCCCCGGCCGGCCGCTTCAGGCAGTTGGAGACCGTGCGCCCGCCGTGCTTCCACACGCGCGCCGTCCCGTAGGAGATGATGACCCTGTCGCAGCTTTTCCAGTATGCGGCGCTTTCCCGGAGAACATGGTTGGCGTTTTCCAGGAATCCGGCCGCCGTCCTTCTGGCGAAGGAGGTGTGGTGCGCGAAGCTGCACACGAGATCCGATCCGGCTCCCATCTGCACGCAGTCGGCTTCGGAGAAGGGTTCGCCGGAGTCGAGCCTGTCCACCGCAGCGGCTATGGATTCCGGGTTGTAGAGGGTCCCGAACGGATTCGCGAGTATGTTGAAGCCGCCGTCGCTCAGGTGGCCGGCCATGTTGTCGGAGAAGCAGCTGCCGAGGGTGACGATGCTGTCCGCATGTGCGAGGCGGACCTTTGAGCGTCGCAGGGGTATTTCGGTAATCAGTTTCATCCCGGCAAAGATAGCATTTTGCCGTATTATCGCAGCCATCGCGAAATATTAATTGGCGATAACCGCATTGCACTCGGCTTCTGCGTATTTTTGCCGCTGGCGCGCCATTAATACTGTTGCGCCTCGGCAATGAAATTCGAACAAGTTCGATTTGCATTGCACTCGGCTTCTGCGTATTTTTGCCGATATGAAACGGATATTTTACTGCTTTGCCGCTGCTGCCGCGATTCTGACGGCTGCGGTCACTGCCTCCGCAAAGGAGCATACCCTCCATGTGGTGACCACGGGAGATGTCCACGGGTCGTGGTTCGACCGCTCATACGTGGACGATTACCGCCCCTACAGCCTGATGAACGTCAACTGGTACGTTGACAGCCTCAGGAACGCGGTGGGGGAGGAGAACGTGCTGCTGCTCGATGCAGGCGACTGCCTCCAGGGCAACAACGCCTCCTACTACTACAACTATGTGGCGACCGACACGGAACACCTGTTCCCCCGGCTGGTCGACTATATGGGCTATGACGCGATTATCGTGGGGAACCATGACATCGAGACCGGACATCCCGTCTATGACAAGGTGAACGCCGAACTTGCTGACAGGGGGATTCCCTGGCTTGCCGGAAATGCGGTGCGCACTGATGGCGGAGAACCCTATTTCCCGGTATATGCGATGTTCGAAAGGGCCGGACTGGACGTGGCAGTGCTGGGCTTCACGAACGCCAACATGAAGGCGTGGCTCGGCGAGGAGCTCTGGGAGGGCATGGATTTCCTTTCGCTGCTTCCTTACGTGCAGGAATGCGTGGACGAGGTGCAGGCCGGCGAGAAGCCTGACGTGACGATTGTGGTGGTCCATTCCGGAACCGGTGAAGGCGACGGAACCATGCTGGAGAGCCAGGGTCTCGACCTGCTCGGGACGCTGGAGGGAGTCGACCTGCTGGTGACTTCGCACGACCACAGGCCTGCGGTCGTGAAGTCCGAGAACGGCGGGGCGGTGATGCTCAACGGCGGCTCCCATGCCAGAAGGGTGGGCCACGCCGTGATTGACGTGGACAAGAAGGGGAGGAAACTGAAATCCAAGGAGGTGTCCGCCGAGGTGGTGAACCTTGACTGGAGAAAGAGCGACACCGCGATGCAGAAGGCCTTCGACAAGGAATATCAGGCTGTCAGGGAGTTCACGAACAGGCCGATAGGCAAGCTTGCGGTGGAACTGCGCTCGCGCGACGCATACGCAGGAATGTCCGACTATATCAATCTCGTGCATACGGTGCAGATAAGCGTTCCCGAGGCCGACATATCCTTCGCGGCGCCTCTGAGCTTCGACGGCAGGGTCGAGCCGGGAACCGTGATATACAACGACGTGTTCACTATATATCCCTACGAGAACGAGCTCTATGTCATGAAGCTCAAGGGTTCGGAAATCAAGAGCTATCTGGAGTACTCCTACGACGGCTGGATACAGACCCCCGGAGAGCATGTGCTGAAAATGACCGACGAGCCAGACCCGCGCACCGGAGCGGCAAGGTGGTCTTTCACAGGGCGCTCATACAATTTCGATTCTGCAGCCGGACTTGTCTACACCGTCGACGTCTCCAAGCCATACGGCCAGAGGATAGAAATAGTCTCACTGGCCGACGGCGGCGAATTCGACCTGAACGGCTGGTACAACGTGGCCATGACCTCCTACAGGGCGAGCGGCGGCGGAGACCTGATATTCAAGGGTGCCGGAGTCAGCCGTGACGAGCTGGAATCCAGGATTGTGGCCCGCTATCCGGCGATAAGGGACATGGTGAGCGAGTTCATCTCCTCGCACGGCACCATCGATTCCGGAACCGTATCCGACCCGGAGATTCTGGGAGAATGGCATTTCCTGCCGGAAGATGCCGACAGGATGATTGCCGAGGATCTGAAGCTTATCTTTTGAAGTTCTTGAGCCGTTGCTGGAGAGATCCGTCAACGGCCATCTTCATCATCTTGCGGGTCTGCTCGAACTGCTTGAGCAGCTTGTTCACATCGGCGAGCGTCGTACCTGAGCCTCTGGCTATCCTGGTACGGCGCGAACCGTTTATGCACTCCGGATGCTCCTTCTCGTAGGGAGTCATCGACTGGATGATGGCCTCGGTGGACTTGAACGCGTCGTCGGGGATGTCCACGTCCTTGAGGGCCTTGTCCATGCCGGGAAGCATGCCCATGAGATCCTTGACGTTGCCCATTTTCTTGACCTGCATCAGCTGGTCGTAGAAGTCGTTGAGGGTGAACTGGTTCTTGGCTATCTTCTTCTTGAGGGCCCTGGCCTGCTGCTCGTCGAACTGTTCCTGGGCCTTCTCCACGAGGGATACGACATCGCCCATTCCGAGAATGCGGTCGGCCACACGTGCAGGGTAGAATATGTCGAGAGCCTCCATTTTCTCGCCCGAGCTCACGAACTTTATGGGCTTGCCGGTGACGGCCTTGATTGACAGGGCTGCACCTCCCCGGGTGTCGCCGTCCATCTTGGTGAGCACGACCCCGTCATAATCTATGGCTTCGTTGAAGGCCTTGGCCGATTCGACTGCGTCCTGGCCGGTCATGGCATCGACCACGAAGAGGGTCTCGGAGGGCTTGAGCTCACGGTGCAGGGTGGAAATCTCGTCCATCAGCTCCTTGTCTACGACCAGCCGTCCGGCGGTGTCGACTATGAGCACGCTGAAGCCTTCCTTCCTTGCCTGGGCGAGCGCGTCCTTGGCGACTTTCACAGGATTCTTCTCTCCGTCCTCGGCGAATACGGGCACTCCGACCTGTTCTCCGAGCGTGCGCAGCTGGTCTATCGCGGCGGGGCGGAAGGTGTCGCAGGCGGCGAGCATGACCTTCATGCCTTTCTTGCTCTTGAGATTCAGCGCGAGCTTGCCGCAGAATGTGGTCTTTCCGGAACCGTTGAGACCAGCGACGAGCAATATGGCGGGCGAACCCTTGACGTTGATTTCAGTGTGCTCGGAGCCCATGAATTCGGCCAGTTCGTCATGTACGATCTTGACCATCATCTGCTGGGGCTTGACGGCTGTGAGCACGTTGGCGCCCATGGCCTTCTCCTTTACCCGGTCGCAGAAGTTCTTGGCGACCTTGTAGGAAACGTCGGCGTCAAGCAGGGCACGGCGTATCTCCTTGAGGGTCTCGGCTACGTTTACTTCGGTTATCTTGCCTTCGCCCTTCAGTATCTTGAAGGAACGCTCCAGTCTTTCGGAAAGGTTCTCGAACATATTCTCGTGATAATTGTTTCAGCCTGCAAAGGTAATATATTTTCCGTTTCGTTCGGCGTTTGCGCCCGGCGTTGAATTCGCCGGTGCCGAGTCGGACTGCCGTACAGGCTCCGGGGAGGCGAGAAAAGCCTGCACGATCTTGACTGATGCCGGCCATGAAATGTGTTCAATGAAAGGAAAATATTGTATCTTTGTGTTCAGTTGGTAGTGAATATGGAACATCTGCATCATCAGCACGGACAGGCGAAGAGGCTGACATCGCTGAATTATACCTATTACATCGCGATAGGCCTCAATCTGGCTTTCGTCATACTTGAGGCGCTCATCGGATTGAGCTATAATTCGCTCGGACTGCTCTCGGACGCCGGGCACAAGCTGCTGGACGTGTTCTCTCTGCTGATTGCTCTCGTGGCCTTCAAGCTTACGGCGAGCAGGCCCACGAAACGATATACCTACGGTTTCCGCAAGACTTCGGTGCTGATTTCGCTTTTCAACGCGCTCGTGCTTATGGCTGCCGTGTGCGTGATCATTGCAGAAAGCATAGAGAAGCTCGGCAATCCTGTCGAGGTTAGCGGCGCCGCGATCTCCTGGACGGCAGGTGCCGGAATCATAGTGAGCGGATTGAGCGCCCTGCTGCTGATGCGGCATCAGAAAGGTGACATCAATACGCGCGGCGCCTTCCTGCACATGGCCACAGACGCGCTCGTGTCGTTCGGGGTCGTGGTTTCAGGAATTGTCATCAGCTTGAGCGGCTGGAATTTCATCGATCCTGTCATCAGCATGGCGGTCGCCGCAGTGATATTGGTGAACACGCTGCGGCTGCTTGTGGAGAGTTTCCGGATGAGTGTTGACGCTGTTCCTGCCGGAATCGACTATGATCAGGTGCGCGGTCTGCTGACTTCCGCTCCGGGGGTGCTGGAGGTGGAGGAACTGCATATCTGGCCGGTGAGCGTTTTCGATACGGCCCTGACCGCCCATGTCCGGCTTGCCGCAGGTGTTTCCGGAGCCGCCGTGCTTCCCGAGCTTCACCGGAGGCTGGAGACGGCGGGCATCGGTACGGCTACCATAGAATGCATTGAATACTTAACAACTTCTAAAGAATAATGATTATGAAGATCAAAGCGTTTTTCGCCATGGCGGCAGCATGCTGCCTGGCATTTTCCTGCAGCGCCCCCGTCGAGCTCGGCGGCTCATGGGTGATTGATACCGTGAACGGAGAGAAGGTGACGACTTCCGAGAAGATTCCCTTCATCAACTTCAACGAGGCTGACGGCCGTATCCACGGATGCTTCGGAGTGAACATCGTCAACGGAACCTACACTCTCGACGGCGACAAGCTTTCTTTCGGCCAGATGGCGACCACGATGATGGCCGGCCTTCCCGCCGACATGGAGGTGGAGAACAGAATCAACGCCGCCGCCGGCACTGTGGCTTCGGTGGAGGTGAAGGGTGAGACCATGAGCCTGAAGAATGCCGAAGGCGATGTGGTGCTGACCCTCGTGAAGGCTGCCGACGAGGTCAAAACCTCCGCTTCGGAGCAGGACGGCACCGTTGAGGCGCCCGAGTCCTAGGCTTTCCTGTACTGCAGTGGCGTGATTCCTGTGTGATGCCGGAAGAACTGCACCATTACGGAGGGGCTGGAGAAATTCAGCTCCTCCGATATTTCCAGGACTGTCTTGTCGGTGGTCTTGAGCTGCATCTTAATCTCGCTCACCAGAGTCGAATTAATCCATTCCGCTACAGAACGCCCGCTGATTCTGCGGATGGCTCCTGACAGATATTTTGGCGTGCGGTGCAGCTTCGAGGCATAGAAGGCCACATTGTGCTCGGTACGGTAATGTTTCGCCATCAACTTGAAGAAATCGTCGGTAAGCTTCTCCTGCTTCGGCTTGGCCACGTCAGTGTCCTCGTCAGAGATGTTGCGCAGGATATTGCATATTTCCAGCATCAGAGCATACAGCAGCGTCTTCGATATCTCCTCCCGGTATGCGCTGGAGGTCTCGGAATACCGCTTCTCGATGAAAGTGTAGTATTCCAGCAGGTGCATGGCGGAGGTTTCCCCTATGTGCAGGACCGGGTTGCGCAGGGCGCTGGTCATGACGTCAATGTCCACGGGGCTCGGGAATTCCAGAATCACGTCCAGCGACACTATTATCGACTTCCAGTCAAGTCCGGGTTCCGCTGACAGAATCTCGATCAGCTGGTTGGGCGAGAATATCATTAGGGAGCCGGCGCCGATGTCGTAATTTCTACCGCTGATTCTCAGCCTGCCGCTGCCTCCGAGGCAGATGCTGATGAAGAAACCGTTGAATGTGAACGACTTCAACCCTTCGAGCAGCCTGGCGCCGAAGTCCTTGCCCGACAGGTAGAAGTTCCTGATGGACTTCATGTCCCTGCGGTCGAAGAGGTCGCTCATGTCGAGGCTCACATATTCTCTTTGATTCATAGAAAATCCGACTTTTTCTACATTTTTTATTCTGCAAACATAACAATATATATTGACACTAGGGCTATTTTTGCAGCCGGATTTCCGGGAAAGTGCGGCATTCACCGCATCTCCCAAATGTATATTCAATTGAAAAATGAAACAATTTTACAATCGTACAATCGAGGATGTCGCCAGTGAGCTCGGCACGGACGCCTCAAGTGGCCTGGCCTCTTCGGAGATAGCTTCCCGCATCGGAAAATACGGTAAGAACACCCTTGTACAGAAGAAGAACAAGTCGTTCTTCGTGATGTTCATCTCGCAGTTCAAGAGCTTCATGATCATCCTTCTGATAATCGCGGCGGTCATCTCCGGCGTGATGGGCGTGAAGACGGGCGAGGGTCTGCTGGACACCTATGTGATCATGGGCATCCTGCTGCTCAACGCAATCATCGGAGCGTATCAGGAATATCAGGCGCAGAAGTCGCTCGAATCTCTCAAGAGGATGGCCGCGCCGGTCGCAAAGGTAGTGCGTGACGGCGAATCCATGGTCGTGAACGTGGAGGATGTGGTTCCCGGCGACCTGGTGGAGCTGGAGGTGGGCGACATAGTGCCCGCTGACATAAGAATCACCGAGGCGCACAACATGAGCATTCAGGAATCTTCGATGACCGGAGAGTCCGTGCCCGTGGAGAAGCATCCCGACACCCTTGAGAACGAGGACATCCCGCTCGGAGACCGCAAGAACATGGCGTATTCCAGCGGAGTCGTGACCTTCGGACACGGAAAAGGCATCGTGGTCGGGACCGGAATGAACACCGAGATAGGCAAGATTGCCGACATGCTCGGAGGTGACTCCGACACCCAGACCCCCATGCAGGTGCGTCTGGAGAAGCTCGGCAAGGTGATAGGAACGGCTTCCGTCGTTATCTGCGTGGTCATATTCATAATCGGACTGCTCTACGGCAGGGAGCTCATCGGCATGCTTATGGTGGCGGTATCGCTCGCAGTGGCCGCGATTCCCGAAGGCCTGCCCGCAATTTCCACCATCATACTCTCCATGGGCGTGAAACGTATGGTGAAGCACAACGCCATCATACGCAAGCTGCCTTCGGTGGAGACTTTGGGCTGCACCACCGTGATTTGCTCCGACAAGACAGGCACGCTGACCAAGAACCAGATGACCGTGGTCGAGGAGTACACTCCTTCCGGCAGGCTTGACAAGCTGATTGAGATTGCAGTGCTCTGCTGCGACGCCAAGGAGGTCAAGAACGCGGAGGGCGGCGTGACCAAGGTCGGCGACCCCACGGAAATCGCGCTCATCGACCTCGGTGCGAAGAACGGAATCCTGAAGCAGAAGCTTGACTCCGAATGCCCGAGGGAAGGGGAGGTCGCATTCGACTCCACCCGCAAGCGTATGACGACCATCAACAGGATGCGCGACGGCAAGCTCCAGGCGAACGTCAAGGGCGGACTGGATGAAGTCCTTTCGGTCTGCACACAGATTGAGACAGCCGACGGAATACGCAAAATCACGGACGCCGACATCGCCGGCCTGCAGGAGCGCAATTCCAGGATGGCAGATTCTGCGCTGCGCGTGCTCGCAATGGCTTACAGGCCCATAGACGAGGTGTCCTCCGAGGTGGACGTTGTGGAGCGCGGACTTGTCTTCGTCGGCATCACGGGCATGATTGACCCCGAAAGGGAGGAGGTCATAGGCGCCATAGAGGAGTGCCACGAAGCGGGAATACGCACCGTGATGATTACCGGCGACCACAAGGCCACGGCACTTGCAATCGCTTCCAAGATAGGGCTGTACGGCAAGGGTGACCTTGCAATCACGGGAACCGAGCTCGAGAAGCTGGACGAGGCCGAGTTCGAGAAGAATGTCGACAAGTATTCGGTATACGCGCGAATCGCCCCTGAGCAGAAGATGAAGATCGTTTCCGCATGGCAGAAGAGGGGGGACATCGTGGCGATGACCGGCGACGGAGTGAACGACGCACCCGCCCTCAAGAAGGCCGACATAGGCGTGTCAATGGGCATCACAGGAACCGAAGTGGCCAAGGACGCTTCCGACATGATACTTTCAGACGACAATTTCGTGACCATAGTCTCGGCTGTCGCGGAGGGGCGCAGAATCTACGACAACATACTCAAGACCATTCTCTTCCTTCTGTCGACGAACCTCGGCGAGGTGCTGCTGCTCTTCGTGACTTCGATCAGCAACCTGGGCATCCCCCTGCTACCCATACACATCCTCTGGATCAACCTCGTGAGCGAGACCTTCCCCGCGCTGGCGTTGAGCCTCGACCCTCCCGCGAACGACATCATGCACAAGAAACCCCGCGGACAAGGCAAGCAGTTCATGGATAAGGGCATGATATGGAGAATAGGCTATCAGGGTGTGATGATGGGTGCGATTACCCTCGCCGCGTTCCTGATCGGCAAGCAGATGGGCATGGAGATGTACCACGGCGATGCCGTCCTCTCCGAGACTCTCGGCCAGACCATGGCTTTCGCCTCGCTGATTGCGGCCAAGCTCGTGCATGCCGGCAACCTGCATTCCAATACCGAGTCCCGCTTCAGGTTCAACCCCCTGCGCAACAAGTCACTGATATTCGCTATCATGATGTCGCTCGCGTTCACCCTTGCGGTGCTGCTGGTGCCTTCGTTCAGGGAAGCCTTCGACTTCGCCGCCATGGGCCGCGACCAGTGGCTGACCGTTCTCGGCCTTGCGTTCATACCCCTCGTGGTGGTAGAGCTCTTCAAGGCTCTGAAATGGAACGGAAAGTAGTCAGAGCCCACAACGGGAATTCCTGCGAAGGCTTCCGGTTTGCGCCGGAGGCCTTCGTTCTTGTACGGTGGCGGCTGTTTTCAAATGGATTCCAGCAGGCGTGCGAGCAGGGTGAAGGAGTTGTCTGCCATGTCGTTCCAGAAGTTCTCGTAGCTTGTCCGCTGGGCTTCCTCGCCCGTGTGGATGTCGCTGATGGTGCGGAAGCTCAGGAAAGGCACTCCGTAGCGCCTGCATACCTGCGCGATGGCGGCCGACTCCATATCGCTTGCGAGTCCGTCCGGATATAGCGAAAGTATGCGCCTGTCCTCGTCAAGGCTGATGAAGAACTGGTCTCCGGTGCATATCAGTCCGCTGTGGAGCCTGCCCGTTCCCGGCCTGAGCGTCTTCGCCGCTGCCAAAAGTCCGGGGTCCGCGTCAAAGCGCTGCGGCTCTCCCTCGACCTGTCCGGGAAGATTGGGTTCTCCGCACCATACGTCCTGATAGGCGCACTGGGCTCCGATGACCACGTCCATGACGCGGACGTCCGCCTTCAGGCTGCCCGCGCAGCCGGAATTGATGATGCAGTCCGGCCTGTCGCGGAGTATCATCTCCGTGGCCGCCGCCGCTGCGTTGACCTTGCCTATGCCGGACATGGTGGCGGCCGCTATGCCGCTCCGCTTCAGCGCATCGTATTCCCTGCGCATCGCAACTATGACTCCTGCTTTCATATCGGTGCAAAATTAAAAATTCCGGCGCAGTTTCTTCGCGCAATTTGCTACCTTTGGCCTCAAACTTTACAGGAATGGAAAAAATCGCAAGCTTCACCATCAACCACCTCAGGCTTTCGAGGGGCATATTCGTTTCGCGCAAGGACCTGGTCGGCGGAGAGACCGTCACGACTTTCGACATACGCATGAAGGAACCCAACCGCGAACCGGCCCTCGGCCAGGGCGCCATCCACACCATAGAGCACCTTGCAGCCACCTACCTCCGCAATGAGCCCGTGTGGCGCGACCGCATAGTCTACTGGGGGCCGATGGGCTGCCTGACAGGCAACTACCTGCTTCTGCGCGGCGACTATTCTTCCGCCGACATCCTGCCGCTGATGCGCGACACCTTCAGCTTCATAGCCGGCTACGAGGGCGAAGTGCCCGGCGCCACCCCCGCCGACTGCGGCAACTGGCTGCTGCACGACCTCCCCATGGCCCGTTATGAGGCCCGCAAGTACCTTACCGAGGTGCTGGAGCATCCGGGAAAGGAGAACCTGGAGTATCCGGCGGCCTGAACGCCCCGGCGCGCCGTCTGCCGCTGAGCTTCACACACGCTCATGCCAGCGCTCTTTCCAGCAGCACCAGCCCCACGAAGCCGAGGACGAGGCACCAGGTGGCGGTCTTCTCGTAGCCGTGGGCGTGGGTCTCGGGAATCATCTCATCGCTGACGACATAGAGCATCGCGCCTCCTGCAAACGACAGCATCAGCGGAAGCATCTTCATGCTGATGGCTCCGAGGGCGTAGCCGGTCCATACTCCGGCGACCTCCAGCATCGCGATTGCGAGCGAGATCAGCAGTGTGCGCGTCTTGCTGACTCCGGCGAGCAGCAGGGGAGCGATCACCACCATGCCTTCCGGAATGTTCTGCAATGCGATTCCGGCGGCCACGGTCCACGCGTCGCTGACATCTTCCGAGTTGAACCCGACTCCGCTCGCGATGCCTTCCGGAAACTTGTGCAGCGCGATCGCCAGCACGAACAGCAGGATACGGTTCAGCGAGGCGTTGTGCAGATGTTCTTCCTGGTCAAGTCCGGTAATCTTATGCAGATGCGGCGTGAGCTTGTCGAGCACATTGAGGAACAACATGCCGAGCACCACGCCGGCCAGCACGAGCCACCATGCACCGCCCGCCTGCTCCGCTGCGGGGACTATCAGTCCGAGGGTCGCCGCTCCGAGCATGATTCCGGCGCAGAATCCCAAAACTCCATCGTTCCATTTGTGCGGCAGTTCCTTGAACGCGAAGCCAAGCAGAGACCCCAGCAGGGTTGCCGCCGAAAGCCCGGCCGCAGTTATCCATATCTGTTGCATTCTGTAAAGATACTCAAATCCGGCTTTATAAGACAAAAAGAATTGATACCTTTGTCGCATGTCTTCAAGAACCTTTAATGACCCCGAAATCGGCCCGGTGCGGCTCGTCAAGAGCGCGCGGGCGAGACGGATCAGCATCAGGGTGCATCCGCTGAAGGGCGTTACCGTGACGGTGCCGCTGCCATGCAGCTTTGCCGCCGGACTGCGGGTCTTCGGGCAGTACCGCGAGTGGGTGCTGAAGACGATGGAAAGGCAGAAGCCGGTACGGGAAGCCGCTTCTGCCGCTGCCGTGGCTCCGGAGCGGATCGAGACCATGCGCAAGGAAGCGAAAATGCTGCTGCCCCGGCGTCTCTCCGAACTGGCGGAGCGCTACGGCTTCAGCTTCGGCCGCATCTTCATCAAGCACAATTCGTCCAACTGGGGTAGCTGCTCCGCCCGGGGCAACATCAATCTCAACCTGAACCTCGTGCGGCTGCCGCAGCTGCTGTGCGACCATGTGATTCTGCACGAGCTCTGCCACTTGAGGCATCCGAACCACGGGCCGGAGTTCCACGCGCTGCTGGAGCAGCTGGACGCGGACAATCTCCGGCGTCTCGCCGGGGCGGGGGAGCAGGAAGGGGCATTTCGGCAGCTGCAGGATGCAATCAGGCGCAGCCGTGCAAGGTTCCCGGTCCAGTACATTCTTCAGAAAGAGTTGAAAAAGTACCCGCTTGTCTGACCTCCCGGCTTCTTCCGGCGGAAATTTTTGCTATCTTGGCGGAGTTATTCAATAATGATGCAATATGACAAAGGAAGAACTGATGAGAAAGGCGATAGAACTCTCCGTGCGCAATGTCGCGGAGGGCGGCGGGCCTTTCGGAGCTGTGATAGCAAAGGACGGCGAAATCGTGGCGACGGGATGCAACAGGGTTACTGACGAGCATGACCCGACCGCGCATGCGGAGGTCAGCGCAATCAGGGCGGCGTGCCGCAAGCTGAACACCTTCGACCTCAGCGGCTGCGAGATCTACACCTCCTGCGAGCCCTGCCCGATGTGCCTCGGAGCCATCTACTGGGCGCACCTCGACCGCATGTACTACGGCAACAACCAGCACGACGCGGCGGAAATCGGTTTCGATGACGCGTTCATCTACAAGGAAATAGCCCTGAAGCCGGAAGAACGCAGGCTCGCTCCGGTGAGGCTGCTCCCGGAGGAGGCCATCAAGGCCTTCGAAGCCTGGAAGCTGAAGGACGACAAGGTCGAATACTAGTAGCCGTTTTCAAAACAGCTTCTTAGACGATTTTCAGAAGTTCGGCGAAACTGCCGATAAGATGGTCGGGAGACGCGGTGCGCAGCTGCGTCTCCTTTTGGTTTCCGTAGGTCACGCCGCAGGTGCGGCAGCCGGCGCCGGAGCCCATCAGAAGGTCGTAGACCGTATCCCCGACCACGAGCGCGCTTTCGGCAGGCTGTCCCATTCGTGCGAGCAGCGTGAGCACCATGTCGGGCGCAGGCTTCGGCGCACGGCGGTCGGTGGCGGTGACCATCTCCTCGAAATATCCGCTGACGCCGTAGGGAGCCATGATGGCCTCCAGCGACTCCCTTCCGCGCGAGGTGGCTATCGCCATTCGGTATCCACGTGCGTGCAGTTCGCCGAGAGTCTCCGGCACGCCGGGGAAGAGGCTGCTGTTCACTTCGCCGAATTCCGGGAATATCTCCCTGTACAGCCGGGCCGCATCCCGGGTCTGGGCCTCGGTGAGGTCTCCGATCTGCTGGAGAGACTGCTCCAGGACAAGGCCGATAGTGGGACGGATGCGCTCGTCGGAGGCTCCGGAGAAGCCGAGGCGGCGGAAGGTTTCCTTGACGGTGGCGAGGATTCCGGCGGCGGTGTCGGCCAGCGTACCGTCGAAATCGAAGATTATGCAGTCGAATTTCTTCATTTCATGAATTTACGGCGGCAAAAATACACTCTTCCCTCCAATCCGGCAAGCCTTTCCGCCGCCCGCAATCTCGCTTATTTTCCGCCAAAAGCGAACAACATATTGAACAATTCACTAAATTTGCACCGTGTTAACGACCTTGTTAAACAATATCGTTAACGCAAAGGCGCGGAGCCTGACAAAAGAACGACGAAAAAAAGGAAAAATGATGACTAAGGAGCAGGAAATACTTTTGGCGGCATCGGAGGAGTTCTTCGAAAAAGGCTACGACGGCACTTCCACTGCGGTGATAGCCCGGAAGGCCGGCGTCACGCACGCGATGGTCAACTATTATTTCAGAACCAAGGAGCAGCTGTTCCTCAAGATACTCGACGACATGGTCTACGACTTCGTGCAGGGTCTCAAGCCCGTAATGCATGGAGAGGGGGATTTTCTCCGGACCATCCTGAACGCCGCTTCGGCAATTTTCGATTGCATGGACAGGCATCGGAGGCTGCCTTTCATAATCATGGACCTTGCGCGCAACCATCCCGAACTTCTTGACCGCTACCTTGAATTCGGAATGAGCGAAGCAAGCGGAGTGATAGCCGGGCATTCCGAGCGGCTTGCGGCGCAGACGGCCGCCGGAATATTTCCTGAAACGAGCATCTACGACATTCTGGATACGGTACTGACCCTCGCGTCGGCACCTTTCCGGAACATACCGCTGCTCGAGAACGTGCTGCATTTCACCTCCGGGCAGATTGAAGATTATCTTCAGGCTCGCAAGCGTGAGATGCTCTGTATGTTGGAAAGACGCTATTCGCTCCAGCCGCACCGCCGTGCTGACGAAGACAAATGACGACGACTGATAAACATTGATATTATGGCAGAAAAGAAATTGTACTGGGGCAAGACGATAGCATCGTTCTTCCTCGTTCTGTTCACGATGCCCCTCGGTCATGCGCTGATGCGCGTGATGGAGGAGACGATGACGCATTCGGTGATGAACACCTGCGCTTTCATAATGGGTGCGGTCGGACTGGCGATAGCGGTCTGGGGTGTGTTCGTCAAGGGCGATACGAAGCAGACCCTGTTCGGTCTGTTCGGCGGCCTGCTGTTCTGGACGGGCTGGGTGGAGTTCCTCTACGGCTATTTCGCCACGCGTTTCGGCGTGCATTACGACCTGGTGGGCTCCGGTACGGTCCAGACGATTACGGAATACGTCAACGGCATCGGAGTCAGCCACGACATGCTGATAAACGGGGTCAACGTGAATGATATTCCAGCCGATGTGCTCAAGGAGATGCGCGGTTCGCGCCCGGAGTATCTGATAATGCCGGCATCATTCGGCTTCTGGGTTATGTTCATCGTGCTCTATCTCTTCGGATCGCGCACCGGCTGCCACGCGCTCAACTGGCTGCAGAAAGTGTTCTTCGGCAAGAGGATGCAGGAGATAGTGCCCCGTTCCATGAGCCACCACACGGCGATTACGACCTTCATGGAGCTGAACATCATGATGTGGACCATGTATCTGCTGCTGATGTTCGTCTACGACCCTGCTTTCCTGGGGGAGAGCCATCCCGTCACGATAGCCATAGCCGTCGGCTGCCTCGTGGGCTCGGTCTTCATGTTCCGCCACGAGCTGAAGCTGGGAGCATGGGGTCCCAACATCCGTATGGCGATTTCGACGGTGGTGATATTCTGGACTACGGTGGAGGTCTTCGCGCGCAACGGTCTGCTGACCGAGTTCTGGATTGACCCGATGAACCATGTCGCGGAAATGGTCAGCATCCTTGTCTGCTTCATCGCCCTCGCCGCCTTCCTGATCATCCGCGCCGTCCGTCACAAGAAAGCTGCGGAAAGTAGCAACTAATATTGTCCGACGAACCGATATGCTGCCTCATTCGAGGTTCCGCTACGCTCCATCCCGCCGCTTTCGCGGCACCCACTCACGGCCGTGGGCGGCCAGCCTCTCCTGAGGCAGCATACCGGTTCGACGAAGAAGCAGTATTACAAAATCCGGACTGTTCAAGCAAACTTGGGACAGTCCGGACTAATAGGTATCAGCGAGTTCTGATGACGCAGTCGGCGGGCGCCAGAATATTCTCGTCGAGAGTCACCGAGCCGATGGAGTCGGCGACAATCAGGCCCGAAGTCGGATTCTTGATATTGGTGATGCCTCCCCGGATGTCGGCGCGCAGCGTCGAGTACTCGAAAGCCCTGTCGCAGGCCGGGTCGAAGGTGCAGTTCTCGAGGACAAGGTCGTGAGCATAGCACAGCGGCTGCTCGCCCGAGATATGGCAGTTCACCAGACGCAGATTGCGCGAATGCCAGCCGAGATACTCCCCGTCAAGCACCGAGTCGTAGATGGTGACATCTTCGACCTCCCAGAAGGCGTCCTTCGTGCTGATCTTCGCATTGTGAATCTCCACGTTCTTCACATACTGGAACACGTACTTGCTGTCGCTCTCCAGCCCGTCCACGATGATGTCGCGGCTGAACATGAAGGGATAGGTCCCGTCATGCAGCTTCAGGTTCTTCACGCGGATGTCCCTGCAACGCCAGAACACCTCGTCGGCGTCGTTCATCACCACGTTCTCTATGTCAATCCCGTTCATCTCGCGGAACATCTTGGGCGCGTCGATGACCGTGTCCTTCATCTTCAGATGGTCGGAATACCATAGCGCCGAACGTCCTCCGACGGCGAAATAGCAGTTCTCTATGGTAAAGCCGTGGACATGCCAGAAGGGATAGTTCCCCTCGAAGCGGCAATTGGTCGCCACTATGTTGCTGCATTCCTTGATGGCGGACTCGCCGGCAAGTATGGTCACGTTGTCCAGATGGAGGTCGTGCGACGCGAACAGCGGACGCTCGCCGCCGAATTCCTTATTTTTGATTTCCTGCATGGTTCCAGAATTTTTCACCATGCAAAAATACTATGAATTTCAAATTTTAGTATATTCATATCACTGCTTGAATAACCAGATTTACAGAATCACACATGAGAAAACTACAATTCTGCTGCACGGCGCTGCTCGCCGCCCTGCCGCTTCTGTCCGGCTGCGGACAGAGCGGAACGACACAGTTGAGCGTAATCTCCTACAATATCAGGATGGGTGTCGCCGACGATGGGGAGAATTCCTGGGAGCACCGCCGTCCGGCCACCATAGAGATGCTCAGGGACAAGCATCCCGACATTTTCGGCGTGCAGGAGGCCTTCGACTTCCAGATTGAGTACATCACGGACAACCTGCCTGAATACAAGAGCATAGGCGTGGGCCGCGACGACGGCAAGGACGCGGGGGAGCATATGGACATCTTCTACGATTCGGAGACCGTGAAGCTCATCGAATGGGGGACGTTCTGGCTTTCCGAGACCCCCGGGGAACCCTCCATGGGATGGGACGCCGCATGCCCCAGGACCGCCACCTGGGCGCTCATGGAAAAGGCCGGCCGCAGGTTCTACTATGTGAACACCCACCTCGACCATGTAGGAAAGGAAGCCCAGAAGAACGGACTGGCATTGATAGTGGACAGGATAGCCGACATCAACCCCGAAGCCTACCCTATGGTGCTGACCGGAGATTTCAACGTGACTCCCGACGATCCGGTGCTTGACGGGCTGAAGACGAAGATGCTGAGCGCAAGGGACAACGCTACGGAAACCGACCATCTCGGAACCTTCAACGGCTGGGGAGCGAACGACTGGATTCTGGACTATATCTGGTATTCCGGCTTCAGCTCGTGCGACAGGTTCGAGACCGTGAGGAAGCAATATGGCGGCATACCCTACATTTCCGACCATTATCCCGTCAGCGCACTCCTGACTTTCTGAAATATCCCGCTTGATATAATGCAGGAAGCTCCGGAGCGTTCAGTTCCGGAGCTTCCTGTTTCTCCAAAGTCGGCCTACATTTCCAATGCCAGCAGGTCCGCCACGGCCAGCATATATTCCAGGCGGGTCTGAAGGGCGAGCTCCCGGGAACTGTAGAAATATCCGATTTCGTCCATGTAGTCCAGCAGAGACATCTGCCCGCTGTCGAGCGCCTTTCGAAGGTCGTCCAGGCCCCCGGCTATGGCAGAACCGGATGCTGCAGAACTGGTTGCCGCCGATTCCAAATCAGCCGCAACCGCGACTGCCGCAGCGGATTCGGCAAGCCTCATAGCCTTGTTGTAGAGATTCTCGGCATTCGTCCTGAACTGCACCAGGGCGTCCTGCTCGGCCGTTTTCGCGGCCTCAATCTGCTTTTTCGCGCTGGAAATCTTCTTTCCTGCCGACCAGAGCGGTATGCTGATTCCTACGGCTACGCCCCTGAACCCTTCACCGGGAACCACCTCGGACTTGTAGCCCAATGAAAAGCTCGGGAAGGCTTCGCTGCGGCTGAGCCTCAGCTGCTGTTCCGAAATGTCCGTGGCCGTGCGCACATAGTTCAGTGCGCTGCTCTTTTCCGAGGCCTCGTCCAGCCATTGCTCGAAGCTGCCGGGCAGCAGGACCGTCTCCTGCTCACAGGAGCTAATGTCTATCGCTTCGCCGCCATTCAGGTTCCTGAGCTCGGCGAGCATTCCGTCCCTCTCGACTTCAAGCAGCCGCAGATTGCCTTCGACTTCCGCAAGACTTACAGCCGCCTTGCGGTAGTCGATCACGGAGAATTCGCCTTTTTCATAGCCCGAGCGGTACGCAAGCTCCACGGTGCGCGCATTCTCCACCCTGTGCCGGTATTCCTCAATCAGGGCGTTGCTGTAGACTATCTGGCAGACCAGCTTGCGGGCGGCAGTGAGTATGTCCCTGCGGCTCGCGCGGTATTCCAGGGCGAGCAGTTCGTTTTCGCCCAGGGCGAGCTTGCGCCTCGCCCCGCTGAGCGCCCCGAAATCGAAGCTCTGGCTGACTCCGAAGTCGTGCCTGCGGCGTCCGTCGTCTCCGAACAGATAGCCGAACTCCACTTCCGGGCCTTCAAGGGAGGATTCTGCGAGATTCGCGTCGCCCTGCGCCTCTACCTGCTGCCTGAGCGCTTTCAGGGTCAGGTTGTTGTCCTCGATCCGGCCGAGAATCTCATCGGTGCTCTGCGCCGCTGCGGCAGTGCAGGCGAACACGGCAGCCAGAAAGATGTATATCGTTTTCATTTCTTTTCCTCCTTTTCGCTGAAGATGTCATAAACTATCGGAATCACGAAGGCGTTGAGCAGGGTCGAGCTCAGCAGACCTCCGAGTATGACCTTGGCCATAGGGCTCTGGATCTCGTTGCCCGGCAGTTCGCCGCCGAGGGCGAGCGGAATCAGGG
>UQQM01000021.1 GCA_900543205.1 uncultured Bacteroides sp. | reverse complement strand
GTCGACTAGGATAATTTTGGCGCAAATCCATCACCCCAAATGTCGACTAGGCCGAACATTTACATAATGTTTATGCCCATAATCGATTCACGGATATAGTTTGATATGGTCGAATATCGATATGCTAAAGAATACAATCGATTCTACGTAAACTACGTCTCTATCGATGCGCGGATAAGCAATTAAAAGAACTATATGGCTATTGTTGATGTTGTCAAGGTTGCAATGAACGACTTTGAATTGTGTAAAAAGTTCCCCTCGGATGATTTGAGGATAGGAACACAGGTTGTCGTTTATCCTACACAAATAGCTTTTTTTGTTAAAGGAGGCAAAATTTATGACCGATTTGAGTCAGGGACATATACGATAAAAACAAGTAATATTCCTCTCTTGAATAAGGTTCTAAATCTGCCTTTCGGTGGAGAGTCTCCGTTTAAAGCTGAAGTTTGGTATATTAATCTAACAACAAAAATGGATTTGAAGTGGGGGACTCCTACTCCAATTCAACTTGAAGATCCAAAATATAATGTGATTGTTCCTGTTAGAGCCTATGGCCAATATGGAATTAAAGTGATAGATCCGGAGTCTTTCTTATTGTCTTTGATTGGCAATGTTACAGATTTCTCGGCTGATAAAGTGCATGAATATTTTAAAGGTTTGATGCTCGCGAATATAAATAATTCGATAAGTCAAAAGATCGCGGCAGATAGTGTCTCAATTCTTGACATTAATTCTCATCTTATCGAAATGTCTCAATATTGCGCTGATGCTATTAATAGATATTTTGTGGACTATGGTTTACAAATCACAAATTTCTCATTTGTGTCGATTAATGTTCCTCAAAATGATCCAAGTGTTATTAAACTTAAAGAAGCAAAGGATCTTTCAGCAAGGTTAAAGATTGCAGGCCGAGACATTTATCAGATGGAAAGGAGTTTTGATGTGTTGGAGAAGGCGGCTGCCAATCAAGGTGCAGGAGGAGATATGGTAGCATTGGGGGCAGGGTTAAGCGCAGGTATGGGTGTCGGAGCGTCTATTGGTAATATGGCCAATCAAACGATCAATCCAAGTGTTGGTGTTCCCCCTCCTATTCCGATGCCTGTGACCTATTTTATTTATGTCAATGGTCAACAAATAGGAAATCAGAGTGCCCAAGACATCGCAAGGTACATTGCTCAAGGTGTTATAACGAAAGAAACTTATGTGTGGAAGCAGGGTTTACCGACATGGGTTAAAATCTCTGATATGTCAGAATTGTCTTACTTGTTTAATATGCAGGTGCCGCCAACACCGCCACAGATATAAGAAAATGAAATATTTAAGTTTGATTATAGGTCTATTCTTCCTGATAGTGACAATCATTATCGGGCAACTCTTTGATAGTATTCAGGAGCTTACGACTATTGTGTCATGTGCTGTTATCTTGTTATCAACACTTCTGTGCTTTGTGTCTTCAATCGAGAGACAGGATGTGGCATTTAAAATCTCATTACCTTTTTTTATTGTTCCAATAGGTGTAGTCGAATATGTATTATCCTTTTTTGTGAAGGATGCCCTAAAGAACAACGGGTGGTTTATTGCAATTATAGCATTAGCGACAATTCAGCTTTGTATATTGATTGTAGTTAGGATGGTGTCAGGTGCAAGTAATGAACGGAAGTAATGTAAAAATATGTGTTGAATGCGGCTGTCCGTATGATATATCGTGGCCATCTTGTCCGGAATGTGGAGCGCCAAATGAGTCATATCGTGTCGCTGCTGATATAAGAGGGTATGCTACTGAATGTCCAAATTGCGGAGCGCCGAGTAATGGATTGCGTGTGTGTCAATGGTGCAAGAGCAGCATCCCATATGTCGGGAGCTTGCAAAATTCAAATCACTCTACAAACAGGACAATTCTTGAATGTGAGTTAAAAAGATTGGTTAATGATCGGAACAGGTACTCGTATATTATATGTCATATTTCTGTGAATGGTCATGAACTTATGCAAGTTCGAGATATGTCCGCTCATGAAGGGATGACTTTGGTTTTATTAGGTGTTCAGAATTCAATTTATACAAATTTTATTTCATGTCCGCTGATGCATTCATTTTATATGAGTCAGCAGGGATTATATACTCGTGTTTTTGGTATAGATTTCATGAACGCAGCACAGGTGTCAGACGAAATTCTCAGTCAAGTATATGAAGTCACTACCGAACAAGTTTTTTGCAACTTCGAGTATGGGGATAGTCGTGGTTCAGGATCGGAATCAGGGAATAATGTTGCAGCAGCTGCAATTGGAGGGGTTATATTGGGATCCTTATTAGATAATTTCTAAATTATAAATTATGGGCGCATATAAAGTTACAGAACAGGTTCAGATGCGGTATGAACAGGCTTTTGATCGTTTGTATCATTCTATAATTAAAGCCGGGTATCCGGTGGATGATGCGAATCCTTCAACCGGAATAATACATTTTCACTCAATGATGAGCTTGTATAGTTTTGGCTGTGATTTTACCGGACAAGTAGTGTCTGTGAATCAAGGAAGGTCTCAAATTATATTCATAGGAAGAATGAGAAATATAATTGATGTTGATCTTCCTGGCGAAAGGAAAAAAATGGTTCAAAAGATCATGCAACAATTCAATAACTTATAATATTATGTCACTAATTCAATGTCCTAAATGCGGAGCAATGGTATCCGATCGCGCTACCATATGCCCAAAATGTAATTTCCCGCTTAATCCTTCTTCTCTGCAGTCATCTCCTCAACAAAATGCGGGGCAGCAACCTGCGTATCAACAGGTAGGTCAGTATCCGCAAACATATCAGCCTACTACTGCAGAGGAACCGAATGTCGGGTTGAATATTGTATCGTTTTTCTTTCCTGTTGTGGGGTGGATCTTATGGGGTGTGAATAAGAATAGGTCTCCAAAACAGGCTAAGTCTTACGCGAAGTGGGCATGGTGGGGCTTTGGATTAGGTTTAGTATTCGGGTTCATAAATGCTTTGTTCTGGTATTAATGATTTTAATTTAGGTAATGGGGCTATCCAAAGTATAGTCCCATTACTGTTAATATTAGTATCATGAAAGTAATTAATTTGTTATTGTCGGGATTTTTAGGTCTACATGCTATTGATTCATGTTCTCCATTAATGGAAGAGTATGAATCGCATGTTTTGTTTTTGTGTGAATATATCCCGGATCATGGGCTGCGAAACAATGCTGCTAATGTTATGACCGAGAGCTATTATTATGCATATAAGGAGGCAGATGATTTGCCGGGATTTGAGATGGACGGAGAGTTCTTGGACTATTTTGTAAGCGGTAATGGCGATTCTTCGCCTATTTTCTCTGTGAAATCAATTAAAAGGCAAGGAGATAATCTTATTGCCAAGATTGGCATTAAGCAAGGATTTCGCGGAATTCCTTATGATGAAGAAGAGACTATTCATACACTTCTGCTTGCGCCTAACAACGACGACTATGGAGGTTATTTAATAGCCGATTATGACAACACCTTGCAAGAATGTCTTGACTACATCAAGGAACAACGTTCTTATATTTCATCAGGGAAATTCGAGGAATATTTAAGATTGAGCGGACTTTCGGCTTCAGAAATTGAACGGTATCGGCGTGAAATCCGTAATTTTTACGACAAGTATGGTACGGACAAGGAGAGATATGGGATTTATTCACAGAATGACAACAATGATAATTTATATAGTTCTTCCGTTAAAGGCGGGAAGATCATTGGTAAATGGACGCATGCACTTCAAAGCGGAGGCGATATTGGCAGTGGAAATTTTAGGAGCGAAGTGTTAGTTGAGACGCTTACACTTAATTCTAACGGAAGCGGAAGGCTTGAAACAAGCTATAAAGAATATATAGGGAACTCCCTTATCTCATCACGTTCAGGAGGATCGTTCGCTTTCTCTTGGGAATTTGATGGGAGCACGGTGTATATTGACGGTAGTCCCGAGTTCACATATAGGAATGGAGCGTTAATAGATTCCGGAGGTAACGCCTTTATGAAATAAGAGCTTATCTTGAACATTAGAATGGTCGAGGGATTCTCGGAATACTATATATGTGTTTTGGAGACGGCTTTGATAAAACAATAAAGCCGTCTCCAAATTTTTTAATAATTTCGGATATATTGTAAAAATATTTTATTATCTTTGTGCTGGCCTCGAAAATTTGGGAGTCCCATTTTTCAGCCGCACCGCTCGTCGGTGTAAGAATAAGCCGGAAGGCATTGTAAAAACCATTTCCACATCACAAACAGAAATATTCAGGATTGCGCATAGTAAGTGCGGAGGTCGTAGCATCCCCTCGGCGGCCAAAGACTGCCTTTCTGTAAGGTCAGAGCCGAAAGCGAATAAGCGGTCGCAGCGTCAGAGCGGCAAATCTTGTTGATGAATTGCAAGATATAAAATTATCAGTAGATGAATTGAGAAAATTCAAATTCTGCAAAGATATGGATGACTGTCAGGTGGAAGAAGTGGCGGACTTCCTTGCAGATTATGCAATAATAATATTCAAAGCATTGGAAAATGGTCAATCAGGAAAATAATGAGCAATTGCGGCCATTTGCAAAGGGCAGGCGGACTGAATTGAAGAAGGGCGGCCGTGCGGTGATATATCAGAGAGTGAGCAGCAAGGAACAGGAATTCGGCTTCAGTCCCGAGGTGCAGATAGAGGTCTGCCGGAAGTGGGCGGATCGTAATGGCTATGAAGTTGTCAAGTCCTTTGAAGGAGAGTATGAGAGTGCTAAATCTGATGTAAATCGAAAGCGGTTCAAACAGATGCTCGATTTCGTGAAGGACAGGAAGAATAAGATAGATGCGGTAATCGTTTACTCGACGAGCAGATTCTCACGCACCGGAGTCGAATCTTTTTCGATTGTCGAGGAACTTAAGAAGAAAGGGATCACTGTCTTTTCTGCCACATCGTCATATGATGCGCGAACACCGGATGGAGAGATGATGCAGGGCTATGAGCTTGTTCAGGCGCGTCATGATAATGCAGTCAAGTCGCAGGCGGTGAAGGATGCCTCTGAAAAAGCCTTGAGGTCGGGCCGTTGGATAACAAGGGTGCCGATTGGCTACGACATGGTCACGACGAGAAAAGAGCAGACCATTTCAGTGAACACGCAAGGAGTTCTGATCAGGAAGGCCTTTAAGATGAAAGCGGACGAGAACCTTACCAATGAGGAAGTGCGAGTTAGAATGAAAAATATGGGGCTTAACTTTGACAAACAGAAATGGTCGAGGATTTTCAGCAATATTTTCTATGCCGGATATTTTTCCCATCCATTTTTGCAGGGTGATATTATAAAGGGGCCGCACGAGCCTTTGGTGTCCTTGGAAAATTTCTTCAAGGTCAACAATATCACCATGAAAACTCATAGTCGTGGCTACGAGACGAAGGCTGACAAGGAATATGCACCTCTTCTCGGTTCCATCCGCTGTCCTGTGTGCGGCCATAACCTTACAGCATCTGTAAGCACCAAGCTGCGTAAGTTATATGGAAGGGAAGTCGGATACTATGTCTGTTGCCGGAAGAACTGCAAGTGCAATGTGTCGGCCAAAAAGGCCAATGCTGATTTTGAGCAGTGGCTTGACGGCGTTTCGTTGCCGGAAGGTATGGTGGAGATGTTGGAGGCGCAGTTGCGGAAGGCTTTCCCCATTCTGAACAGGGATGGCCATGATGAGGTTGCGGCAATCAAGGCCAATCTTACTAAAAAAGAAAATGAAATAGAGCGGGTGGAGTTCAATTTCGCTACGGCTGCGACCCTGAAAGCGCAGGAAGTATGCCTGCGGCAGTTGGAGAAACTTGAGGCTGAAAGGGCTGCGATCAAAGCGCAGCTTGACGAGAAGGACAGAGAGATATTGAACCTCGGGAATTACATCAAATTGGGTCTTGAGTTTCGCCGTAATATACTGAAATTGTGGCAGTTGTCGAGCTTGAGCCAAAAGCGTCACATTCAGAATCTCGTCTTTCCTGACGGTTTGGTATGGGACAAGAAAAACGACCATATTGAACCTCTGTCCCGCAACGGATTCATGTTCGTATATGATTTGAAATCAAGAGGTTATATAGACAAAGAAAAAGGACAAACCCTCATTTCTGAAGATTTGTCCGGTTTGGCTCCCCTTCTAGGACTTGAACCTAGGACCCCCTGATTAACAGTCAGGTGCTCTAACCAACTGAGCTAAAGAGGAATGTTTTCCTCTGAACTCATCGTTCGGGACTGCAAATATACAGTAAAAACTTTAACCAGCAAAAAAAAATTACATTTTTCGTCTCCGGTCTGCAGGCGCACCATGCGTTGCCGCATGATTGCCTTCGGGAGCGCCAGGCAAAAACTTGCCTATTTGGGGCGGGTCTTGCTGATAATCCTGCATTTTATCGTATCTTTGTAAGGTTATGGACATCGATCTTCTGTCGAAAATGATTTCGGAACTTATCGTCGACCACGACAGGGTCGGCCTCCCGGGCGTAGGTACTTTCTACACCGAGGTGGTTCCGTCGACCTTTTCCGACCGGGGCTACACGATCAATCCTCCGTACCGCCGTCTGTCCTTCCTCCCGAATGCTGTCGAGAACGATCTGCTCGTCAATTTCTATTCCGATGTGAACGGCACTCCGGCGGATATGGCAAGGGAGTATATCGTCCAGTTCCTTCGTGAGCTGGCCGAGGCCCTCAAGGAGCACAAGACCATAACGCTGCCAGGGCTGGGCCGTCTGCGCGCGACCAAGGAGAACAATTTCTTCTTCGTGGCCGATGAGGACCTGGACATTTATCCTGAGGCGTTCGGGCTTGCCCCCGTTTCGCTGAAGAACATTCCGGGGCTCGATGACGATAAGGTGGACATTCGTTTCGAGTTCAAGCCTCCGGTGCGGAAAGCAGCAGAACCCGAACCGGCATACGCTGCATCCGTTGAACCAGCCGAGCCTGAAATAACTGTCGAGCCCGCAGAGCCCGTTGGACCTGCAGCGCCTGCCGTATCGGCTGAACTGTCCACAACAGCTTCATCGGAAGTCTTTGGCGCTGAACCGGATGCGGCGGCCCCCGAAACTTCCGAACCATCAGCGCCTGCAGCAGAGCCGGTTTCCGGGGATGGGACATCTGCCGCCGCAGAGACGGCTGCCACGCAGGAGTCGGCTTCAGAATCGGCTGAGGGAGCCGAAGTATTTCCTGGAACGGATGCAACGGCAGAGCCCGCAGTGGCCGTTGAGCCGACGGAACCCGCTGCACTTTCCGCATCTGCCGCAACAGCCGCAGTTGCCGAGCCCGCCAAAGTTGCCGCGCCGGCTGAAACCGCAGCGCCTGCTGTGCCTGCCGAGACAGCGGCATCCGCCGAACTCACCGAGACTGCAGAGCCATCCGAGTCAGCCAAACCAGCCGAACTCATCGAGCCTGCCGAACCTGCCGTAACTGCCGAACCTGAAGCCTCAATGCAGGAGCCGGAAGCGGAAGCCCCGGAACCTGCCGTAGCCGGAGAAGAACCTGCGGAGCCCGGAGCCCTGGCGAATTGCGCAGAAGAAACCCGCGTGGCGGAGGAAGACGACGGGCGGACCGTGAAGAAATTCCGCTGGTGGATCCCGCTGCTCGTGCTGTCCGCATTGGCGGCAATATTCCTGGCGGTCTTCCTGATACTCGCCCATGTGGCCCCTGACTTCATAGACTCGATCCTTTACACCCCCGAGGAGCTGCGCATAATCAACTACTGACACGGCGTAGCCAAGCCTTGGATACTAGCGATGATAGAACTGATATATCCGTCCGAAGAACCCGCACCGCTGATAGCCGGAAGCGGCGTCGCCCCCGCAGAAGAGATGCTGCCCGTAGTCGAACCCAGCGGGCTTGTGACTGCACAGGCGTCCCGTGCCTGGTGCCACGGGGGCTCGAAGCTCCTGCATCCGGTAGTGCACCTCCATATCATCAACCGCTCCGGCGAAGTCTACCTTCAGCAGCGCGGGGCGCACAAGGACCTGCTGCCTCTGAGGTGGGACACCGCCGTGGGCGGACATGTCTCTTACGGGGAATACATAGAGGAGGCCCTTTACCGCGAAGCGGCGGAGGAGCTGCATTTCTTCGACTTCAATCCCGTGTGGCTGACCGCCTACCAGTTCGAGTCGGAGAGCGAAAGGGAGCTGGTCAATGTGTTCGCCGCCGTGGGCAATTTCCGCCTCCGGCCTGATCCGGAGGAGCTCTGCGGCGGACGCTACTGGAAAGACGCCGAACTCATGGAAGCGTACGGAAGTGGTATCCTGACCCCCAGCTTCCAGTCGGAATACACGAAAATACGTAGAATGCTGCAGGCGCTCCTATGACACACGAACTGCACAAATTCATAAAGGACCAGCTGTCCGTATGGCCGCTGGCCTCCGGCAATTTCAGGGCGCTCAAGACCGCGCGCTGCAGGGAGCTCGACATCTGCGGGCTTCCGTGCCGAATACAGTACAATCCCGCGAGGGTCATCTCCTCGACTGCGGACACCTCTCCCGAGGCCATAGCCGCAAGGGCGTGCTTCCTGTGCGAGGAGAACCGGCCGCGCGAGCAGTTCCATCTCAAATTCGAGGGACGCAAGGGCCGGCTCTACAACATACAGGTCAATCCCTATCCCATTTTCCCGGGGCATCTCGTGATAGTCCGCGACGCGCATCTGCCGCAGGCGATATGGCACCATTTCCCGGACATGCTGGACTTCACGACCGCATATCCCGACTATCTGGTCTTCTACAACGGACCCTGCAGCGGGGCTTCGGCTCCGGACCACCTTCATTTCCAGGCTATCCCGAGGCATCATCTCCCTCTGGAGGAGGCCGTGGATGCATTCCTTGACAACCCCGGGCCCTCCCTTGCGACGGTCAAGGACGCCTCTCTGTACCGCTACGCCGGCTTCATCAACGGAGTGTTCGCGCTCAAGGCGGTCACGACGAAGTCGCTGGCCAAGCTCTTCTACCGGCTGCTGGACTGCACCGACAGGCTCCCGGGCGAGACCGAGCCCAAGTTCAACCTCTACTGCTACCGGAAGAACGATGAATACAGGGCATTCGTGGTCATGCGTTCGAAGAAGCGTTCCCACCACTATGATGCCGAAGGCCCGGACCATCTGACCATCAGCCCCGGAGCTGCGGACATGGCCGGAGTGTTCGTGGCTCCGTTCCGCGAAGACTTCGACAAGGCCACGCCCGGACTGCTTGCGAGCCTGCTTTCGGAGGTTACGATAGGGGAGCATGAACAGTCCATGATTGAATGGAGGCTCACCCGGGAACAGCCGCGTATATCGGTGGGCATACTTTCGGCCAAGGAGATATGCTTCGAGATTATCTCCGATGGCGCCGGACCGCAGAAGGTCAGCTGGTGCGATGGGCGCATAGCCTACAACGGGATGGTCTACGACGAGCTCTATTTCGACTCCATGACCCTTTCCACCCTCTTTGCGGAGGCTTCTTTCATCCTCTACGACGTGGTGATAGGCAAGGAGTTCCACTGGCAGCAGAAGCGGACGCTGAAGTTCGCCGGCGGACTCAAGTTCATAGTCGAGGGCGACATGGTTACCGCAGTGAACTGCGTCGGTGCGGAGGACTATCTGCTCAGCGTCATCTCATCGGAGATGAAGGCGAGTGCGGGCCTGGAGCTTCTGAAGGCGCACGCCGTGATTTCCAGAAGCTGGGTCGCCGCGAGGATGAAGGACAGCGAGAAGGTCCATGCGAATTTCGATGTCTGCGCGGACGACCATTGCCAGAGATACCAGGGACTGACCATGGCGGTGGGGGAGAATGTCCGCAGGGCGATAGACGAGACCTGGGGCCAGCTGCTGATGTATGACGGGGAGATATGCGACGCGCGCTATTCGAAATGCTGCGGCGGACGTACCGAACTGTTCAGCACCTGCTGGGAGGGCAGGGACTATCCCTACCTGCGCAGCGTGGAGGACCCGTGGTGCGATTGCGAGAATTCGGAGATACTGGCCCAGGTGCTCAACGACTATGACTTGGAGACCGGGGATTTCCATGACTGGACGGTCAGGTATTCCCAGGAGGAGCTGTCGTCGCTGGTAAGCGGCAGGCTGGGTGTGGATTTCGGCCTTGTGACCGCCCTGGAGCCCTTGCACAGGGGGCCTTCCGGACGCATCGACAGCCTGAGGATAGTCGGAACGAAGCATACTGAAGTCGTGGGGAAGGAACTCGCGATAAGGCGCTGCCTGAGCCGGAGCCATCTGAAGAGCTCAGCGTTCACGGTGAGCAGGGAGGGAGGCGATTTCGTGCTCAGCGGCCATGGCTGGGGACACGGCGTCGGCCTCTGCCAGATAGGCGCGGCGGTGATGGCCGCGGAGGGATACGATTACAGACAGATACTTGCGCATTATTATGAAGGGGCAGAAGTTGAGTAGGAACCCGTGGGCTTGGGTGCCTTCGCTGTATTTCGCGGAGGGCATCCCGTATTTCATCGTGAACGTGCTCTCGGTCACGATGTTCAAGCGTCTCGGCATGTCCAACGGAGACCTGGCGATGTATACCTCGCTGCTTTATCTGCCGTGGGTGATCAAGCCGCTCTGGAGTCCTTTCGTGGACATCATACGCACCAAGCGCTGGTGGATACTCTCGATGCAGGCGCTGATGACCGCAGGCTTCGCGGCCCTTGCCCTGTCGGTCAGCCCCGACGTCTTCGGCTTCACGCTCGTCTTCTTCTATATCGTGGCCTTCGCCTCGGCGACCCATGACATCGCGGCTGACGGCTACTATATGATAGCCCTGAACCAGAAGAACCAGTCGCTCTTCGTCGGAATCAGGAGCACCTTCTACCGCATAGCCTCCGTGTTCGGCCAGGGCGTGATAGTCGTCGTGGCGGGGCTGCTGGAGGAAAGCACGGGAAGGATACCTCTTGCCTGGAGTCTCGTGCTTCTGGGCAGTTCGGTGCTTTTCGCCGCGCTTTCCCTCTGGCACTGGTTCGTGCTCCCGAAAGCGGAGAAAGATTCCGGAGAAGGCGGCGTCACGGCTGCGCGAAAGACGGCCGGGGACATATTCCGCGAATTCGGGAACGCATGGCTGACTTTCTTCCGCAAGCCCGGGATATGGCTTGCCGTGCTGTTCATGCTGCTGTACAGGCTTCCGGAGGCGTTTTCGGTCAAGATGCTCACCCCTTTCATGCTCGACCCTGTCGAGGAGGGCGGCCTTGGTCTGACCACGACCCAGTCCGGCCTCGTGTACGGCACGGTGGGAGTTATCGCGCTCACGGTGGGCGGCATACTCGGCGGCATCTTCGCCGCCCGCCACGGCCTGCGCAGGTCGCTCTGGCCCATGTCGCTTTCGCTTGCTCTCCCTTGCGCCGTGTACCTGATAATGGCGCTGATGCAGCCTGAACAGCTCTGGTTCATCTATTTCTGCGTTGCCTTCGACCAGTTCGGCTACGGCTTCGGCTTCACGGCGTATATGCTCTATATGATGCACTTCTCGGAGGGCGAGTTCAAGACCTCGCACTATGCGATATGCACGGCTTTCATGGCTTTGTCTATGATGGTGCCCGGAGTGTTTGCCGGCTGGCTGCAGGAGGCTCTCGGCTATGTAGGATTCTTTATAATGGTAATGATATGTTGTCTGGCAACTGTTTTCGTAACCTGGTTTGCGCGGCGGCGCTGCTGAGCTCCGTGTGCGCAAACGCCGAAGTCAAGGTGAAGGTGGGCATCGAGGTCCTGAGGGACAGCGGATTCGCGCTGCTCGAGGGACGCAGGGTCGGTCTGGTGACCAATCCTTCCGGAGTCGACAGCCGTCTCAACTCCACCGTGGACATACTTTTCGAAGCTCCGAACGTGGATCTGGTGGCCCTGTACGCCCCCGAACACGGCATCCGTGGCGACATCTATGCCGGCGGCAGGGTGGAGTCCGGAGTCGACGAGCATACGGGGCTCCCGGTGCATTCTCTCTATGGTTCCACTAGGCAGCCCACGGATGAAATGCTGGAGGGCGTGGACATGATGGTCTATGACATCCAGGACGTGGGAAGCCGTTCCTATACCTTCATCTCCACCCTCGGGCTGGTGATGCGCAGCTGCGCCGAGCTCGGCATCCCCGTGGTGGTGCTCGACCGTCCGAATCCCCTCGGCGGCCTCAAGGTCGAAGGCCCGCTCGTGCGTGACGGCTTCAATTCGTTTGTCGGCCAGTACAGGATTCCCTACATCTACGGACTCACCGTGGGCGAGCTTGCGATGCTGATCAACGAAGAGGGGCTGAACCGGGGCCAGAACGGAAAGGAGGCTCCGCTGAAATGCGAGCTCTACGTGGTACCAATGGAGGGCTGGACCCGCGACATGCTCTTCAACGACACAGGTCTGCCATGGGTCTCTCCCTCACCCAACATCCCCTATCCGGAGAGCGCGGTATGCTATCCCTCTGCCGGGCTCGCGGGTGAGCTGTACAACTATCTCAACATAGGCATAGGCTATACCATGCCTTTCGCCACCTTCGCCGAGGAATGGGTTGATGCCGATGAGCTCAAGGAGAGGCTCGACAGCTATAATGTCCCCGGAGTGGCATGGCGAACGATACATTATTCCCCTATCTCCGGCAGGTTGAGAGGCAAGCTGGTCCATGGAGTGCAGTATTACTATACGGACTATGAGGCGGCCACCCTTACGCTGACCCAGTTCTATGTGATGCAGGCCGTCCATGAACTCTACGGGGTCAATCCCTTCGAGTCTTCTTCCGACCGCATGCCCATGTTCAACAAGGTTTGCGGCACTGATTTTGTCAGCAAGACCTTCGGCAGCTCGATGAAGGTGGCCGACATTGCGGATTTCTGGTCAGCAGATGTGGCGGCGTTCAAGAAGTTGTCGAAAAATTATTATCTTTACTGAAATGCCGCCGACAGGGGTGGCGCCCGAACTAAAACTATTCTATATGAGGCGTTATCTATGTATGCTGATTGCTGCCCTGACCATGTTCTCCCTTTCGGGGGCGCCCGTTCAGGCCCAGTCAGGAAACGGTTCTCCCCGCAGTTCGCAGCGCGAGTCGAGACCGGCCTCCCGTCAGACGGGAAGCGCAAATCGTTCCGGCAGTTCCGCACGTGCTTCAAGCCAGACGCGGAAAAGTTCAGGAAGCTCCTCTCTAAGACCTAAGACCAATCAGAAGCAGCCTGCACGGACTTCGTCCGGAAGTGCTGGCAGAATATCCTCCGGACAGATTTCCGGCTCCCGGAGCACAGGCACCCGTCAGGGCGGCGTCCAGTTACGCCTCCGCAACGAACAGCCTGCAGCCAGGCCGGCCGGTACGACGGCAGCCCCTCAGAACCGCCAGCCCGCAAGGCCCACGACTGGGAACCGGGAACCGAACCGTCGTCCTTCAAGCGGTACGCAGAATCCCGCGCAGACCCGCCAGCCGGGCCGCAGCGGCAACAATGTGCCCAAAACCACTCCGCGTCCCAACAATCCCGGGAATCATCAGCCGCAGGGCCAGCGTCCCGCGAGGCCGGAGAACCAGGGTCATCCCGCACCTCCTCCCGCGAGGCCGGGGCAGGGGAACAGACCTCCCCATTCTGCGGCTCCGCGCCCCACACCGCGTCCCGAGCCGCGCAGGACTCCTCCCCAGCGCAGACCTCCAGTGCCGCACGACCGTCCGGTCAGGTTCTGGGACCACGGGCATCACTACTTCGGCTACCGCATCAGCAGCCTGCCCGCAAGATACATCCGCAGGACGTTCTGGGGCATACCGTATTATATAGTCGACGGAGTGTATTACCGCTACTATTCCGGCTCCTACTATGTCAGCCGTCCTCCCTACGGAGTGGTCTTCGCCCCCGCAGTGAGCCTGATTGACGCCCTGTGCAGCTTCGCTTTCTACGCCGATGCGTACTATACTTTCAGCACGGTCAACGAGAACGCCAGGCTGATAACCGAGCAGAACAGGATAATCGCGGAGAACAACGCGACCATAGCCGCCCAGAACGCAACCATCGCCAGTCAGAATGCGGCAATTGCCTCCCAGGCCGCAAGCGCGTCAGCGATGAATTCCGGGCTGGCCACCGAGTCGAGCCGGCTCGCCGACAGACTGGGGCTGGTGCAGAGCTATGCATCGGCGGCAGACAGCTATTATTACGATGATGGAGTGTTCTTCACCAGGAACAGCGCCGGAGAGTATGTGACCATAGTCCCTCCTGCCGGCGCATTGATAGAGGAACTTCCTGAAGACTACAGGACAGTCATTCTCGGCGGTGAGGAATACTATGCGGTGGACGACACGGTCTACAGGATGACGGTTGTCGGAGGCTCTCCCTATTTTGAGGTGCTGGGCCAGATGACAGGTTCGCTTGCCGGGCAGTTCCCTGCGTAGCGGGCTATTGTCCTCCTATCAGTATTCTGTAGCTGTTTCGCAGTTGGACGGGGTCTCCGGATCCCAGAAGTTCTATATCGGGCAGGGCGTCGCTCCGCCCGATTCCGTTTTGTTCCAGCAGGTCGAGAAGGTGTCTCGCAACGGCTGGGGCCGGGTCGATGAACCGTATGCCGGGGCCTGCGATCCTCTGGAGCAGTGGCAGCAGGAAAGGGTAGTGGGTGCATCCGAGGACTATGATGTCGGCTCCTTCGGCAAGCAGCGGCTGCAGGCTCCGGCTGACCGTCTCCTCCGCAGACGGGCCGTCGAGCTCTCCGCGTTCGACCAGTTCCACGAAGCCCCGTCCGACATGTTCGACGACTCTGATTCCGTCCTGGACCCCGTGCTTGAGTTTCAGGTAGTTGGAGCCCTTCAGCGTTCCTGCGGTGGCGAGCACGCCTATGGTTCCGGTGCGTGTGCCGAGTGCGGCCGGCTTGACTGCCGGCTCCATGCCTATGAAGGGTATGCTGAATTCGGAGCGCAGGGCGGTGATGGCGGCGGCGGTGGCGGTGTTGCAGGCTATCACCATCGCCGAGGCTCCCTTCGAGAGCATGGTACGGGTGATTTCCCGGCAGCGGCTGCGTATGAATTCGGGGTCTTTTTCGCCGTAGGGGCAGTTGGCGCTGTCGGAATAGTAGACATAGTGTTCGGAAGGGAGCAGCTTGCGTATCTCCCTGAATACCGAGAGTCCTCCGACGCCCGAATCCATTATCCCTATCGTTGCCATATCATACAAAGTTAGAAACTGTTTCGGTTTTGTCAAATACGCCGGGCGTGGAGTGGAGTACTCGGCAGGTGGTGTGCGGGGGGGGAAGCCTGCCGTGTAGCCTGAGGAGGATTTGCGGGCCGTCGCGGTTGCCGATTGAGAATATTTGCTAAATTTGCATGATATGATTACTCAGGAGCAGATCAAGGAATTGCAGGGGCGCGTGGAGACGCTCCGTAAATGCGTGGACATCGACGGCAAGCGCAGCGAAGTGCAGGAGAAGGAGAAGAAGAGCCAGGCGCCGGATTTCTGGAATGACCCCAAGGAGGCCGAGGCTTTCCTGAAGGGCATCAGCAGCGTCAAGTCCTGGGTCACCTCGTTCGACGAGGCCAGGTCGGCCGTCGACGACCTCGAAGTGCTTCTGGAACTCGAACCCGACAGCCCTGACACCGATGCGGCATACGCTAATGCCGTCTCGCTGGTGGAGAAGCTGGAGCTGCGCAATATGCTCGGCGGCGAAGGGGACTCCCTCGGGGCGGTGCTTACCATCAATTCGGGAGCCGGCGGCACCGAGGCCAACGACTGGAGCGCAATGCTCATGCGCATGTATATGCGCTGGGGCGAGAGGAACGGCTACAAGATGACCGTGACCGAACTCATCGACGGCGACGAGGCGGGAATCAAGTCCGCGACCGTGCAGTTCGAGGGCGACTATGCCTACGGCTACCTAAAGGCCGAGTCGGGCGTGCACCGTCTGGTGCGCATATCCCCGTTCAACGCACAGGGCAAGCGCCAGACCACCTTCAGCTCCGTGTTCGTCTATCCACTCGTGGATGACACGATCAACATCGAAATCAATCCTTCCGACATAGAGTGGGACACCTTCCGCTCCGGCGGCCATGGCGGTCAGAATGTCAACAAGGTGGAGACCGGAGTGCGCGTGCGCCACATCCCCACGGGCATCACTGTGGAGAACACCGAGACCCGCAGCCAGCAGGACAACCGCCAGAACGCGTTGCGCATCCTGAAGTCGAGGCTCTACGACATAGAGCTCAAGAAGCGTCAGGAGAAGCAGGCCGAGCTTGAGGGGCAGAAGAAGAAGATCGAATGGGGTTCGCAGATACGCTCCTACGTGCTTCATCCCTACAAGATGGTCAAGGACCTGCGCACCGGCTACGAGACGGCCGACACCCAGGGAGTGCTGGACGGCGACCTCAATGAATTCATGAAGGTATTTCTAATGCAGAACTGACATAATTATGACAGAATTCAAGTATGAGCCCATGTTTCAGCTTGGCGAGGACAAGACTGAATACTACAAGATTCCCGGCTCGGAACAGTATGTGAGCACTTCGGAGTTCGAGGGCCACAAGATTCTCAAGGTCTCTCCCGAGGCCCTGACGCTGATGTCCAACACCGCCTTCCGCGACGTGAGCTTCATGCTGCGCCGCTCCCACAACGAGCAGGTGGCGAAGATTCTCCACGATCCCGAGGCTTCGGCCAACGACAAGTACGTGGCGCTGACCTTCCTGCGCAACGCCGAGATCGCATGCAAGGGCAAGCTGCCTTTCTGCCAGGACACCGGTACCGCCATCATCCACGGCGAGAAGGGCCAGCAGGTATGGACAGGCTTCTGCGACGAGGAGGCGCTGAGCCTCGGAGTCTACAAGACCTACACCGAGGAGAATCTCAGATACTCGCAAAACGCCCCTCTGGACATGTACAAGGAGGTCAACACCAAGTGCAACCTGCCCGCGCAGATTGACGTCGAAGCCTGTGAGGGCGACGAATACCGTTTCCTCTGCGTGACCAAGGGCGGCGGCTCGGCCAACAAGACCTACCTCTATCAGGAGACAAAGGCCATACTCAATCCCGGAACCCTCGTGCCCTTCCTCGTGTCCAAGATGAAGACCCTCGGCACGGCCGCCTGCCCTCCCTACCACATTGCCTTCGTAATCGGAGGAACCTCCGCCGAGAAGAACCTGCTCACCGTGAAGCTCGCCTCCACCCACTACTACGACGAACTGCCGACCACCGGTGATGAGTGCGGACGCGCTTTCCGCGACGTGGAGCTTGAGAAGCAGCTGCTCGAGGAGGCATGGAAAATCGGTCTCGGAGCCCAGTTCGGCGGCAAGTATTTCGCCCACGACGTGCGCGTGATCCGTCTGCCCCGCCATGGCGCGAGCTGCCCCGTGGGACTCGGAGTCAGCTGCTCGGCCGACCGCAACATCAAGGCGAAGATCAACGCCGACGGAATCTGGATCGAGAAGCTCGACGACAAGCCCTACGAGCTGATTCCCGAGGAGCTGCGCAACGCCGGAGAGGGCGACGCGGTCAAGATCGACCTCGACCAGCCCATGTCCGAGGTATGCAGGGAGCTCAGCAAATATCCCGTGAGCACGCGCCTGAGCCTCAGCGGAACCATCATCGTGGCCCGCGACATCGCCCACGCTAAGCTCAACGAGAGGCTAGACAGGGGAGAGGACCTGCCTCAGTACTTCAAGGACCATCCCGTATATTACGCCGGTCCCGCGAAGACTCCCGCCGGTTATGCCTGCGGCTCCATGGGCCCGACCACCGCGAACCGCATGGACCCCTATGTGGACCGTTTCCAGGACCATGGCGGCTCCATGGTGATGATAGCGAAGGGCAACCGCACCCAGGTGGTGACCGACGCCTGCAAGAAGCACGGAGGATTCTACCTCGGCTCCATCGGAGGCCCCGCCGCCGTCCTCGCCCAGAACAACATCAAGTCCATCGAGTGCGTGGAATATCCCGAGCTCGGAATGGAGGCCATCTGGAAAATCAGGGTCGAGGATTTCCCCGCCTTTATCCTCGTAGACGACAAGGGCAATGATTTCTTCAAGACCATCGCCTGACAAAAGGCAGATTCGCAGAATGATGAAGTCTCTCGAAGCGGAATTTCTCGCTTCGGGAGACTTGTTTTCTCTCCACGGCCCCGTGGAGGAGACGGTCAGGATAATGTCGGAGCTGGAGCGGCTGGAGCATTTCCGTAACGCTTCGTGCGTGCTCGCCTATATGTCCATGCCTGGCGAGGTCAGGACTCCGGACTATCTTGCAAGATGGCGTGCCGCCGGGAAGCGTGTGGTGCTTCCGAAGGTGACGGGGGAGACTCTCGAACTGCGGGAATATGACCCTGCGGCGCTGGTGCCGGGGTATCGGGGCATCATGGAGCCTTCTGACTCCGCCGCCCTGGTCGAACCTTCCGAAATAGGGCTTGCAGTGGTGCCCGGTATGGCTTTTTCATTCCAGAAGGGCCCAGACGGGGTGGAGAGGTTCTATCGTCTCGGCCGAGGAGGCGGTTTCTACGACAGGCTGCTTCCCATGCTCGACTGCCCGCTGGTGGGGGTCTGCTATCCCTTCCGCTTTGTGGACTTCCTGCCCCTCGATGAGTGGGACATGCCGCTCGACCTGGTAATCAGGTAGGCCGGTCTAGCTTCCTGCCCGTTCGACCCTTACCACCTGGAAGATTACAGGGAAGGTGTATGTGACGGGCACGGCGGCTCCGTCCTTCATTGCCGGGGTCCATTTCGGGGAGGCCGAAACGACTCTCACGGCTTCGGCGTCGAGCAGGGGGTGGAGGCTGCGGACAACCTTGATGTTGTGCAGGCTGCCGTTGGGGTAGACCGTGAATTCCAGCAGGACCTCTCCCGTTATGTTGGCGTCCCTCGCCTCCTTGGGATATTCCAGGTTCTTCATCACCCAGTTCGCGAATGCGGAGTCCTCCATCCCCATGAACTGCGGCTTCCGGTCGAGGTCCTCGTAGCTCACGGAGTCGTATTCCACGTCATCGGGGTCGTACCATTTGCATTCCTTGTATTCGTGTCCGGCTATGTCCTGATGGCGGAATATGGTTCCGTCTGCGGCCTCCACCAGCAGGAGTCCGAACTCGCGTCCCCAGTAGATGGTCTCAGCGAGCTTCCTCTGGGGTTTCCCGTCGATGCTGGGGATGGCCGTGACCTTTATGGCCTCGATGGGCGGGAGGATGTCGGTTTCGATTATCCTGATGCCGGAGCTGTAGTCGTCCTTGACGTTCCCGTCCGGCAGCATGTTGCTCCATTTCAGCGGATGTCCGGGAAGGGGCATGCGGAACAGGGTGAGCGGATTGCCGTCCTTGCCGCTGACGGTGATGTTGTCGGAGCTGATTTCCATGGTATAGCTCTCCGCCGCGCCGCTTTCGTCCGTCATTGTCAGGCTGTCGCCGTCCCTGCGGAATTCCATCCATTCATTTCCGTCGTCCGACCTGAGCACGGTCACGGAATTGTCGGGAAAGAAGAAATATTCGGTTTCCAGCTGGGCGAACGAGGGCGCGTTGAACAGAAGTGCGGCTGTAATTGCGGCAAGAATTGTCTTCATGTCTGACAGTAAAGGATTATTTCCGCAATTTACGAAAAAATTTGCGTATCTTCGCAGTCCCTATGCGGGTGTGTTGTAATTGGTAGCCAAGCCAGACTTAGGATCTGGTGCCTTCGTGCGTATGGGTTCGAGTCCCTTCACCCGCACTGTCCCGGAGTATTCTCCCGGCCCTGGGGCCGTAAATTCATCTGGTATATGTTCTATGTGCTGCTGACGATGTTCGCCGGAGTCGGCGTAGGCTGGCTGCTGAGGAAGTGGAGACCGTTGAGGTTCTCCGGCAAGGCGGTCACTCTCGTGATATGGCTGATGCTGTTCCTGCTCGGGCTGGAAGTGGGTTCGAACCGCGACCTTGCGGGCGGACTGTCGTCGCTGGGGCTGCAGGCCCTGCTTTTCGCTGCCGCCGGGATATGCGGGAGCGTCCTGGCTTCCGTGATTCTGTACAGGCTGGTTTTCCGGAAAGGGCGTAGCGGTTCCGCCGGCGCCGGAGAGGAGGGGAGGAGATGAAGGGAACTCTGACGGTGCTTGCGATGTTCGCGCTCGGCTGCGCGGCCGGGCTGCTCGGAATCTTTCCGGACGGGCTTGCCGACGGGAGGCTGGCCAAGGCAGTGCTGTTCGTGCTGATGTTCCTGGTCGGAGCGGGCATAGGTTCCAATCCCGAGCTGAAGAGGATATTCGGAAGTTTCGACCCCAGGCTCCTGCTGCTGCCTCTCGCTTCCATACTCGGTACGCTTGCGCTGACGGCACTGCTATGTCTGGCGCTCCCCGAATGGAGGCTTGCCGACTGTCTTGCCGTGGGTGGCGGAATGGGATATTATTCGCTTTCTTCGATTCTGATTTCCGAATACGCCGAAGCTTCACTCGGCGCGCGGCTGGCTGCCGAACTAGGCACGATTGCCCTGCTGTCCAATGTGTTCCGTGAGTTGTTCACCATTGTGGCCGCGCCCTTCCTTGCGAGGCGTTTCGGGCCTTTCGCGCCCATAGCCGCCGCCGGTGCCACCGCGATGGACGTGGCCCTTCCCGCGATTCTGCGCTCTTCCGGCGAGCGCTGCCTTCCGGCGGCAGTGGTCAGCGGAGTGATATGCGATTTCAGCGTGCCCCTGCTGGTGACCTTCTTCTGCTCTTTCGGCTAGGCTACATCAGGAACCTGCCCATATCGTAGCCGGCGGCCTGCCTCTCGCGTATTTCGGTGGAGGATATGTCGACCATGGGCGCGTCGATGAGCTCGATCCTGCTGCCTTCCGGGGCTTTCCCGAGGATTTCCTCGCGCAGCGTGGCCGAGTCGAAGCCGGGGCGCGGATACACGGCTATCCCGTATTCCACCAGCAGGCGCTCCGCCTCTTTCCACCTGAGTATGTCGCGGAGGTTGTCGGCGCCCATTATGAGCGTGAATTCGTTGTCCGGCTCCCTTGAGCGCAGGGCGTCGAGGGTCCGTATCGTGTACTGGGGCGCGGGCATCTTCAGCTCGATGTCATCGACCGTCACCTTGAGCTCGGGATGCCTGCGCACGGCTTCCTCGGCCGCCCTGAAGCGCTCCAGGGCGTTGTCCGCCTTCTCCGGGCTCTTGAACGGACTCTGCGGCGACACTATCAGGTAGACCATGTCGAACTCCGCATCCTCCGTCAGGTATTTCATGATGGCGAGATGCCCTGTGTGCAGGGGGTCGAAAGAGCCCGTGTAGACAGCTATGCGCATAGGAACCCGTCTACGATACGTTCGGATTCGGCGAAGGTCTCGTCCAGCCTGTCGTTGACCAGCTCGCGGTCGAAGCGTCCCCGGGCGAAGGCGATCTCGGATCCGGCCTTGCCGATGCGCTCGCGTATGGCGTCCTCGCTGTCGGTGCCGCGGCTGCGCAGCCTCTGCTCCAGAACCTCGATGCTCGGGGGCAGGATGAGTATGGACAGGGCCGCGTCGCCGAAATATTTCTTGAGGTTGACCCCGCCCTTCACGTCCACGTCGAAGACTATCACGTGCCCTTTCGCCCAGATGCGCTCGACCTCTGACTTCAGCGTGCCGTAGAAGCGGTCGTGGTAGACTTCCTCGTGCTCCACGAAGGCGTCTTCGGCGATCAGCTCGCGGAATTTGTCGGCCGAGATGAAATAGTATTCGACCCCGTCCTTCTCTGAGCCGCGCGGCTCGCGGGACGTGGCGGAGATGGAGAATTCGAATTCGGGATGCAGCTTCAGCAGATGGTTCACGACCGTGCTCTTGCCGGCTCCTGACGGAGCTGAAAATATGATGACTTTCCCTGTCATTTGTGTTCTGTTTTCTACAAAAATAATTAAATTTGCATGATTTGATTTTTAACTGAAAGTTTATTTATCATTTTACCTCGATATGAAAGTATCTTTTAAAGATCTTGGCCTCGTGAACACCCGTGCGATGTTCGCCAAGGCAGTCAAGGGCGGCTATGCTATCCCTGCGTTCAATTTCAACAACATGGAGCAGCTCCAGGCCATCATCCAGGCCGCCGTGGAGACCAAGTCACCCGTGATTCTCCAGGTTTCCAAGGGAGCCCGCAACTATGCTAACCAGACTCTCCTGCGCTACATGGCCCAGGGAGCAGTGGAGTATGCCAAGGAGCTCGGATGGAAGAAGCCCCAGATCGTGCTGCACCTCGACCACGGCGACAGCTACGAGCTCTGCAAGAGCTGCGTCGATTTCGGTTTCTCTTCCGTGATGATCGACGGCTCATCCCTCCCTTACGAGGAGAACATCGCCCTGACCAAGAAGGTCGTGAAGTACGCCCACAAGTACGATGTGACCGTTGAGGCCGAGCTCGGCGTTCTTGCCGGCGTAGAGGACGAGGTCGCTTCAGAGGAGTCCCACTACACCAAGCCCGAGGAGGTCATCGATTTCGTGAAGAAGACCGGCTGCGACTCCCTCGCAATCTCCATCGGAACCTCACACGGCGCATACAAGTTCAAGCCCGAGCAGTGCACCCGCGATCCCCAGACCGGACGCCTTGTTCCCCCTCCGCTCGCATTCGACGTGCTGAAGGCCATCGAGAAGAAGCTCCCCGGCTTCCCCATCGTGCTCCACGGATCATCTTCAGTTCCCCAGGAGTATGTCGACATCATCAACTCCAACGGCGGAAACCTTCCCGACGCTGTCGGAATCCCCGAGGAGCAGCTCCGCAAGGCCGCGAAGAGCGCTGTCTGCAAGATCAACATCGACTCGGACTCACGTCTCGCGATGACCGCTGCAATCCGCAAGTACTTCAACGAGCATCCCGAGCACTTCGATCCCCGTCAGTATCTGAAGCCCGCGCGTGAGGAGATGAAGAAGATGTACATCCACAAGATTGTGAATGTGCTCGGATCCAACGGAAAGGCCAGGTAATTGACCGGTAAGTATCCATCAAAGTCATTCAAGGACGCCGTGGAGGCCATAAGCTCCCTTCCGGGAGTGGGCTCCCGCGGCGCCTTGCGATTGGTGCTGCATCTTTTGAGGCAGCCTTCCGAGAACGTGCACCATCTGGCCGAGGCGATCAGAGGCCTGGCCGACAACGTGCACTACTGCAAGACCTGCATGATGGTTTCGGACGGCGACAGCTGCGCCATCTGTTCGGACCCCAGGCGCGACCATTCCACCATCTGCGTGGTGGAGAACGTGCGCGACGTCATGCGCATAGAGGAGACCGGCCAGTATCACGGAGTGTATCATGTGCTGGGCGGAATAATCTCGCCGATCAACGGAATCGGCCCCTCCGACATCACCGTGAGGGAGCTGGTGGAGCGGCTGCGGCAGGCAGACGGGCCCGTGGAGGTGATTTTCGCCCTCAGCGGAAGCGTGGAAGGGGAGACCACGTCATTCTATATCTACCGCCAGATAGAGGGCCTGGGCGTGAAGGTTTCGACCCTGGCGCGCGGCCTGAGCTTCGGCGCCGATCTGGAGTACGCCGATTCGCTGACGCTCGGGCGCTCGATAATTGACCGTCAGATATTCAAGCCCTAGCGTCATGAGCATATTTGAAACCCTGATGCTGGCGGCGTCGCTCTGCGCCGACTGTTTCGCCGTCTCGCTTTGTTCCAGTGTCACCCTCAGGGAGACCGGGTGGCGGCAGTTGCTGCTGACCTCGCTGGCGTTCGCCGTGATCCAGAGCGGCCTGCTGCTCGCGGGCTGCATGGCCGGCGGGCTGTTCTACGGCCTCGTCGAGACCGTTTCCGGCATAATAGGCTTCGTGCTGCTCGCATACGTGGGCGGTTCCATGCTCGTGGAGGGCATACGCGGCTGCGGGGAGGGGAGGAACCTCAACGGCTGGAGGAACATAATACTCGGAGGCGTGGCGACCAGCATAGACGCTGCGGCCGTCGGGGTCTCGCAGTCGATGAGCGGCGCCGGGACTTCCGGAACCTTGCTGCTGCTCGCCGCCGTTTTCTTCTGCACCCTGGTCTCCGTGACCGCCGGAATCTCCGCCGGAAGGGCGATAGGCGGCATCAGGGGGAGGAATGTCGGGCGCATAGCCGAAATAGCCGGCGGCGCCGTGCTGACGGTCATAGGCCTGACTTTCCTGTTCTGAACGGCCTCTTTTTGAAATCACGAAAAAATTTTTACCTTTGCAGGTCGGTCTTGCATGGGTGCCTGACTCAATCCGGGAAGGTAAATGGTAAAGATTTTCTACAGAAACGGAGCTGAGATTCTGCTCAGCCAGTCGGAGACGGAGCTCACTGCAATCAGCAGGGAGAATGTGATCTGGATTGACATGCTCCAGCCCACCGGCGACCAGAAACGCTTTGTGGAGCAATACCTTGGCACCGAGATTCAGAGCCGCGCCGAAGCGGAGGAGATCGAGAGCTCATCACGCTTCTCCGAGGAGAACGGGGCCATCTTCGCCAACACGAATTTCCTTTCGCCCGCCGACGACGAGATGCTGATGGACGCCGTGTCGTTCATCCTGGTGCGCGGAATACTCACGACCATCAGGGAGATTCCCCTGCGTTCCCTCAATACGCTGCAGCTCAAGATGCAGGCGCTCCCGGACGAATATCCCGACGGGAACACGGTGTTCGTGGACATCATGGACAGGCGAGTCGACCTCGACGCGGACATCGTCGAGCTGATTTCGCAGGATGTGACGCGCTACAGCCGCCGCATAAACCAGAACGAGGACATCAACGAGGACTTCCTGCTGGACATCAACCAGCTGCAGCAGAACGCGATGAACGTCCGCGCCAACATGGTCGACAAGCAGCGCCTCATTTCCAATCTGCTCAAGAGCAAGCTCTTCCCCAAGGACGCCGAGCTCCGGGAGAGGCTGGGCATCATACTGCAGGACATTGCCTCCCTGGTGAACCACATCAGCTTCACCTTCGAGCGTCTGGAATACATGCAGGAGACCGTGATAGGTATAATCAACCTCGACCAGAACCGTATAATGAAGGTCTTCACCTTCGTGTCCATCCTCCTGATGCCCGCCACGCTCGTGGCCAGCTTCTACGGCATGAACGTGAAGCTGCCCCTGGCCGGAATGGACTGGGCGTGGGCCGTCATAATCGCTCTGATGGTCCTGCTCATGGCGGCCATGATCTGGTATTTCTTCAAGCGTAAGAAAATGCTTTGATTATCAGAATTATTTGCTATCTTTGCGCGCCCGGAAATCCGGTTCGCGCCGGAGGGTTCGTAACATAAAGTCAAACAACTAATTTTTGCTTTAAGAACAAATGTCAGAAGTAGAAATCAAGAAAGTCGAAGAGCAGGCCGCTCCGGTCGCCGCGACGGAAGAAAAGCCCGCTGTTGCAGAGGAAAAGGCGACGGCGAGGAAGTCATCAATCGTGAACGCCTCAGTCAATCCCGAGGATTTCGACTGGGATGCGTTCGAGAACGACGGAACCAGCAGCGTCGAGGACAGGCAGGCCATCGAGGAGGCATACGACAAGACTCTCTCGAAGATCGTCGAGAACGAGGTCGTAGAGGGTGAGGTCACCGCAGTCACCAAGCGTGAGGTGGTGGTGAACATCGGAGGAAAGAGCGAGGGTGTGATCCCCGTTTCCGAATTCCGCTACAATCCCGAGCTCAAGGCCGGCGACAAGGTCGAGGTGTATGTCGAGTCCGTAGAGGACAGGAAGGGACAGCTTGTGCTCTCCCACCGCAAGGCACGCACCCTCAAGTCATGGGACAGGGTGAACCAGGCTTACGAGAACGACGAAATCGTGAAGGGATTCGTGAAGACCCGCACCAAGGGCGGAATGATCGTGGACGTCTTCGGAATCGAGGCGTTCCTTCCCGGTTCTCAGATCGACATCAAGCCCATCCGCGACTATGACCAGTATGTCAACCAGACCATCGACTGCAAGATTGTCAAGATAAACCAGGAGTTCCGCAACGTAGTCGTATCCCACAAGGCTCTCCTCGAGGCGGAGCAGGAGCAGAGGCGCGCCGAGCTCATCAGCAAGCTTGAGAAGGGACAGGTGCTCGAGGGCGTTGTCAAGAACATCACCCACTACGGAGTATTCGTCGATCTCGGCGGAGTTGACGGTCTCATCCATATCACCGACCTCTCATGGGGCCGCATCAACAATCCCGAGGAGGTCGTTTCCCTCGACCAGAAGATCAAGGTCGTGGTTCTCGACTTCAACGAGCAGCAGAAGCGTATCGCCCTCGGTCTGAAGCAGCTTACTCCCCATCCTTGGGACAACCTCAATCCTGACCTCAAGGTCGGCGACAAGGTCAAGGGCAAGGTCATCCTCATCGCTGACTACGGCGCATTCGTCGAGATTGAGCCGGGCGTTGAAGGACTCGTTCACGTTTCCGAGATGTCATGGTCTCCCAGACTCCACTCAGCCCAGGAGTTCCTCAAGGTTGGCGACGAGGTGGAGGCCCAGATTCTCTCCATCGACCGCGAGGCCCGCAAGATCTCCCTCGGTCTGAAGCAGCTCCTGCCCAATCCCTGGGAGAACATCCGCGAGAAATATCCTGTCGGCAGCAAGCACAAGGCAGTGGTGCGCAACATCACCAACTTCGGCGTGTTCGCAGAGCTTGAGGACGGCGTGGAAGGACTCGTCCACATCAGCGACCTCAGCTGGAACAAGATCAAGCACCCTTCAGAGGTGGTCAACACCGGCGACACCGTCGATGTCCAGATTCTCGATTTCGACGAGGCCAACCACAAGCTCAGCCTCGGAATCAAGCAGCTTACCACCAACCCTTGGGATGAGGTCGAGGCCAAGTATCCTGTAGGCTCGACGGTTGAGGGCACGGTAGCCTCTCTGACCGACAAGGGCGCGAACATCACTCTTGACGGCAACGTGGAGGGCTTCGCGTTCACCCGTGACCTCCTCAAGGAGGACGGCAAGCAGGCAGTCGTAGGCGAGACTCTTCCCTTCAGGGTCATCGAGCTCCGCCGCTCGACCCGCCGCATCCTCCTCTCACACCTCCGCACCTATTCAGAGGCCAAGGAGAAGGCCGTAGCGGCAGAGGTTGAGAATACCAAGAAGTCCGTGAAGAAGGTCAACGCCAGCATCGAGAAGACCACTCTCGGCGACATTGACGCTCTCGCGGCCCTCAAGGAGAAATTCGAGAAGGAAGGCGAATAGTCCTGATATGAACTTTACTCTAAAGATAATGGGCACGGCCTCGGCCATGCCCATTTCTGATAGGAATCCAAGCGCCCAGGTGCTCGCAGTGCACGGGCGCTTGTTTCTTATCGACTGCGGCGAGGGGACGCAGCAGCAGCTCCGGCGCGCCCGAATCCCGTTCCTGAAGATTTCGGCTGTCTTCATCAGCCATATCCACGGCGACCATCTGTTCGGCCTTTTCGGGCTGCTCAGCTCGATGGACATGTACGGACGCCGCGAAGACCTTGATGTCTACGGCCCGCAGGCCCTCGGATCCGTGCTGAATTTCTACCGCTCGTTCTTCGGAGAGGGCATGAACTACAATATCGTCTTCCATACGGTGAAGTGCTCCGCGCCGGCCGTAGTGATGGAGAACAGATATGTGAGGGTGAGCGCCCTACCCCTCAACCATAAGATAGAATGCTATGGCTGGAGGTTCGATGAGCTGCCTGCCGAAGGACGGCCCCGCAGGGAGGACGGAAGCCCGGTCACGCCGCTGAAGTCATACGCCTATTGTTCGGACACGGCTCCCTTTGCGGAGCTTTCGGACTGGGTGCGCGGGGTGACCCTGCTCTACCATGAGGCGACCTATACCGCCGACATGGCGGACAAGGCCGCGCTGCACCATCATTCCACCACCGTTCAGGCGGCGGAATGTGCCGCCAGGGCCGGGGTGGGGAAGCTGCTGGTCGGGCATTATTCTTCAAGAATCACCGATTTCGACAGCTATCTGGAGGAGTGCAGACGCATATTCCCGGCCACGGAACTGACCCATGACGGCGATGTCTTCGATTTTTAGTATATTGCGGCCCATGAAAAGGATTCTTCTGAGCATTCTCTTCGCCGTACTGCCGTTGCTGGCCGTCGCCGCCGATGACCCGACCGTCGAATACATAAGGAAATATTCCGATCTTGCGGTAAGCGAGATGAAACGAACCGGCGTGCCTGCCAGCATAACCCTGGCCCAGGGCATACTCGAGTCGAATTCGGGCCAGTCCAAACTTGCTGTCAAGGGCAACAATCATTTCGGCATAAAATGCCACAACGACTGGAACGGGCGCAAGATGAGGCTGGATGACGATGCCCGCCGCGAGTGCTTCCGGGTCTACCGCAAGGTGGAGGACTCCTACCGCGACCATTCCGACTTCCTGCGCTACCGCGACAGGTACAAGTCGCTCTTCGACCTGCCCAAGGACGACTACAAGGGTTGGGCGAGGGGGCTGAAGAAGGCCGGGTACGCCACCGATCCGGCATACGCCAACAAGCTGATAGCCCTGATAGAGAAATATGAGCTGTACCGCTTCGACAGGAAGACCAGGGTGGAGCGCAAGCCTCCGCGCGAGGTGGAGGCCCCGCGCGAAATCCCGGTGGAGCCGGTTCCTGAAACCGTGGAGCGGAATTATGACGAGAACGTGAGCGTGAATCTCCGGCGCAGCTTCTATGAGGTGAACGGAGTGCGCTTCATCTATTCCATACAGGGTGAGACATACGCGTCCATCGCTTCCGCGAACGGCCTGTTCCTCAAGGAGATTCTGAAGTTCAACGACCTTGTCGAGGCCGTGCCTCTCGAGCCCGGAACCGTGGTGTATCTCGGCCGCAAGAAGGCCCAGGCTGCAAGGGAGGTCACGAAATATGTCGTGGACCATGAGGGCGAAACCCTCCGGGACATAGCCCAGCGCTACGGAGTCAGGCTGGCTTCGCTCGAGAAGATGAACCCGGAACTTGCAGGCAGGGCGCTGGAGGAGGGTGATACCGTGAAGCTGAGGAAAAAGGAATGAGGCGTCTGAAGATTATTTTCCTTATTGCGGCAGTCGCTGCCCTGGCTGCCGGAGCCTTCGTGGCCGGACGCTATCTGAGGGACAACAGGCTTCCCAATTTCAGGCGGACCGCCGAAATATACGTATATCCCGGGAGCTCTTCCGATGAGATTCTTGACGAGATTGCCGGCTCGGCCGGAGTGAGGAGCCGCCGCAGTCTCGAAAGGGTTTTCAGGAAGAAGAGGGTGGCGGAATATCTTACCGTAGGGCATTATACGGTGGAACCCGGGAATTCGAGCGTCTATGTGGCGCGCATGCTGAACAACGGATGGCAGACTCCGGTGAAGCTCACCCTTTCGGGAAACCTCAGGCTCAAGGGCAACATAGCCGCCAAGGTCAGCAGCCAGCTGCTCGTCGACTCTGCCTCGGTGCGCCGGGCGCTCAGCGACAACACGCTGCTCTCCCGCTACGGCTTCGATTCCACCAACGTCTTCGCTCTGCTGATGCCGGCCACCTACGAAATGTACTGGACCGCTTCGGCGGAGGATTTCCTTGACAGGCAGAAGGAGGCCTGGGACGCCTTCTGGACTCCGGATAATGACGCTAAGGCTGAATCGCTTGGGCTGTCGCGACTGGAGGTGTCGACTTTGGCCTCGATAGTCGACGCCGAGACCAACGCCGAGGAGGAGATGCCTCTGATTGCCGGCGTCTATCTGAACCGCCTCAAGCTTTGGATGCCGCTCCAGGCGGATCCAACGGTCGCATTCTGTTTCGACTACGGCATAACCCGTGTGCTGAACGAGCACCTTCAGGTGGATTCTCCCTATAACACTTACCGTCATCCCGGACTGCCTCCGGGCCCTATCTGCGTGCCCTGCAGGGCCGCGCTCGAGGCCGTGCTCAATCCTGACTACGGCGGCGAGCCCGGGCGTGGGAATCTCTTCTTCTGCGCAAACGCCGACTTCTCGGGTACGCATGTGTTCGCCCGCACGCTCAGGGAGCATAATCGCAACGCCGCGGCCTACCGCCGTGCGTTGAACGCGCGGTCACGCTGAAAGTCACCGTTACTGCGGACCTGTTACTGTAATGGCATATCAGCCGTCGCCCTGCTGAAGCTGCCTGATCAGTTGCATCGGATTTGCCTTCAGTTGCGGTGGATTTACAATCCGGATCCTATCTGCCGCCTGCGTCCATAAGCATCCCTCGCAGGCGAGAAGAGCCTGCTCGTGGATGATATGGCCGTCCGACTTCGTTGCGGCTGCTTTCTGCGTTCCGGTGTGATTTGCAATCTACCGTAATCGTGACAGCAGATTGCAAAACTGCTGAACTTGCAGAATTGCAATGCCTCTCGTTGAAAGGGATATGCGATCACCGACGCCGACGGCGGTAGAGCTTTCTCTGGGCAGGTGCAGCAACCGGCGGCACATGATTATGTTTGACGGGAAAGGCGTGGTCGAGGAATCATAGGGGCTGAAATTTTGATTGTGCAGGAGCGATTTGCAACCAGTTGTCAATCAGTAAGTTCCGATTCGTAACCGCCCGGCTATGCACTTTTGGAAGCCGAAGGCTGTGCATAGGATTTGCCGAAAATGGTCTCCTAGGGCCCTGCGATGCTGTTTTTGGAATAGGGTCTGCACAGGCATAATTTTACGCCGCCAGGCCTACTCCGCCGCAGGGCACGGAATTGTATTATTCTGTCTGACCGAACTTGTCCTCGTAAGCTTGCCTGCGTTCCTCGGTGGTGAGGTGGGTCATCAGAACCATGGCCATGTCCCTGCATTCTATGAAAATAGCGTTGTTGCAACGTAAAAGCTGAATGATTGTCGACCTGAAGCAAGTTATATCTGTTGAATTTCAAAATTTTTAAGGTAAATAATTTTGAAATTCGGAATAATTCAGTACTTTTGTAAAAAAGAGAGTGATGAGGATAGTGTCGCACAGAAAGCTTAGGGAGTTTTATGAAAGTAATGGAAGGGAAGATGCGAAAGTAGCCTTGGAGCGATGGTATCAGATAGTGGAAGATGCGCAATGGGCGACCTTGTCGGACATCAAACTCGATTTCCCCTCGGCGGATTATGTTGGAAACCAGCATTATGTGTTCAACATCAAGGGTAATCGGTACAGGCTGGTCGTTGTGATAAAATTCCGGATGGGATATGTCTTCATCAGGTTTGTAGGGACTCACGGCGAGTATGACATGATAGATTGTGCCACAATATAGAATATTGAAAGATGAATATAACTAAATCACAATACGAGTTTGCTTTGTCAAAGATAGAGGAGCTTCTGCCTTTGGTGCCGGAAGATGCTTCCGCAGATGACAAGGACGCCGTGGAACTTTCCATTCTGTCCGATGTGGTCATCGAATATGAAAAGGAGCATTTTCCGATAGGCAAGCCGACGGTAGCCCAGCTCGTGGAACTGGCTCTGGAGGAAAAGAATATGACCCAGAAGCAGCTGGCGGAGGAAATCGGAGTCAGTCCTTCCCGTATCAGCGATTATGTCAACGGAAGAGCCGAGCCGACCTTGAAAATAGCCAGTTCCCTTTGCAAAGTGCTTGATATCCAGCCTTCAGCGATGCTGGGACTGTAACCGTAACTATTTCCGGATTTGTATCGGCACGGCCTTGTAGCCGAGGCGCTGGAGCTCGATTCCGGCGCCTATTCTGTATAGTACCGAATAGGCGCGGGTGAGCACGAAGAAGCCGCGTTCGGTCTGTGTCTCTATGCCCTCGTGGCGCAGCAGTCCGAGAGTGGCCGTAGCGCAGCTCAGCAGGGTGTCCGAGATTCTCTTCGCCTCCTTGCCGTCGAGCTTGAGGCCCAGCAGGTCGCGCAGCACGTGCTCGTCCATGTCGTCCCATCCGCGCCCGCCGTAGAAGGAGGTATAGGGGTCTCTCCTGTGCTCCTGCCAGTCCATGTCCCACCAGTGGGCCACTCCGATGCCGAGGAATCCGGCCCAGGAGATTGCTGCCTCGGGATATTGGTTGAAGTTCTCCACAGCATCCGCCACATAGTCCTTGATATATTCCTCCCATCTGTCGTCTATGTCGTCGGACCGCAACAGCGTGTCGCCGATGAGCCCGGCTCCGCGGCATATCTTCAGGAGGCCGTTTTCGAGAATAGTCTCGAATGAATCATAGAAAGCACTGTCCGTCATTGTAGTTTCTGTTCTATACGCGTTTCACCCTCATCACGCTCTTGATGTTGGAAATCTGCGAAATCACCTTGTCGAGCTCGGTGTTGGAAGGAACCAGAAGCCGTATCTGTATTTCGTAGGTGCCCAGGCGGGGATTCTCCTTGACGTTGCAGGAGCGCATCGACACCTTGAACTGGCCTATGATGTCCATGATGGAAGTGAGCACGGGATGCTCCAGGGCCGCCGTGACCGCCAGGGTGCACTGGAAGTCTCCGCTCGAAGCGCTGTCCTGCCATACGACCTTCTGTATCCGGTAGGGGAACCTTTCCATGAGCCTGGCCGCGTTGGGGCATGACATGCGGTGTATCTTGATGCCTTCGGTGCGCGTCACGAAGCCGAACACGTCATCTCCGAACACGGGGTTGCAGCATTTGGAGAGCTTGTAGTCCAGTCCCTTGACATTCTTCGCGTTTATCACGAGAATGTCGTCCGATGCGCTTGCGGAACCTCCGTAGGCCTTCCTGCCTTCGGCCGGGCCTTCCTGTCTCTGTGCGGAGTGCTCCTCCTTCTGCGCCTGCTTCTGCAGCAGGAATTCCTTGATGTCGTTGACGTCCAGCTCTTCCGCCGCGATGGCTGCCATCATCGCCATCTCGGAATTGTATTTGGCGGACTTCATGAACTCGGTGAGGAGTTCGTCGGGGAACTCGAGCTTCCAGTTGCGGAGCCTGCGTTCGAGGATTTCACGTCCTTCGGTCGCCGCCTTGCGCTCTTCGGCGTCGAGCTCCTGCTTGATCTTGGTGCGCGCCTTGGAAGTGACGACCCAGTTCAGCCAGTCGCGGCTCGGCCGCTGGTTCTTTCCTGTCATTATCTCGACTACGTCGCCGGTCTTGAGCTTCTCCTTGATCTGGACGGGTTTGCCGTTGACCTTGCCTCCGGTGCAGCGGCTTCCGAGGTTCGTGTGTATGCTGAAAGCGAAGTCGAGCACCGACGCCCCGGCTGCCAGTATTCTCAGTTCGCCTGTGGGGGTGAACACGAAAATCTCTTTCGTGGGCGGCGCCGGAAGGTACTCGGGGCTGGCTTCGAGGGGATGCTCCAGCGAGTCGCGCACCGACTGCAGCCAGCGGTCTATGGAGGCTTCGTGGCGTATGCCCTTGTAGGCCCAGTGCGCTGCGTTGCCGCTTTCGGCCTCTATGTCCATGCGCTTGGTGCGTATCTGCACCTCCAGCGACTGCCCGAGCTTGTTCTTCACGGTGATGTGCAGCGACTCGTAGCCGTTGGGCCGGGGTGTGGTGAGCCAGTCGCGCAGGCGCGAGATGTCGGGTTCGTATTCCTCGGTCACGTAGGAGTAGACCTTCCAGCAGAGGTCCTTTTCGAGCTTGGGGTCGTCCTCGCAGTCGATGATGAAGCGTATCGCGAACACGTCGTGGACGCCTTCGAAGGGCACCTTCTGCACCTGCATCTTGCGGAAGATGGAGAATGCGCTCTTGGTGCGCGCCTTGAGCTTGTATCTGATGCCCGCGTCGGAGAGCTTGCGCTCCAGGGGGCGTATGAATTCAGCGGTCAGCTGTTCGCGGTCCTTCTCGGTGGCCTTGAGCTTGTTGGTGATTGCCCTGTACTGCTCGGGCTCGGAGTAGCGCAGATAGATGTTGCCGAGCTCCGTGTTGATGTTGTAGAGGCCCAGCTGGTGCGCCAGCGGCATGTAGAGCATGGTTGTCTCCAGCAGCTTCTGGTCCCTGGAGCTCTTGGGGAACATCTTCAGGTTGCGCATCACCTCAAGCCGGTCGGCGATCTTGAGCACGATGACGCGCGGGTCTGTGGAGTACTGCACTATCAGCTTCTTGTAGTTCTCTGCTTCGAGCCGCGTGTCCTTGGGCTTGATGGTGGAAATCTTGTTCAGCCCGTCCACTATGGTCCTGACGTCCTGCGGGAATGCGCTGATGTCTATGTCCTTGTGGATGCGCGTCGCTTCGTGGAGATAGACGGCGGCGACGCACTCGTCGGGCAGTCCGATTTCGTCCTCCACTATGCGGGCGACGTTGTCGGGATGTCCGATGAAAGGGGAGCCGTCGTAGCGGGTCTCGTCCCTGAGCGCGGAGGCGGCGACTGAGCGCGCCTTTTCCTTAAGATTTTCCATTACGGCAAATATAGTCTTTTTTCTTCTCAGATTCTTGCGGAGGCCGTGCTTTTGAGCGGTTCCGCGCTTCTGCCTTCTCCAATATGCGTGCCGGAAGGGCTCTCAGTTGCGGCGCATCCGGAACTGCCGGAAAAGCGGGCTGAATTTTGGATTTCCGGATTATTGTGATATATTTGCAATATCAAAATGATATTACTTATGAAAGAATTCCAATTCAAGGGTTTCGTGATGAACGGCTTCGTGATGCTGTTCCTCCATCTGATCGTGATGTCGGCCGCCGTTGTGGCCTGCTTCCTTTCGCAAATGCTCGGACTTGCCGTCCTCGGCCTGGTTCTGGCGATAATATGGTTCGCGTTCTTCGCCGGCTATGTCAAGCTCGAACCCAATGAGGCCCGCGTGATGGTCTTCTTCGGAAAGTACAGGGGCACCTTCAGCGAGACCGGATATTACTGGGTGAATCCGCTGCTGACAAAGAAGAAGCTTTCGCTCAGGGCCAGGAACCTGGACGTGGAGCCCATAAAGGTCAACGACAAGGTGGGCAATCCGATAATGGTGGGCCTCGTGCTGGTGTGGAGGCTCAAGGATACCTACAAGGCCCTGTTCGAGATAGATTCGCAGACCATGGCCGGAGTGGTTTCGGCGGCGCTGTCGTCCACATCCGCCTCCGCTGCCGCAGCTGCCGCCGCCAGCCGCGTGGCCTCCGTGATGAATGCTCTGGAGAATTTCGTGAAGATACAGAGCGACGCCGCCCTGCGCCAGGTGGCTGCGGACTACAATTACGACAACAACGAGGGCGGCCAGGATGAGGTGACCCTGCGCTCCGGAGGGGAGGAGGTCAATGAAATACTCGAGAAGACCCTGAACGACAGGCTCGCGATGGCCGGAATAGAGGTCGTGGAGGCGCGTATCAATTATCTGGCGTACGCCCCCGAAATCGCCGCCGTGATGCTGCGCCGCCAGCAGGCCGCCGCCGTGATATCCGCCCGCGAGAAGATAGTCGAAGGAGCGGTCTCCATGGTGAAGATGGCCCTCGATAAGCTCAAGGACGACCAGGTGGTGGAACTGGACGAGGAGCGCAAGGCTGCTATGGTCAGCAACCTGCTCGTGGTGCTCTGCGGTGACGAATCCGCACAGCCCGTGGTGAATACCGGAACGATATATCAGTAGTCGGCGATGCCCCGGAAGCCTGCTTCAGATACGGAGAGTTTCGTCCTTCGCGTAGATGCGGAGACCATGGCAGCCCTCAAGAAATGGGCTGCCGATGAGTTCCGCAGCGTCAACGGGCAGCTCCAGTGGATCATCGCCGAAGCCCTGCGCAAAAGCGGCCGGAAGAAATAGCGCCGCCGTCCCGGAATGCCGCCGCCATCTGTCATTGCAGTTCCGTCCCTTCGACGGTCAGGCCGGTTCCGACCGGGATTGGTTCGACGTCCTGCATCGCCTTGCTGCGTATATAGCAGGATTTGAGGTAAAGCGGGAAATCGATGGATGTCAGAGAGTTCTCGAAGCGCTCGTCCTTGCTCCACGAAGGCTTGTCCTTCCATTTTTCCTGAAGCTCCCTGTCGCAGTCGACCAGCGCGAGCGCTATGAAGTATGAGCCGGGGGAGAGGACGACAATCTCTTCCGGCTCGATTTCGCATTTCGTCTTGTCGTCGCTGACGGGGATATTGCAGTATATCGGTTTCCTGAGCACGTTGTCGAATGTTGCGGGGGAACCTTCGGTTCTATAGATATTGACGCCAAGCACGCATCCCGGCAAGGCGTTCCGCAGCACTTCGAGGGAGATCTTCCTGATTGTAAACTCTTTCCTGACTTCAATCACCGAACCGATTTCCATGCCGGTGCTGGAAGGTTCCATGGTCGCGATGCCTCCGGGCACCCGCGCGCCTTTGCCGACCAGCCTCCTGTCTTTTCTCTTCCCGGGAGTCACGACCGCTGCTGCCAGCCTGTTTTCTTCGAGAATCACCGTCACCGGTCCGGTCGCGGCGATAAGTTCCGCCGCCGGAATGCTCTTTTCCTTGTATGAAACATGGAAGAACATCAGGTCGGCGGCAGTGGTGTCCGGCAATTCCAGGGTGAAGCGGCCCTCGGAGTCGGAGACCGTTCCAATGTTCCTGCCGGGAATGCCTGCCGCCACATATTCTATGCTATGTCCGTTGCGGTCAGTGATATGTCCGACAATCGTTTTCAGGCTGTCCTGCGCCGCCGCACCCGTGCATAAGGCCAGGAGAAGGAATAACGGAAGATATTTTCGCATGGCGCGAGCCTGCGCAAACGTCATGCCGCAATGTCACCTGGCATATTCCTCCTTGATGATGCGCAACGCCTTGATAGCGGCGGGGAAGCCGATGTAGGGCAGGCACTGGATTACGGCGGCGGTAAGCGTTTCCGGTGAGTTGCCCGCGTTGATGTTGCCGTGATAGTGCGAATGGAGCTGGCTTTCGGCTTCCAAGGTGGTCAGCACACAGTAGCCGAGCAACTCGCGTGTCTTCAGGTCGAGCGCGCCCCGGCTGTAGATATCGCCGAAGAAGTAGTCGGTGAGGAACTGCTCCACGTCTCCTCCCATGTCGCCGG
>UQQM01000020.1 GCA_900543205.1 uncultured Bacteroides sp. | reverse complement strand
AGGAAGGGGTTGAACGTCGTGATGCGGTCGCCCAGCTTCTCCCCCGCCGCGTTGGCGTGCCTCGGCTTTATGGAAAGGATGTCAAGTCCCATACGGGCAAGGAAAGCGTCATCGGAATAGCAGACTCCCAGATAGAGCTCGGGAATCCTGCCGTATTTGATATAGTCGGCCGAGGAAACGGCGCCTCTTCCGCCGCTGTCCATATCCGGGCCGACGGAGGTGAACTGCATCTGCCAGAGGGCGGCAAGCACCAGCGAAAAATCCCCGAACGCATATTCTGCCATGAACATTGGCGTGCGGCTCAACGGGTTGTACGGGGCGCCGGCGTTGAGGGCTATCAGATCCGGGTGCCCTTCGGAGACCGGATGCCACGCCTGGCCGGCCTTGAACGAGAGCCCGTCGTGCGCGAAGGTCACGTAGGCCTGGCGGAGGCGCATCAGTGCGGTTCCGGTAACCCCTGTGATTCCGGCCCCGAAGTCGGCCTCCAATTTGGCGCTCATGTCCCATCCGCCGAACTCATAGCCCGTCACGTCTACTCCGAGACGCGAAGTCAGTGCGGCGACGCGCAACGAACCTACGGCGTTGAGATCCCTGTCTCCCACCATATCCACATCCCGGGGAACGTAGTACAGCAGCTCGTCGAGGCTCGAGAAACTCTCACGGGAATCGTAAGCCGCGTAGGTGCGGACAAACCCGTACAGCTGGATTCTGCCGTCCTGACCTGCGGCGGAGGACGCTATTGAGAACAGTGCCGCCAAGGCGGCGATAAATCTTCTGGAATACATTGGAATAGTCTTTTTTCGGTCAATAGGAAAAGCCGGACGCAATCCGTCACGCGCCCGGCTTGTTCAGGCAAATCTGCAATCCGCCGGAAGTCAAGTCTGCCGGAACGTCAGGTCCGGCGGACCTGCGTCAGAACGTGAACTTCACCATGGCCTGCACGCGGTGGTTCGTGACCCAGTGCAGGTTCTCGGTGGCAAGTCCGTAGCAGGGACCGTCGCCCCACTCGCCGTACTGGACTCCTGTGACATCGTACTCCAGGCCGAAAGTCAGCTTTCCGAGGTTGTAGAGCACCGTCGGGGTCAGCCTCCACATCGCGTTCATGTTGGAGAAGCTGTTCTTGCTGAAATAAAGATGGCCGGGGTCGACAATGGCCTCGGCTGTGCCGAAATTCTTCACATAGCCCGCGAAAAGCACGCCCTGCAGGTCGCCGCCGTACTTCAGGCTTATCCATGAGGAGGAGTTGCGGGTGGGAGTGTAGTTCCAGCCCGCAGACTCGTCGAGCATTCCGTCCGGAGCGCTTGCGGCCGTCACGCCGTAACCTCCGTTGAGGTTCATGTGCTCGCCGGCCTGGGCGTAGATAGTCTTGGCCTTCACGCTGAAGTCACCTTCGGCATACTGCAGATAGAGGAAGGGGCTGAAAGTGGTGATACGGTCTGACAGCTTCTCCCCGGCTTCATTGATATGGCGGGGCTTGATGGAAAGCATGTCCACTCCGACACGTGCGAGGAAGCCGTCGTTGGAATAGTTCAGGCCGAGATACATCTCCGGGGTCTTGGCGTACTTTATATAGTCCGCCTTCGCCCCGTCGGGGCCGGCGGAGGTGTACTGCATCTGCCAGATTGCCGCAAGGTCGACCGAAAAGTCACCGAAGCCGTAGCTCGCCTGGAACATGGGGGTTCGGCTGAAAGGATTGAACGGCGCACCGGCATTGAGGGAGAGCACGTCGGGCTGGTCGGACGCCATGGGATGCCATGCCTGGCCGACCTTGAACGAAAGCTCATCGTAGGCGAAGGTCACGTAGGCCTGGCGCAGACGAAGCTGGGCGGTTCCCGTGACGCCGGAGACTCCGGCGTAGAAGTCGGTCTCTATCTTGGCGCCCATGTTCCACCCGCCGAACTCGTAGCCCTTCACGTCGACTCCAAGACGCGAAGTCAGCGCCGCGAAGCGGAACGAGCTTACGGAATTGAGGTCGTTGTCCCCGGCCATGTCCTTGTCGAGAGGCATGTAGTAGAACAGGTCCTCGATGCTGGAGAGGCTCTCGCGGGAATCGTATGCAGCGTAGGTGCGGATGAATCCGTAGAGCTGGATCTTCCCGTCCTCCCCGCCGGCCACAGCGGCGACGGAAAGCAGAGCCGCCGCCGAGGCCATAATCAGTTTCTTGAAACTCATGACAGGTTCAGTTATTCTATGTCAGGCCACCTTGTCGAAGGGGAAGAATTCGGTGAGCATGAAGTAACCGATGATGAAGCCCACAACTCCGATGATGAGGCCCACCTTCGCCATGTCCTTCGTCCGGACGAGGCCGGTGGATGAGGCGATGGCATTGGGAGGGGTGGAAATCGGAAGAATCATCGCGAGGGACGCGCACACGGCTATGAAGGGAATCAGAGCCTCCATTCCGCCGAACTGCATGAACTGGTCATGGTTCGCGGCGGCGGGGTCGGCCATGGCGGAGCCTACAACCACGAGGATGGGCACCAGCAGGGCCGCAGTTGCGGAGTTGCTGATGAAGTTGGACAGGGCGTAGCATACGCCGCCGGCGATCAGAATCACGATCACCACATCCATGGTGCTGAAAGGTATGGCGTTGATGAGGGTCGCGGCAAGTCCCGTCTTGTTGAGTCCGGTACCGAGGGCGAAGCCTCCGGCTACGAGCCAGAGCACGCTCCAGTTGATCTCCTTGATGTCATCCTTTCCGAACACGCCGGTGCAGGTGTAGACGGCAAGGGGAATCAGGGCCACGATGTTGGAGTTGATTCCGGTGATGGCCTCGGTGACCCAGAGCAGCAGGGTCACGGCGAAGGTAATCCATGCCACGTAGGTGCGCCAGGTCTTCTTGTCGTTCTTGGTCTCGATATGGAGCTCTATCTTCTTTGCCTTGAAGGGGAAGAACAGCATCAGGAGACCCCAGGCGATGAGTATCATGACCAGCACGTAGGGCACCATGTGCTCCATCCAGCTTACGAAGCTTATCTGGTAGCCGGCGCTTTCGAGGGCGCCGAGGGCGATTGCGTTGGGGGGAGTTCCTATAGGGGTGCCCATTCCGCCGAGGTTGGCCGCAATGGGAATCGACAGCGCGAGGGCGACTTTTCCCGTCTCGTCAGAGGGCAGGGCCTTGAGCACGGGGGCCAGGAACGCCAGCATCATGGCGGCGGTGGCGGTGTTGCTCATGAACATGGAGAACAGGCTGATCACCAGCAGGAAGCCGAGCAGGACGAACCTGGGGTTCTTACCGAAGAGGCCCAGCAGGACCTTGGCCAGCTTGGCGTCCATTCCGTACTTGGAAGCCACAATCGCCAGCACGAAGCCTCCGAGGAAGAGCATGACCACAGGGTCCGCGAACGAAGCCATTATGCTCTTGTAATCGATAAGAGTCCCGTACTGGGGGTCACAGAAGGCCCGTATACCCTTGTCGGAAACGGTCAGCAGCATCACCACGATGACAATCAGGGACGTAGTCCAGTTGGGAATGATCTCGAACATCCACATGAGAGCCGCGAATACGAAAATCGCTATCATGCGCTGCTGGACTACTGTGAGGGCGTCAATTCCAAAGAAGCTGAGGGGTGCCGCCCAGAGGCATATTGTGACTATCAGCACTATAGGCAGAAGCACACAATATTTGACAGAAAACTTGCTGTGTGACATTATTAGTTTTAATTAGTACTTGTCCGGTTTAGCAGAGTCAAATATAGTCATTCTTTCTGAAAAACCTTGCATGGGCCGGCGGTTCCGCAGCCCGCCCGGAGCGCGAAGAGCAACAATATGAAAATTTTACTACTTTTGTAAGGTTATACTTTGTTCGTTTATGAAAACTCACCTCCACGCGGCCCTTGCCGCCGCGCTGATTCTTACAGCATCTTGCAAAATGGACAATCCGCTTCTTACGGAGTCACCCCTGCCGTATGGGGCCCCGCAATTCGACAAAATCAAGACCGAGCACTACATGCCGGCGTTCAAGGAAGGCATAGCCAGGGCCAAGGCCGAGATTGACGCCATCGTCGCCAATCCCGACGAGCCCGACTTCGCGAACACCATAGAGGCGCTCGAGTTCTCGGGAGAGACCCTGAACAACGTATCCTCCATATTCTACAACCTGCTCGAGGCCGACGCCACGCCCGAGCTCCAGGCCATAGCCGAGGAAATCTCCCCGATGATGACCGAATACTCGATGTACGTCTCCCTCAACGAGGGGCTCTTCGAACGCATCAAAAGCGTATGGAACCGCAGGGACTCCCTCGGGCTCGAACCCGACCAGCTCAGGCTGCTCGACGAGACCTACAAGTCTTTCGCCCGCAACGGAGCCAACCTCTCCCCCGAAGACAAGCAGACCTACAGCAAGTACCAGGAGGAGCTGTCGCTGCTGAGCCTCAAGTTCAACAACAACGCGCTCGCGTCCACCAACGCCTACAAGCTCAACCTCACCGATGAGGCGCAGCTCGAAGGCCTGCCTCAGTACGTGCGCGACATGGGAGCCGCCACGGCAAAGGACAACGGACAGCAGGGCTGGACCTTCGACCTCTCATATCCCAGCTATTCGGCCTTCATGAAATTCAGCGCACGTCCCGAGCTCAGGAAGCAGATGTACATGGCCTACAACTCCATAGCCTTCGGCGGAGAATACGACAACTCGGAAATCTGCCTCAAGATAGCCGACCTCAGGCTCAAGACCGCACAGCTGCTGGGCTACGAGACCTACGCCGACTACGTGGTGGAGGACAGGATGGCGGAGAACGTGGAAAACGTCTACAACCTGCTCGACGAACTGCTGGAGCCCTCGCTTCCCGCAGCCAGGAAGGAAGTCGCAAGGATATATGACTACGCACGCGAGAACGGCTACGGCGAAAGCGCCATCCAGCCCTGGGACTTCAGCTACTGGTCGGAGAAATACAAGGCCTCCCGGTTCTCGCTCAGCGACGAACAGCTGAAGCCCTACTTCCGGCTCGAGAGCTGCATCGACGCCGTATTCGGCCTCGCTACCAGGCTCTACGGGCTCCAGTTCACCCTTCGCGATGACATCCCCGGCTACCACAAGGACGTGAAGGTCTATGACGTATGCGATGCGGACGGAAGGCACCTCGCCCTGTTCTACGCCGACTTCTTCCCCCGCGCGACGAAGCGCAACGGGGCATGGATGACCAGCTTCAGGGGCCAGAGCATCAGGGACGGCGTGGAGCGCAGGCCCCTGGTCAGCATCGTAACCAACTTCAGCAAACCCACGGCCGACGCGCCTTCGCTGCTGACCCACTACGAGCTCACCACCTTCCTCCACGAATTCGGCCACTCCCTCCAGGGGATGATGGCCGAGGGCCGCTACCCCTCGCAGACAGGAACCAGCGTCGCATGGGACTTCGTGGAGCTTCCTTCGCAGATCATGGAGAACTGGGCCTACGAACCTGAATACCTCAAGCCCTTCGCAAAGCACTATGAGACCGGCGAGGAAATACCCGACGAGCTCATAGAGAAAATTTCAGAGTCCAAGAACTACAACGTGGCCTACGCACAGGTACGCCAGCTCCAGTTCGGCTTCCTCGACATGGCATGGCACGACACCGACAAGCCGCTCGAGGGCAGCGCAAGCGAAATCGAGAAGAAGGCCACTGCTCCCGTTCTGGTACTGCCGGACGCCGAAGGCACCTGCATGTCCACGTCGTTCTCGCACATATTCTCGGGAGGGTATTCTGCCGGCTACTATTCCTACAAATGGGCCGAGGTGCTCGCCGCCGACGCATGGTCGCTGTTCAAGGAGAAAGGCATCTTCAGCAAGGAGGTCGCCACATCCTTCCGCGAGAACATACTCTCCAAGGGCGACACCGAACCCGCAGCCGTGCTCTACCGCAAGTTCCGCGGACACGACCCCGAGCCGGAAGCGCTGCTCAGGGCCCAGGGCATAGAGTAGCGGCACCCCAGACCAATGACCGGAAAACCATGGAACCACTGATAACACACTTCACCGACAACGACCTCTACACCTTCACCTGCCAGTACTACATACTGGAGACCTATCCGCGTGCGGAGGTCGAATACACTTTCTTCGACCGCAACGGCGAGGTCTACCCGGAAGGCTTTGCGCAGCTGCTGCAGGAGCAGATGGAGCACATGAAGGAAGTGGTCATAAGCGAGGAGGAGATACAGTTCCTCAAGCACCGCTGCTACTTCCTTCCGCTCTGGTACTTCACCTTCCTGCGCGGCTACCGCTTCAATCCCAGGGAGCTCAACATCTCCCAGGACGCGGAGGGGCATCTGGAGATAGTGGTAAGGGGGAAGTGGTTTTCCACCATAATGTGGGAGATGCCCCTGCTCTCCTGCATCTCGGAGCTCATGCACGGGCTGCGCGGCGACTTCGGGCGCTACGACGCGGAGCTCGAAGAGAGGCGCGCCAGGGAGAAGGCCGTCAAGATACTCGAGAACGGGCTCATACTCGGCGACATGGGCACCCGCAGGCGCTTCAGCTTCGCCCACCAGGACATGGTCATACGGGTGATGAAGGAGACCGCCGACTCGCGGGAATGGCCCGGCAGGTTCACCGGGACCTCGAACGTATGGCTCGCCATGAAATATGACTGCGTGCCACTGGGCACCATGTCGCACCAGCTCATCAGCTTCGAAGAGAACGTGAGCGGCGTCAACGAATGCAACTTCAACGTGATGAAGAAGTTCAGCGACGTCTACGACGGCGACAACGGACTCTACCTCTACGACTGCTTCGGCGATGAAGTGTTCTTCTCCAACCTCTCCAAGCGCATGGCCATGATGTACAGGGGCCTGCGCGTGGACAGCGGCGACGAGTTCGAGCAGACCGAGAAGATAATAGCGAAATACAGGTCGCTCGGAATCGACCCGTCCACCAAGCAGGTGCTCTACAGCAACGGGCTCGACATAGACAAGTGCATCAGAATCCACAGATTCTGCAACGGGCGCGTCCAGGACTCCTACGGCGTGGGCACCTACCTTACCTGCGACATCGTAGGGTGCGAGCCGATGAACATAGTCGTGAAGCTTACCCGGGGACGCATCACCGAACTGCGCAAGTGGAGCGACTGCGTCAAGCTCTCATGCGACCTCAGCAAGACCCTCGGCAAGCCCGAGAAATGCCAATACCTGATACAGCTCCTGAAATAACACCGCAAACGACACATGCCATGGCAATAAGACTTACACCCAAGGCCACCGATTCGCAGCTGTTCTGCTGCAGCAAATGGTGGGGCAATCCCGACCTGCCCCCGGGGATGGAGTTCCCCACGATGAAGGTGGAGGAGGACGGAGAGAGTTACGACTATCCCCTGACCTTCATCTGCCAGATTGACTGCGAGGACATAGCCCCTTTCGACAAGGAGGGCAGGCTCCCTCACAGCGGCATGCTCTACTTCTTCGCCGCCATAGACGAATTCCTGGGCTACGACTCCCCCGAGCACTTCGGCCTCGGCCGCTGGCCCAAGAAGTCCGTGCTCGTCAAATACACTCCCAGCATCAACATGGAGACCTTCAGCTCCTGCATTCTGGTGGATGACGACGAGCAGGAGCTTGCAGCGCCCGAGATGGCCATAGAGTTCAGCGAATGCGATGACAGCGCCGATGGCATCAAGCTCTTCGGGGTGCCGTTCTTCGAAGACGTGAGAAGCGAAAACCCCGACTGCGTGAACCTTCTGCAGCTCGATGAGGACGACGGACTCGAAATGCGGTTCTACGACACGGGAATGTTCAATTTCCTTATCAAATCCTCCGATTTCGGCTTCGGCAACTGGAAGCGCGCGTTCGGCTGGCTGCACTCGCTATGATCTGGGAACATTTCAACCTGCTGCTCATCATCATGTCCGCCCTGGCGCTCGTGGTGTTCGTCTGCCTGTTCTTCGTGGACGCAGGCTACGGGAAGTTCTATACACGGAAATGGGGGCCCGCAATCAGCAACCGCACCGGCTGGGTGCTCATGGAGTCGCCGGTGTTCATAGCCATGCTCGTGCTCTGCCTCTGCTCCGAAAGGAGGGAGGACCCGCTCAGGCTGCTTTTCCTGATAATCTTCGAGATACACTACTTCCACCGGGCGTTCATCTTCCCCAGCCGCATCAAGAGCGAAAGCAAGATGCCCTTCAGCATCATCGCGATGGGCATGTTGTTCAACACCCTGAACGCCATAATGCAAGGAGGCTGGCTGTTCTACGTGTCGCCGGAAGACTATTACGGCGAGGGATGGCTGCTGACGCCGCAGTTCATCGCCGGGCTGCTGGTCTTCCTCGCCGGGATGGCAATCAACATCCAGTCCGACAACATCATACGCAACCTCCGCAAGCCCGGCGACACCAGGCATTACCTGCCCAAGGGAGGAATGTTCAAATATGTGACCTCGGCGAACTACTTCGGCGAGTTCATGGAATGGGTCGGCTTCGCGCTGCTCACCTGGTCCTGGGCCGGAGCAGTATTCGCGCTCTGGACCTTCGCCAACCTCTGCCCGAGGGCCGCGAGAATCTACGACAGATACCGCGTCGAGTTCGCGGACGAGTTCGACGCCAAGAAGCTCAAGCGCATAATACCCTTCATATACTAGTCCCATGATAGAATCCAAGATATTCACGCCCTGCAAGATAGGGCCTGTCACACTGCGCAACAGGGTAATACGTTCGGCCGCCTTCGAGAACATGGCCTACCACAACAGCCCTTCGCAGGACCTCTTCGACTACCACACGGCGGTGGCCCGTGGAGGAGTCGGCATGACCACCATAGCCTACGCCTCGGTGTCGCGTTCCGGACTATCCTTCGACGCACAGCTCTGGATGCGCAGGGAAATAGTGCCCGAGCTCAGGAAGCTCACCGATGCAATCCATGCCGAGGGCGCCAAGGCTTCCATACAGCTGGGCCACTGCGGAAACATGACCCACCGCTCCACCTGCGGCTGCACCCCGGTCGGGGCCTCCACGGGGTTCAACCTCTACTCCCCCACCTTCGTGCGCGGGCTGCGCAGGGATGAAATCCTTCAGATTGCCGACGACTTCGGCACCGCAGTGAATCTCGCCCGCGAAGCCGGGTTCGACTGCGTGGAGATACACGCCGGCCACGGCTACCTGATAAGCCAGTTCCTCTCCCCCTACACCAACCGCCGCAAAGACGAGTTCGGAGGCAGTCTCGAGAACCGCATGCGCTTCATGAAGCTGGTGATGGACAGGGTCATGGAAGCCGCCGGCGACGACATGGGAGTGATTGTCAAGGTCAACATGCACGACGGCTTCAGGAAGGGCATGCAGACCGAAGAATGCATCGAGGTCGCCAGGGAACTCGAAAAGACCGGTGCGCACGCCCTCGTGCTCTCCGCCGGATTCGTGAGCCGCGCCCCGATGGAGGTCATGCGCGGAGCCATGCCCCTGAAGACCCTGCGCCACTACATGGACATGAAGAAATTCTGGTGGCTCAAGGCCGGAATCGCCCTTGGAGGGCGTCTGATGATTCCGACCGTACCCTACAGCGAAGGCTACTTCCTCGAAGAGGCCAAGAAGTTCCGCGCTGCGCTGAAGATGCCGCTGATCTATGTCGGCGGACTGGTCTCCAGGCACAAGATGGAAGAAGTCCTGGACGCCGGCTTCACCGGACTGCAGGTCGCGCGCGCACTCGTCCGGGACACGGACTTCGTGAACAAGCTCCACAGCGGAGAACTTGAATGCAGCGCCTGCGGCCACTCCAACTATTGCATAGGCAGGATGTACACTCTCGAGATGAAATGCCACAGCTGCCTGGACAATCTCCCGGCAAGTCTGGAGAAGGAAATCGAAAAAGCCGAAAGACGATGGAAGGGCCCCGACGGAAAAGCGTGATCATCACCGGGGCCAGCGGCGGAATGGGCAGCGCGGCTACCGAAGAGATGGCCCGCCGGGGCTGGAGGGTCATAATGGCCTGCCGCAACCTGGAGAAGGCGGACGCCGTGCGCCGCAGAATCCTGGGAGCCGTACCCTCCGCGCAGCTCGAGATTCAGGAATTGCACCTCGACTCGTTCGCCTCGATAAGGGACTTCGCCGCCAGGATGCGGAAAGAGGCCCCGCTGGACGCCCTGTTCAACAACGCGGGAACGCTCCCCAGGCGCTACTCGCGGACAGTCGAAGGCTTCGAACAGACCCTCGGCGTCAACTACCTCGGGCCATGGCTGCTCACAAGGCTGATGCTGCCGTCGCTGGGGGACGATGCCGGAATAGTCAACATGGTGTCCATCTCGGCGAAGGCCGCGGCAGTGGACCGCGATTTCTTCGAAAAGGGCGAGAAGGATTTCCATCAGCTCAGGACCTACGCGGACACCAAGCTCGCGCTGATCTATTTCTCCATCGCCATGGCACAGAAAAGCGGCAGGCGCGTGAACATGGCGGACCCCGGCATAGTGGACACAGAAATGATACGGCTCGGCCGCTGGTTCGACCCGCTGACCGACATCTTCTTCCGCCCCTTCTGCAACAGCCCCGCCCGGGGCGCACGCCCGGCTGTCAACGCCCTCTGCTCCGACTGCAACATGCAGCTCTTCTCGGGGAACGGCAGGCGCGACATACCGCAAAGGCTGCTTGACCGCAGGGAAGACATAGAATGGCTCTGGAACGAGACCGCCGCAAGACTGGAAAAATATTTTTGAAAAATTCCGAACTTGCATTTAAATTTGCGGAACAATATTCAACCGAAAACCAGAGACTTATGATAAAATCGATGACAGGCTACGGCAAGTCCGAAGCACAGCTCAGGCACGGAACCCTCACAATAGAAATCAGGACTCTGAACGGCAAGAGCGCCGACATCAACCTCAGAACCTCCCTGCTGCCGAAGGACAAGGAGCTGGAAATACGTTCGAAGATAGCCGCCTCCCTGACCCGGGGCACCATCGATGTCTTCCTCACCTGGACCCCCAGGGAAGAAGAAAGCGGCAAGCAGCTCAACATGAACGTCGCCAGAAGCTACATCGACCAGGCCGGCACCCTGGCCAAGGAGATGGGCGTCCAGTACAGCCCCTCCAACTTCGCCCTGCTGCTGAACGCAATCCTGCGCATGCCGGACATAGTGGACTCCAGGAAGGCCGACGTAATCAGCGAGGAGGAATGGCCAGACGTCAGCGTGGCCTTCGACAGCTGTCTCGACAGCGTCAACGATTACCGCAGCCGCGAAGGCCAGGCCCTGCACGAGGACGTATGCTCAAGGGTGGCGAAGATACTTGCGCTCTATGACAAGGTCGAAAGCCACGAGGCGGAAAGGCTGGACAACATACGCGGCAGAATCATCAAGGCCGCGGAAGAGCTCAACATAAAGATGGACAGGGAAAGATTCGAGCAGGAGATGATCTTCCATCTCGAGAAGCTCGACATCAACGAGGAGAAGGTGCGTCTGCGCCAGCATTGCAGGTACTTCCTCGACACCATCGAAACCGAAGCCTATCCCGGGAAGAAGCTAGGATTCATAATCCAGGAGATGGGCCGCGAAATTAACACCACCGGCTCGAAGGCCAACCACGCGGAAATACAAAAGCTCGTCGTTCAGATGAAGGACGAGCTCGAAAAAATCCGTGAGCAGTCAATGAATATACTCTAGCGGGTCGGTACGGCTTCGGGAGCCTTCTTGCTTTCCGTGAGTCGCGCCGCCTTCTCATCGTACTCCTGCTCGGTAATCATCTGGCAGGAGCCGTTGATTTGGGCGCCTATCTCCACCTGGAGCTTGCGAACGTGCAGATTGCCGTTGACTACGGCGGTGCTCTTGACGCTCACCGTGTCCTTGACGTAGATTTCGCCCTCCATCTTGCCCCAGAGGTCGAGATCCGTGCACATCAGGGTACCTGACAGCCTGGCCGTCTCGCCCACTACGACTCTTCCGCCGGAGCATACCTTTCCCTCTATGTTCCCGTCAACGCGGATGTCCGACGGGGAATTGAGGTCGCCCTTGATCGAGGCGCCTCCGGCGATTCTCGTGATGTCGTTCACATTCACGACAGCTTCAGTGGTCTTCTGCATATTTCGTCCCATTTGTCTGTGGTTTATACTATTCCCTTTCCGTGGCAGTTCTTGTACTTCTTGCCGCTTCCGCAAGGGCAGGGGTCATTGCGGCCGATATGACTGTCGGCCTTGACGGGCACCCTGGCCTTCTGCTCTCCGTTGGTGCTGAGGGAGCGTCCGGCTTGAAGCCTGCTCATGTCGGGCCTGCGCACCACCTGGCGGCGGGGAGCCTCGGCGGCCTTGTCCCTGAGGGGCACGAAGGCCTTGAAGAGGAAGGACAGCACGTCCTTGTTGAGGGTCTCGAGCATCTGGGCGAAGAGGTTGTAGCTCTCGAGCTTGTAGACCACAATGGGGTCCTTCTGCTCGTAGGACGCGTTCTGGACGCTCTGCTTGAGGTCGTCCATGTCGCGCAGGTGCTGCTTCCAGTGCTCATCTATCTGATAGAGTATGATGTTCTTCGTCAGGGTCTTGGAAATCTCGCGGCCCTCGGAGCTGTAGGCCTTCTCGAGGTTCACGCTGAGCCCCATGTTCCTGCGGCCGTCCGAGATGGGTATGGAAATCCTCTCGTACTGTGCTCCCTGCTGCTCGTAGACGTCCTTGATTATGGGGTTGAGCTTCTCCACGAGCGCGTCCATGCGGCGCCTGTAGGTGGCCTGCATGGTCTCGCATATCTTGTCCTCGAGGGCGTCGCGCTTCGCGCTCTTGTAGAAGTCCTCATCGAACTCCGCGTCGATTGAGAGCTCGGCTATCATGGTCATGCGGAAATCCTCGAAGGGCAGGGAACGGTACTTCTCCACGAAGAGCGAGGTGGTGTCCAGCATCATGTTCTGGAGGTCGATCTCGATCTTGTCTCCGTTGATGGCGTTGCGGCGGCGGGAGTAGATGGCCTCCCTCTGGTAGTTCATCACGTCATCGTACTCCAGCAGGCGCTTTCGGATTCCGAAGTTGTTCTCCTCCACCCTGCGCTGGGCGTTCTCGACCGCCTTGGAGAGCATGTTCGACTGCAGGGCCTCGTTGTCGGGCATGCTGTCGAGCATCTTCGCGATGCGCTCCGCGCCGAAGAGACGCAGCAGCTTGTCCTCGAAGGATACGTAGAAAGTAGATGAACCGGGGTCGCCCTGACGACCGGCACGTCCGCGCAGCTGGCGGTCCACGCGGCGGGAATCATGACGCTCGGTGCCTATGATCGCAAGTCCTCCGGCGGCCTTCACCTCGGGCGAGAGCTTGATGTCGGTGCCTCGTCCGGCCATGTTGGTGGCGATGGTCACGGTGGAGCTCTGTCCGGCCTGGGCCACGATTTCCGCTTCCCTGGCATGCTCCTTGGCGTTCAGCACATTGTGCTTTATGCCCCTCATCCGGAGCATGCGGCTGAGCAGTTCGGAGGTCTCCACGTCGGTGGTGCCCACGAGCACCGGACGGCCCTTTTCCGTAAGTTCGACCACCCTGTCGATTACAGCCGCGTACTTGGCCTTCTTGGTCTTGTATATGAGGTCGTCCTGATCGTCCCTTATCACCGGCCTGTTGGTCGGTATCACCATCACGTCGAGCTTGTAGATGCTCCAGAACTCGCCCGCCTCGGTCTCGGCCGTACCGGTCATTCCGGCGAGCTTGTGGTACATTCTGAAGTAGTTCTGCAGGGTGATGGTCGCGAAGGTCTGGGTGGCGCCTTCGACCTTCACGTTCTCCTTGGCCTCGACAGCCTGGTGCAGTCCGTCGCTCCAGCGGCGTCCTTCCATGATACGGCCGGTGGACTCGTCGACGATCTTGACCTTGCCGTCCATGATCACGTAGTCCACGTCCTTCTCGAACATGGTGTAGGCCTTCAGCAGTTGGCTGACCGTGTGGACACGTTCGCTCTTGGTGGAGAATTCAGTCATCAGCTCGTCCTTCTTCTGCTGCTTCTCGAGAGGCGACAGTTCGGAGTGCTCAATTTCGGCGGTCTGCGCGCCCACGTCGGGGAGCACGAAGAAATTGTCATTGCCGACAGCGTTGGCGAGCACGTCGTGGCCCTTGTCGGTCATGTCGACAGAATGCAGATGCTCGTTGATCACGAAGAACAGGGGGTCGGTCACCACCGGCATCTCCCTCTCGTTGTCCTGCATGTAGAAGTTCTCGGCCTTCTGGAGCAGCTGCTTCATGCCAGGCTCGGAGAGGAACTTGATCAGCGGGGCGTATTTGGGCAGTCCCTTGTGCGCGCGCAGCAGAAGCATGGCTCCCTCGTTCTCGTCGCCCTCGGAAATCTTCTTCCTGGCGTCGTTGAGAGTCTGGTTCACGAGGCTGCGCTGGGCCTGGTAGAGCTTCTCCACATAGGGGCGGAACTCCAGGTACTGGGCCTCGTCGGCATCGTTGTGCTGTATGGGGCCAGAGATGATCAGAGGGGTACGGGCGTCATCGATGAGCACGGAATCCACCTCGTCGACGATGGCGTAGTGGTGCTTGCGCTGCACGAGATCCTCGGGGCTTACGGACATGTTGTCCCTGAGGTAGTCGAAACCGAACTCGTTGTTGGTTCCGAAGGTGATGTCGCAGTCGTATGCCCTGCGGCGCGCCTTGGAATTGGGCTCATGCTTGTCGATGCAGTCCACCGAAAGTCCGTGGAACATGTACAGGGGGCCCATCCACTCGGAGTCTCGCTTGGAGAGATAGTCGTTGACCGTGACCATGTGCACTCCCTTGCCTGCGAGCGCGTTGAGGAACACAGGCAGGGTCGCCACGAGGGTCTTTCCCTCACCGGTCGCCATCTCGGCTATCTTGCCCTGGTGCAGGGCGATTCCGCCGACCAGCTGCACGTCGTAGTGGACCATGTCCCAGTGTATCTCGCTGCCGCCGGCCATCCAATGGTTGCGGTATATGGCCTTGTCGCCCTCTATGGTCACGAAATCGTGGTTCACCGAAAGGGCGCGGTCGAAGTCGTTGGCCTCGACCACGGTGGTCTCGTTCTCCTTGAAGCGGCGCGCAGTGGACTTCACTATCGCGAACGCCTCCGGCAGAATTTCGTTGAGAGCCTTCTCTATAGCCTCGTCTTCGTCCTTGACCAGCTTGTCGGACTCTTCCGCGAGCTTCACCTTCTCGGAGACGGGGATGTCCTTGTCGAGTTCGGCGCGTATCTCCTCGATTCTCCGCTCGAAGGGGGCTTCAACCTCCCTCAACTGCTGGCGGAGAGCTGCCGAACGTGCCCTGAGCTCATCGGCAGACAGGGCGTCGATTTCAGGATAGACGGCGAGAATACGTTCCAAAATGGGCTTCACGGCTTTGTAGTCGCGCTCCGCCTTGGAACCGAAAATCTTGCCTATGACTGATGCTAATGACATATCTTTCTAAATTTTACGCAAATTTCACAAATATAGCCATAATATTTGAGTTTACACCAAATATGGCTATATTTGCAGGGTAACGCAGGATTAGCACATCGGTAGTGCATTGGCTTCCCAAGCCAAGGAGGAGGGTTCGACTCCCTTATCCTGCTCCAAAAAAGGATGACAGCCTTCCGGCCGCCATCCTTTTTCCTTTCTCCGCCGGCCCGGCTACTCCTCGACGCGGAGCCTGAGCCCGGAGAATATGGTATCGGGGCGCAGCTCCATCACAGCGGACTCCTCCCCCGCCATGCAGAAGCCGCATTTGTCGCATATTCCCAGCGACTCGCCCATGCACTGGGGGCTGCGCGTGCCGTCGGTATAGATGAAGTTGGTCATCCAGCAGCGGCGCCGGAACCTGTTGTCCCTCATCTTCGTCAGGCCGCTCCTGGAATTCATTATCGGATACCCTCTCTTCTTGTAGTCGAGGATCATGTCTATGATTTCGCGTTTCCTCTCCTGGCTTGGCGCCATGTGCTCCGTGCCCGGGAAAGGGGTGTGGAAATTCAGGGAAATCGAACGGAAATACGGACTCGCGGCCACATATTCTATCGCATCGGCAACCCCGTCGCAGTTCAGCACGTTGATGGCCATGTTGGCGCTGAGGTTCCTGAACCCGCTGGCGGCGACATTCTTCTCCATGCGCGCGAAGGTGCCCTTTCCGCGTATGCGCTCGTGGACCTCGCCCACCCCGTCGAACGAGACCCATACGCTGTCGGCGGCGCAGCCGGCGAACGGAAGCTGGGCGTTGGTGGTTATGGTGCAGGAATAGAAGCCCATACCGCGCGCCATGCGGCAGAGGTCGTTCACGGTCCTGTCGCCGTCACGCCAGAGGAAAGGCTCCCCGCCCTCGAAATCCACGAAGCGCGAACCCCGGTCGAGACAGAACTGCAGTTCTTCGCGTATCTGCTCCATGCTCTTGTCGACAGGGGCCTCATGGTTGTAGACACTGCAGTGACGGCAGCTCAGGTTGCATCTGTCGGAAATGAAAAGCACGCTCTGCAGCGGCTTCCTGCGGCCCAGGACGGCGTTCTCGAACCACCACCAGGGCATATATGCGAGTTGACCTAACTTGTTCATCTGTATCAGAATATAAGCGAAAGCAGCTTAGCCGCCAGGATTATCATGCAGAAGGCGCCGGTGATGTTGCGCGAGGTGAGCCAGCGCATCATGAACCAGTCTATGCCCATGGCCTTATAGCGCTCCCAGCCCTTCATGGCACCGAGTATCAGGGGCGGCATGTCAGGCACTCCGGTGCGCCCGTGCGCGAAATCCCGGAGCGAGCCGCAGAGCCAGAGACTGCGCGGCAGCACCAGAATCACCGCAAGATATGCGGGCTCAAGGGAGAAGAACACGGCCCCGGCCACGATGGTCAGATAAGGGAGCAGGTTCAGAATCCATACCGCCGCAAGCCGCAGCCCGTCGCTGCGCAGCAGTCGTGCGAGGGTCATCTTCCCGGACTCAGTATCCCCGGCTATCTCGATGAAGCTGTGGGTATAGAGTATGTTCAGCACGAGCAGGCCGACAGGCACGGAGACCCATACCAGCTCGGAGGAGATGAAGCCCGCCGTAGCGTAGAAGCAGCCGGCCATCAGCAGGGGCCCGAAAATCAGGCCTATCACAGGCTCGCCCAGGCCTCTGGAAGCCAGTTTCAGCGGGGGCCCCGAATAGAAGATGCCGAGGAAGCCGGCCAGCGCAGCTATGGCCATTATCCACCATGCTCCCGAAGGGCCGCCGAATCCGTTACGGACAAGCCAGTACAGGAATACGCCCAATCCGCAGAGTGCGGCCACACCGAGGAAGGCCCCTATCGCCCTGAGCAGCGAGGCCGGAGTCTCGCTCCCGTCGGTCAGATAGGGATACTTGACCATCATGGCCCGGAAGCCCTTGCGAACCACCCTGTCCCGGTCGCCAAGCATGTCTGCCCTGTAGTCGAAATAGTCGTCGGCGAGATTCATGGCGAGATGGGCGGCTGCCACCCCGAGCACCGCAAGCAGCCCCGTCCAGAGATTGAACGAGGGGGAGCCGGCGGCCAGCACCACCGCCAGTACGGCCGGCATCAGGCTCTGCATGAGCGACACCGACCTCGCATTCTTCATCCAACTGCGGATTCTTACTTTCATTTTCTTAAGCCGAATCAGTCACGGGCCGACAAAATTAAAAATATTTTTTCCAAATCTTTGTATAATAAAATAAATTCACTTATATTCGTCCCGAAGTTTTTCATAGTTTAAGTTTAGGTTAAGTAACGGACTCTTCGCCGTGAGGCGAAGAGTCCGTGAAATTTTTCTACACAATTAAATTTTATCTCCAGCTTTTTACGTTTCCGTTTCCGATTGCAGGCGGCTTCCGCTAACTTTGCGGAAAAACTATGGAAACTTTGACACGCATCTTTCTCGGACTGGCCGCAGCGCTGCCCGTCCTGAACTCCTGCCAGGGCATGTTCGCCGACAGGCAGGGTACCATCAGAATCTCCTTCCTTGACGAGAGGACGGTCCAGACCAGAGCCTCGGACAGGATTCCCCCGACCGACGACTTCATCCTCACCGTCACCTCCTCCGGCGGCGACACCGTATATGAAGGGCGTTTCGGCGACTCGCCCGAAGAACTCACGGTCCAGCCCGGAAGCTACACCATCTCGGCGGTATCGGACAAGTTCGACGAACCCGAGTACGAGAAGCCCGTCTTCGGGGACGAGCAGGTGGTCGTGGTGAAATCGGGAGAGACCGTCTCCGTCCAGCTTGTCTGCCGCCAGACCAACTGCGGCATAAGGCTGTTGGCCGACAGTTCATTCATCGAACTCTTCCCCGAGGGCGAACTCTTCATTGAAGGCCCTGGAGGCAGCCTGCGCCAGGACTATGCGGAAGACCGTACCGCCTATTTCAGTCCGGGCACGGTTTCGGTATCCGTAAGCGAATCCGGGATGAAGCAGCCCCTGTTCTCACGGACACTCGAGGCCCAGCAGATACTCAGCGTCAGGATCTCCGCCAACGTCGGGCAGGAATCCGGCAGCATAAGCCTGCAGGTTGACACCACTCGCATACGCTTCTCGGAGAACTATGTCTACGGCGACGACGACGCGTCCGACATCAGCAACGCGATGGGAGTCATGCAGGCGAGGGACAGGAGCGGAGAAAAGGACGTATGGGTATACGGCTACATAGTGGGCGTGGCCACGAGCACGGGCAAGATAGCGTTCTACCCTCCCTTCGAGAAGGACACGAACATAGCCCTCGGCCTGCGCTCCACCACCGTGAACGAGGATTACTGCATCACCGTAGAGCTGAAGTCCGGAGCCATCAGGGACGGGCTCAACCTGATGTCCAACCCCGAGCTGCTGGGCCGCCGCATATATATAAAAGGAGACCTGGTATCCGCATATTACGGAATACCGGGTCTCAAGAACGTGACTGAATATCAGTTCGACGACTAGATGCGCTTCAGGATGGCCTCGGTCTGTGCTTCGTAGCCGGGCTTGCGCAGGAGGGCGAACATGTTCTTCTTGTAGGCCTCCACGCCGGGCTGGTTGAAGGGGTTGATGCCGAGCGTGTATGCGCTGACGCCGCAGGCGAACTCGAAGAAATAGAACAGGGCGCCGAGGCTCTCCTCGCAGATGTGGTCTATCACGACCTCCATCTGGGGAACTCCGCCGTCAATGTGCGCGAGCTTGGTTCCCAGCCTTGCCATGGCGTTGCAGTGCTCCACCCTCTGACCGGCAAGGTAGTTGAGCTGGTCGAGGTTCTGCTCGTCGGAACCTATGACCACCTCCCTGTTGGACTTCTCCACGACCACCGTGGTCTCGAACATCACGCGCTCGCCTTCCTGGATGAACTGCCCCATGGAATGGAGGTCGGTGGTGCAGACAACGGATGCGGGGAAGATGCCCTTGAGCTCCTTGCCCTCGGACTCGCCGTAGAGCTGCTTCCACCACTCTCCGAGATACTGGAGCTTGGGATTGAAGGTCACGAGAATCTCGACCTTCTTTCCGAGTTCTGTATAGAGCAGGTTGCGCATGGCGGCGTACTTGACCGCAGGATTCTCGGCTGACTTCTCGAGCAGGGCCTCCCTCTCCTCGGCGGCTCCCTTGAGCATCGCGCGGATGTCGAAGCCGGCGATCACGATGGGAAGGATGCCCACCGGAGTCAGCACGGAATAGCGTCCGCCGACATTGTCGGGAACCACGAAGGTCTTGTATCCCTCCTGGGTCGCGAGGGTCTTGAGGGCCCCCTTCACCGCATCGGTGATGGCCACGATGCGGACTGCGGCCTCCTGCTTGCCGTAGGTCTTCTCGATATATTCCTTGACCACGCGGAAGGCCACGGCGGGCTCGGTGGTGGTGCCGGACTTGGAGATCACGATGCAGGCCGTGTTGCAGCGGCCCGCGAGATCCATGAGCTCGGCGAGATATTCCTCGGAGAGGTTGTTTCCGGCGAAGACTATCCTGGGAGCCTTGTCGGACTGTATGAAGCTGTGGGAGAGGGCCTCGATGGCGCAGCGGGCTCCAAGATAGGAGCCTCCGATGCCTATGACGACCACGAGATCGACCTTCCTGGCCGCCCACTCGTCACGGATGGCCTCGCAGTCCCTGATCAGCTGTTCGGGGATGTCGACGGGAAGGGTCTTCCAGCCGAGGAAGTCGTTTCCGGCCCCGTTTTCGTCGCGGAGTGTGTCATAGGCGGCAAGCGCCTTCTCCACATACTTCTGATAATCTGCGGCCTTGACGAATGAGTCGCAGCCTTCAATGTTCACTTTTACCATATCAAGTCAGAAATTAAGTTTCAATATCATGCAAAATTACCTCTAATTCTACAAAAACTCAAACAACTTGGACTAAATTTGCATCATGTTCGCGCTGGTGGACTGCAACAATTTCTTCGTCTCGTGCGAGAGGGTTTTCCAGCCCTGGCTGGAAGGCCGCGCCGTGGTGGTGCTGTCGAACAACGACGGCTGCGTGGTCGCGCGTTCCAACGAAGCCAAGGCCCTTGGAATCAAGATGGGCACGCCCTTCTTCCAGGTGCGCGGGCTCTGCGACAGCGGGCGCCTGGAGGTCCGCTCCTCCAACTACAGGCTCTACGGCGACATGTCCGGGCGCGTCATGCGGCTGCTGCGCCGCACGGTGCCGCAGGTCGAAGTCTATTCGATAGACGAGGCCTTCATGGTCCTCGGGGAGATGAAGCCGGAACGGTACATGCCGCTGTGCAGGGAGACGGCGGAGAAGGTAAGGCGCTGGACCGGCATACCCGTGAGCATAGGCGTCGCGCCCACCCGGACCCTCGCGAAGATGGCCAGCCATTTCGCGAAGCGCTACCCGGCCTACAGGGGCGTATGCGCCATCGACAGCGTGGAGAAGCGCCGCAAGGCCCTGGAGCTCACTCCCATAAGGGAAGTGTGGGGCGTGGGCTGGAGAGGTGCGCCGAAGCTGGAGGCCTCAGGGGTCAGGACGGCGGCTGATTTTGCCGGGAGGCCGGAGGAATGGGTACTCAGGCACATGGGCACGGGCGGGGTGCGCACATGGATGGAGTTGCACGGAGAGGCTGTCATAAACCGCGACATCGAGGAGCGCAAGCAGTCGATATGCACTTCGCGCTCGTTCCCGGAACTGATCGAAGACAGGGATGAGCTGGCCGCGAGGGTGTCGGACTTCGCCGCGGCATGCGCTCGGAAGCTGCGCAAGGAGGACTCGGTGGCCGGAAAGGTCATGGTGTTCCTGGGGACGAACCGCTTCAGGGAAGACCTGCCCCAGTACAACCCGACGGGCGAGAGCGAACTGGATCCGCCGGCCAACAGCACCCAGGCGATAGTGAAGGCGGCCCTGGAGGTGTTCGGCAGAATCTACAGCCCGGGCTACGGATACAAGCGCGCAGGCGTAATCGTGGGCGGAACCGGCCCGGCGGACCTCGTGCAGCTGTCGCTGTTCGACCGCGAGGAGGACAGGGAGAGCCGGGAGAAGTCAGAGACGCTGTCGGAGCTCATGGACAGGATCAATTCGCGCGGGGAGAACCTACTGCGCCTGGGCGTGCAGCGGCCCGGGCACTATTCTGACGGCATACGTCGTGAGCACTGTTCACGCCTCTTCACCACCGACTGGAACGAACTCCTGGAAATCAAGTAGCCGCCACATGCTGCGTGCCGCTGTCGGGGCGGAGAGGTTCCGCGCAAAGCGCTCCATCGATGCTGCGCATCGCCCGCTCACAGCCGCGGGCGGCTAGCCTCTCCGCTCCCTGACACGGCACGCGGCAGAACTTCGTTGAATTCCGCAAGCACGCCGTGGCCTCCCGGCATCCGGCCGCATCAGCGGCCCCGGTGGAGCGTCAGCGAGATTTGCCTTGCAAATCGAGCAACGGAGCCGGCAGCCGGAGCGCAGCGCAGGCTGAGCAACGCGCAGCGTTGTGTTTCAATCAGCGACGTATGTGATACGGAAGCTTCTACCGGAGCTTCCGTATCACATACGTCACCACGCCCCAGGGCACGAAATCCGCGCCTTCGGGGACATGAATCGGCTTGTACCTGGCATTGCCCGGAAGCAGCCAGAGTCCGTCCGGACGCCGCGATATGTATTTCAGGCAGAACTCGCCGTCGAGGAAGCAGACCACCATGTCGCCCTCCGCTGGCGTCAGGGACTTGTCGATCACCAGCACGTCGCCCTCGTGCACGTCGGCGTCGGCCATCGAATCCCCCACAACCCTGCCGTAGAAGGTCGATTCGGGATGCCGCACAAGCTCGCGGTTGAGGTCGATGACCCCGCTCATGTAGTCAGCTGCCGGCGAAGGGAAGCCCGCGTGTATTTCAGGGAGATCGGCCATCTACAGCATCGAGATTATCCAGCGGCTGATCAGCGAGCAGCGCTTCGCGAAGGTCTGCGGAGCGAGCGTCTCCGGAGTGTCGCTGCGCTTGTTGGTATGGTCCGTTATGCCGGAAGTGAACATCACCGAGGGGATTCCGGCCTCCAGGAACCAGCGCTGGTCCCCTATCCTGCGGTAGAAGAGTTCGGTGAAGTTGTCGCTGCCGTAGTAGCTGAAGGAGATGTCGAGCCCCAGTCCGGCATTGGCGCTATCGAGCGAGAAGCGGTGGCTCCCCCCTCCGAGGGCGATAAGATATTCCGGCTTCCCCGGATCGGTCGGCTCAAGGGTCGAGCCGACCAGCTCCATGTTGACCATCATGCCTATGGGATATTCAATGGAATAGCGCGCCAGGAACTCCCGCGAACCGGAGAGACCGGCCCCGTGACCGTCGAAGGCCACGAATATCAGTCCGACATCGCCCCTGCAGAACTGCGGGAGGCTGCGGGCCATGCAAAGCAATGCGGCCACCCCCGAAGCGTTCGCGTCCGCGCCGGGATAGCTCACCCCGTCGAAGCTGCCCACGCCGTCGAAGTACGCGCCCACGACTATGTAGCTGCGGAACCAGCCCGGCGTCACGCCTATCACGTTGTGGCCCGCCTCCCCTGCCGCCTCGAAGGACTGGAAGGAAGTGCGCAGTCCGGCGTTCCTGAACTGGCGGAAGATATAGAAGGAGCTCGCGCAGGCGCCGGCGGTACCGAAGCCCCTGCCCTGCCGCGCGGAATCCGCAAGAAAGCGCACCTCGGTCATGAGTTCATCAGCCGTCTGGGCCCCGGAACGCGGGGCCGCCATGCAGCAAACGCTCAAAAGGAGGAGAATTTTGCAGATCTGCTTCAATTCGGGATGATAATTGTTATATCTTTGCAAAGATAATGAAAAAGTTCTTTCTGACCATAGCGCTGGCCCTCGCCTGCTCGCTTTCCGCCCTTGCCCAGTATGACCAGGATGTGTTCATGTGGAGGGGGCGGCAGGCCCTGTCGGACGGCAAGTACGCCCTGGCGATACAGAACTTCAACATTCTCACCCGGCTCGACACCACCGACTACTGGAGCTTCTTCTTCCGGGGCATAGCCAAGTACAACCTCGGCGACATACGCGGCGCCCAGGCCGACTTCGACAGCTCGGTGCGGCTAAACCCGGTGTTCACCAACGGCTACCACTACCGCGCCATCACCGAAAGCCGCGCGGGCGACTACGAGGCAGCCTTCAAGGACTTCGAACGGGCCCTGGAGCTCAGGCCGGGGGAAATCGGAATATACTTCTCCCGGGGAGTCACCTCCTTCCTGGCCCAGCACTTCGAGGACGCCGTGGCCGACTTCGACCTCTATATAAAGAAGGAGCCCGGGGATCCGGCCGCCTACCTCAACCGAGGGGCATCATACCTCTTCCTCGCCGATACGACCAAGGCCCTCGCCGACTACAACCAGGCGATAAAGCTCGACCGCTTCGAGCCGGAAGGCTACATCAGGCGGGCGCGCATATATTCGGGGCAGAAGCTGTATGACGAGGCCGTCGAAGACCTCAACCGCGCGATAGAGCTCGACACCACCAACACCTTCGCATACTTCAACCGCGCCCTGCTGCTCTACGAAAGGCACGACTACAACGGGGCGATGGCCGACTTCAACACCGTGCTGCGCCACGAGCCGGGCAACGCGCTCACGCTCTACAACCGCAGCCTCATCTACACCCAGGTAGGCGACTACGAGAAGGCCCTCGAGGACATCGACAGGGTAATCAACATCAACCCCGACAACGTGCTGGCCCATTTCAACAGGGCGGCCATCTTCGTGGAGATGGAACGCTGGATGGACGCGCTGGCCGACTACAACAAGGCGATAGAACTGTACCCCGACTTCGCCAAGGCCTACCTCAACCGCTCCTACGTGGAGAACATGCTGGGACGCACCCGAGAATCCAAGGCCGACTACGAGACCGCGCAGCAGAAGGTCAGGGAATACATGGAGAACAGCAAGGAGGCCTCCTACGCCGACACCACGAGGAAATACGATTCGCTGCTCGCCTTCGACGGCGACTTCGCCCAGGAGGAGTTCAACAACGAGCTGCTGCAGCACCGCGACGTGGACATACAGTTACGGCCGCTCTACCGCTTCGGGCTGCTTCCCGAGAAGGAAAACCGCAGCGTGGCGCTCTCGCGCCGCTATGAGAACGCCCTGATCGACCGGTTCATCGACCAGTCTCCCCTGCCCATGGGCATAAGCAACGGGCAGACCAGGGGCGACGGCAGTCTGATCTTCACCAGCACGGCCGAGGAATGCTTCGTGAAAGGCCTGCAGGAGCTGCAGGACAAGCGCTTCACCTCCGCGCTCGAATGGTTCGACAAGGCCGTGCAGACCGCCGGGGACGATGTGGAGCGCGACAAATACGCCAACTACTACAAGGCCTTCTACCTCATGAACCGAGGGGTGCTCAAGGCCGAGATGATAGATTTCATAGCCTCGCTCGAAGGCAACGTGCAGACCCTCTCGATGGACGCCAACTCCACTACGAGGGCGAGGGTGAGCGACCATGTGGCGCGCAGCTACGACTACTCCGACGCCATAGCCGACATCAGGGCGGCGCTCGAGATACTTCCCGACATCCCCTACCTGTACTTCAACCTCGGAAACCTGCTCTGCCTGTCGTCGCAGTTCGTGGAGGCCATCGAGAACTACGACATGTCCATCAAGCTGTACCCCTACATGGGAGACGCCTACTTCAACCGCGGGCTCGTGCTCATCTACCTCAGGGACAGTGAGAAAGGCTGCATCGACCTGTCGCGCGCGGGAGAACTCGGAGTCGAGGACGCCTACAGCGTGATCTCAAAATACTGCGAGAATGAAGGCGATTAGATTCAAGTCCCTGTCGTCAGGGAGCTGCGGAAACTGCTATTTCCTGGGAATATTCGAAGAAGGAGAGGAGGGACGGAGCTGCGAATGCGCGGTGCTGGTGGACGCCGGAGTGAGCCCCCGCAGGCTGAAGAAGGAGCTCGCCCGCGACGGAATCGACACCGGATGCATCTCCGCGATACTCATCACCCACGACCATCTTGACCACATACGCTCGCTGGCTTCGTACTGCAAGCACATGCGTTTCCCCGTATTGACGACTCCCGGGCTCACGAAGGTGCTGTCGCACCATTTCATGACCGCCCGTCAGATAGGAGGGCTCGCGCATGAGCTCGGGGAGGGATGGAACGAGATAGTCCCGGGACGCATCAGCGCACGCTATTTCTCCGTCCCGCACGACGCCTCGCAGACCGTGGGCTACGCAATCATGCTGGACGGATACAGATTCCTGATCATGACCGACGCCGGCAGGATGACGCAGGAGGCCATGGAACTCGCCGGCAAGGCGGACACCGTGGTGATAGAGTCGAACTACGACTACGAAATGCTGCGCAACGGCCCCTACACCAGGGCGCTGCAGGACAGGATATGCGGCGGGCACGGGCACCTTTCGAACGACGAATGCGCCGAGGCGGTGAAGGAGTTCGCACACGAAGGCCTGCGCAACGTGTTCCTCTGCCACCTCAGCGAGCACAACAACACTCCGGAACTGGCATTCAACTGCACGCGCGAAGTCCTCGACCCGTCAGTCAGGCTCATGCCGTTGCCGCGCCAGACCCCGTCACCGCTTATCGAACTTTAGCGGTTCCTTCGCCGCTAGCCCTTCCAGAGGCCGTGGAGGTTGCAATACTCCCAGGCCGCCACGGGTGCGTCGCCAGGCACCAGCGCGAAGCTCGCCTCCGGCCTGTCGCCGGGCTTCAGCTCGCAGAACTGCACTCCCTTCCCGGTCTGCAGCACGATCCACTTGATATAATGAGCCTCGAGCATCGGATGCTCCACGCTTCCGACCTTGACGGTCACGACGTCGCCTTCGCGGGAGATTACCGGCACGTGCTTCTCCCCCGCGCCGTCGCTCGTATTCGGAGCCATCTCCTGCATGGGCTCGCCGCAGCATATCACCTTGACGCCGCTACGTTCCACGTAGGCGATCACATTGCCGCAATGGCGGCATACATAGAACTTGACTTCCATGATTCCTGAATTTATTGGTTCTCCCGTAAAGTTACAATTCTTTGCGGATTATCGGCATGGGCATAAGGGGAATTTTGTAGAAGCAACTGCTTACCATGCCACAGATAGCCGTCACAATCAGAATAGACGAAGGCGTCAAGAAACATCTCTGCCAGGATTCCGGACAGATGCGGACATTGTCCTAAAGGAAACGGTATAACGGAACTACTTCCTGAGCTTCAGCAGCTCGCTGACGATGTAACGCACGTCGTCGTCCGTGACGCAGGGGCCGGAAGGCAGACAGAGGCCGACCTTGAAGAGGCTCTCGCTCTCGCCGTTGAGGTATGCAGGGCAGTCCGCGGACACCGGCTGCCTGTGCATCGGTTTCCAGAGCGGGCGCGACTCGATGCCGGCGGCGTCAAGCCCCATTCGCATGGCCTCCACGTTGGTGTTCGGCTCGCAGTCGGTATGCACCGATACCGCCTCGTGGGTGACTCCGGCCGCTCCGCCGACCGCGCCCTGCACCGCCGCCTTGTAGGCGTTCTCCTCTCCCCTCACCTTCAGATCCGGGTCGAGCGTGACCGTATTCAGCCAGTAGTTGCTGTCGTACCTCCCGGAGGGGTTGCTGTGCAGTGTGATGCCGTCAACGCCGTCAAGCAGTTCGCGGTAGAGGTCATGCACATGCCTGTGGTGCGCGATATGCTCATCCAGCACCGTCATCTGCCCGCGGCCGATTCCCGCGCAGATGTTCGACATGCGGTAGTTGTAGCCGATTTTCTCATGCTGGTAGTAAGGGTACGCCTCGCGCGCCTGCGTCGCATAGAACATTATCTCCTTCTTCGTCTCAGCGTCCGGGCAGATCAGCGCTCCGCCGCCCGAGGTCGTAATCATCTTGTTGCCGTTGAACGACAGCACGCCGAAGCGGCCGAACGTGCCGCAGACCTGGCCGTCGAAGCGGCTGCCGAGGCCCTCCGCCGCATCCTCGATGACCGGGATGCCGTACTTCTCCCCGATGGCGACAATCTCGTCGATTCTGCCGGGCATGCCATACAAATAAACCGGAATGATCGCCTTGGGCTTTCTTCCGGTTTTCGAGATTCTGTCGTCTATCGCCTGCTCCAGCAGCTGTGGGTCCATGTTCCAGGAATCGGGCTCCGAGTCCACGAACACCGGCGTCGCGCCGAGGTAGCGTATGGGGTTCGAAGACGCGCAGAAAGTGAAGCTCTGCACCAGCACCTCATCGCCCGGGCCGACCCCGCAGGCTATCAGCGCCAGATGGACCGCCGCCGTACCGGCAGAGAGAGCCACCACTTCCTTGCCGGCTCCGACGAAGTCCTTGAGGTCATCTTCAAATGCATTGACATTGGGCCCGAGAGGCACGACCCAGTTCGTGTCGAACGCCTCCCGGATATACTTCATTTCCGTCCCGCTCATGTGAGCGAGACAGAGGTAGATACGGTTGTGCATGGTATTTATTTAAAAGGTTATTCCTTGTCTAATGATTTAACAGGCCTCGCCGGAACCCCGACGACCTCGGTATAGTCAGGGACATCGCGAGTTACGACAGCACCGGCACCCACTATCGACCACTTGCCGATTCTTATGCCCTGAATGACTACCGCACCGGCACCAATCCAGCTGCCTTCCCCTACTTTCACGTTGCCGCAGAGGGTGGCGTGGGGAGACACCTGCACATAATTTTCCAAACGACATTCATGTCCTACTGTAGCTCCAGTATTAATGATACAATGTTCCCCTACAACTGTTTCTGCATTAATGACGGCACTTGCCATTATCACAGTTCCATCTCCTATCATTGCAGAACAAGATAAAGCCGTAAATGGATGGAGAGCCTTACCAAAGTTACATTTAAGAGACTCAACAATCCTTTTTCTGATCTTATTATCGCCAACACAAATAATGAATGGGCCCTTATTTGCGGCCGAATGCGAGACTCTCAGACTGCCAAAGTATTCTAAATTGAGATTGTCATCAACCACACCAAGGACGTTATTCCCTTGGGCCTCAACAATCTCTCGAATTACTTTAGCATGCCCACTGGCACCATATAGAAAAATTCCTTCGTTACCCATTTCCAGTGAATCGCTCCATAGTAACAGATGTCGCAGAAGATATTCCTTCTCGCTTTATAACTTTATTTATCGTCATAAAAACTATTTTTATATCTACGAGCAAGGAACAATGGTCGACATACCACACGTCAAGTTTGAACTTCTCCTGCCAGCTGATTGCGTTTCTGCCGTGAACCTGCGCCCAGCCGGTGATTCCGGGACGCACTTCATGCCTTCTCGCCTGCTCTTTGGAATATAGCGGAAGATATTCCGGCAGCAAAGGCCGAGGGCCGATAAGAGCCATATCTCCTTTAAGCACATTTATGAGTTGAGGCAGCTCATCAAGGGAAGTTGAACGGATGAATTTCCCGACCTTGGTAAGGCGTTGTGCATCAGGAAGAAGCTTTCCGTTCGCATCCTTTTCGTCCGTCATGGTCTTGAACTTTATCACCTTGAAAATCTTTCCGTTCTTTCCGGGACGCGCCTGGGTGAAAAATGCGCCGGCACCGCGATTGGCGAAGTGAAGGAAAATTGCGATAAGCAATAAAATTGGCCAGACTATCAGGAGGACGGCAGCGGAGATAAAGAAATCCAATAACCGTTTAAAAAAGTGCTTATACATAGCTTTCACACAACCTACACATGAGACATTATTCTCTTGTAGCTGACATCTACCGTATAGTTCTTGAGAAAGAATTGGTATCCTTTCTCCCCCATCGCGTCAAGATTATGGGAAGAACAAATCATTTCGTCAACAGCATTATTGAAGTCCTCCGGATAGCCATGCAAACCGCTTATTCCGAAACCGTTCTTACTGATGATGTCCCCTACATCGGTATTCTCATCAGTAAAGGCGATGACCGGCATCCTGTTCTCCAAATACGAAAGCAGCCTGGAAGGGAAATTGGGAATAGTGAATCTATGGTCAAGGAAAATCATTCCCACATCGCAGTTACGGACCAGGATGTTATAGTCTGACGCCGGCAATGCCGACATCAGTCTTGCAGATTTTGGCTCTTCCCTATCAAACCACGATTTCAACCGGGGATATTCAGTACCGCTGCCAACAATGAGGAAATAGCAGTCATCGCGATTCCTGTTGTTCTGCAAACATTCTATCAGGAAAGCTATTCCCTGAGGCTTGCCCAGATTCCCGCCATAAATAAATACCGGCTTATCCAGCGGCAGACCATATTTCTTACGGATTTCCTCTCTTTCTCCTGCGTTCCGAACATTTTCAACCGCTTCCAGACTATTGGGATTCACCTCAACCTTGCCACTATCTATTTCCGGATCTTGTTGAAGCAGATATCTTACATTCGCCGGAGACATACAACCGATATAATCCGACAGACGATACAGTCTCTGCTCCTTTCGACGGAAGACCTTATAAATGAGGCTTCTCTTTGAAAACATTCCCAAATCCACTGCATTCTGAGGGAAGATGTCTTTCAGAAGAAGATATGATATGGCTTCAGGATTCTGCTTCTTAAGATATTCCACGACGCTGGTGAGAGTGATAGGAGGAGTCGAGTACAATATCAAGTCAAAACGGACATCTTTCAGATATTTCCGAATCGCATTCTTGAATTGGGATTCCAGCATGACCGTCCCTATCCCTTTTTCGACGAGATTCGTTTTCTGTATATTGAATGTCTTCACACTCAATATCGTGACGCCATCCTGTTCTTTTATTGACGTCGGGGTATGATACCGGCGTTCAGCAGGGCAGACAATCCAGACATTATGCCCTTCGTCACGGAATCTACGCATCAAATCAGTATAAATTCCCCTGCCCCCTATGCCGGTTATTCTGCCCAAAGTCAAAAATATCAGATTCATACACTCAATATTTCCTCCAGACCATCTTGTTGACGACGCCGGTGTAGCTCTGTATGATCTTGACGACCTTGGCGGATACGTTCTCCTCGACGTAGTCGGGCACTGGGACGCCGGAATCCCCGTCCGCGTTCATCCTTACGGCCGTGTCCACGGCCTGCAGCAGCGATTGCTCGTCTATGCCGGCGAGGATGAAGCAGCCCTTGTCCAGCGCCTCCGGCCTCTCGGTCGACGTCCTGATGCAGACCGCCGGGAACGGGCGTCCGACGCTCGTGAAGAAGCTGCTCTCCTCGGGAAGGGTTCCGGAGTCCGAAACCACCGCGAATGCGTTCATCTGCAGGCAGTTGTAGTCATGGAACCCCAGCGGCTCGTGCCGGATGACACGGCTGTCGAGCCTGAACCCGCTCGCCTCCAGCCTCTTCCTCGAGCGGGGGTGGCAGCTGTAGAGCACGGGCATGTCGTATTTCTCCGCCATGGCGTTGATGGCGCCGAACAGGCTCCTGAAATTCTTCTCCGTGTCAATGTTCTCCTCCCTGTGGGCGGACAGGAGGATGTACCTCCCCTTCTCCAGTCCGAGGCGCGCATGCACATCGGAGGCTTCAATCTCCGCCAGGTTCGCACGCAGCACCTCCGCCATCGGCGACCCCGTCACGTAGGTGCGCTCCTTCGGCAGGCCGCATTCGATGAGATACCGCCGCGCGTGCTCCGAGTAGCAGAGGTTCACGTCCGAGATGATGTCGACTATCCTCCGGTTCGTCTCCTCCGGCAGGCACTCGTCTTTGCACCTGTTGCCGGCCTCCATGTGGAAGATGGGTATGTGCAGGCGCTTGGCCCCGATGACGCTCAGGCAGGAGTTCGTGTCCCCCAGGACGAGCACCGCGTCAGGCTGCGTCCGGACCATGAGCTTGTAGCTCCTGTCGATGATGTTGCCTATGGTCGCCCCCAGGTCGTCGCCGACGGCGTCCATGTACACCTCCGGGTCGGCTAGCTTCAGATCCTTGAAGAACACCCCGTTGAGGTTGTAGTCGTAGTTCTGCCCGGTGTGGGCCAGCAGGCAGTCGAAGTACTTCCTGCACTTGGTTATCACGGCCGCCAGGCGGATTATCTCCGGCCTCGTGCCGACTATGATGAGCAGTTTCAGTTTTCCGTTGTTCTTGAAAGATGCCATGTCCGTCTATTTTACGGGTTCGAAATATGTGTCAGGGCGGTCCGGGTCGAAGACTTCGTTCGCCCACATCACCGTCACGAGGTTCTCGGTGTCGCTGAGGTTGATGATGTTGTGCGTGTAGCCGGGCAGCATGTGCACGGCCCGGATGTCCTCGCCCGAGACCTCGAACTCTATCACCTCGTCGGAGCCGACCCTGCGCTGCTGTATCAGGCCGCGGCCGCTCACGACGATGAAGAACTCCCACTTGGTGTTGTGCCAGTGCTGCCCCTTGGTCACGCCGGGCCTAGAGATGTTCACGCTCACCTGACCGCATTTCTCCGAACGGAGCATTTCGGTGAAGCTGCCCCTCTCGTCGACGTTCATCTTCAGAGGGAAGGCGACCTTCTCCTTCGGGAGGTACGAGAGATAGGTGGAGTACAGTTTCTTGGCGAAGGAGCCCTCCGGAATCTCGGGAATCACCAGGCTCTCCGGCTGTCCGGCGAAGCGGTGGAGCAGGTCGACGATCCCGCCCAGCGTGGCCCTGTGCGACACGGGCACGTAGCAGTATCGGCCGTCCTCCTCCGCGACAGGGTCGAGCCCGTCGAACTCGCAGCGGTGCTCCTTCCCGGCGAGGGCGGCCACCATCTCGTCCACGAGGTCGTCGATGTACACGAGCTCGAGCTCCGTCGAACGGTCGTTGACCTGTATGGGGAGGCCGTTCGCGATGTTGTTGCAGAACGTCGCCACGGCCGAGTTGTAGTTCGGGCGGCACCATTTCCCGAACAGGTTCGGGAAACGGTAGACAAGGACCCTGGCCCCCGTCTCCTCCGCGTAGCCGAAGAACAGCTCCTCTCCAGCAAGCTTCGACCTCCCGTAGTCGGAGGCGCCGTAGCGGCCCATCAGGGTCGCCTGGATGGAGCTGGACAGCATCACGGGGCACTTGTTGCCGTACTTCTTCAACGTGTCGAGCAGCACGGACGCGAAGCCGAAGTTCCCCTTCATGAACTCCGACCGGTCCTTGGGCCTGTTGACCCCCGCCAGGTTGAACACGAAGTCCGCCTCCCTGCAGTAGGTGTCGAGTTCGGCGGGGTCGCTGTCGACGTCGTATTCATAGACCGTCAGATCGCCGGTCACGGGGTACCAGCGCGCCTTCCCGTCCCGTATGTTGTGGAGCTGGGCCACGAGGTTCCTGCCGACAAAGCCCTTGGCTCCGGTAACCAGTATATTCATCAGGATTGTTTGTTTTTCGTTGGATGTGCAGACTCTGGGACCCTGTCTGCCGGGATTCTGCCGCCGCGTTCCGTCCGTGCGCCCGCGGCATGGCGCCGATGCCCTGTCGTTGTGTTATTCCGACCTGATCTCGCGCGCCTTCGCCCTGGGGATGAGGCCGAGGTCCTCCTGTATGAAGCGCAGGCGCATGAGCTGCTCCTTCATCCCCTCCACGTCCAGGCGCCTGGTGTTGTGGCTGTGGTAGTCCTCGATGCGGGAGACGTCCTCGCTGCCGTCCTTGAAGAACTTGTCGTAGTTCAGGTCGCGCGTGTCGCAGGGTATCCTGTAGTAGCCGCCCATGTCTATCGCGCGCGCCATCTCCTCCCTCGTGACGAGGGTCTCGTAGAGCTTCTCGCCGTGCCGGGTGCCGATGACCTTCACCTCCGTCTCGCCGTACTTCGGGTCGACCTTGGCGTATATCTCCTTCAGGGCCTGCGCCAGCGTGGACAGGGTCGCCGCAGGGGCCTTCTGCACGAACAGGTCGCCGTTGTAGCCGTGCTCGAACGCGTATACGACGAGGTCGACGGCGTCGTCGAGCGTCATCATGAAGCGCGTCATGTTGGGGTCGGTTATAGTGATGGGCCTGCCCTCGGTCATCTGCTCCACCCACAGCGGGATGACGGAGCCTCGGCTCGCCATCACGTTGCCGTAGCGAGTGCAGCAGATGGTCGTGGCCGCGTTCTCACCGAGCTCGCGCCCCTTCGCTATCGCCACCTTCTCCATCAGGGCTTTCGAGATGCCCATCGCGTTGATGGGGTACGCGGCCTTGTCTGTCGAGAGCACCACCACGTTCTTCACCCCGTGCTCGATGGCGGACTCCAGCACGTTCTCCGTGCCGAGGACGTTGGTGCGCGTCGCCTCCAGAGGGAAGAACTCGCACGAGGGCACCTGCTTCAGCGCCGCCGCGGAGAACACGTAGTCCACGCCGTGCATCGCGACGTCGACCGAGTCCTTGTTGCGAACGTTGCCGATGTAGAACTTCACCTTCGGGTTCTGCAGCGCGTGCCGCATGTCGTCCTGCTTCTTCTCGTCGCGCGAGAAGATCCTTATCTCCCTGATGTCGGAATCCAGGAAACGGCGCAGCACCGCGTTGCCGAAACTGCCCGTGCCGCCGGTGATGAGGAGGGTTTTGTCTTTGAAGATTGACATATAATATAATTTGAGTTCCTCTGAAATATTTAAGAGCCAGTTAGTTCTTATCAGCTCCTATTATCTGTTTGTATAACTTAATATATTCTTCAAAACAATGTTTCTGATCAAAATGCTCGAGAGCAAAAGAGCGACACGATTCTACATATTTTTCTTTGCCTATGTTAGATATCGATTCTATTGCATTTATAACCCCATTGATATCTTTCTTCCCAACCACATATCCTGTAGATTCAGATATTGCCTCATGGCAGCCTCCGGTATTATATGTGATTACTGGCGTCCCGCATGAAATTGCTTCCAAGATTACTGTCGGATAGTTATCTTCGTAAGAAAGATTAAGAAACACTTCAGATAATGAATATAGAATTGCCAAGTCATTCTTACTATTCGTTCTTTCGATTCCAACTATTCCGTCAGGCAATGTCTTAATCTGCTCTTGAGATAATCCGACGAGTACCACAACATAGTCATAGGGCAATTTTTCCCGTATCAGATAAAAATCATCCAATCCTTTTCTCTTTGTCCATTGTTGAGCGACGCCAAGCACAATTTTCTTATCCTGCAACATCGGGAAAGCAGCCAGCAAATCGTTTTTACGTAATGGTTTAAACGTAGATATGTCAATTCCGTTATGGATTATATTAGTCTTGATATCTTTTAAAAACGATTGTTTTATTAAATTATCTAACCATCGTGATACCGGAATCAATGTTAAACGATTGCCTAATGCAGTAAAATATTGTTTCTTTAAATTATAATTTCGATTGGAACAATCTGTAATAGATGTAGGGTACTCTTTTTTTTGTGGACATTTAAAACAACCCGTCTTCCACTTTTCGCAACCTATTCGGTCAAAATATGTACAATGTCCAGTAAATGGCCAACAATCATGTAATGTCCAGACTATTGGTGTTTTTATTTTAGAGAAATAATTGAAGAGTATGGGATAATTTACATAATATCCGTGTATATTATGTAAATGGATTATGTCGGGTTTAACTTCTTCTAAAAATTTAACTACTTCCTTTGTTCCGCAAATCGTCCCTAGACCGTGGCCATCACATATAATACTTTTCAGCCAGTGCATTTTTTCTTCAATTGAAGATTCAGAACTTCTTGCTTCAAGAGCGGTAGCTCCAACATATCTAGGACCGTGAATAATGTAACTCTCCCACCCCTCAAATTGTGCCAATTCACCTATTTGTTCTGCGATTCGTCCTGTTGAACCTACATTTAAAGAAACATTAAATTGAAAAAGTTTGAGCATTGATTAGTGGTATATCAAACAATTCTATATCTCATTCTTATCAAAGAACTTAACAATAGATTACGAATACATAAATTATAACCTATTGAGCCTTGTTCTTACATTTATTCCTATTAACATATTGCACGCTGAGGTTATTTTTGATTCTATTATTGACTTGTAAGCTGACAGATTCATTAAGAATAGTCTATAAGTTCAATACAATAATAAAGAGAGAGATAGTAATATAACTTATATGCTATGAAATAAATTAATCCACTTTACTGATATTTTATCTTCACTAAAAAGGTCAATTATTTCTTTCCCTTTATAGCTTAATTCTAAAGACAATTTTGGATTCTCAATTATTCGACAAACTGCATCGGCAATGGCATCTGAATCATTGACCGGTACTAAAAGCCCCCTTCTACCATAATCAGTAAGGAACTCCGGCCCCCCCGGAGAACAATCTGTAGACACTGTCGGAACACCAGCGGCCATAGCTTCCATTAAAGAGTTTGGCATTCCCTCATATAATGAGGAAAGCACATAAACACTTGCATCTTTAATTGCATCAATTACATTATTTACGTATCCTGGCAATTTCACGCAATCTTGTAAATTTAATTCGTTGATAATCTGTTCATACTTCCTTCTATATGGGCCATCTCCATATATAACCAAATTGTACTCTGGATGTTTTTCATGGATAACATTAAAGGCCTTTATCAAATCCTCAAACTTTTTTTCATATACAAATCGCCCTACTCCTACAACAAATGGACGCCTCGTTCTAGTTGTGCATTGTGCAACATCATTCAAATTAAGAACAGCATTTGGAATAATGATACTCTTTTCAATAATCTTTTTCCCGTACCACAGACCTTGTTTCGGCAATTGAAAAACACATCTATCGGCGCAGTTAAAGGCCCATTTCACGAAGATAGACCATATTTTTTTTCGCATGTACGGATCTGACCTATCTGCTTGAACAAGTTTAATATTTCCTAATCCTATTAAAGCTACGGCCACCATAACAGCCTGCTCTGAACCAAAACAACAAACTATATCCGGACGAACTCGCTTTATCTTTCTGCGCATATCTCTTATCTGCCGAAATCGCCATACCGGCATGAGAGTGCTTGATTTCGGTATTTCTATAATTTCCACTCCTTTAGGAATGGCATAGTCTTGTTCCCGAAATAAAATCATTACATGCTTAAACTCTCGAAGGCATATATTTAATACATAATTAAGCATTTTACCTATTCCGCCCCCATATACTGCGCATGTAAAAAGGATAGTTCTTTCATCCATAACAAAAATCAATTATTTGTTGCTTGCAATATCAGAGGTTCCTTTATCTACTGGAAATGCTCCATAATTAGCAAATCCCCAACATATCCACAATAAGATATCACCATTAACGATTTGTATATTATGGAAAAAACTATCAATAATACAGCCACATACTGCCAAGCTGTAAAATACTACATCACTCTGAATACTTGAGAATAAGGTATTTTTAATTTTCCAAAGTTGTTTGCATATTATCCACATAATAAATAAAGCCCCAATCACGCCAGAATATATTAACGCGTTCATAATAAGATTATGAGGCAGTCTACCATATATACTCATATAGTCATAAAGACCACCTAAAAATGGATGTGATAGCAAATACTCATAACATTTAGCCCATATCCCCTCTCTACCTGTCAAATCTATGCCCAAGCCATATCTGAATTCACTCGTAGTTAAAACTGGTCCGATTTCCAAAAACACAAGGCCCAACAAGATAAACAAACCTATAATTAGAAAATTTTTAGTCTTACCTTCTGCTTGAGAAATACTTCTAAATATATATATCAAGAATAACAAAACTGCGGCATAAAATGGAGTTCTCACTTGTACAGCAAATAAACCGACAAAAATTACTAATGCAGCAACAATATTTATTAATCTATTCTTCCTCCAAAAACCTAATGCCAGCATAAAAAAGACAAGCAGTTTATGACTATTATCTACCGGAGAAGAAAACACGCCAGAAATAGCTCTTCCTACCAAGTCCATATCCGTTCCCATCCTATCTATTTGCATTTGGTCTTGCATTAGGTGGAATCTTGATAATAGCGGATCGAGTAATGAAATATGAAACAACTGGAATATCGTTACAACCGCAGCTAAAATACCAAGCGCTGTATATGTATTTATGCACAACGATGTATTTCCATATTTTGTGCACATAATAAACGTCGCCCAATATCCCACATATACTACAAAGTAATCACCAATTAATCTTTGAAAAAAGCTCACATAATATCCATCAATAAAGGATGATACACCGAAACACAGTACAAATAATAGATATAATTTCATATATCCATCTATCCATACTTTCTTTGTGTCATTCAAGCACGCAAAAAATAATATCAAAGTTGCCCATTGTCGTAGAGTTAGAATAACGCCAAAGTCTTGAAGGACATATAGTGATGAGCAAATCAGGAAAACGACATATATTAGTTGAAACACGTCTTCTTGTTACTTATTTATTTTAAATGGTGCGACATTATTCTTTTCGACTTTATCAACTTATAGGTTATATCCGTTATATAAAATACCATATCTACTATGACAAATGAATACAAAGACAACGTTTTATAAGAAAAGAATAGTACACTTAAAGCT
>UQQM01000019.1 GCA_900543205.1 uncultured Bacteroides sp. | reverse complement strand
GAATTGACGCCGAGCAGACTTTTTTCGTCTGCGAGGCGCAATTGCAGCCGCGAGGTACTGCCGCAGCGATGATACGAAATGAAATGCGGTCAATCAAGAGCATTGCAACCTAGAGGCGACAGGCGCCGGAACGAGAAAAAGGTCATCGAACTGATGATACGGATACCAAGATGATTGGGAGCGTTTGTAAATAAGCGCAAGAATCCCTATATTTGACATATTATTTTAAGCGATAACCGAACTTATAGCCAATCTAACATAATATATTATGGAATATAGTTTTGACATTTTCGATAAGAATCCTGAACGTCTGGCAAAAATATTGGCAGAAAACTGCCGCAGGCGCAGGCTCGACAGAGGACTGAGCAGGCGCAGCCTCTCTGAAATAACCGGCATTCCTGAACCTACGCTCGAGCGTTTTGAGACCAAAGGAAAGATTTCTCTCGAGGCATTCCTGAAACTGGTTGTCGAATTTGGCTGGTTTGACGAAATGAGCACCATTATGAGTAAAAGCAAGTTCAGCACAGGAGAAGAACTTGAGACTATCAACAAGAACCAGGGAAGACAGAAAGGGAGATGAAAGATATTCTGAAAATCACAGTTTCATTAGGCGGACAGAACGTCGGCACCTTGCAGATGACCCCTGAAAGAGACAGATGCGTATTCGAGTACGACAAGGACTGGATTGCCGGCGGCTTCTCGATATCGCCTTGGGAATTGCCGCTCCAGACAGGACTCATATACTCGAAGGAAAATAGCTTCGGTGGCGGATTTGCCGCATTTGAAGACAGCATGCCGGACGGCTACGGTCTTTACCTGCTTGACAGAATGCTTCGTCGCGAAGGCAGTTCATTGGGCGGACTGTCCCCTCTTCAGAGACTGTCCCTGGTCGGCAGTTCCGGAATGGGAGCACTTTGCTATAAGCCTGAAGCTTCCAAAGAGCAGGTTTCCGCCATTACGGACAACGACTTTGACGAGCTTCAGCGCAAAGCTCTCGATGTGCTCTCCGAGAAAAGCGATGCTGCCGCATCCTTCCTGTACTACAATAGCCGCAATTCAGGAGGAGCAAGACCCAAGGCTGTATACAAGGCAGCTGACGGCTCAGACTGGATAGTAAAATTCCGCCATGTCTACGACCCCTCAGATATCGGCAGGATTGAATATAAATACATGAGGACCGCGCAGAAATGCGGAATTGACATTCCGGAAATCCGTCTCGTCAATGACCACTATTTCTCAATCAAAAGGTTCGACATAAAGGAAGGCCGGCGTATCCATACACTCACGGCGGCCGCCCTGCTGCAGTCCGATTTCCGGACCCAGAGCATAGATTATGTAAACCTCCTTGCTCTGACCGGTTACCTCACACAAGATCCGGCACAGGTGGAACAGATGTTCCGCAGGATGGTTTTCAATGTCGTATGCGCCAACAAAGACGACCACGCCAAGAACTTCAGCTTTCTCTGCGAAAACGGCAAATGGTCACTTGCCCCTGCATACGACATCACCTACTCCCCGGAGGGCACCGGAGGCGAACATGCGACTTCTGTCAGATATTCGGGCAATCCAGGCCTTGAGGACATCATTTCCGCCGGCACAGGCATACGCATAAGCAGAAATCGCTGCATTGAAATCATCGAGGAAATCGAGGCTGTCTGCAACTCGGAACTTGATAATGACAAGATAGTCAAAATCAAAGGTCAATAAAAATCTGCAACTACCATTCGCCTTCGCATCCGGCTTCAGAACTTAAATTGCCTCACCGAGCGGACTGAATTGACGCTGAGCAGACTTTTTTCGTCTGCGAGGCGCAATTGCAGCCGCGAGGTGACAATCGAGAAGCATAATGCGAAGATGGAAGCCTCGAACCATGTCCGCTTGCGGCGTAATCCGCGCATTCGTATCTTTGCAATCGAAAAACCGAATGCCAGAAGCAAGAACATGCCCGACCGCATAGCAGACGAGAAGAAGGTTGTCGCACTGATGATACGGATGCACTGCCGCAGACACTGCCGGCAGCAAGGCCATGACGGCAAAAACGACCAAATCAACCTATCCGGCCGGACCGACCTGACCAGCCAAAACATCAAAACCGACACCAGCCAGGCAAACAAGACCCGCCGAACCAGCGACCCCAATCAAGCCGACAACTCAAGCCGTACCGACGTCCGCCCGCTCTGCCCCGAATGCGCCGCGCTCCTCGACTATGCCCTCAGGAGGCTCGACAGCTGCCGCTTCGGGAACGACAAGCCCAGCTGCCGCAAATGCACGGTCCACTGCTACCGCGCAGACATGAGGGAGCGCATACGCACGGTTATGCGCTGGGCCGGCCCGAGAATGATATTCCACCACCCCATGGCAGCGACAAGGCACCTGCTGCGCGAACTCCGCTCACCGGAACCTGCGAAATAGCTCTCCCGCGCCGGAATCCCAAGAATTATGCTAACTTTGTCAAGCGGCAAGGCCGGACAGGCGCCACAACCCGCAAAATCCGGAAGCGGCAAGGCCGGACGGGCCAGGCCAGAACCGACAGAACTGAAAACGAACCACAAAACGACACCAGAATGAACAAGCGCATAATCGAATGCGTCCCCAATTTCAGCGAGGGGCGCGACAAAGAAAAGATACGGCAGATAGTCCAGGCAATTGAATCACAAGGCGGAGTCAAAGTCCTCGACGTGGACCCCGGAGAGGCCACCAACCGCACCGTAGTCACCTTCGTGGGCGAGCCGGAGGCCGTGGTCGAGGCCGCATTCGCCGGAGTCAGGAAGGCCGCAGAACTCATAGACATGCGGCAGCATCACGGAGAGCACCCGCGCATGGGCGCGACCGACGTGCTGCCTCTGGTCCCCGTCTCCGGAATCACCCTGGAAGAATGCGTACCTCTGGCGCGTGACCTGGCCCGCAGAATCGCCGACGAGCTGCACATACCCACCTACTGCTACGAAGCCGCAGCCCTGCGCCCCGAACGCCGCAACCTCGCCGTCTGCCGCGCAGGAGAATACGAAGCCCTTCCCGACAAGCTCGCTCACGTGGACACGGAACCCGACTTCGGGGCGCGTCCCTACGATGAGGGAATCGCCCGCACCGGAGCCACCACGGTGGGTGCGCGCGACTTTCTGATAGCCGTCAACTTCAACCTCAACACCACCTCCACCCGGCGAGCCAACGCCATAGCGTTCGACGTCCGCGAGAAAGGCCGTCCCGTGCGCGAAGGCAACCCGATCACCGGCCCCATAGTCAGGGACGCCGACGGCAAGCCCGTTATGCGGCCCGGCACGCTCCCGGCGACCAAGGCCATAGGCTGGTACATCAAGGAATACGGAATCGCCCAGGTTTCGATGAACCTGACCGACATCTCCCGCACCCCGCTCCATGTCGCGTTCGACGAAGTCTGCCGCAAGGCCGATGCGAGAGGCGTGCGCGTCACCGGCACCGAAATCGTAGGGCTCGTGCCCAAACGTGCCCTGATTGACGCAGGCCGCCATTTCCTGCACAAGCAGCAGCGCTCCACCGGCATCTCCGAGGAGGAAATCCTGAAAATAGCCATAAAGTCGATGGGGCTCGACGACCTCAAGCCCTTCCGGCCCGAAGAGAAGGTCATAGAATATCTGCTGGAAGCAGACGACAGGAAGGAGAAGCTCATCGACATGAGCTGCAAGGCTTTCGCCGAGGAAACCGCAAGCGAATCCCCCGCCCCCGGAGGCGGTTCGATCTCCGCCTACATGGGAGCCCTCGGCGCCGCTCTCGGAACCATGGTGGCCAACCTCTCGTCGCACAAGGCCGGTTGGGACGAGCGCTGGGAGGAATTCTCCGACTGGGCCGACCGGGGACAGAAGCTGCTGGACGAACTTCTGCATCTGGTCGACGAGGACACCGAAGCCTTCAACCGCATCATGGTGGTCTTCGCTATGCCGAAAAAAACCGACGAGGAAAAGGCCGCACGAAGCGCCGCCCTGCAGGAAGCCACCCTGTACGCCACCCAGGTACCCCTGCGGACCATGAAAGCCGCCTCCGGAGTCTTCCCCGTCGTCAAGGCGATGGCCGAGACCGGCAACCCGAACTCCGTCTCCGATGCAGGAGTGGGAGCCATAGCCGCGCGCGGAGCCGTCCTGGGAGCCTGCCTCAATGTGAAAATCAACGCCGCCGGGCTCAAGGACCGCGCACTGGCGGAATCGCTGACCGCCGAGGCGGACGCCATCGCAGCGGAAGCAGTGCGCCTCGAAGCTGAAATCCTCCGCATCGTAGAAGATAAAATAAAGAAATAACCATGACCCTCGAAGAATTCCAGGCCGACATCCGGGCAGGCATACCCGACATCCTGCCCGAGCCGAAACCCTACGACACAAGCATAAACCACGCTCCCAGGCGCAAGGACATACTGACCCCCGCCGAGAAGGAGCTCGCTCTGCGCAACGCCCTGCGCTACTTCCCCGCAAAGCACCATGCCCTGCTCGCCAGGGAGTTCGCCGAAGAGCTGCGCAGATACGGCCGCATCTACATGTACCGCCTGCGTCCCGACTACGACATGCACGCGCGTCCGATAGACGAATATCCCGCAAAATGCCGCCAGGCCGCAGCCATCATGCTGATGATTCAGAACAACCTCGACAAGGCCGTGGCCCAGCATCCCCACGAACTGATCACCTACGGAGGCAACGGCGCCGTGTTCCAGAACTGGGCGCAATACCGCCTGACCATGAAATACCTCTCGGAGATGACCGACAGCCAGACCCTGGTCATGTACTCCGGCCACCCGCTCGGACTCTTCCCCTCCCATCCCGATGCCCCGCGCGTCGTGGTCACGAACGGCATGGTGATACCTAACTACTCCAAGCCGGACGACTGGGAGCGCATGAACGCCCTCGGAGTCTCGCAGTACGGACAGATGACCGCCGGCTCCTATATGTACATCGGCCCCCAGGGAATCGTACACGGAACGACCATCACGGTGATGAACGCCGCGCGCAAGCAATTCACCGGCGGACGCACTTCGGCCCGAGGCATGCTCTTCGTCTCCTCCGGACTCGGAGGCATGTCGGGCGCCCAGCCCAAGGCCGGAAACATCTCAGGAGTAGTATCGGTCATCGCGGAAATCAACCCCAAGGCAGCACGCAAGCGCTTCGAACAGGGCTGGGTCGACGAGCTGCACGACTCGCTCGACGAACTGATACCCCGCATACGGGAAGCGGTAGCCCGCGAGGAGGTCGTATCCCTCGCCTACGTCGGCAACATAGTCGACCTCTGGGAGAGGCTCGCCGACGAGGGAATCAAGGTTGACCTCGGCTCCGACCAGACCTCCCTGCACAATCCCTGGGCCGGAGGATACTACCCCGTCGGACTCAGTTACGAAGAATCCAACAGGATGATGGCCGAGGAGCCGCAGCGATTCCACGAACATGTGCAGGAGTCGCTGCGCAGGCAGGTGGCCGCAATCAACCGGCTGGCGGACGCAGGCATGTACTTCTTCGACTACGGCAACGCCTTCCTGCTGGAGTCCTCACGCGCCGGGGCGGACGTGATGCGCGAAGACGGGAGCTTCCGCTACCCTTCATACGTGCAGGACATCATGGGGCCCATGTTCTTCGACTACGGGTTCGGCCCTTTCCGCTGGGTCTGCACCTCAGGACGCCCCGAAGACCTTGAGACGACCGACAGACTGGCCGCTGAAGTCCTCGAAGACATGTGCCGGACGGCGCCCGGCTCCATACGCGGGCAGCTCGAGGACAACCTCCACTGGATACGCGAGGCCGCCCGCAACAGGCTTGTCGTCGGCTCGCAGGCGCGCATCCTCTACGCCGACTGCGAAGGACGCACCAGAATCGCCCTCGCCTTCAACGACGCGATAGCCGACGGGCGCATCTCCGCCCCCGTGGTGCTGGGACGCGACCACCACGACGTCTCCGGCACCGACTCTCCCTACCGCGAGACCTCGAACATCTACGACGGCTCCAACCACACGGCCGACATGGCCATCCAGAACGTCATCGGCGACTCCTTCCGCGGAGCGACCTGGGTGTCGATCCACAACGGCGGCGGAGTCGGCTGGGGCGAGGTCATCAACGGAGGCTTCGGCATGGTGCTGGACGGCTCCGGGGATTCGGCAAGGCATATACGCGAGATGCTCTTCTGGGATGTCAACAACGGCATCGCGCGCCGCAGCTGGGCACGCAACGACGGGGCTGTGGAAGCTATACGCCGCGAAATGGAACGCACCCCCGGACTCAGGGTGACCCTGCCGAACTATGCCGACGCCGGACTGGTGCGCAAGGCGCTTGAAGAAAACGAACAATAATCAGGAAAATCATAACATGGAATACCACCATCTGACCCCGGAACGGCTGACTATAGCCGGACTGAAGGAAATTCTGGACAGCAGGCGTCCGGTCGCCCTGAACGAAGAGCTCCGCCGGAGGATAGTCCGCTGCCGCGAATATCTCGACAGCAAAATCAGGAATTCGGAGCAGCCGGTCTACGGCATCACCACCGGTTTCGGCTCGCTCTGCGACATATCGGTCGGCGGCGACGAGCTCTCGCAGCTCCAGCGAAACCTGGTCATGTCGCATTCCTGCGGCACAGGCGAACAGGTCCCTTCCGAGATTGTGCGGCTGATGCTGCTGCTCAAGATACGCTCGCTCTCCTACGGCTATTCGGGAGTGAGGCTGGAGACCGTCGAGCGTCTCATCGACTTCTACAACAACGGCATACTTCCCGTCGTCTACCAGCAGGGCTCTCTCGGCGCGTCGGGCGACCTCGCTCCTCTGGCGCACCTGAGCCTTCCCCTGCTCGGCCTCGGCGAAGTCGAATATGCCGGACGCCGCCGTCCCTCCGCCGAGGTCCTCGAAGAGTTCGGCTGGAAACCGCTGGAGCTGCAGTCCAAGGAAGGTCTCGCCCTGCTCAACGGAACGCAGTTCATGAGCGCCTACGGCGTATGGTCGCTGATTGCGGCACGCCGCCTGAGCGATTGGGCAGACCGCATCGGGGCGCTCTCCCTCGACGCCTTCGACGGACGCATCGAGCCGTTCTACGACGAGGTGCACCTTATCCGCGCCCACCGGGGACAGCTGAGCACCGCGCGTGCCATACGGAAGCTGCTTGAAGGCAGCGAGCTGATACGCCGGCCGAAGAAGCATGTCCAGGACCCCTATTCCTTCCGCTGCATCCCGCAGGTGCACGGAGCCACAAAGGACACGATTGACTATGTGGAGAGCGTTCTGGAGACGGAAATAAACTCTCCCACCGACAACCCCACGGTCTTCCCCGACGAGGACATGATAATCTCCGCCGGAAACTTCCACGGGCAGCCCATCGCCCTGGCCATGGACTTCCTCGCCATCGCGTTGGCGGAGCTGGGCAACATCTCCGAGCGACGGATCTACAAGCTCATCTCCGGCTCTCGCGGACTCCCCCACTTCCTCGTGGCGAACCCGGGCCTGAACAGCGGCTTCATGATTCCGCAGTACACAGCGGCGTCGATCGTAAGCCAGTCCAAGGGCCTCTGCATGCCGGCTTCAGTCGATTCCATACCCTCGTCGCAGGGGCAGGAGGACCACGTAAGCATGGGAGCAAACGCCGCCACCAAGCTCTACCGCGTGGCGCTCAACACCGAACGGGTGCTGGCCATCGAACTCTTCAACGCCGCGCAGGCGCTGGAATTCCGCCGTCCCGCCCGCACCTCTCCGGCTCTGGAGAACATGGTCGCGGACTTCCGCAAGAAGGTTCCGTTCATAGACAACGACACCGTCATGTATCCGCATATCGAGGCCTCAGTGCAATTCCTGCGTGAGCGATGAGGACGCTGGTACACAATATCGCCTGCATCTTCGGCATCGAAAGGCAGGGCCGGCTGAGGCTCTGCGGCGAAGAGATGGGGCGCATGGAGACCCTCGAAAACGCCTGGCTGCTCGTCGAGGACGGACGCATCGCGGCATTCGGGAGCATGACGGAAGACGTACCCGAGAACGTCGGCAGACGCGTGGACGCCCGCGGCGGCATGCTCTTCCCCTCGTTCTGCGATTCGCACACCCACCTCGTCTACGCCGGCAGCCGCGAGCAGGAGTTCCTGGACAAGATCAACGGACTCTCCTACGAAGAAATCGCGCGCCGTGGCGGAGGGATACTCAACTCCGCCGACCGGCTGCATGCCGCTTCGGAAGACGAACTCTACGCCACGGCGATGGAGCGCGTTCGGGAGATTGCCGCCATGGGCACCGGCTGCGTAGAAATCAAGAGCGGCTACGGGCTGTCGACCGGAGACGAACTGAAGATGCTGCGCGTGATAAGGCGCATACGTGAAAATGCACCGCTGGAAGTCAGGGCCACCTTCCTCGGGGCGCACGCTGTCGCGCGGGCATATCGCGGACGCCAGGGCGAATATGTGGACCTCGTGTGCCGGGAGATGCTGCCCGCCGTGGCCCGGGAGGGTCTGGCCGACTTCATCGACGTATTCTGCGACGAGGGCTTCTTCTCAGTCGCCGAGACCGAGCGCATCATAGGCGAAGGGCGGAAGTACGGCCTGCGCGCGAAGATTCACGCCAACGAGCTGGCCGTTTCGGGCGGAGTGCAGGCAGGAGTGCGCTGCGGCGCCCTCTCGGTCGACCACCTCGAAAGCAGCGGAGCGGAAGAGATCGAAACCCTGCGCGGCTCGGACACCATGCCCACCCTGCTGCCCGGCGCCGCGTTCTTCCTCGGCATGGGCAATCCTCCGGCGCGGGAGATGATACGCGCCGGCCTCGGAGTGGCGCTGGCCTCCGACTACAATCCCGGCTCCTCCCCTTCCGGCAACATGCGCATGGTATGCTCGCTGGCCTCGATACGCCTCAGGATGACACCTCGCGAGGCCCTGTGCGCGGCTACGCTCAACGGTGCATACGCCATGGGGCTCAGCCGCGACTTCGGCTCCATCACCGCCGGCAAGGCCGCGAACTTCTTCCTGACCCGACCCATGCCCTCAGTCGAGTTCTTCACCTATGCCTACCAGACCCCGCTGATAGAAAAAGTTTTCCTGCGGGGAGAGGAGTACGTCACTTCACGTCAAAATACCTGACCAGCTGCAGCAGGTCGGTGGGAGGGGTCTCGCCCTGGGAGAGAGGGTTGAATATGGTCTTCTCCGTGCTCCGCTTGCCGTCTATGTCCAGCGCGTTCACGAACAGGGACCTCAGGAATTCCGTCTCGGCCATCTTCTGCTGATAGAGCTGGCCGGCCACCTCGCTGCATTCCTTCAGGACCTTGACCGCCTGCGAATATGCTCCGCCGTGCGTTATGCCCGCCAGTCCGACAAGGTCGACGGCCGCGCCCACCTGCTGGAAGCCGAGTTCGGTGATACTCCGGCGCAGCTCGATGATGGACTTGAGCTCCCTCTCGCAGCCGCTCAGCTCGTTGGTTATGTACATCGGCTCATACGTGGTCTGGTTGCGGTGCGACATGAGCTGCACGGCCTTGCACACCTGCCCTGCGTCGGTTTCAAGATAATAGGTCCTGATGTCGTAGAGGGGCGCCGCATTCTTGATGATTGAATGCAGGGACTCATATACGTTGGACACTCCTGACAGGAAGCTGTCGAGCTCCCTTCGCCCCGACGAGCGGGGACGCTCCCATTCTATCGCGGGCGGGGTGACCGTCCAGACATTGCGGCTCAGCACGGGCTGCGAGATGCGCGCGGGCTTGGGTATGTCCAGCGGACGGCGCTCCTTGCTGAGCTTCAGGTCGTAGAAGAGGAACTGTCCGGACCAGTTGTCAGTGTTCGCCAGCCAGAACATCAGCTGCCCGCAGCCGTCAATGGGCACCGTTATGGTCTGCGGCTCCATGGTCTCATAGACCGCGAGTTCGGCCGCCACCTTGCCGTCCGCCCCGATCAGCAGGGTCTCCTTGTAGCTGTCGGCATTGCCCGGCGGGTCCAGGCACGCCACAGTGAAGGTGAGGGTGTTGTACTCTCCGTAGGTGTTGAACGCCGCCAGCGAGTTCTCCATCGCCTCGCCTCCGGCGGCCAGCATCAGGAAGGAGGCGACGCCGGCCAGAGAACTGCCTATGACAGCACCTCCGACCGCGATTCCGCTCGAAACGAAGGCGGCCCCTACGGCCGTGCTGCCTATCGCGCCCGCAGCCGCCCCTCCGGTGCCGGAAAGCACGCCGTGGTCAAGGGAGAAATGCACGCTGGTCTCCAGCAGGAAGCCCTTGGTGATGCGCTGCCCGTTCAGGTCGAAATAGTTGCGCATGGTCGAGCCGTCATAGAATATGTCCTTGCCCTTCATAGGCGAAACATAATGGATATACGGGGCGCCGAGGTCTATGAGGTCGATTTCGGGCGGGCACTCGGGCCTCGGGTGCACGAAGAGGTCGTTCTCCACGGGTTCTCCCCTGTAGAGCACCACATCCGCCACACCGTAAGCGGCCACGTCGAGCGTACCTGAGCCCTGGTTCTCGAAACGCAGCCTGCGGCAGCGTCTGATGGGCACCACATAGTCCCGGTTCGGAGCCGTGGCGACAAGAGGGGCTTCGAGCACCAGCTCGTCGTCGGCATAGACGCGCAGCACGTCGTTGTTCATAGCCCCGCTCTTGCCTATATAGCCGGCGGTGAAGCTCACATAGTCGAACTCGCCTCCAAGGTCGAACATGGCGTAGGAGGAGGTGTTGTTGTCCATTATCGACGCCTTGTCGTAGAAGACTATGCCTTCATTGAACCTGACCCCTCCCATCGAGAAGGTGATGTGCTCTGAAGAACCGTCGTAGATCTGCTTCTCGACCAATGCTCCGGCCGCGTAGGGCGGAATGTTGGACAGGAGTTTGCAGACGTCCGGGAGCCCGGCGGGATCCGGGCCGGAAGAAGACGAAAGGGCGGACTCCGCGACGGGTTCGACCCCGGCCGGGTACACCCTGATGTCGGCTATGCCCATGCGGCTCGAGCCTGACGACTGCTCCGTATAGAACTTCAGCATCCTGCAGCCGGTGACGTCGAGGGTGACGTCCTGGGCTATGTCGTCGTAGTGGATTTCCATCTCCCGGATTATCTTCCCGTCCGCCTCGACCGTCAGCCAGCCGGAACCTCTGTGGCCGTCGATATTGTCTATGGGGCCGACGGTGAAGGACAAGGTCGCATACTGGCCCTGCAGGTTGAAGTACGCCCATCCGGGGCTGGCGCCCGATATGGACATGTCCATGTTCACGTCGAGGCCGCTGTAGTACTCGCGCCCGTTTATCCTCATCGAAGTCCGCCTGCCCTGCGGCGAGACGGAGGTCATCCTGAAATTCTGGTAATATGACGGCAGTCCGCTCACGAGCTCCGTAGTCTGCGGCATTCCGTCCGGGATATTGCCCGTCTCCACGGGCATCTCGCCGGCCTTCCACAGCGTGGCCTCGGCTACCCCGAACAGCGTATGGTTGTCCACGAGCCCGAACTTCACCTCGTGGGCGCCCCTCACGTCGAGAACCGCCCGCTCGGGGAGTCCGTAAGGATATACGACCTCGTCGAGCACCTTCTTCCCGTCGACATGCACGGTGAATATGCAGGGTTCAGTGTCGGCTCCGCTGCCACCGGCGCCAGTGTTGGTGTTCATGCTGCCGAACACGAACATGAGCGTCTCGTACTCCCCTCCGAGCTCGAAGGCGACATGGCCGGGAGTATGGGTGCCATGGTCGTAGGAGAGCGTGAATCCGCCGTGCCATTCCAGGCCTCCGCTCATCGCCATGGGCTCCGATGAGGCGCCGTCATATTCGAACTCCGCATAGCCGGACGCATCCGCCGGCGCGAGTTCGTTCACAAGATATCGGGGCTGGGCGGCGAGCTGGACGCCGAAGGCTGCGACTGCAAGCGCCGCAAGGAACAATCTTTTCATCTGGGTTTCAAATTATATTATCACATGCGACGGGCGTGCTCAGTCGAACATCACCCCGGGGTTCATTTCGGACGGGCTGCGCCATTCGAGTCCGAACTTCGTCCGCAGCACGTGCTTCTTGGCGCTCCAGTACGCGAAGCAGAAGCCCATTCCGCGCGGATGGTCGTCAAGCTCCCCGTCCACGATCCTTTCCACCTCGTCAATCACCTTCTCATAGGCCGTGCTCCACTCCACGGGATCGTGCTTCAGGTATCCCTCCTGCTCGACGCGGCCGTATTCCCCCTTGTCGGCATGTTCGATATTGCGCTCATACATGCATATCTGCGAGAAGACATCCTCCGACGCGCCCAGCTCGTGGCCACAGAGGCATTCGATGCGGTTGAGCACCTTCTGGCGGAATCTCAGAAGCCTGACCTTCAGCGCCGGATGCTCATACACCGCATCCACCATGCGCCGGACCGCCTCGTTCAGGCCTTCGAGCTTATGGTCGTAGCCTTCCAGATAGGCCGCGATGTCCAGGAACTCTTCGGCAAGCGCGGAATTCTCCCAGAGGCGCCTCTGTTCGCGCAGATTGTCCTCAGCCACGAGCACGTCGCCGCAGCATACCTCCCACCAGGCTTCGATGGTGTCGTCCTTGCCGTCGCGCGGAAGGTCCTTCACCGCCAGGCGCGCATCCTCCAGCGCCCTGCGGACATCAAAATTCTCATCCATATCACTCCTGTTTCAAAAAATCTCCGTAGGCAGCCGCCGTCATGGCCGTGCATGATGCGGCAACGGATAAATATACGCGGAAGCCGAGTGCAATGCAAGTTTACTTGTGATTGCCGAGGCGCAACCGTATATATGGCTGTTAGGCCAAATATACACATAATCTTCCTCTATGCAAAATCGCGAAGATTGCGTATATTCGTGACCATGAAATACATTTATTCGGCATCCAGCCTCCCGAACACCCGAATCGATGTCGCAGACATCCTCAGGGGCATCGCAATAGCCGGCATAGTCCTGCTGCATTTCATAGAGCATCTCAATTTCTACGCCTTTCCCGAGCCGACCAGGCTCGACCAGGCCGTATGGGACTCCGCCTTCTTCATCTTCGGCGGGAAGATGTACGCCATCTTCGCCCTGCTCTTCGGCCTGAGCTTCTTCATCCAGAACGACAACCAGGCGAAGAAAGGAGTTGACTTCCGCCCGCGCTTCCTCTGGAGGATGCTGCTGCTGTTCGCCTGGGGCATGCTTGACCTCTGCTTCTACAACGGCGACATCCTGACGGTCTACTCCGTCTGCGCGCTCTTCGTAATCCCCTTCATACGCTCCAGCAACGCGGTGCTTATAGCGATAGCCGCAGTGATGTTCATACAGCCGGTCGAGCTCGTCTGCATAATTCGCGGGCTGATCAACCCCGACGCCGCGCCCCTCGGCTTCAGCGGCAGCGGTGAGCACTACATGGCCATGTACAAGGCATGCGCCGAAGGCGGCTTCCTGGATGTCGCCGGAGCGGGTGTGACCCACGGCTTCATCAGCAATTTCCAATGGGCGATAGCCAACGGACGCCTGACCCAGACCGTCTGCCTGTTCACCATAGGCATTCTGCTCGGACGCACCAGGCTGTTCTACGACGAAGGGGACAACCTGAAGATATGGAAGCGAATCCTCATCGGAGCCGTCGTCATGTTCGCCCTTGTCAACCCCTGGGCCGGCGGCTGGGCCAAGAATGTCGGGAGCGAATGCATAGCCAATGCGCTGACCGCCATGCAGACCATGTGGAGGAACTTCGCGATGATGTGGATAATCGTGTCCGGCGTATGCCTGCTCTACTACCGCACCCGCGCCCGCAAGGCCCTGACGGTGCTGGCGCCCTACGGCAAGATGTCGCTGAGCAACTACCTCGGCCAGTCCATCATAGGCAGCCTGCTGTTCTACAACTGGGGCTTCGGGCTCTATACCGTCTCCGGCCACACCATGAGCATCTGCACAGGCCTGCTCGTGGTCATCCTGCAGGTCTGCTTCTGCCACCTCTGGTTCAGGCACCACAAGCGCGGCCCGTTCGAGACCGTATGGAACAAGCTCACCTGGATACAGCCTTTCAGGAAAAACGCATAATGACATAAAATGAAGACCTTTTTCACACTTGTCTCCCTGTTCCTGACCGCCCTGCTCTCCGCACAGCCGCAGCAGGCCGGATACAACACCGTCAGGGACATCTCCTACACAGATTCCGACGACGCCTACGCCCGCGAACACTGCAAGCTTGACGTCTATTACCCCGAAAACCTCAGCGACTGCCCCGTGGTGGTATGGTTCCACGGCGGCGGGCTCACCGGAGGCAGCAAGGAACTGCCGGCCAAGCTGCTGAACCGTGGCATGGTGGTCGTCGGGGTAGGCTACCGCCTGATGCCCAAGGTCGAAATCTCCGCCTGCATCGACGATGCTGCGGCGGCCGTTGCATGGACCTTCCGTGAAATAGAGAAATACGGCGGCAGCACCGACAAGATATTCGTCAGCGGGCACTCCGCCGGCGGCTACCTCACCAGCATGATAGGCCTCGACAAGAGCTGGCTCGCCAAATACGGAGTCGACGCCGACGACATAGCGGGGCTCATACCCTTCAGCGGCCAGATGATCAGCCACTTCGCCTACCGCGACATGATAGGCATGGCCGACACCCACCCGCTCGTCGACAAGTTCGCGCCGCTCTACCATGTGCGCCCCGACGCGCCGCCGCTCGTGCTTATCACCGGCGACCGCGAGATCGAAATGCTCGGCCGCTACGAGGAGAACGCCTACATGTGGCGCATGATGAAGCTCTGCGGCCACAAGGAGACATACCTGTACGAACTGGGAGGACACGACCACGTGTCCATGTGCGACCCCGCCTTCCATATCCTCCACACCCACATAAGGAAAATTCTGTCGGACATAAAATAAGCTGAAATGAAAGCCATGATACCTGCATTGGCCGCCCTGCTGCTGGCGGCGGGACAGGGCTGGGGCCAGGAGGCCTCCCCCGAACTGGTGATACGCATAGACGACATGGGAGCGTTCCATTCGGTGAACGAAGCCTGCATCGAGACCTGGCGCGACGGCATTGCCAAAAGCGTGGAGGTGATGCCCGTGGCCGCATGGTTCCCCGAAGCCGTGAAGATGCTCAGGGAGAATCCCGGGCTGGACGTCGGTCTGCACCTGACCCTGACCAGCGAGTGGGAGAACGTCAAGTGGCGTCCGCTGACCCACTGCCCCAGCCTGACCGACGAGAACGGCTATTTCTATCCCATGATCAGCCCCAATCCCAACTACCCCGGACAGGCGCTGACCGAGCACGAATGGGACATCGACGAAATCGAGCAGGAGTTTCGTGCCCAGATAGAGACGGCACTCAGGAACATCCCGCAGCTCAGCCATATCACGGGACACATGCTCTCCACGGCCTTCACCAGGGAAGTCAACGAGCTGACGCTCCGCCTCGCAGAGGAATACAATCTCAGCTGCATCGACCGCATGGACTCCGGGAAGGCCTACGACTACCAGTATATCGGCTATTCCGGCCCCAGCGACAGCTTCGAGGAGAAGGAGGCCAGCTTCATCGCATCTCTCGAGAAGCTGGAGCCCGGGAAACGCTATCTCTTCCTGGACCACCCCGCCTACGATGACGACGAGATGCAGACCGTCTTCCATATCGGCTATGAAGACGTGGCCGCCGACCGCCAGGGAGTCACCGACCTGCTGACCAGCCCCCGCGTGAAACAGGTCATCGAGGAGCGCGGAATACGCCTGATCGACATCAACCGGCTCACCAAGAGCCTGCCGCGCGGAACCGCTTCCGAGAAGCTCGGCAAGGCGGTGGACAGATATTTCGACGCAGCGCAGAAAGCCGGCCAGGACCTCCACAGCCTGATGATAGTCCAGCACGGCGAAGTGGTGGCTGAGCGCTGGCAGAACGGAGGCGACCCTGACGTGCCCCACGTGCTGAACTCCATCAGCAAGACCTTCACGTCCACTGCGGTGGGCTTCGCCATCGCTGAAGGCAAAATGAGCCTCGACGACAAGATAATCTCCTTCTTTCCCGACAAGCTGCCGGCCGAGGTGAGCGACAGGCTGAAGGCCATGACCGTGCGTCACCTCCTCACGATGAACTGCGGACATGACACCGACCCCACCGGGGCCATCTCACGAGGCTCCGACGACGACTGGGTGAAAGCCTTCCTCGCCTGGCCCGTTGACCATGACCCCGGAACCTTCTTCACCTACAACAGCATCGGCACCTACGTGCTCTCAGCCATTGTGCAGAAAGTCACCGGCGAGAAGGTCGTCGACTACCTCCAGCCCCGCCTGTTCCGCCCTCTGGGAATAGTGAACGTGCGCTGGGAGGAGAGCCCCCAGGGCGTGAACTGCGGCGGATGGGGTCTGTACCTCAAGACCGAGGACCTCGCGAAAATGGGTCTCCTGCTGCTCCAGAACGGCAAATGGAACGGAAAGCAGATTCTGCCCGAAGGCTGGGCGGAGCAGGCTTCGGCGGCACAGGTGCCCTCGCTGCCAGCGGGCGTGAAGCCTGAAGTGGCGAAGAAGCTCGGCATGACCAAGCGCAACAGCGACTGGCTCCAGGGCTACGGCTATCAGATATGGCGCTGCCGCCACAACGCCTTCCGTGCCGACGGGGCCAACGGACAGTACATACTCGTGCTGCCCGACCAGGACGCCGTGATTGCGGTAACCGCCGCCATCCAGGACATGCAGGCGGAAATCAACCTGATATGGAAATATCTGCTTCCGGCGCTTTAGCCTCTTGAAACTTATTAGTAATTTAGCAGGCTGAAACAAAATTACCGCAACTTATGGAAGTAGATAAGAAAAGTTTTCGGGAAGAGGCTCTGGCATATCATGCAGAAGGCCGCCCCGGCAAGATTGAAGTAATACCCTCGAAGCCCTACAGCACCCAGAAGGATCTATCCCTGGCCTATTCGCCCGGAGTGGCGGAACCCTGCCTGGAGATTCAGAAGGATCCCGAAGAGGCCTACAAGTACACCGACAAGGGCAACCTCGTGGCGGTGATCTCCAACGGCACCGCAGTGCTCGGCCTCGGCAACATCGGCGCCCAGGCCGGCAAGCCGGTCATGGAAGGCAAGGGCTTCCTGTTCAAGACCTTCGCCGACATCGACGTGTTCGACATCGAAGTCGACACCAAGGACACCGAGGAATTCATACGCACCGTCAAGAACATCTCCGTAACCTTCGGAGGCATCAATCTCGAGGACATCAAGGCGCCCGAGTGCTTCGAAATCGAGGAGCGCCTGCGCAACGAGCTTGACATCCCGGTGATGCACGACGACCAGCACGGCACGGCCATCATCTCGGCCGCCGCCCTGCTCAACGCCCTCGAAATCAACGGCAAGAAAATCGAAGACGTCCAGGTGGTAGTGAACGGGGCCGGAGCGGCCGCAATCTCCTGCGCGAAGCTCTACATGGCCCTCGGAGTCAGGAAAGAGAACGTGGTGATGTGCGACAGCAAGGGAGTCATCTCCACCCGCCGTCACGACCTCAACCCCGCGAAGGCCGAATTCGCGACCGGTCGCGAGGTGGACACCCTGGAGGAGGCCATAAAGGGAGCCGACGTCTTCCTTGGGCTTTCGGTGGCCGACGTGCTCACCGCCGACATGGTGCGCAGCATGGCCCAGGATCCCGTGGTCTTCGCCCTTGCGAACCCCAACCCCGAGATACGCTACGAAGTCGCGATTGGGGCCCGTCCCGACATCATCTTCGCCACCGGACGCTCCGACTACCCCAACCAGGTGAACAACCTGCTCGGTTTCCCCTACATCTTCAGAGGAGCGCTCGACGTTCGCGCGACCAAGATCAACGACGCGATGAAGATAGCCGCCGTAAAAGCGCTCGCCGCGCTGACCAAGGAGCCGGTGCCCGACATCGTCGCCGCAGCATACAATGACAACAACATCTCCTTCGGCCGCGAATACCTGATTCCCAAGGCCCTCGACCCGCGCCTGATCACCCGTATCTCGATGGCCGTGGCCAAGGCCGCCATCGACTCCGGAGTGGCCCGCAGGACAATCACCGACTGGGACGCCTACAGCCACCAACTCGAGAACAGGATGGGAAGGGACGACAAGCTGATGCGCTCCATTCGCTCGATGGCCCGCACCGCCACGCCGCGCCGCCTCGTGTTCAGCGAAGGCGAGAGCCTCAACTCCATCAAGGCAGCCATCCACCTGCTCACCGACGGGGCCGCGACCCCCATACTCGTGGGCAGCCGCGAGAAAGTGCACGCCATCCTGCACGAGCACAACCTGAGCCTCGACGACTGCTACATACTCGACTTCCGCAGCGACGCCGAGAAGGAGCGCCGCAGACGCTACGCCGAGCTCCTCTACTCCAAGATGAGCCGCCGTGGAATCAACCGCGACGAGGCCGACAAGTGCATGCTCCAGCGCAACTGGTTCACCATGATGATGATAGCCTCCGGCGATGCCGACACTTCCCTGCTCGGCTACGGGCACAACTACATCGAGGCCCTGGACACTGTGCGCCAGGTCTTCGGACTTCCCGCCGAACGCCAGCTCGCCACGATGAGGATAGTCACGACCAAGCACGGCCCCATGTTCTTCGCCGACACGGCCGTTAACCCGTCACCCAACGCCGACGACCTCGTGCAAATCGCCCTCATGAGCGCCAAGACCGTGCGCCGCTTCGGAATAGAACCGGTGATAGCGATGCTCTCGTCGTCCAATTTCGGAACCGACAACGGAACACGCTCGATAAAGGTTGCCAAGGCCGTGGAGATCCTGCACGAGAAATATCCCGACATCCTGGTGGACGGAGAAATGAAGGCCAACATAGCCCTGGACCGCGAGACAAGGGCGCGGCTCTACCCCTTCAACAAGCTCGGCGACCGCGAAGTAAACACCTTCATCTTCCCCAACCTCGCCGCCGCGAACATCTCCTACAAGCTGGTGGAGATGCTCGGAGGAGCCGAAGTCAACGGCCCCATCCTGATGGGGCTGGATCAGTCGAACGTCCATCTCGTGCCTGAGAACGCCAGCGTCCGCTCGCTGATCAACCTCGGCATGATAGCGGCGGCCGAGACCATTCCGATGAAATAAAGCAAAAAACCAATAACCGCAAAAAAAATGAAATTAATCCACATCTTTGCCGGACTGGCCATCGCCGCAGCACCGCTTGCGGCCCAGGTTCCGGTCTACCTCGATGAGAGCAAGCCCATCGAGGAGCGCGTCGAGGACGCACTGAGCCGGATGACCCTCGAGGAGAAGGTCGCCGTGATTCACGCCCAGTCCAAGTTCAGCTCAAGGGGTGTGCCCCGTCTCGGCATCCCCGACATCTGGACGACGGACGGCCCCCACGGCATACGCGCCGAAGTTCTCTGGGACGAATGGGACCAGGCGGGCTGGACCAATGACTCCTGCGTTGCCTATCCCGCACTCACCTGCCTCGCCGCCACATGGAACGAGGACATGTCCCTGCTCTACGGCAAGAGCATAGGAGAGGAGGCGCGCTACCGCAACAAGGCCGTGCTGCTCGGCCCCGGAGTGAACATCTACCGCACCCCGCTCAACGGACGCAACTTCGAGTACATGGGAGAGGACCCCTATCTAGCCGCGACCATGGTAGTCCCCTACATCCAGGGAGTGCAGTCCAACGGAGTGGCAGCCTGCGTGAAGCACTTCGCCCTCAACAACCATGAGGTCAACCGCTACAACACCAACGTGATAGTCGACGACCGCACGCTCTACGAAATCTACCTGCCCGCATTCAAGGCGGCAGCCCAGGAAGGCGGCGCATGGGCCATCATGGGCTCCTACAACCTCTACAAGGACCAGCACTGCTGCCACAACGAATACCTTCTCAACGACATCCTGCGCGGAGAATGGGGATTCGACGGAGTGGTCATCTCCGACTGGGGCGGCACGCATGACACAGACCAGGCCATCCACAACGGTCTCGACATGGAGTTCGGCTCCTGGACCGACGGACTCAGCGAAGGCGCGAGCAACGCATATGACAACTACTATCTCGCACTGCCCTATCTCAAGAAGATACGCAGCGGCGAGATCGGCACAGAGGAGCTTGACGCCAAGGTGCGCAACGTCCTCAGGCTCGCCTTCCGCACCGTGATGGACAGGAACCGCCCTCTCGGCAGCCTCTGCTCGGACGCCCATTATGCAGCTGCCAGGCAGATTGCAGGCGAGGGCATAGTCCTGCTGAAGAACGATGCTGACGTGCTCCCCATGAAGGTGGAGAAGGGCGCCAAGATACTCGTCGTAGGCGAGAATGCCATCAAGATGATGACCGTGGGAGGAGGAAGCTCATCCCTGAAGGTACAGCGCGAAATCTCACCCCTCGAAGGCATACGCGAACGCTTCGGTGACATAGCCGAGGTGGTCTATGAAAGAGGCTACGTAGGAGATGTCGGAGGCGAATACAACGGAGTCACCACCGGACAGGACCTCAGCGAAAGCCGTTCGGCCGAACAGCTTATAGCTGACGCCGTAGCCCAGGCCAAGGACGCCGACTACGTGATATTCATAGGCGGACTCAACAAGAGCAATCAGCAGGACTGCGAGGGCGCCGACCGCACCCAGCTCGGACTTCCCTACGGACAGGACGAGGTCATCAGGGCCCTGGCTGCCGCAAACGAGAAGCTCGTGGTGGTCAACATCTCCGGCAACGCCGTGGCTATGCCCTGGGTTGAGGAAGTTCCTTCAATCCTCCAGGCATGGTATATAGGCTCCGAGGCCGGACACGCCATCGCCGACGTGCTCTCAGGAGACGTGAACCCTTCAGGCAAGCTGCCCTTCACCTTCCCCGAGAAGCTTGAGGACGTACCCGCACACATCTACGGAGAATACACCGGAATCGCGTCAGCCGACACCGTGGACATCGAGTACAAGGACGGCATCTACGTGGGCTACAGATGGGCTGACTCCCAGAAGAAGACCAAGCCTCTGTTCGCCTTCGGACACGGCCTCAGCTACACCAGCTTCGAATATGGCGAGCCGACCATCGACAAGAAGGAGATGAACGCCGACGGCAGCGTGACCGTAAGCGTCACCGTGACCAACACCGGCGACCGCGAGGGCAAGGAAATCGTACAGATGTATGTAGGCGACCGCAAGTCATCGCTGCCCCGCCCCGTCAAGGAGCTCAAGGGCTTCGAGAAGGTCAGCCTGGCACCCGGAGAGAGCACGACTGTCAGCTTCACCGTCGACAGGGACGACCTCACGTTCTTCGACCCCGAGAAGCATGAGTGGGTTGCAGAGCCCGGCAAGTTCGACGTCTATGTCGCAGCCGCAGCCGATGACGTGCGCGGAAAGGTGACATTCGAACTCAAATAGATAGAGAGATTAATTGATAACCGAGTCTGCTAGAACAGACGGTTCAGACGAAAGGAAGGCCGAGACTTTGAAATCCCGGCCTTCCTTTTTGAATTTCCGGCAGTCTGCGCCATTTACATGCCTGACGGCGGGAGATGGCGGCGTCGTTATTCGCCCTCGCCCGACTCTTCCGAATCAGGCTCGTCCTTCCGCTTGACTATCACCTTGTCGATACGGGCTCCGTCCATGTCCACGACCTCGAACGAGAAATCCTTCCAGACCGTCTTCTCCCCGGCCACGGGCACATGCTCGAGCTCGTCGAGAATCAGTCCGCCCACAGTGTTGTATTCTGAATCGGAGTCCTCGTCGGAATCGTCGATGTCGAAGAACATCTTGAAATCGTACATCGAGCACTGTCCGTCCACGAGCCATCCGTCGTTGTCATGGCGGGCTATGATGTCGGGCTCCTTCTGATGGTCGTCGTTGACTATGCCCACAAGAGCCTCCATTATGTCCTTCAGCGTGATGATGCCGGAGCATGAGCCGTATTCGTCGCATACGAGCGCCCGGCTTATCTTCTTCTGCTTCATCTGCTCGAGAACGGCGTAGACGCTCATGTTCTCATGGAAATAGACGGGTTCGCGTATAAGCTTCTCCAGGCTGAAACCGGGCTTCCCTATGCTGAGCACGTAGTCCTTGAGCGAGAGCACTCCCACCACATGGTCAAGGTCGCCGTCGGTAACGGGATAGGCCTCGAAGAGGTTCTCCTCTATGGTGTCGCGAATCTCCCCCTCGTCCATCTCCTTGTCGAGCCAGACTATGTCGCTCCTGAGGGTCATTATGGTGTTGACCTTGAGGTCGCCCAGGGCGAACACTCGCTCCACTATGTCCTGTTCGACAGGGGAAACTTCCCCTTCGTCGGTACCCTCCTGGATTATCGACTTGATCTCCTCCTCGGTGACCTTCGACTCCTGGCCCTTGATTCCGAGTATCTTTATCACGAGCCCCGTGCTCTTGGCAAGCAGCCACACGAAAGGAGAGACTATGGCGGAAATCACCTTCATCGGGCCGGCGACGGCCTTGGAGACGCGTTCTGACGCGCTCAGCGCTATCCTCTTGGGCACCAGCTCACCGAAGACTATGGTGAGATAGGTCACCAGCACGACTATGATTCCCTGTGAAATCGCGGACGCCAGCCCCGCGGAAATGCCCGTCTTCACGAGCAGTTCGGAGAATGCGGCCGCTATCTTGTTGCCGGAGAATATACCGGTCAGGATTCCGATGAGCGTGATGCCTATCTGCACGGCTGACAGGAACCTGTCCGGATCCGAAGCCAGCTTGAGCGCCGTCTTCGCGCGCTTGCTGCCCTTGTCGGCCTCCGCCTGGAGATTGGACTTGCGCGCCGAGACTACCGCCATCTCCGACATGGAGAATATTCCGTTCAGCAGAATCAGGAAAAGAATTATGAAGATTTCGCTCATATAATCCGGGATTTAAGTTCAGACATTGGGGTTACATGAGACTTTCCGGACAGCGTCACCGAGTCATCCGGCGCCCCGTCCGCTTCCTGCACCATTGCGGTACAGCCGTTTGAGTTTTCTTCCATATATTGTTTTATAGGTTCAGTCTGCGAATTTATACATATTTTTTCCAATATACAATTTGTCGCCCGGCATGCAGGAGAATCCGCTAATTTCACTAAATTTGCCGACATGAAAATCAGAAACATCCTATTGGGCATGGCCGCCGCATTCATGCTGGCGTCATGCAGCACCAAGACAGAAACCGAACCGGTTTGCCGGAGCGCCAAGGCGGAGCAGGTAAGGAGCACCGCAGTCCTCTTCGACGCCATGGCGATACAGCCGGAAATATCCGACGAGCTGGTCAGAAGCACCTGCGAGATAGCGGGCTACGATGACTTCTCCGAGCTCCTTCCGCTCGGAGGCGCCGACGAGGAGCGGATGGTCGGTGAGGCCAGAGGAGAAGCCCTGGCGGCATTCTTCAGCGGCATAGCCAGGAACCCCGATTTCGCGGGCACCCTCGACGCGGCGGCGGAGAGCCTGCTGGGCACCGCCGACGGACTGTCCAGCATGACCGTACTGCTCGACTATTCGGGCTATGCCTCGCTGAGCGGCTATCTTGACGCGCTCGCGCGCAATCCGGAAGCGGTGGCGCAGCTCGAAAGCTACCGCGACAAATATCTCGGCATACCCGCCGAATGAACCCGGTGACGGAGCCTCCGCGGCTCCGTTTTCCGTCTATACGCAGGCGTCGTAGCGGCCGTCGTCATCCGGATAGTCGTCCTCGTCCTCCTCTTCCGCTTCTGCGGCTGCCTTCTCCTGCGCCTCCAGCATGGGGATGAAATACTGCTCCATCTCACGGGCGAACATGGTCAGCCTTCCGGCACGGTAGATCTTGACCGCCTCTTCGAGCAGGACGTCGGAATCGCAGTGCACACTGTTGATCACACACTGGTCCATGAAGTTCCTGTCTTCTTCTTTCCTCCCGTCGCAAAGCATTCCGTACATTCTCTCATAACCCGTCGCGTCGCCGAAGATCGCCGCCCTCGAGTACCAGGTAAACGCCATGTCATAATCCTGCTTCAGTCCAAGATCGCCGTCGCGGTACAGGTCACCGAGAGTAACCGCACCTTCAGTGCAGCCCATTCCGTAGATCTTCTCCAGGCAGTCCATGTAATTCTCCCTCTCCTCCTCGAAATCAGGGGAAGAAGGGTCTTCCGGCCTGAAATAGCGGTTCCTGACATTCAGGCAGGACACAGCGCGCCTGCTTACACCCGTTTCAAGAATATCGGAGAAGACCTTGACGTCCGCGATGTGCCCGTCCGCGTCGCATCCGGCAGCCACTGCATAATACATCCATGACTCCAGCACTCCGTTCTCCGCGGCATACTTGAAATCCGCCACGGCTTCCGCACCCGGCTTCATATGATATCCGGCCAGTCCGCGCAACTGACGGAACTCCGGAATATCCGGTTCCTGCAAAATGGCGGCATTTACCATCCTGAGCGCCCCTTCAAGGTCCTCCTCTATGATACGGCAACCGGATATCATCTTCCGGACAGTCTTCATGACCGCCGACATTGAGCCTTCATCGATTCCTTTCCGGAGATAATCCTTGGCCTTCCCGTAATCGACATAACCGAAGTCGCCGTAGTAGTACAGGTCGGACAATTCGGCATAGGCGTCGGGACAGCCGGCCTCCGCCGCCTTCCTGAAACACTTGCCGGCGGTTTCCACCCAGTCATAATCGGGACGGCGCGCCACAAGGCAGCGGCCGTATGCGTACAGCCCGTGGACGCTTCCGGCATCCGCCTCCTTCTTCAGCATCTCAACCGTCTCGTCCCGCAGCAGGCGGATATTGCTTCTCGCATAGAACAGCCTGTAGAATATCCTTTTCGCTGTCAGATCCATGTCCGTGCCGTCGTCTCTCCTGACGAGGAAATTATAGACCACGGAATCGAAGGAGCCGCGAAGGAACATCCCGTTGAAATCGTCATTCCTGACGTATGAGGGAGCGGACAGATGGAGCATCACGTCCCTTGTCCGGAGATTGCCGGCCGGAGTGCTGGACAGCGTCACGGCGTAGAAGTCGTCGCAGCGCATGGAAAACTTTTCACCAAGATACGAAACTTCGATGGTATCGCCGTCGTACCAGTCGACCATCGGGGCTGCATCCTCCAGCGGCCAGTCCGGCAGCGGATGCCCCTGCACGATGGCATCGGCGTCGAGTTCAATCTCTTTCTGGATAGAGGAATTGTCGGGATCACCGTCATAACGGTTCACGATGAAAATCGAGCATTCTTTTGACATGTATGGATAGTTTTGATCAAGTCTAAATATATGGATTTAAAATCAAAAAAACCACTTGCGGACAATGAAAACGGGACGCGCCGAAAGTAGCCGTCCGGGCTCCGTTCCCATCTATACGTAGGCATCGAAGCGGCCGTCGTCATCCGGATAGTCGTCCTCGTCCTCCTCTTCCGCTTCTGCGGCTGCCTTCTCCTGCGCCTCCAGCATGGGGATGAAATACTGCTCCATCTCACGGGCGAACATGGTCAGCCTTCCGGCACGGTAGATGTCCACGGCGTCCTTCAGCAGCGAGTCCGAACCGCAGAAGACCCCGCGTATGGCGCATCCGTCCATGAAATCCTGATTCTCTTTCACCAGCCCGTCGCGCAGCATGCCGTAGAGTTTCTCGTAACCCTCCGGATCGCCCAGGAGCGCTGCCCGGGAATACCAGGACCAGGCCTTGCCGCAATCAGCCGCAATCTCCAGCCGCCCTTCGAGATACAGGTCCCCGAGCGCCACGGCCGCCATGTTGCAGCCCATCCCGGCCGATTTCTCCAGACCCTCGAGATAATCCCGCCGCCTTTCGCGGAAATACGGATGCGAAGGGTCGGGCTCGTTCGTGAAGACCTTCACGAACAGGCAGGCCGCAGAACGCCTGCCGGCGCCCTTCTCGATTATCCTGTCGTACGCGCGGCGGTCGGTTATTTCATACTCGTCGTCGCAGCCGACTGCCATCGCCAGGTCGACCCAGGCATCTATCACTCCGTTCTCCGCAGCATATTCGAAGTCCTCCCTGCCCTTGGCGGGTCCCTCCAGCTCCACTGTCGCGCAGCCGCGCAGATACTGCCACATCGGATCCCCGGGATATGCCTTTATGGCTTCGCGCAGCATCTCCAGGGCCGCCTTGGGATTCTTGCCCATGATGCGGTCGCCGTATATCAGCGTCCTTATCGTTCTCCTCGCGGCAAATACGGAGCCGCCGTCCAGCGCCTTCTGCATATAGTCCCGCGACTTGCCGTAGTCCACATGGCCGAGGTCTCCGTAGTACCAGGCGTCCGACAGGCCGACGTACGCGTCGCTCAACCCCGCATCCGCCGCCTTTCTGAAGCACTCCACCGAAGTCTCTCCCCAGTCCGGGCCGGGCCGGAGGACGCAGAGGCAGCGTCCGTATGCGAACAGTCCGTACCAGCTCCCGCTTTCGGCTGCGCTCCTGACCAGTTCCAGGCTCTCGCGTCCCAGCAGATGGATGTTACAGCCCAGCCAGAACACGCGCAGGAAGATGTTGAGCGCTGCCAGGTCTTCATCGGAGCCGCTGATGTCACGGCTCAGGAAGTTATATATGATGGCGTCGAACGAGCCCCGGCGGAACATGCCCTCGAAGTCATCGTTCCTTACGTATGCAAGGGCGGCCAGACGGAACTCGACATCCCTTGTCTGGCGGACCATGGGGTTCTCGACCTCTGCGCTCAACAGGGTCAGGTACCTGTCGCCCGCGCGCATGGAAAAGCTGCGGCCGAGAAACGAGAGCTCGACGGTCTCGCCGTCGTACCAGTCGACCATGGGTTTCTCCCCGTTCACCGGCCAGCCCGGCAACGGCCTACCCTGCACTATGTCGGCGGCGTCGACTTTGATTTCCTTTTCTACTGATGAGCTTGTGGAACCGAGGTCGCTGAAACGGCTCACAAATCGGATTTCACATTCTTTGGACATGGCTTTCGGGTCTTTGTCTGTCTGCAATATAGCGATTTCGATGCAAAAGCGCTATATTTATGACATGAAAGCAAGAACATTCCTCACGGCGGCCGCGCTTGCGCTCTGCTGCACCTTCGCCGCTTCAGCCCAGACCGACTCCACCTTCTTCATCGACGGCTCCATGGGCCGCCTGTCCACCCGCCTCCAGCTCCCCGAACTGCAGGAAGGCGAAAAATGCCCCGTCGTGGTCATCTGCCACGGCTTCATGGGCAACAAGAACGAACCCCTGCTCTCCGCTATCGCCGACAACCTCGTCGAGCTCGGAATAGGAGCGATACGCTGCGACTTCAACGGCCACGGCCGGAGCGAGGGCGAATTCGTGGACATGACGGTGCTCAACGAGATAGACGACGCGCTCGCAGTGATCGACTATGTGCGCAGGATGCCGCAGACCGACGGCATCTCCATACTCGGGCATTCCCAGGGCGGAGTCGTGGCCGCGATGACTGCCGGACAGCTCGGCAGTGCGGTGCTGAAGAGCGCGGTGCTGATGGCCCCTGCGGCAGTTCTGCGCGACGACGCCCTGCGCGGAAGCACAATGGGTGCGACCTACGACCCCTGGCATGCCCCGGAATATGTCGACATCTTCGGCAACAGGCTCGGCCGCGACTATATCCAGACCGCCCTCAGCCTGCCAATCTACGAGACCGCCGCGAAATACGACGGCCCCGTGCTCGTGCTCCATGGCATGGCCGACAAGGTCGTTCCCTACACCTACGGCGAAAGGTTCGGCCGGGAGATGCCCCGCTGCACGGTCCAGCTGCTGCCCGGCGATGACCACGGCTTCACCGCAGACATGACCGGCGCCGCCGAGATGGCTGCAGACTGGCTGGCGTCCACGCTGCTCAAATAGGTTCGCCATGATCAAGATCTACGGTATGCCCAGCTGCCCCGACTGCAGCTTCGTCGAGCGGCAGGCCGAGGGGCGCGAGGGCTATGAAGTCATCGACATAGGCTCGCACGTGCGCCTCCTCAAGGAGTTCCTGCGCCTGCGCGACAGCAGCCCCGTCTTCGACGACGCCCGGCGCCACGGCCGCGCCGGCATCCCCTGCTTCGTGCTGGAGGACGGCCGGGTCACGCTGGTCCCGGAGGAAGCGGGGCTGAAGTCCCGCGACGCCGCTCCCGACAGCTTCGGTCGCGGTTCCGTTCCGGCAGATTTGCAATCACCTGTTCTGCCAGATTTGAAATCTGGCAGTTCTGGCCCCGCCCCGTCAGATTATCAATCCGGCAGTTCCTGCAGCCTCGACGGAAATGGCTGCTGAAAAAGCCGATGAAATTCTTTTCTTATAGGAAATAAAATTGTACATTAGTGCGCGAATAAGAACTTATAAGTATGAATATCATCACAAGGGAATACTACGCCGATAAGATTGACCATTGGCTCGGAAGACAGCAGATTCTTGTTCTAACTGGCCAAAGAAGAGTCGGAAAAAGCTGCATACTGAAAGATTTCACGAATCGGCATGCAAAAGATGACTCTTCGAACATCATATATGTCAATAAGGAAAAAAGTCAGTTCGACCATATCAGGACATATTCTGATCTGAACGAATATATCGGAAGCCGCTTTCTTAAAGACAAGCATAACTACATCCTTATAGATGAAATTCAGGAGATACAGGAATGGGAGAAAACCGTCAGAAGTTACAGGATGGAAGAGAATGCCGACATAATCGTGACAGGCAGCAATTCCAGGATGCTCTCAGGGGACTTGAGCACCCTGATAGGCGGAAGATATCAGGAAATCCCCGTACAGTCTCTGACTTATAACGAATTCCTCCTGTTCCATAAGCTTGAAGACACTGATAACTCGCTTTGGTCATATCTTAACTACGGAGGCCTGCCGGGACTTATTCAAACCGGCATTGACGACGAGGATATGATATCAGAGTATCTTACCGGCGTGTTCAATACGATCATGTTGAAAGATATCATCGAAAGACATAGCATAAGGAATATCGTATTTCTCAATAATCTTATCCGCTACTTCGCCGATTCCGTAGGCAAATTGAGCTCTATAGGAAACATTTGCAGCTATCTTAAAAATCAAGGGCATGACGTATCGACAAAAACCGTGTCCTCGTATCTGAACTATTTCGCAGAGGCTTATCTGATATACCCGGTCCACAGGTTTGACCTGCATGGGAAGAAGATACTGGAGTCAAATGACAAATTGTATTTCGGAGATATCGGTCTAAGGAACATCATCGCCGGAGGAGAACGGAATTCCGACATTGAGAAAGTAATAGAAAATGCCGTGTATCTGCACCTTGTCAATCTTGGATATAAAGTGGCCGTCGGTCAGTTGCGTGCCGGGGAGGTGGATTTTGTCTGCGTCAAGACCAATGACAGAAGGTATGTCCAGGTCGCATATATTGTCGCCGACGAGAAAACGGAGGCTCGCGAGTTCGGTCGATTGAAAAACATAAATGACAATTATCCGAAATACGTAATTTCAATGACGCCTCTTGTCAAAAGGAGCGACCATGAAGGCATAATACATCTCGGACTGAGGGAGTTCCTGAAAAACGGCTTCGGCAATTGATCGGAAGGGGCGAAAGCATTTCAGGCACATTTACTGGCACTTGGAATCATGATAAAGACCATGACTGCTAACCAGAAGATGGCCGAACTGTTCCAGCGCAACAAGTCCACCATTTCAAGGCAGATCTTCTATGTCTTTGAATCCGGGGAGCAGAAACCGATTCATCTGTTGCTTTTTTTGCAACAACTGCCGCAGACGATAAAACTATAATGTGGCATACCACAACCTCGATGTAATCATCAGTGCCGGCTACAGGGTCAATTCCCATCGTGGCGTCCAGTTCCGCATCCAGGCCACACAAGTACTGCGCGAGTACCTAGTCAAAGGATTTGCCATGAACGACGGATCTACTGAAGAGGGCCGGCGGCGGCAGAAGTCATCTACAGCAAGGCCGATGCGGACAAGGATTTTATGTGGCTGACATCATGGACCGGAGCATTACTGAAACGGACGGATGCCGGGATTGCCAAGAATTACCTCTCTCCCGATGAATTTGACACCCTGAGCCGTATCGTCAGCCTATACCTTGATTCTGCTGAGCTTCAGGCCAAGTCGCAGTGGAGATCCACTTTTTAGAGAGTTTTGAAAAGGAAGTCAAACATCTGAAAAATAAGTGGCCCGTCCGAAAAGAGCGCGCAACAGTTATGTCCCCACCCACCACCACTCCCTCCGTTCTGCCAAATTTGCAATCTGGCAGTTCCTGCAGCCTCGACTGAAAAGGCTGCTGAAAACGAATGAAGCCCGGACGCTCCGGACTTCATTCATTTGAACACGTATGCCAGAAGGGCAAGAACGGCCACGAAGACAAGGCTCGAAACATACCTTATCGTCCTGTTCCTGTCGGCTGATTTTTTATCCTGTTGTTCCATATTTTCAAATATACGGAGAAGCCGAGAGGAATGCAAATCAAACTTGTTTGAATTTCATTGCCGGAGCGCAGCAGTATCAATTTCCGTTTTTTCCTTGGGCAAGACACCATGGAAGAGTCTGAAATAAATCCCGGTCAGACAGAGGCATAGCTCATAATACGCATGCCATCCGACACCATCAGGAGGTGCGGCGAAGAACCTGTACGCGACATCTTTCGGAAAACCATTGGCCGACAACCATTTACACTTGAACCTTACGCACAAGTCCGCCTACGGGAAGCGACTTGTGCGCGGAGCCGTTCCGAAGATCACCGCTCCAGCCACCTGGAAAGCCGATTCGGCCGAATCCTCCGCTCACAAGTTTTTCGGACTCTCACCAAAGCATGCGTCAATATGACAATTTTCCGAAATATTTGAGTTCAATGACGCCGCATGCCAAAAGAAGCACATTCCGCGCAAGATTCAACGAAAAATTCGTCAAATCTTGCATAATTTTGCATAAATTCCTATAATTGCACTGAACCAACAGAAACGCCAGCGCCATGCTTATTCGATTTGTCGCTTCAAACTTCCTCTCGCTCGGCAAGGAATGCGAATTCAACATGCTTGCGGCTCCGCTGAAAAGCCACACCGACCATGTATACTACAATCAGACAAAACGCCTGAAGGTATTAAAGGGCGCGGCCATCTACGGAGCTAACGGCGCAGGCAAATCGAATATCGTCAAAGCAATCTATTTTTTGAGAGACACCATCCTGGCAGGAAGCATTCCCCCGGAAATTTCCCAGTACAAATACAAACTCGATGAAACGATTTCCGGGAAGCCGACAATATTTGACATTGAATATGAATGGAACAAGAAGTTCTATGCTTATCATCTTGAAATCCTGAACGACATAATTTCCGAGGAGGGACTGTATGAGTTGGGCTTTCAGAATGACGACAAAATTCTGTTCGAAAGAAAGCTCAATTTCCAGACAAATAAGATCAATGTATCCATAGGAGAGAAGAAATTCCCCGACAGCCGCACGAAGATGCTGGCCAGCCTCCTGTCCGAAAACATTCTCGACAACACCAAGCTGTTGTTGAGCAACCATTCCATGCTCAACGACTCCAAGATTTCCAATGCCTTCTCCTGGTTCAGGAATGGTATTGTCATCCTGTTCCCCAACTCGACATACAGCGCCATCGCAAAGCCGTTGAGCGACTCCGAAGAATTCAACCGATTCGCCAACAGCATCATAACCACTCTGGACACAGGTGTCGCCCAACTCGGAGTCGAAACCATTCCTTTCGACAAATTCTTCCGGGAAGAGAACTCCGCCTACAAAAGACAACTGGCCGCCAAACTGGATGCCGGGAAGACTGACATTCCCGTCCCCATGAAAAACGGCCTCACCCTTGTCGCTTCCGTTGACGGAAATGGCGGGCACATCATAAAGAAGCCAGTCACATATCATCAGAACGCACGACGCGAAAATGTGACTTTCGAGATTTTCGAAGAGTCAGACGGCACCCGCCGGCTGCTGGACATCATCCCGGCCATCGACTTATACCTCAAAGGTGCGACCGTGGTCATAGACGAAGTGAACGAAAGTCTGCACCCGTCTCTGCTGAAGACCATCATGGCAAAAATAATGGGCAGCAGCCCCGCCGAAGGCGGCCAGTTCATCGTCACCACCCACGAAAGCAATCTGCTGGACTACGACTTGTTCCGGCAGGACGAAATATGGTTCGTCGAGAAAAACAACGGCTCAACAGAAATCTACCCCCTGACTGACTTCAAGCCCAGGGCCGACCTTCAGTTGGAGAAAGGATATCTGATGGGCCGATTCGGAGCGATTCCGTTCCTTGCAAACCTAAAGGACTTAAACTGGAAACAAGATGGGAAGAATTAAGAGGGGCTACGTCCGCGAAATCCCGGACGACGAACTGAAAAGAGATTACCGCCTGTTCGCAATTGACACAGGCGCAATGACCATAACTAAATTATTTAAAAGCAATGCTCAACTTAATGGACTCGTCAACACTTATCGAACATTCAAATTATATTAAAGTTGCAAACGTAAGATCCGGACTTCCATGGAAAACAAGAGCCTCCTTGTCATGTAGGAGGTACATCTTGATGAAAACATCCTCGCTATTTTCAGCATTCTGTATGGCTTCATCAAATGCAGCATACATATCGTTCTTTACTTGATCTAAAGAATTACCCTGGAGAAAACTACGGAAGCCTGATAATGCACAATTGACGAAAACGCTCTCATCCCCAGAAAACATAAAATCATCTTTATATCCAGTAAACATTTCAATACCAATTCTGCGCAACTCTGGCATCAAGCACAAGCCACAACGACATGATATAGCATACAAACCTTTTCCCTTTAATGCATAGTTAGTAGTTCGAATAGAAATTACTTCATCGCCATTCTCATTTACAATAGAATCAGGAGATCCATGCGCAGCAAAGATGCAAAAAGAGTGTGAGGACATTGCGTCCATAATATTCTGCTCTGTGAATCCCTCCCCCGTCTTACTCGTGATAGGAATCCTTAAATCAAAACATATCTGTCTAGCTTCATCCGCACAGCCTTGGAAAAAACTGCAGGCCGCGTCATCAGGTCGCGAATTAAAAGCGACCAAAACGTTATTCATTTCCTTTCTTATTTAGCTGATAAATGTAAAACTCGTTGATCATTTGCTCAAATAAGCGGCCTATGTCTGTCTGAAGTCTGAGTTCATACAGAATCTGCTCCCAAGTATACGTTTTTCCTGAAACTTGCTTGAAAGCAATCCTATTCTGATCTTCTGGATGACGAATCAACCAACGTTCAAGAACGCAGTCAAAACGAGAGCTCCAATATTTCATTATCTTATTAATCAACTTACATGCATCCTCAACACTACCGTTATTCCTATCATAAAACCATATAAAATCCTCATTGATCATAGTAACGATATCAAGACCATCTATCTGCCGCAGATTGTTGGCAGACATCATCACTATGTACAGGAGGGATGTCTTTTTTCGTATAGCTTTCAAAATATCAATTCCTTGACGCGAATAACCGTCAAACTTACAATCCACGAAAGCGATAAGTTGACTATTCAAGTTGTCCATGATAAACTTTAACCCCTTATCGGGATCTGTAAAAACGGAAATTTCGGCATCGTTGATCTTCTTTCCAATAGCCCGAACAAATGCATCCAAAATACCATCATGCATATTGTCATCTATAAATACAAGTTTAAAATGCATACGTTCTTATCTTTTAAATGGTAAATCGACTCTTATTGTAGTGCCAACATCTCCAAACTCACTATCTATAATAAAAACTTTCCCTTTCAAGGATTCAACTCTTGTTTTTACAATATATAACCCTATTCCTGCGCCACCTTCCCACTCTGTAGTTGTATTGTATATACCAAAAACCCAAATACGTTTCTCTTTTGGGATACCATTTCCGGTATCAGAAAAATCTATCTGGATTTTATCTTGATCGACTCTGACAACACACTTAATAATCTTTTTAACTGCATGCTTTACCGCTTTTATAGAATTATCAATCAAATTGTTAAAGATATCTCTAAAAAAGACTTTGTTCGTATTCTCAAGAATTATATTGTCTGGCACAAATATTTCAGGCTCTATCCCATGTTCTGCAAATACAGAAGTATAGCTCCCAAATATTTCCTTTATAGCACGCGAAAAATTAACCTCTTCCAAAAGTACATTTGCCTGAGAATAGCTCAGCATGTAATCAATCACTTTATTAAGAGATTTGAATTCTTCATACATCTCATGAGCATACTTCCGGAATATGTGCTCCTCAGATTGGTCAGGAAAGAATAAATTGAAATACTCTACCTTATCTCGGATTTTATTAAGTGTAGTTCGCACTGCATGAGTAATATGAATAGCATATTCTTGCATGGACATAATGCTAAGATAGATGTTCTCTTTCCTAGTAAATTCTTCCTGAGAGTGTTGTTGTGCAGTCATAGCCCGCTTGACAGCAACGCCGGTCTTTCTAGCTTGTTCGATAGCAGGAGAAAGATGCTTTTTCAATTCAGGATTCTGTTGCGAGATAGTTTCGATCGTAGAAATGAATGACTGGATGCTGTCACCAGCATTTTCCAATGCGCTGTCATTCTCTTTCTTTTTCTTTTCTCGCGAAAAAACCTTAAATTTCTGTATTGCGTCAAGCTGGAGGATAATAAAATCCTTCAAATCTCGGTATGCCTGGTTATCCACAAAATCTTGACGATTTGTTGCATCAATTATCGCCGGATTACCATCACGCGTGATATCCACAATGCCTATAACTTCACGAGTACTAACGCGACTGAAGATATCCTGCCACAAGCGCTTATCAATTCCAAGGATATCTCGTTTCTTATCAGAGTCCTCTTCGTTCTCAGCGAACGGAGTAGTTATAATCCCATCTCTATATATTTTAATCCCATCTATCTGATTGTTAGGAAAATCTCGGCGATATTTTTTCCTAGCATTTTCATCAAAATAGAAAAGACGCATCTTGATGCCGCCAAACGACTTTTTGGGGATAGATATAATTGAAATCTCCCCTGATTCCTCGTTAAAAACTGCTGACCCCTGACTTTGGTCATCAAAATCAAGGTTAAAACTCAACGAGGCAACGTTAACATCAGTAAAATCACGAGTCGCTTTTTGGTCAATACCATACTGATCTGCTTTCACATAAACATCGAAGGGATACTTCAATGATGCGTATGGAGATACAATCTTTGCAACCTCCGACATGAAACGTCGGATATCTGCCTTCGTCCATTCATCGCGGACATTTGAAATAATCAGTTTTGTTCCTGTTTCCGAGAAATCGTCAGCTTCGGTATAAAAGTACTTATTCTCAATATCTGTAAACAAGACAAGCCCGTCCTCATTGTCTCCCCCTCTATAATAATCAGCCCAGTTTATTTCAACATTTAGCCATTGACTTTCGCCAACTTTTTTGGTTACTATTCTGACTTTGTCTCCAATTTTATCGACCGCAAAACGGCCTATGCCTTTCTCTCCAACACACCTCCGGCAAAATGGCGCTGGAGAAATCGGATTCTTCTTCTTACTGGATGTTCCTATCACCATCCATTTATCACGTATATCCGCAAAAGACATCCCGTAACCATCATCGGAGATTGTTATCAATGAACCGCTTTCACCGGCTCCCACATTATCAAATTTGACAATAACATTTTGAGCATTCGCATCATAGCAATTCTTCACAAGTTCAAACAAGGCCGTAATACGATCGGTAATAAGCTCCCGACCAATCAGTCTGAATGTGCTCACATCGAACCGCCACTTTAATGATTGGTACTCAGACATTATAAGTGTCTTTAATATTTTGTTTTATACTCAATCCTATAATTTCCCCCAATTTTGGAGGCACCGCATTACCTATGTAACGAGCCGCTTTCGTTATAGAAACCCGGGCCTCGTCTTCGAAGAATTTAAATGAATCAGGGAATGTCTGAAAACGAGCAGCCTCTCTTGGAGTAATAGCTCTATCTTGCACCGGATGTCCGAAACGACCATTCCCATAACCAGTACATTCTGTAGTCATTGTCGGAGCCGGAGCTTCCCAACGCATCCGGCCATAGACACTCCCGAAACTTCTCCCACTTTCTGTTTTATGACAGGATAGTCGCAAATCATCAGGCCAGTCTCGCCAACTACCGCCATATGGAGTTGACTTAATTCTTTCCACATTTAACGGAGAAAGCACTATTGAACGATGAAGAGGATCATTCGGGCAACTCTTTCCTGAACAGATCTCAGGCAAATCCCTAATTACATCTCCAACTGTCAAGTATGATTCTTTTGTATGAGTTGGCGGGAGCAATGATATCTTGGAATTCTTTGATGCCAGCAAAACAAGACGTTTTCTAGTCTGCGGGATTCCGTAATCTGGACAGAACACTACCGTCCAGAACACATGATATTTTTCTTTTTCTAGCACATACAAGAAATCCGGGAAAACAGGCTTTAACTTAAAATTAATTATCTGAGAAACATTCTCCATTGTCACATAGTCCGGTGAGACATCTTTAACCAACCTAGCAAACTCATACAAAAGATCATACTTATTCGGATCTTTGATTTTTTTGTGAGAATATGAAGAAAAAGGCTGGCAAGGAGCACAACCGGCTAATACTCGAATTGAGTCATGAGAATATAGAGCCTTAACGTCATCGCCTGAAACATCTTTAATGTTTTTATGAAAAAACGGGGCTCCGATATTATATTCGTATGCAAATCTACAGGTAGGATCCAAATCAAACCCACCTTTGATCTTGAATCCTTGTGACTTCAACCCAAGACTCAGGCCACCGATGCCGCAGAACAAATCTACGACCTCCACGCCAATTCTATGCGGTCTTTTCTTCATATTTTACAAATATATTGATTTTTTAGTATTTCGGACATACACAAACTATATAGATCTTATATCCCAGCTCGTTTCATGCAATCTATGAGTCCTATATATCAATTACCTAAACTATGACGAGATGGACGATGGTCGAATTTATTCTGCGATCCACACTTTATATGACACATCATTCGTGTCCGGGAAAAATCCGGACTGGTTATTATAAAGTTTAACAATTAAAACAAAGTAGGTTCGGTAGAACCATCCGGTTCATTGACAATATTGCAGTTAGGTTTACAGAACAGGGTCTTGAGTTCGACAGTATCTGTAAGTGAGACACTTACAAGCTGGAGCATCTCGTAGATTGACCGTTGGACATCCATCTTCTTCTGGACAATCGCCATCATGCAGTAGGCGGTTACAGCAGTGTAGATTTGGATTCTTACGGCATTCTCGGTCTGCCCCCAGAATTTTTTAACCTTAAGGTGCTGCTTCAGCCATTTGAAGAACAGCTCTATCTGCCACCTGTTGTGGTACAGTTCGGCCACCTTCAACGGGTTTATATTCAGGGCGTTTGTGAAGAAGATGAAAGTCCTGCCGGACTCCGGATCCAGGTACAGTATCCGTCTGATCTTCTCGGGATATTTGCTCATCGTCAGCTGGCCGTCCATATATCCGACGGCATCGGACATGACACCTGCAGGCAGCCTGCGCTTCCATCTCATGGGCTTGAAGTCGTTGTTCTTCTTGCCCCTGACCACGAAGTATGCACCCACGCCGTCAATGGTGAATAGCCTGCCGAAGTCGTTGTATGCACGGTCGAAGATGTAGAACGAGTTCTCCTCATACGGTATTGCATCCATCGCCCTTGTGTCATGGTTTCTGGCCGGTGTTATATGGAAGAATGTCGGGATCTGCGTCTCAATGTCATACAGGGTATGGAGCTTGATCCCTCCTTTCTTCTTTCTGAACAGGGCCCAGCTAAAGACGCTGAGGCACAGGTCGATCGTGCTTGAGTCGAAGGCATATACCTTGCCTCCGAGCTTGAATATCTCGGTCGCCCTGCACGGCCTTGCCTCTGCCATCACTCTGTAGGCGAACTCCTCAAAGATACGGTAATCCCGGTTGGCATTGGCATCGGCAAGAGTACTCTTTGAGGCGTGCTTCCCGAAGCCCAGATGAAAGGCCTTGTTCGCGTGCGCATGTGTCGCCAGCACAAGATCCCTGAGGCTTTCCCGGT